>DASSKE010000001.1:0-158615 GCA_035690865.1 Saccharimonadales bacterium (SeqCode)
CTGAATAAGAACTTCACTTTCACTATCCAAGGCTGAAGTAGCCTCATCTAAAACAAGTATCGGGGCATCTTTTAATATTGCCCGGGCAATAGCAATACGCTGCCGCTGGCCGCCACTGAGCTTAACGCCGCGTTCGCCAACAATAGTATCGTAAGTGTCGGCAAGGTCTTCGATAAAGCCGCTGGCGTGCGCCAAGGCGGCTGCTTTTTTAATATCGCTTAGTGATGCATCTGTCTTGCCATAGGCAATATTCTCGCGAATACTGCGGTGAAAAAGCATTGGTTCCTGCGGTACGTACGAAATAACATGCCGCAAACTGGCCTGTGTAACATGTGCTATATCCTGGCCGTCAATAGTAATGGCGCCCGCTTGAATATCCTCAAAACGGAGCAAAAGCCGGGTAAGGGTAGACTTGCCGCCGCCGCTCGGGCCAACCAGGCCTATCTTTTCACCAGGGCGAATAGTAAGCGTAAGGTCGGTAAATACCTCTTGGCTATTAGTGGCATCTTTGTAGCCAAAGGTAACGCCGTTAAACACCACTTCGCCTTTAGATACCGACAGATCTTTGGCGTCGGGCGCATCGGTAATCTCTGGGTCGGCCATGATGTGCTCGACCATTGGGGCGCTGCTCAAAATACCATCCTCGATGGTACGCAGCATAGAAGTAATCTCGAACAATTTGTTGCTGAGAGTTAATGTAAAGCTAAAGGCAAAAATACCAATGCCTAGCAGAGCAGGGTTGTTGCGCACTGCAGAAATAATTACCACCGTAAGTACCAATTGCATCGCCATAAGGCCAATCATGCGATTATTGCCTTGTTGGCCGGCACGCTGCCAGTCTTGCAAACGGAACTTCAGCAACTTGCCACCCAGCTTTTTATGCTCCTTTAACTCATCTTCTTCGCGGGCAAAGGTTTTGACTGTTTGCGCGTTAAGGATAGCGTCGGCAATGTGGCTTGTTACTGCCTTGGTCGCAATCAGCCGCTTTTGGCGGGCGCTGCTCCGGCGTCGACTCTCAATAACGCCCCACGTTACCGTTCCAACTACCATAAAGGCAACCATTAATCCAAGTTGCCAGGAATCAATAAAGACAATCGTCATACCTAAAATAAGAGACAGGGCAAAGGGTAATGCATGGACGAAAGCAGCAATCACTACTTGAGAATACCCCGACGGCAAGTCGATAGCATCAGACACTAGCTTTCCGCCGACATTATTATTATGAAAACTTGAGGCGTGGCGCAAAAGGGTATCGAGGGCCCGAACCTGCAGGGCGTACATCGTGCGGGCCTGGTGAGCCATAACCGATGCAAAGCCAATCCGGGTACACAAAACTCCCGCCAGGGCAGTGCCCGCCAGATACGGCACAAAGTGCATAGCGTCACCACCCAAAGCTAATGCCGCTAACGTACGGCTTATAATAAGCGGCGCGATGGTGCTGAGCAGCAAAGTACCCAGAGGGTAGAGAAGCGCCTTAAAGAGGAGACGCTTTTGTTGCAGAACAGTCTGCCAAAAAACTTTAATAATAGCAGCGTCATTGTTATAGCCTAAATTGTCGGCATTTGCTCTCATACCCGTCTATAGTAGCATAAGGAGCGTCCTGTAATGCTTTTATCTTTTGCTTGCAGCCAAAGGCTTTGGCTACTATACTTTAAGGCATAAGTTCTATGCGGAAATAAAAGGGTAACAATTTTAGTGGGTAATCGGATTATCGAAATTAACGGCAAGCGCTACGACGCCCAGAGTGGAGCACTCCTTGGGGAATCTTCTCATGTAGCCTTGGCAGCCAAAAAGCCAGCATTGCGACGCCACAGTCGGGTAGTAGATGGTTTTGCGCCTGCCAAAAAACCGAACACATCTGTTAACCAGTCAAATCATATACAAGTGCAGAAGCAGCTTGCTAAATTGCAGCCTCAAAAGCCCGAAAAGCCGATACTGCGAGCTGATATACAACGCGCCAAGCCTCTGCCCAGCAAAGCTGCAAGCTTCCATAAGCCCGAAAAAGCAAAGACGCTTATGCGTCGCAGTGTTAATAAGCCAATTGCCGCCAAAAAAACACTCAAGACGCAGGGCGTAAAAGAGATTCCTGCAAAAGAAATAGCGGTTGCAACACCTTCAATCAAGTTGGCAGCCCATCACATAGATAAACAGCGTCTTATGCGCGCCCGCGGGCATCGCCAGAGCAGCCAGGTGCAGCGTTTTACGACTAGTCAGCAAAACCATCCCAAGCAATTAGCAGCGCCCCAAACGGCCAAAGCAGCCCTGGCGGCACCAACAGCGGCACCATTACAAAGCATTTCACAAGCCAGTGCTGTGCGCTCTGCCCAACGCTCGCGTGCAACTATGTACCAGCCCCAGCGCCGGCCGGCTCCACAGGCTGTTTTAGCACCACATCACCATGCTGCACATCAAACCCCCGTGCCAGCTTCTAAGTCTGACGATATCTTTGAGGCCGCCATTGCTAATGCTCGCAGTCATGAACAGCCAGCTCCAAAACTCAAACGCAAGGCACGCAACCGCTTTGTGCAAGCAGGTGCTTTTTTGGCCGCATTTGTGGCTATTGCCGGATTTGTCGCTTACTTAAATATGCCGGGCATTGAGCTGCGCATTGCTTCGTCCAAGGCAGGTTTTAGCGCCACGTTACCAAGCTACCACCCAACCGGCTACGCAATGGAAGGCGGCATTCAGGCCGACCACGGCGTTGTCCGCGTGAGCTTCCGCTCTGGCTCCAGCAGTTATACGTTGCAGCAACAAGAGTCAAGCTGGGACAGTCAAACACTCCTTGATAATGTTGTAGCGATAGAAGATGCCTCCTATAAAGTATACGAAAGCCAAGGCCGCACAGTGTATGTATACGGTGACAAAGCCGCTTGGGTTAACGGCGGTGTATTGTATAGCATGAAGATCAACGGCGACATCAGCAAAACCGACATTATTTCTATTGCCACCAGTGTTTAGCCTTATGCACCCCTGATGGTATGGTATAATTACTCCGATGAATACTGTTCGCACTCGTTATGCCCCTAGTCCAACCGGGTTTCAGCATGTTGGAAACATTCGCACCGGATTGTTTGCGTATCTGGTAGCGCGCCATTTTGACGGCCAGTTCATTCTGCGGCTTGAAGATACCGATAAAAAACGCGAGGTCGAAGGAAGTATCGACCACCTCTTGCAATGCCTCAAAACGCTTGGCATCCAACCCGATGAAGGCGTTGGCTTTGGTGGGTCGCACGGCCCATACAAACAGAGCGAGCGGCTACCTCTTTATAAAGAATGGGCGCAAAGATTGATTGATGCTGGGCGAGCTTATGCCGACCCTTACTCACCACAGGAACTTGAGGCTTTTCGTGAGCAAGCCAAGGCCGAAAAGCGACCATTTTTATACCGCAATCATCGGCCTCAAAATCCTCCCAAATGGGATGGTAGCCAACCGCTTCGCTTTAAGAGCGACCCAAAGAGCTATCAATGGCACGACGAAGTCATGGGCGATCTTTCTACCGGTCCAGAGGTGATTGACGATATTATTCTTATTAAATCTGATGGCTATCCAACCTACAATTTTGCACATATTGTAGACGATGCCGATATGCAAGTAACGCATATTATTCGGGGGCAAGAATTTATCGCCAGCCAACCAAACTACTTGAACATTTACGAGGCACTAGGGTTGGAGCACCCTATTTTTGCTACCATGCCGCATATTTTAGCGCCAACGGGTGGCAAAAAACTTGGTAAACGCGATGGCGCCAAAGACGTACTCGATTATATTCGCGAAGGTATTGTTCCAGAGGCGCTGCTTAACTTTATTGCCAGCCTTGGTTGGAACGACGGTACCGAGCAAGAAATCTTCTCTAAGGAAGAGCTGGTGCAAAAGTTCTCGCTTGACCGCGTACAGCACAGTGGTGCCCGCTTTGACGAGCAACGGCTCTTGTGGATGAATGGTCAGTGGATCCGCAGCTTTAACCTCGATGATCTGTATAATCGGGTTGTAGATTTTTGGCCAGAAAGCGCTGCAAATGCGGACGAGAACCGTAAAAAGGTGGTTCTTTCTTTGGTGCAGGATCGCCTCAAAACACTTACCGACCTACCCATTATGACCAATTACTTTTTTACCGAACCAACTCCCGACTGGAGTATGGTACGCAACAACAAGCAGCTCAAAAAGCTCAGCGATGATGACATTCGCACACTTTTAACAACAGCCCGGTCAGCGCTAGAAGCAAGCGACTTTACCAGCGAAGCACTCCAACAGACGCTCAATGCGCTACTGGAGAGCACCGGACAAAAACCGGGAATCCTGTTTAGCCTTGTTCGCCTTAGCGTATCGTGGGCGCCATTTAGCCCAGCGCTTAACGACACCTTGGCCGCTCTTGGCAAAGAAACAAGCCTGCGCCGGATTGACGCAAGCTTGCAGGCACTATAGCAGTTCTACTTCTTAAACGAGGTCGAACTTAGCTTGGAGGTCAGCGGTTTCTTTGCCCATGAACGGTTCGCCGCCGGGACCTACCGGAGATATATTCTTGTGGCCGAGCGGACGCACATCGGGCAAGATATCACCGTACGGATATTTTCGGCGCGTAGCCACCGGTACAACCACTGGTACAATTGGCAATTCTGGCGAAGGCTTTTGGTTTGGAGCAGGTTCTGGCGAAGGTTCGGGCTGCCGCTCGTTCATAATCGCAAAGGGAGTCGGCGCCATCTTAGATCCCTCAACATACACATGAACTCCGCGATTATCGCCAAGTGTCACCTGTAAATCTTCGGTCAAAGTAGAGGCAAGCCTGCCGCCGTGGTTAAAACGGTGCACGGCCTGGCTGAGCGATAAGCCATCGGCCTGAGACTCGCTTCGCAAACGATCAACTTCAGAGTCGGCAAGAATCTGCTCCTGCGGCGGGGCAGTTTCTACGCGAATAGCCCGCGTATCGCTATTGGCATGAAGCGCAACCCGGAATGTACGGCCAAAAGCGTTGGCACGTGTGGCTGCCAGATCAAGATTTTGTTGATTCTGCTCGCCAAGGCCAGCATCAATGCCGTTACCAGCTTCGTCAGAAGACCGTCCCTGGATGATAATCCGATCAACCTCAACACCAGTGGTTGAGGCGATGTCGCCAATGCGGTTTACCAAAGCGTCAACACTTTGCCGGTCTACTTGTTCAGATTGAGGGCTTTGACCAAAGTCCGGTGCATAAGGCATGATACTCATTTCGTTCACATCAAAACCAAGTCGCATCGGCGCAGCTTCTGGCACTATTTGCCGCTTAAAATCAGGCGTAATAGAACCGTTTGTACTGGGCACATCTTCGTGGGCGTACACTGCGTGCATCCCCAGATTAGCTGCAACGGTAAGTAGGGCAGAGGCGGCGAATGTTCCGGCAGCATTCAGCCGGTAATGATACATGTCAGGAAAGCGGGTTCGAGCCATAGATACTCCTTATCAAAAGCATATAGTAGAATATAGTTTACAATAGGTCAAATATTACTTTGGCAATTGGGGGAATTGCGCGTCATTAAAGCCAAAGTTCAGACCTTTCGGCGTACAGTCAGGTTGTAACTGGTACTGTGGCCGCATCGAGGCAGAATCGTTGTGTTCAGCAACGTCCTTTGTCATTTCAGTGGCTTGCTTGCGGGGAATATCAAAGCCCTTGGTCATAATAGTAGTCATTGCTTGGTACGAAAAACACTCTGTGTCGCTTTCGTTTACCACACCTTCGCTGTGGCCAGCCTCATGAGACAACCGGCGCATGGCATTAGAGGCACTGGCGTTGCTTACACCAGGGGCCGACCCCATAAGATCCTGATACTCTTTTTGAGTCAAACCAAGATCTGACAGATTTACACCAAGATCCTCAGCCGTAGGAACAGCCTCTTTATAGTGAAACGGGTCGTCGGCAAAATCGACAATATAGTCACAATCAGATTGCCTTAGGGTAATAAGACGCACGACACTATCGCCGCTAGACATAGCCGCAACATCTGTTTCGCGGCTCATATTTGATTGATGTTCGTACGAGGTTGTACAGTTTACCCAGTAGCGGTGGCCAAAGGTTTTTTCTAGGGCCTGTTCAATCCGACGCTCGTCGGCGTCAACGGCACCCGCTGCATGTTGCACAATGTTCTCAGGTGCTAAAGCCGCGCCTACAGGGTACATCATTTCAACCAAACCCAGGGCAATCGATCCGCCAGCAGCAAGCGCTAGCGCGCTGTTGCGCAGCTTGCGATTACGGGTATTATCAGGTAGTAAAGGCTGTTGATCAGCCGAAAGAATAGCCTCGTGACTCATCTGTTTCATTACATTATTCTACCATTTTGGCGTACATTTGTCAAGCTTATGCTTTTTGCCCGGCTGGTATACTACTCTGTATGGAAATGTACAAAGATTTGCCCGTTATAGAATTTGCCAACCAAGAGGAATGGCGAAAATGGCTACACGCGCACCACACACAGCCCGCAGGCATATGGATAAAGTTTGCTAAAAAGGGAACTGGAGTTACTACGGCCAGCTATGATGAAGCGCTTGATGCTGCTCTGTGTTACGGCTGGATAGACGGTCAGACCCAGCGCTTTGACGCTACGTATTATCTGCAAAAATTCACGCCGCGACGGGCAAAAAGCATTTGGTCAAAACGAAATGTTACCAAAGTAGCCAAACTAGCAGCGGCGGGCAAGATACAGCCGGCCGGGCAAGCCGCCATTGATGCCGCCAAAGCGGATGGCCGCTGGGAACAAGCCTATGACTCATCCAGCAATAGCGTCATTCCCGACGATTTTCAGGCCGCTCTTGCCGCCAACCCCAAAGCCAAGGCATTTTACGCCACCCTCAATAAAACGAACACCTACGCTATCTTGTGGCGCATCCAAACTGCCAAAAAGCCAGAAACCCGCGCACGGCGCATCGAAACCCTTATAGCCATGCTAAACAGAGAAGAAAAAATCCACTAAAGCTGCCAAGCTGCACAAACGCCGTGACAAATAAGGCGTAAGCGTTTTACAATAGGAGTCATGCATCCTCAACATTCGCAAGAAGGTGAGTCTTCGCCGCAATCGTCACAACATAAAGGGCCGTCGCTGGTAACAGAGCCGCTGCAAAGCAGTCATGTGCCTGGCGCGCCGCAGCCAAAGCCAAAGCACAAGTGGTGGCCGCCGCGTATCAGAATGCCGCGCACTAAAAAAGAGTGGATTATAACTGTTATTGTCATTATAGCGCTTGTGGGCCTCAGCCTGGGAGTATACGCCATCTTCTTTAAAAAAGAGGCTAAGGCACCGGCAAGCATCACCAAAAAACCCTCAACCCATAAAACCACCAGCGAACCGCTCAAATCAGAACTTATGGGCATAGACATTACTGATCCGAGTATCAACGACCGGCCAGTTACGGCCATTATGATCGAGAATAGCCCTACGGCTCGGCCGCAATCGGGCATCAACTATGCCGGTGTGGTTTTTGAGGCCATCGCCGAGGGCGGCATTACGCGCTTTTTGACGTTGTATCAAGAGGGGGAGCCAGACTACATTGGTCCGGTTCGCTCGGTGCGACCCTACTATATCCAGTGGCTGCTCGGTTTTGATGCGCCCGTCGCCCACGTGGGCGGCAGTGGCGACGCCTTGCGACTCCTTAAAGAATGGCACGCCAAAGACCTAGACCAATTTTACAATTCCTCGGCATATCACCGTATCTCCAGCCGAGCAGCACCGCATAACATGTATACCAGTATTGCGAGTTTACGGGATGCTGAGTCCAAAAAAGGCTACACCACCAGCGATTTTACTCCCATAAAACGCAAGACTGAATCACCCAGTAAAACACCTAATGCTACCAGCATTACGGTGACTATTTCGAGCGCACCATATAATTCGCATTACGACTACGATGCAGCCTCTAATGCCTATAAGCGTTCCGAGGGCGGAGCAGCACACATGGTGGTTGATCAGGCAGGCAAACAAACACAGCTCAGCCCCAAAGTTGTTGTTGTGCTGGCCATGCCCAAGGGTAAAAACGACATTTATACCACTTATCAGGCAGTCGGCGGCGGTGATGCGCTGATCTTTCAGGATGGCATTGCCACACGCGCAACCTGGCACAAAGACACCAACACCGCGCAAATTACCTTTACCGACGAAGCAGGCAATGCGCTAGCACTTAACCCCGGCCAGACCTGGTTTACCGCTGCCGGGAGCCTTAGCGAGGTCTCATACCAGTAATGGACCATTTGCAGAAGTTTACTGCCCAGATCCGCAATCATTTGCTCGTTATTCTGTTAGCCAACAACTTCTTTCTGGTGGGCTGCTTTTGGTACGTCCATAATTACCAGCATTTTCAGCCGGAACTGACAGTATTTTGGTTGGCGGGAACCGGCATTTTTTTGAGCATCGGCTTTGCCGTGCTCAGCACGCGCTATCTAAGCGAGCCGCTCAAAGCTATCCGCCAAGCCGTACAGCACATTTCGCCAGAAACAGCCGATCAACCAGCACCAAATCTGACAAAGATTCGCTTAGGCAAAGAATTAGTCACCAGTCTGGTTTCGCAGATATATCAGCTAGCTAGCGTTATGGATTCGATGCAGCAGCTTTCATATAAAGAAGAACTGGCCCCGGGCAAGGACTTTGTAGCCACCAACTTGCCGTTGCCACTGGCAATTTTAGACGCCGAAGACACCGTCGTATTTGCCAATCGCGCGTTGCTTGATTACATTGGCCTGGAAGCCGACGACATAACAGGCAAAAACGTCTATGCCGTTATGGACATGTCGTTCCCAAGCGAGCACACCTTTACTACCTGGCTCACGCAAGCCAAAAAAGATAAAGCAATCGCCACGCACACCTGGGAGCGAGTGCGCATTAACCTGTCGCCAGATGAGCAGCGCCAATCACCTATTTGCGACTTAGCGGCCTACTACAACCAGGGCAATCCGCAAGGCCTGGAAACCATGCTCGTGTTCTTTGACCACACCAGCCAATACGCCCAAGACGAACAGGCAATTAGTTTTGTTGCTTTGGCCGTGCACGAACTGCGCGCGCCACTAACGCTTTTGCGGGGTTATATTGAGGCGTTCGAGGAGGAGCTTTCTGGAAAATTATCACCCGAGCTCGACGATTTTATGAAAAAGATGTCGGTGAGCGCCGGGCAACTCTCGGGTTTTGTAAACACGATCCTGAATGTCTCCAGGGTAGAGAACGACCAGTTTGAGCTTAAGCTGCACAGAGAGTCATGGCAAGATATTTTGCGGCGCGTAGTAAGTGATCTTTCGCTGCGGGCCGAAGTGCGCAACATTAAGCTTACACTGGAACTTCCCGAACAATTGCCGGCCGTAGCCGTTGACCAGGTAAGTATTTACGAGGTGCTGAGCAACCTCATAGACAACGCCATCAAATACAGCAATGGCAGCAAAACTATCATTATTAAAGCCAGCGAGCGTCGTGATGGCCAAATAGAAACTACCGTCCAGGACTTTGGCGTCGGTATTCCGGGCAGCGCTATTTCGCACATCTTTAACAAATTTTACCGCAACCACCGTAACCGGGCGCAAATTGGCGGCACCGGCTTAGGTCTGTATCTTTCCAAGGCGATTGTTACGGCACATGGCGGACAGATCTGGGTTAATTCCACC
This sequence comes from Saccharimonadales bacterium (SeqCode), assembly GCA_035690865.1. Taxonomy (GTDB): domain Bacteria; phylum Patescibacteriota; class Saccharimonadia; order Saccharimonadales; family UBA4665; genus CAMLQK01. The sequence continues at coordinate 9,606 of DASSKE010000001.1, forward strand.
GAGGGCCAGGGGAGTACCTTTGGTTTTACCGTTCTGCCATATTCGCAGGTTGCTGCCGACGGCCAAAAGCCGGATAATGAAACTGGTATCGTGCGCAACGCCCACGGCTGGATTAAAAATCACTCGCTGTATCGGAGATAATATATGGAACCAAACACCCAAACGCCTGCACCAAGCGCACCCCTCGGCAAGAAAATCTTGTGTATTGAGGATGAGCATTTTATTAGCGAGCTGTACGTTCGTGCCCTAACGCGGGCCGGCTATGACGTAACCGTAGAAGTGGACGGTCAACGAGGGTTGGCATTAGCTCAATCTGACCAATTTGATATTATTTTGCTCGATTTAATGATCCCCAGCATCACCGGTATCGAAGTGCTGCGCCGCCTGCGCGACACGTCCGAAACGCCGCACCTGCACGCCAAAATCATCATTACCACCAACCTGGAACAGCGCGAAGACATTCGGGCCGACATCGAAAAGCAGGCCGATGGGTACGTGGTAAAAGCAGAGATCACACCGCACGAGTTAGTTGAACTGCTCGATACCCTGGCGTAACGCTAAAAATGTTATACTATAGGCACTAACAAAGAGGTTGCTATGCAGCATGACAATTCGCATGGCATTTCGGTTCATAGCGGCTTTCCAAATCCGGCGGCCGACCGCGGCTTTGCCGATAATTTAGATATCCATCAACTTCTTGTGCAACGGCCAAGCAGCAGTTTTTTGTTTCGCATCAGTGGCAACGACTGGCAAACACTGGGGATATTCGACCAGGACATCGCCGTTATAGACCGCGCCCTTGACGCTAAAAAGACCGACATCGTGGCTTGGTGGAATGACCAAAGCGGCGAGTTCTGCCTAAGCAAGTCCAAAGATATGCCGGCCGGAAGCCAGCTTTTTGGCGTTGTAACGGCTACGATTCATCAGTTTAGGAAGAACTCATGAAACCGGTGTTCGCGCTCGTAGACTGTAATAACTTTTTTGTAAGCTGTGAGCGCGTTTTTCGGCCCGACTTGCAGGGCAAGCCCGTTGTAGTACTCTCCAGCAACGACGGCTGTGTGGTCGCCCGAAGCAACGAAGCCAAGGCTCTGGGCATTCCCATGGGCGCGCCAGCCTTTAAGCACCGCGAGGCATTCCGGCGCGGCCGTATCACGCAGTTCTCGGCTAACTTTGAGCTGTACGGCAACATCAGCAAGCGTATTATTAACATCTTAAGCCAAGTAACGCCGCGTATTGAAGTGTATTCGGTGGACGAGTCGTTCTTAGATATCAGCTCGCTGCCCATTGACGACTACGAGGAGTGGGGCAGGCAGGTCCGCCTTCGCATCTGGCGCGAAGTAGGCGTGCCAGTTTCCATAGGTATTGCGCCCACTAAAACACTAGCCAAGCTTGGCACGGAGTACGCTAAAAAGAACACCGCTACCCGCGGCGTCGTAAGCTTTATACACCTTGACGAAGCAGCCAGAGAGGCGATGCTCACCAGTACCCGCATTGAAGACATTTGGGGAGTGGGGCGGCGGATAGCGCCTCGATTGCGGCTAGAGGGTTATTCCACTGCCTGGCACGTTAGCCGCTTACGGCCACAGTACGCCCAACAGCTTATGGGCATTCACGGTCGGCAGTTGGTAAGTGAGCTAAACGGCACCGCCTGCCATGGCCTAACCGAAGAAGGCAGAATTGCCAAAAGTATTATGCGCTCGCGCACCTTTGGTGAAGATGTAAGCCAAGCCCACATTCTAGAGGCAGCCATTGCCACGCTGGCTTCACGGGCGGCTTTTCATTTGCGCGGACAGGGCTTGCGGGCACGTAAGATCGGCCTTTTTACCATGACCAATCGTCACAAACCCGGCTTTCGGCGCTGGAGCCGCGAAGTAACACTCGCCACACCAACCAACGATACCGGCCACATCACCAGCGTGCTGTGCCAGGAGCTGGCTGGTATATTCTCGTCGGCGCAAAAATACCATCGCCTGGGCGTGTTCTTATACGACCTGCTTCCAGAAGCAGCAGTGCAGGCCGATATCTTTGGCCAGGCTGATATTGCCTCCGTGGATCGGAGCGACCGCCGTATGCAAGCCTTTGACGCCATTAATACGCGCTGGGGGCGACACAAGATACGTTTTGCGGCCGAAGATTTGAGCCAGGCATGGCAGCCAAAGCACCACATTCGTTCGCCGCGCTATGTTTCCCGCTGGGAAGAACTACCAACGGCTCGTATACTAGGTACTGACCATGCATGATTCGCTCAAAGACCATTTACGCGACCCGCGTGATACACGCCACCACTTTAACGGCTTTCCGGTTATTACCGACCAAGTAACTAAAGAAGGTGTGGCTGTGGTATGGCATGCGCTAGAGGCAACCTTGCAGGCCAACATTGCCGGTGATGTGGTGGAATTTGGCTGTTACGCTGGCACTACCAGTGTTTTTATCCGCCGGTTGCTCAACCAGCAGGGGAGCGACAAGGTGTTTCATGTATACGACTCGTTTGATGGCTTGCCCGAAAAAAGTGTGCAAGATGCCAACGCCGCGGGTGTGGACTTCGCTGCCGGTAAGCTTTACGTAAGTAAAGCAGATTTTGTAAAAGTGTTCCGCCAAGCTGGGCTACAGCCACCTATTATTCATAAAGGATGGTTCAGTCAGCTCACTGCCGGCGAAGTGCCCGACCAAATTGCCTTTGCTTTTTTGGACGGCGATTTTTACCGCTCAATTATCGATTCGTTGCGTCTGGTATGGCCACGCTTGACTCCCGGCGGAACCATATTGGTAGACGATTACCAGCGCGAAACGCTGCCCGGCGTAGAGCGTGCGCTGCGCGACTTCTTTCAGGACAAACCAGGTATGAGCATTGCTAAGCAGCACAATATTGCCATTCTTAAAAAGCCAGGAGAAAAGCAAAAAGTATGAAATTGCACATTATTACCGTTGGCGAACCAAAGCTGGCCTACGCTCAAAATGGCTGGCAGGAATATGTAAAGCGAATGCAACGGTTTCACCAGCTGCGCCTAACGCATATTGCCAACAAAAAAGCCTACGATGCAGAGAGCTTTACGCAGGCAATGGGCAGCGCCTACAAGGTGGCGCTCGACATAGAGGGAACAAACTTTTCCAGCCCGGAATTAGCCGCGTTTTTAGAAAAGCAGGCGCAAGGCGGCCGGGAAGTGTGTTTTGTTATCGGCGGGCCGGAAGGTTTACCGCAAACCGTACGCCAAGCTTGCGATGCACACTGGAGCCTTTCGCGGCTTACCTTACCACATGACCTGGCTATGCTGGTCACTGCCGAGGCACTGTACCGAGCCAGCACCATTAACGCTGGCCATCCATACCACAAATAAACGTACAGCTTACGGGTTTAGGGCGTTAACACCGCCAAGGCTTTGCATAACGGCATTGCCCGCATCAATCTTTTGCTGGTACTCTTTGTAGTCGCCATCTTCACCAGCAACGTTTATTTGGTGCTGAAAGGCCTCGCTTTGCGCTTGCCAGTTTGCGGCCACAAACTCGGTCATCCCTAAACGATACAGCGAAACGTCTACCGCCCGCTGTGAGCGGGGCTCCTGAACGACTACAAAGGCGCTTTCGTCTGGCTGTTTTACGCAGGGAAGGTTAGCTTCGGTTGCAGTTTTAATAGCTGTTAGGTCGATTTTGACTTCTTCTTTTACATACCGTGCGCGGCCATTGCTAACGTCTTTTGTCTGGTCGTATTCCAGCTGCATGCGCATGTCTGCCGCACAAATGCCAAGTGCACGTAGGCTGTCGGCACTTTGGGCAACAACTTTGCGGGAATGATCGTTAGACTCGCCGCTTTGAGCGGTAAGGCCAATTGCTACCGTTAAGCCGGCGGCAACAGCTGCAATTGCACCGCCTACGCCAATGCGGCGCCAGCGACCGCTGTGGCCTTCTTTGTAGGCCGGAACTGGCCGACTACCGGTCCGGTGAGCTTCCCACTCGTTTCGCACGGCGAGCGGCACTACATCAGGATGAGACAAAATGCCCGCACTGGTTCGGTAGGCTAAAGCACGGCCAAATGTAAGAATGCGCCGGGTAGCACGAGCGTCTTTTCGGTTGAGCGGCTGTGCATTTTTAAATCCACCAACAAAGTTGGCAAACTGCTGGTAATGCGCATCAGGCTCGCCTTCTAGTTGTTCAACATAGGGGCGCGTGCCCTGTGGTTCCCAACCATCTCCTTCGTAACTCTCGTAATTTCTCATACTACCTTTTCGTTATGCTGTTTCGTGGCACGACCTAAATACCGCGTCACCAGCCTTAAGCCAATTGGCCAATTGATTATCTCTACGTATTATGCCATCTTGAGCGTTATTGGTCAATGCGCTGCGGTCGCCACACCACAGTTGACTCCGATAGCGCGTCACTTGCTTGCGATACACCGCGCCGCCCGTGTGCAGCTTTACAGAACGACTCAAATTTGGGTCGGTGGGGCAGGCCACCAGACCGGCTTCCTTGGCGATACGCAATCCCTTGCGAGTGTCAGCGATGATGCGGCCCGCATGGTTGCCAAGGGTTGATGCCTGGCTTTTTTCAAAGTCCAGCTCAGCTTGCAGTTCGCTGGCACAAACACCCAACTCACGAAGGACATCTGGGGATCGGAGCGCTTCGCCCCGCATTTCTATGGAGTACTCGGAGTACTGCGTACTATAAGGGGTAGCCGTGGCCGCCGGAGACGGCAGGTGCTCGCCCTCAACTTCTGGAGCTATATTGTTAAGTACCATCATTCCCGACAAAATAGCCCCGCCAACGCCAACCGTCAGATACGCTACAGGGTTACGAAGGATGTTTTTATTAAATGCGGAAGATTTTTCTGCGTGCATTCCCATATTTTTTATTTCTATTTAGGTAGATATTAGTGACCGGTCTACGATAGCACACCTCTGTGAGTCGTGCAAAGACCTGTTGCAACCCAGGGGTTGATATGATAGGATATATCTGTTCTGCCTAGTGTGGTGTTATGCACATACACGCAAGGAGTACGCAAGGTTGGCCCCTTCGTCTAGCGGTCCAGGACTCCGGGTTCTCAGTCCGGCAATCGCGGGTTCGAATCCCGCAGGGGTCACCAAAATCATCGATACGCAGATACGCTCCACGGCACAATCGTGGAGCGTATCTTTTTTTACTGCCACGCGGTAGATGTAAATGCAGTATTATAAGAGCATGTATAGCCCTCACCACATTGCATTTAGCGTTTCTAACAGCCAGATATCTGTCGATTTCTACAAACAACTCGGTTTTGAAGAGCTTTCTTTTTGGCAAGCCGAAGACAAAAGCTTGAGCATCACACACCTAAACCTCCATGGTCTCATTTTGGAGCTTTTTTGCTATGCGGACGCCCAGCCCGCCCCTGAGTCAATCCACTCCACCAGCACAGATCTGCCCATTATCGGCACGAAGCACTTTGGCCTGAAAGTAGCGTCAATTGAAGCAGCGCATGCAGATCTGACCGCAAAAGGAGTTACCACCACGGATATTAAGCAAGGGAAGTGGTATAGGTACTTCTTTATCGAGGATCCAGACGGTATTCTCGTTGAAGTAACAGACGAAACAAGAGTATAAAAGGCTACTCACATGACAGACCAACAATACCTTCAGCAGGCAATCGACAAACCAGAAACCTTTGCGGCTCTCAAGGCGATTGTCGAAGCACTAGATAGGCGGTTCCCAGACGGAAACTCGGCTTTTCAGCGTGTGTCGCGTCTTGCCGAAGAATGCGGTGAGTTAGCTGCAGCCGTGAACCACAAAGAGAATATGGGCATCAAGCACCAGAAGCACGGCCAGGCAACAGACGAGCATCTGGTTAAGGAATTGCAGGATGTGCTGCGCGCAGCACTGGGCATTGCCAGACACTACGGTTTAGAAGACCAGCTCGAGCAATCAATCGAAGATTTTTATAAAGCTTATCAAAAAGATGGCTTTATTTACTAATCAACCTCAAATTACAGCGAGGCTTGCTTGCGGAAACGTCGCAAAGCAACAGCGTATGCTGCAGCACCAGCCAACGCACCGGCAATAAGTACGCCTAAGCCGCTACCGGTGTTGGGTAGTTCTGTAGGGGCTATTGCGCTGGTAGTTTGCACGGGAGTATTGCCAGAAGTGGTTGTGGTGGCAGGGGTAACAGGTGTAGTGGGCGTGTCGGGAGTTGTGGTGGCGCAAGGCTGCACCCAAAAGACTTTGTGCTTTACGTCGCTGCCTTTAGAGCCGGGCGCATTAACCGTTACCTTAACATGGTAGCCCTGATTTTGCTGCGGTGTACCTGCAAAGGTCAAGATGTATTGTTCGCGGGCATCAAGGTCGGTGCCGCCACTGGCAACGTCGCCGCCGATAACAGGTGTCAGGTTACCACTAGTAACCGTCAATTTGTTGTCAGCTTTGTTGGTTGGAGCTTGTAACGCAAAAGTTACATTCGCTTTAGAGTTATTCTTGTCGTAGTTATAGAACTCAACAGAGAAGCTGCACGATACGTGCGGATGGTTCTGCGGAATTGAGTCCGCCACAACCTCGTTACTGATTTTAATAAAACCGTTGTTTCCAGCGGGATTATGACTGCTGGTTGCGTAGGTAGGAGCAGATGCGCCGGCCACAATAGCCAACGAAAGAGCCGCACCACACAAAAGTTGGCGCTTCATGCGAAGTCTCCCTTAATAACTCTTGCTATTATACAACCTTTTTGCTTTTTCAGCAACAATTGCTCCTAGACCTGGGAGTAATCTCACAGATTCGGCGTGCAGCTCGACGGTATAATAAATGGGTACATAGGTTTCTTAATAATAAGAAAGGAATTTTATGAATCTGCTTTTATATCTCATTTTAGGCGGCTTTGTGGGTTGGCTAGCTGCTAAAATTGCCGGACGCGAAGAAGGCACCATTGCCAGCATTTTTATAGGCATCATCGGCTCGGTTATCGGCAGCTGGCTGTCACACTTCTTGACCGGGCGCGATCAAGCCTACTTGGCCTTTTCGTGGGTTGGGCTGTTTTGGTCGCTGCTGGGCGCACTCATTTTAGTCGTTATTCTTAATATGATACAGGGCAAACCAGGCAACATGAGTAAATAGTGAGGAGGCTACGTAAATGAACCAGCAAAGTATGCAAGATCCGCGGCAGCAATATCCCAAGCCGCCATTTAAAAAGCAAACGCAAGAAGAGCCTGGGCTGGCTAAAAAAATGATCCCCAAGCCAGACCACGGCGAGGAATCGTACAAGGGAAGTGGTAGGCTGCTCGGCCGCAAGGCGCTAGTAACAGGCGGCGACTCGGGTATCGGGCGGGCTGTTGCCATTGCTTTTGCCCGCGAAGGCGCAGATATTGTTTTGTCATATTTACCACAAGAAGAGCCTGACGCCAAAGAAGTTATTGACCTTATCCAAAAAGAAGGGCGCAAGGTCGTGGCTTGCCCTGGCGACATCTCCCGCGAAGCCATGTGTAAAGAACTGGTAGAGAAAACGATGAGCGAGCTTGGCGGCATAGACATACTGGCCAACATAGCCGGCAAGCAAATTGCCATTCAGGACATACAAGACCTGACTACCGAGCAATTTGAGCAGACGTTTGCTACAAATGTATATGCCATGTTCTGGCTCTGCAAGTACGCCTTGCCGCACATGCCCAATGGCGCCAGCATTATTAACACGGCGTCCATCCAAGCGTACCAACCCTCGCCAGATCTTCTTGACTACGCCACCACAAAGGCCGCGATCGTCGCCTTTACGAAAGGGCTTGCCAAGCAGGCTATTGCCAAAGGTGTTCGCGTTAACGCCGTTGCCCCGGGACCAATATGGACACCATTGCAGCCTAGCCACGGCCAACCACCCGAAGAAATTCCCGAGTTTGGCGGCAAAGTGCCACTCGGCAGACCGGGGCAGCCTGCCGAAGTCGCTCCGGCGTATGTATTTTTTGCATCACAGGAATCAAGCTACATTACTGCCGAAGTTATTGGCGTAACAGGGGGGAATCACCTGCCATAGCTTGTCTAATATAAGTCAGTAATACGCGAGATTTGTAACCAAATAACACAAATTTGTGTTATTTGTATTATTTGTGTATACTGCTAAGCATGGATAGAGATAAAGTACTTATTTACGCAGATCACATGGGTCGTTTTTACGCCCAACGTTTTGGTTTTCCTCCGGTAACAGGGCGGGTTATAGGGTATTTGTCAGTCTGCCAGCCTATGCAGCAGTCAATAAACGACATTGCCGAAACACTTTTAACCAGCCGCAGCGCAGTAAATAACGCGCTTAAGGGGCTAGAAGCACAAAAACTCGTCAGCCGCACCCGGCCAGCCGGGAGCCGTTCCGACCTGGTGAGCCTCAATCCGCTCGGCAAAGACAACACCGGCTTTGACCCAAGCGAGTACCAAGAAATGGCCGCTCTGGCCCGCGAAGGCCTAGAGCTGTTAAAAGATGCATCAGCCGAACGCCGTCAGCCGCTTGAAGCCGCTGCGTCATTGGGGGATTTTTTAACCGAACGCTTACCGCAATTGTACGAAGAGTGGAACGCGTATTACGAAAAGTCACAAAATAATAATAAGGAGAAATAATATGAACCTCATCAACAAAGTTATCGGCGATTTAGAAGCAAAAAAAGAATGGAAGGCGCTGCAGGCCCGCGCTAAAGCGTTGCCAGAAGAGTACCAAGTGGTGTACGACGAAGTTAAAAATTACGTCTGGCATGGTGGCCTGGGCGTAGTAGATCCCACCAACATGTTCACCCGTCTTGTTGACGTACTTGAAGAAGGTGCGGCACAGGGCAAGCACGTACTGGATGTTACCGGCCGCGACATTGCCGCCTTTGTAGACACGCTCGTACACGACGACGAAAAGCTCGTAGACGATGCGCGCCAAAAGCTAAACCACGCTATTTCTAAAAAACTTCAAAAATAAAGGACTCGTATGAAGCCAGCCATCACCGTAACCGGGTTAACAAAGGCATTCAAAAAGAATGCCGTACTAAAAGGCGTTGATTTTACTGTTCAGAGCGGGGAGATTTTTGCGCTCCTCGGCAGCAACGGAGCGGGGAAGACCACGACTATCAATATTCTTACTACGCTTATGCAGGCCGACAAGGGCGCCGCGAGCGTTAATGGCTTTGACGTTACTAAGCAAGCCGAGAAAGTCCGAAAAAGCATCAGCCTGACGGGCCAGTTTGCTGCCGTAGACGACACTCTAACAGCGCGCGAGAACCTACAGCTCATCGGCGACCTGCGCCATGTAAAAGATTCTGCCCAAACCGCAGCCGATCTGCTACAGAAGTTTGACCTGATTGATGCTGGCGACCGGCGCGTAGCCACTTTTTCGGGCGGCATGCGCCGCCGTCTGGACATTGCCATGAGCCTCATCGGCAACCCAACCATCATCTTTTTAGATGAACCAACCACCGGCCTTGACCCCGAAGCTCGTAACACCATGTGGCAAATGATTCGACAGCTTGCCAAAGGCGGTACGACTATCTTTCTTACCACACAGTATCTAGAAGAAGCTGACGAGCTTGCCGACACCATCGCGCTCCTGCACGAAGGTACTATTGTTGCCAGCGGCACTGCTAAAGAACTTAAAAAACAGGTGCCTGGTGGTTTGGTACGGCTGACATTTAGCGACCAAAAGCACCTGTCGGCAGCAGAAACCGCGCTTAGCAAGTACTACACCATTACCGAAAAAGAAGGTCTGACACTTACCATTGATTGCGGCGAAAGTACCTCGCAAATTGCCGAGCTGTTTATCCGCTTACGCGACGCTAGCATCGAACCAACCGATTTTGCTCAGCAAACACCTACACTCGACGACGTTTTCTTTAAAATCACCGGCACTAAAAACACTCAAAAGGAGGAACAGTAATGTACGCTCTGCAAGACACCTGGACCATGGCCAAGCGCAGCCTGCGCCATATTATCCGCAGCTCAGACACCATTATAACAGTGGTCTTAACGCCAATTGCGCTGCTACTCATGTTTGTATACGTACTCGGCGGGGCGCTTAACCAGCAAACCGGCACCGTGCACTATGTTGACTACATCACCCCTGGCATTATTATTCTGACAGTGGTAAGCGGCATCGCCTACGCAGCCTTTCGACTGAACACCGATATTCAAAAGGGAATAATTAACCGTTTCCGCACCATGCCAGTGGCACCGTCATCTATATTAAGTGGACAGGCGCTCTCTTCGGCGCTGTCAAACATTTTTTCATCGCTGTTAGTGCTAGCCGTAGCCTTTGCCGTGGGCTTCCGCACAGACGCCGGGCTACAGGAGTGGTTGTTGTTCGCCGGACTGCTGAGCCTTTTTACCTTGGCTATGACCTGGATGGCAATATACTTCGGCCTGCAGGCAAAATCCGCTGAAGGTGCCGGCTCATTCAGCTACATTCTGATGCTGCTCATCTTTTTGAGTCCGTCATTTGTGCCAACCTCATCAATGTCATCTGTTTTACGTGGCTTTGCCGAGAATCAGCCATTTACACCAATCATCGAAACAATGCGGTCGCTTTTAACCAACGGCACGGCTGGCGATAAACTTGGCCTGGCACTGGCCTGGAGCGCGGGCATCCTGGTTGTTATGTACGCTCTGTCGGTACGCGCTTACAAGAACAAATCTCTGGCGTAATAGATCGCGGCGTTAGGCGGAAGTGTTTACGCGGTTTGACAAAAGCGCGGTCAAGCCCCGCTGAAACACCGACAAGCTCTTATCTTCGAGCCTAACCGTGACATCCCGGCTTTCGCCTTCGTTGCGCGGATCGGCGTCAAATGCAGGTAGCGCGCCTATCAGCGCCTTGGGGTCATTGTACATCTCGGCTGGTAGCAGTGTGCTATCTGCATACGTCATATATGCACTCACGGTGTGTTGTTCGGCAAAGAGTTCGGCATCTTGGCCGAAGGGACGCTTAACAGAAGCAATGGCATATGCGTCATTAGGGTCGGCGATACGTCTGATAATAGAAATGCCCGATTCGGTTTCGAACAGCGTGCCAAGCACACCACCCTCATCATGGAGCACTAATCCTTCGCGGCCCTCACTTTCGACTGCTCGCTGGACGGCAACCTTCCAAAGCGCCTGAGCAATATCATATGTACTGCGGGTAAGGAGCTGGTTCTTAGGGACCTCAGGCGAGAAGAGATTAGCGTATAGCGAGGTTAATGAGCCGTACAAACGGCCGACCGCTCTGCCGTCAATACCATCAATCTCCAGAGTTGGCTCTTGCGGCTGTAAAAAGTCACCCTTGAACGTAGGCAGGATGTTTGTCTTTTTGGCATTCGTTAAGGCGCTCGACAAAAAGGTCAGCGATGTGGTGGGCAACGTTTCAAAGGCGCTGGAAATATCTTTTCGCTGCACAATCTGGCGGCCGTGCAAGGCTTGCGTGCCACTATTGAGGCCCACGGCGATACCCTCAATTGCCACACTTGCTGGCTCCTGGCAAATGCGCATAAAGCCCCGCAACGAGGTGGTCTGTGTAGAACCGACAATTGCACAGTGGTCACCCGGAGAGGTAACATCTGGCCATACCAAACCGTAGCCTCTCGTAAGCGCATCTCTTCTGTACGAAAAGCGCTCTGCGTGCATGGTTACCAGGCCCGCTTCGTGCGCCGTAGGGCTAAACGCTGCCTGAATACCAGCATCTATTTGTTTTGTAAAAAACTCTCTCTGACCATCGGTGAGAGGAGTCCACGAATTCGTCTCAAACATAAAGCCCCATGATAGACCATTCTCCTGTCAGGCACAAGGAAAGTACCAGCTCGTTGCATAATATACTACACATATGATACAGTTTTGTGTGCATGCTTTCGCTTGAATCCTTTGACCCTATACAACATGCTGCCTACGCCCACAAGCTCGAAACTCTTGATACACGCGCGCTAAAAATTACCGAACGCGACGCGCCAACCGCCGGCCATACATTTCCTCTTGTTACAGAAGGGGAGTGGCTTACAGTCGAGCAGCTGAACAGTCGCGCTACAGAGTACCTTGGGCTTATTGGGCTACACGCATACCAGGCAAGCATTCGGTATTTGCCTGAGGCCATGCGCAAACCGGCGTGGGTGCGGCGGCAGAGCGGCATGGTACATGTTCTGCTCGCTGGTTTAGGTCAGCCTGCTATTCATAACCCACGGCTCGAAGCAGCTGAGATTGACGATGCCGATTTGCAGCCTCTGCCTAATGTTGAGGAGGTAATTATTCAAACTGCCAGCAAGATTATGCTCCGTGCTGAACTAAAGTTTAGCGGACGACCACTTGTAACGGGCGAGGCCTCGAGCCTCATTACCGTGCGCGCTGCCGAAGCGAGCAGCCGGCCGGTACTGTCATTTAGGCAGCGTCGCGACCGGGCGCACACCACCTTTTTAAAAGGAGTACGGACAGGTAAGCGTAAGCCATGATGCTTAAGCTATATGCTACACTAGCTGCATGAAACATGAAACCGTCCTTTCGTCCCCAACCCAGCCAAACCGCACGCCCCTTGCGCACCGTGCCGCAAAAATAGTCGCTACTGGTATGCTAGTAGCCGCCACGGCCTGTAGTAGTGAATCAGGCCCCGCAGAGCATCTTGACCCTCAAGCTTTTACCGGTCAATTCGAGCAAATGCCCGACCAGGCGCCAGAAGCCGTTATTAAAGCTGCTGGCGCAACCGTACGCTTACATGTAGCTGTTCCTGACTACCTATACCTCGGCAGCGAGGATACCGGCGTATATGTGGGTAAAAATGAAGTTGTCAGCAGAGTATACCTGGGAGAACCGCCGTTCGGACTGCCAGACTCTCTTTCCGTTATGGCCATTCAAGGCAATGGTAAACGCTGGCTCAACGGATCCGCCCAAACAACCGGACCTTCGGCCGTTACATACAGTACCCCGGTAAAACTGCCAGCCTACTTTAGAATGGACGAAACAGGCAGCAAAGAATACCTTAAAGACGTGCCGGCCGCAACCATAAGCAATCAAACTGTCAAACCTGGTGATATCGTTTGGCAAACCGGTTTTGACTTTAGTAAACGAGAGTATTCCGACCAGGACTATTACAGCCCGCAAATCGCCGCCAGTGTCGTCGTAGCCGCCAACAAAGATGGCTTTCGGGCGATTCCGGCTGCGCTATATGGCACAGCCAGCAACCCTCATAAAGCTCAAAAGATCACTCCCACCAGCGAGTTAAACGACTCCGGCAGTCCTTATTTTGCAAGTGACGGCACAGTACTGGGTGTTGCCGATCAGGAACGAATAAAAACAGCCGACGTTAAGGCAAAATACCGCCTTCCTGAGCTGCACGGCCAAAAGATACCACTAGATGGTAGCGCTGGCGTGCCGCAAACTCTTGACGCCTACAACGAGGTAGACCACGTGGTGCGCATAACTCCTAAGGTGCTGTCATCGCTTCGCGCTACCGCTAGTATCGTGCGAGGTGCACCCGTTAGTCCAGACTACAATTTTTAGGCTGTATAGTGGGGCGGGTAGTAAGCGGCTCGCTGCTGTTGGGCCGCCTCAATGTGCTGGTGGTGCAGAGCAATCAATTCCTGGTCGTCAGGTGCAGGGACAGTGCCAGTGCGGTCGGCCAGTTCTTGAGCTACTAACGCTCCAATCGCCACGCCATGCGTGCGGCGTTCTTCAGGCACGGCGACTGCTTCTGACTGGCGCTGAAGAAACAGAGCTGGCGACTGAATAACCATTGCATACTGCACCAAAGCATTCACCACCGACCCGGGGCCTATGGGCAAACACTCGTTGCGCGCCTCATCTACATCATGCCGAAGTGTAATAAGCGGGCGCATATTAAAACGGGCAAACACATTGGCAGAAGGGTAATCGGGCGAGCCGAGTGACAGGCTTGTGAGCGCCGTTCCACCAATTGAGGTGTCTATCTTGCGACGGGAATCTCCTTCGGCGCACATTGCCCTCATAGCACTATGCAATCCAAAATGACTTTCCATACCGTCAAGCCCACGGTTCTTATATGCCGCACTTGCGTTCGTAAATTGCGTAGGCGTAAACGAGGCAAAGCTATTGTCGACATAGTGATCGCCGCCGTTCGGCAGTATCGGCGCGATAAGCGTGGTGTCGCGATGCCTAAGATGCTGTGGCACAGAGAAAACGCCATGTTGTTCTTCAGGAATATCCCACTCCTGGAGATGTTGCATAACGGGAATAAGCTGCTTTTGCAAACGAAGCCATAGACCACTCTGTCTTAAAGTAGCCTCTACCGATTGCATAGCCGCATCAACACAAGCCACGTGTGCCTGGCTTGGAACTTCCGACGAAAAACTCTGGACCATCTACGGAGACTATTATAAGCTAGATCGGTACTAAATAAAAAGGGGGATTGATATGCGTGAACGATATCCAACAATTATCCGCCGGGCCGCGCCTGCTGTGGCAATCGGCCTTGCTGTTCTTACGGGATGCGGCGAAGGTTCTGACGGGAGTGATTCTGCAAAGAATACACCGGCAATCAACGTCACGAGCCCGGCTCCATCAGAGGTAGCCCCTACAGACCTGGCTAATACCAAAAAGCCTACGCCACCCAAAGCGCTCCCCAGTGACGCCGCTACAAGTAGCGTCCAAATTATTTGCGAAGGAGTATTCACCTATAAAAACTCCGACGCGACACCCGCCAATCTAAACGACGATACCTACGAGGTCGTGGCCCGGCCGGTGCTCCTCAATAACGCCGAACTGCCAACTGTAGGTGTAATTAGCGAGATCGGACGTTTTGGCGTGACCTTTGCAGAACTTCCACTGGACGAAGCAGGCGGTCCCAAACAGTGGTACAACCTCAAGGGCGAACCAAAGTCGTTCAACGAAATTGCGTGCAGCCCTCAGGAGGTCTCAACTCGCAAAATCGGCAACACCTACGTTGTCACCACACAACCCGACGGTCCTAGCGCCAATCATATCGACGCTAAAGCTCTCAATCCAGCTACTACCGGCATGGCCGACTGGCACGTGGACGACCGCTTAAGCTATGTTGGTTTTGGCAATGTATTAGATGCCATTGAACGAGCACACATCGGCTAGTTCCTACCTTGAGCCGACAAACATGTACTAGCACGCAATAGCCATAAGCGGTACACTGTAGGGTAATGGCGACTGACTTTTTTCAGTATCAAGTCAATAAACTGTGGTACCGCTTGTACTGGCTGTTTTTGGTTTTGTGCAACATGGCGCTTTTGGGCGGCTACATTGTGGCTCAATTTTTGCCAGTTGCTACCACCTATGCCGACATGTTCCATATTGATGCGGTGGCCTTTGTCTTTGGCGGGGTAGGGCTGTTCTACCTGTTGGTTATCTATTGGGCTGTGCTCCATTATAGCTTACCGTTTGCTTCGCTTATTGGATCCATGATCCTTACGCTGGCGGTGCTGAACGGGCTGGCCAACACCGATCAAGGCCTCAGCACGTTGCCATATGTACTCGTGTGGCTTATTATGACCGGCTTTAGCGGCTTTTTTGGTTTGCCTATTCTGTTTGGAACTGTCTTTGCCAGCTTTTTATATGTGGTGTTGCACAGTAATTTTGATCCGGCCCGCGTCAGTAAAGCATCTCTTGTTTTGTTAGCCGGGAACATTGCTGTCGCCTTGGCCAGTTATTTGTTTTGGCGGAATCGGTTTATCAGCCTCGAAGATCAGAAGCTCAGCCAACTCTCTGGCATATTGCAAAGTAAGCAGCAGCAAGCCGATGTTCTTATCCACTCCATTACCGATGGCATTATCGTTACCAACACCGAGAATAAGATCACCCTTATTAACCCCGCTGCCGCCAAAATGACAGGCTGGTCTACCGACGAGGCATTCGGTGTTGACGCTTCGCTGGTAGCTATATTCAGTAAAGAGTCCGGCGAGGAGATTCCGCAGGATCAAAACCCGCTATCAACCGTTTTGCACAACAATAAGCCGGTCAATCAGATACTTAAATTAAATAGCCGCGACGAGAAGCAGCATGTGGTTTCACTGGCCGCATCGCCCGTAACGCTCCCCAATTCAACCGAACCAATGGGAACCGTGGCAGTCATTCGCGACGTCAGCCAGGAGCGAGCCGCCGAACAGCAACGCGCCGACTTTATTAGCACTGCCAGTCACGAAATGCGTACGCCGGTAGCTGCTATTGAAGGGTATCTGGCACTGGCGCTTAACCAAAAAGTCAGCACCATTGACACTCGTGCGCGCGGCTATCTCGAAAAAGCTCATACATCGGCACAACACCTTGGAAAGCTCTTTCAAGACTTGCTTACTTCTTCCAAGGCAGAAGATGGGCGGCTCAGCAACCATCCCCAGGTGGTCGAGATGGGGGCTTTTTTGCAGCAGCTAACCGACGGGCTTAAATTCAGTGCCGAAAAGAAAGGCCTTTTTGTAGAGTTCCTTGTAGGGGCCAACAATGAAGCTATCGACGCTACCAATAAGGAAAAAGTAGGCGAGCATGTGCTTAAACCGCTGTATTACGTACATGTTGATCCCGAGCGCATTCGCGAAGTTATCACCAATATCTTCGACAACGCCTGTAAATACACCGAGCAGGGAAAGATCTCTATCGGCCTAACAGGTGACGCCGGAACCGTGCAAATGTACATTAAAGATACTGGCGCGGGTATCCCAGCCGAAGATGTGCCTCATTTGTTCCAAAAGTTTTACCGCGTGGATAATTCTGCCACTCGCACCATTGGTGGTACTGGCCTTGGATTGTTTATTTGCCGCAAAATCGTTGAGCTCTATAAAGGCCGCGTGTGGGTCGAAAGCGAAGTCGGCAAGGGGAGTACCTTTTATATAAACCTGCCGCGGTTAGATACAGCGCGGGCCGAGAGCCTGCAACAAAGCGAAGCAGCTAATACGCCGCCCATTGGCCCATCTGGTACTTCGGCGAAAGCATGATACAATGCTAGTAACCATAAGCATGTAAAACGTAACTACAAAGGGACATAAGAAGTAATTATGGCAAAAATTCTGTTAGTCGAAGACGACAACAACTTGCGCGAGATCTACGAGGCACGACTACAGGCCGAAGGCTTCACCATTGTAGCCGCAGAAGACGGTGAAGCAGCGCTTGTTAAAGCTAAGCAGGAGCGGCCAGACCTTATTATTGCCGACGTTATGATGCCACGCATTAGTGGATTTGAGATGCTCGATATCTTGCGTAATACCGAGGGCCTTAAAGACACTAAAGTTATCATGCTTACCGCGCTTGGTCAGGCAGATGACAAGACACGGGCCGAGAGCCTGGGTGCAGACCGCTACCTGGTTAAGTCGCAGGTCACACTTGAAGATATCGTTAAGGCTGCCGAGGAGCTTTTAGGCGTAACACCAGATGATACAGCTCCCGCAGCGAGTCCCGAAGCACCTGGAGCTGCCGAAGCCACCGCCGTGCCGACTGCCGTGGCAGCTATGCCGCTTGCGCAACCACCAGCAAATACTCCCGTACCTACGCCAGCGCCTGCCGCACCAGAACTACAGCCCACACCCGTTGCAAGTATGCCTCTGGCACAGCCGCCAGCGCCCGCCGCGCCTCCTACACAGGTCGGTAGTCAGGCAGATGACAATACCGCCGCCGCTCCGGACCAACCCGCAACAGATAATACATCTTCAGATGTAGCCACTCCCGAAGCTGCTCCTCAAGCTTCTGTGGCCGCAGAAACAGCAGTGGCCACTGAGCCAGCGCCAGAGGTGACAGCTGCACCGAACATGCAGCCCGCTACACCAACCGAGGCCGTTACTACAGCTCAACCAGCTAAGCCTGAGACCCCAGCCGTTGAAGCTCCCGCAGCGAGCCCCGAAGCACCTGTGCCTACCACAAACTCACCAGCACCCGTTGCTGCTGAGCCGCAAGAAACACCTGCGCAGGAAGCCGAGGCAACGCCAGAGGTAGCCGCTGCACAGGAGACAACGACTGCGCCGGAGGCACCAACATCCGAGGCAGAGACACCGGCTGGGCCAGCTGCACCTTCCGAAAGTGCCGAACCGGTAAAGCCTATCGAAGCGCCATCTGTAACGACTGAAGCTCAAGCTATGCCTGAGGCTGAAGCCGAGCCAGCTGAAGCAACGCCTGAACCAACGACTGCGCCTGAGACACAGCCTGCTGCTGCAGAGACAAAAGTGGTTGAGACACCGGCAACCGAGAAGCCTGCAGAAACAGCCTCTACCGAAGATCTCTTAGCTAACGCCGTTAAAAACCTTACGAGCACTCTCGAAAAAGAGGAGCCAGCTCAAAAAGAGTCTGAACCAACGACTGCGCCAGCTGTTGAAGCGCCAAGCGAGACAGCGCCAGCACCCGTTGCTGCTGAGCCGCAGGAAGCACCTGCGCAGGGAGCCGAGGCAACGCCAGAGGTAGCCGCTGCACCCGAACCAACGACTGCGCCGGAGACACAGCCTGCTGTTGCAGAAGAGACAAAAGTAGTTGAGACACCGGCTGGGCCAGCTGCACAAACGGTTGAAAACGCCGTTCCAACTGCAGACGAACAAGCTCAAATGAAAGCTCAAATTGAAGAATTTATAAATCAGCAAGCGGCAGCAACACCAGCTACCACTCCGGCCCAGGCTACACCCGAAGCTGAAGCCAAACCAGCTGAAGCAACGCCTGAACCAACGACTGCGCCAGCTGTTGAAGCGCCAAGCGAGGCAACGCCAGCACCAGTTGCTGCTGAGCCGCAAGAAACACCTGCGCAGGAAGCCGAGGCAACGCCAGAGGTAGCCAATGATGAAGATTCAGATGATGTTTCTATCGCTCACAAAAAGATTATTCAACCTGTTAAACCAATTGCCACCCAGCCCGATCTTTCTGAACTATTAGCTAAAGAAGGTATCGATTCTCTCGACGAGAGCCATCCGTATGGACAGCCAGTTGCACCAGGTACGGCTATGCAGCCCCATCAGCCCGGACATGTTATATCTCCCCAAGGGTCAGCAACCGAACAGCCAACTCAGAGCGACATCGATACAACCGACCCCAACAGCATTGCACTCTAAAGCATACTATGCGTTATACTGAAAGGCATTATGTCTGTTCGCCTCAATAAACATCTTGCGCTCCTAAGCGGCCTTTCGCGTCGTGCGGCAGATAGCGCCATAGCTGACGGACGCGTGGCCGTTAACGGCGTGCAGGCAAACGTGGGGCAGGTTATCAGCGGCACCGAAACAATTACGCTTGACGGCCAGCTGCTGCGTGCACAAACCCTTCAGACGATTCTTCTTAATAAACCAGCTGGCTACGTGGTGAGCCGTAACGGGCAGGGGAGTAGAACCGTTTACGACCTGCTTCCAAAAGAACTACACAACCTTAAGCCCGTCGGTCGGCTCGATAAAGATTCGTCAGGCCTTTTATTACTGACAAACGACGGAGATCTGGCTGCGCAGCTTACGCACCCCAAATACCAAAAGATCAAGCGCTACCACGTAACGCTTGATCATGCTTTAGCGCCGCTGCACCGGCAAATGATTCAAGAATACGGCGTTCAATTGCCAGATGGGCCCAGCCGCTTCACCCTAGAACGGCTCCAGGAGGGCCAGGAAACCGCTTGGCTCGTTACGATGCACGAAGGACGCAATCGGCAGATTCGTCGCACCTTTAGCGCCCTAGGCTATGAGGTAGTGCGTTTGTGTCGCGTCCAGTTTGGCAACTATACGCTGCCTAGCAACCTAAGAGTAGGTGCTTATACCCCAGTATAGAGCTTATATTTCTACGCCAGGCACAAAGCGCAATATGTGGCTTAAATTGCGATATTGCTCAGACGCATACCCTTCGGAAGTTGGCACGATATTAATCGTACGGTTCAGATAATTCTCAACATCGTACAGCTGGGCAGGACGGTCTTCGCCACGGCCACGGGCATGTAGCATACCTTCCACTTCAGAAACAAGCCGAGTCGGCGTCCAAAGCAGGGGACTATTTGGCTCAGGGCGACCAGGGCGGCCCACCGTTGCATCAATAGATTCAGCGTGCTTTGCTTTTGTTACGTGATCATTGCTGTCGTGTTGCGGTTCAACAAAATCGGTATGTGCAGCAACGATAATATCAGCGGCGCCTTGGAGAATATGTTTACCTACGGCCTTACTGAGGGTGTCTTCATGGTACTCCTTACGACGCAATAAGCCACGGGGCGTACCCTCTACACCAAGCAGTCGTGTAGCTTTAACGCGCTTTTCGTCACCCAGTACTCGACGCAGGTTCCACAGCTGACTGCTGGGCAATGCCTCTGCAGCGTGAGCCTCTACCGCAATAGTCGTACGGGGGGCAAGCCCCGTTTCTTTATCAAGTTCACCGGGGATATTCCAGCTTGCCGTAACACTTGTGACATCTACAGGTGCTGCCTGCCGGTCTTGAAAAGTAACTGCTGGAGTGCGCCCTACAAGCGCCTCACTCAACGTAGTAAATACCGCTTCTTGCGCGTTAATGGTATCGGCGGCGTGCTTTTTGCGCATTACGTCCTGCAAAAGTTCAACTTGCTCTTCGAATGGGAGATCGCCCTTGGTTTGCGTGATAGATTCGTGGTATGCCATAACGCTTTAGGCTACCGTGTGTTGCCCGGACTGTCAACGGTAATAAGAACAATATAGGTTCTGGGGTACATATCTGGTATAATAAGAACCAATGTCTGTCAAAAAAGTACCTATTATTGCCATTGTTGGCCGTGCAAACGTTGGTAAGTCCAGCCTTTTTAATGCTATCTTGAAGCGCCGCGAAGCTATTGTCGCCCGCGAAGCTGGCACCACCCGCGATAGTGTCATGGCCAAAGCCAACTGGGAGGGTCAGACCTTTTGGATGGTAGACACCGCCGGTATGAAGGACGCTGAGGATGAGTTTGAGTTCACCATTCAAGAACAAATCCTGCAAGCCGCCGATAGCGCTGATGTTATCTGGGTTGTGGTTGAAGCCAATGTTCCAATTACCGAAGAAGACCGCCGCGTTGCTAAAATGGCGCTCAAGAGCCGCAAGCCAGTCTTTTTAGTCGTTAACAAAGTTGACAAAGCACGTAAGGCCGATTTGAGCGGTTTTGACCGTCTGGGCATCAAGCCAATCGTTCACACCAGCACCACGCACAGTCAAGGCATTAGCGAGCTGCTTGACACTACTGTGGCAGCGATTCCGGCAGTTGTTTCTAGCGACGACCCCAACCGTTTGCGCATTGCCTTACTCGGCCGCCCAAACGTAGGCAAATCGCAGCTTTTTAACACGCTCTCTAAAAAACAGCAGGCTATCGTAGCCGATCGCGCTGGCACCACCCGCGACATCAATCGCACTATCGTCCGTTTTCAAGGACAAGAAGTTGAGCTTATGGACACCGCTGGCATCCGCCGGGCAGGAAAGATCGAACATGGCATCGAACGTTTTAGCGTTATCCGCTCACTGGCAGCTATCGAACAGGCCGATATCTGCTTATTGCTTATGGACACCAACGAGCTTAACGTACAGCTCGACCAAAAAATTGCCGGCATGATTAAAGAGGCAGGCAAGGGCCTTATTTTAGTGGTTAGCAAATGGGACGCCGCCGAAGAGAAAGACGCTTTTACCCGCGATCAAATTGCCGCACGTCTCGCACACACCTACGACTTTGTGCCATGGGCGCCGCTTATCTTTACCAGCTCAATTACCGGCCAAAATGTTACCAAAATTTTTGAGCTTGCCACCGAAATCGCCGAAAAGCGCAAAAAGCGCATGCCAACTGCCGAACTGAACCGCTGGCTGCGCGAAGTTGTTGACCAACACCCACCAGCCGGCCTCAAGAACCGCAACCCTAAGCTCAATTACATGATTCAAGAAGACGACAATCCTATTCCAGCCTTTAAGGTCTTCGGTTCGCATACCAAATTCCTGCACTGGAGCTACAAACGCTACATGGAGCGTAAGCTTCGCGAGCGCTACGCCTACGAGGGCACACCGGTACAACTGTGGTTTATCGAGAAGCACGAAACCCACAGGCACGGCAACAGCCCAACCAAAGAAGCGCGCAAATAGTCCTCCTTCGGTAAAAGTGCTATACTGCCAGATATGGCATTATTCTACCGGCAACCCAAAGCAAGCGACAACATTCAATTTTATACCCTCGGGCAAAACAAAACGGTGCTTATTGTAGGCCTCGGCAACATGGGCAAGCAATATAGCGGCACACGTCACAACATCGGTTTTGAAGTGCTTGATGCCTTTGCCAAAGCCAATGATTTTCCGGATTGGATAGAAAAGAAGGACTTAAAAAGTCACTTTACGTCAGCCGTCTTAGGCGACACCAAAACAATCCTTATTAAGCCCACTACCTTTATGAACCTCAGCGGTGAAGCAGTTCAGGCTACCGCCAGCTTTTATAAGATTGCTCCTGAGAATATTGTGGTCGTCCACGACGAGCTCGACATCCCTTTTGGGCAAATCCGCACCCGTGTTGGTGGCAGCGCCGCCGGTCATAACGGCATTAAGTCGGTTATGCAGCACATGGGGGAGACTTTTGGCCGCGTACGCATTGGCGTTGGCCCTAAAGATCCGCCGCAAATTGATAGCGCCGATTTTGTATTAGCCCGCTTTAGCAAAGAACAAGAGGCGCAGATGCCGCAGCTCCTTAAAGAAGCATCGGCAATTTTAAGCGAACGTGCCTACGGCGACCAACTACTGGCCGAGACCCGCAGCTTCTTGCTCTAAAATAGTGCGGGCAGTGGCAGTATACGCGCCGGTGTATAACCGGGCGCTCACCGTGGAGAAAGACAGCTCGTCGGGTATAATCAGCGCCAGACATGCCGTTTTACCAGCGTACTTACCTCGCACATAGGCATCGGCCGAGACCCGAAAATACGCCGCTTCTTCCATGTGATGTGACTTAATCCAGCGTTGCCGTGCCTTGCTCAGTGCGCTCCTGGTTATCATCTCTGGCGCTTCTTGTGGGGCAATAGCCTCTAGTGCAGCGTTTGCGAACACCTCTGTTGGTACTTTTCTCTCAAACAGTCTTTCAGCAAAGCCACGAAAGGTACGAAAGCTAAAAGGCAAGTACGTTGGAGCCGCCTCGCTGCCGGTTGCTTCGAGCGTTGAGGCTTTACAAATAAATTCACCCGCCAGGTACATGGCATCCTCAAAAAGGCGGTCTACCTGCGTAGTAATCATGCTATTTGGGCGCTGGCGATGATATCGCATTTCTTCGTCCATAAGAGGAATCGGCTCGCCACTTAGTTCATGCGGTACCGCTATATTAGCCCGGGCTGCTAAGCTTTCGTAGAATTGTCCACCTTGTATGCTCATAGTTCTCCTTCTTTAATCATTGCAAATACCATGTCAAGTTCTTCGATCTCCTGAGCTGTACAAACCGTCTTTTCGGCACCAGTACGGACTTTTGGCCATAAAGAACAGAGCACATCAAGCCGCTGACGTACACTATTGAAGCGGGCAGGTGCTATGACTCCCACCGAAGCCTCCGCCTGCGCTGTCTTGTAAGATGCCTCGAGCGAGGCCTCCTCGGCACGATCGCGCATAACCTGATACAGAGTAGCATCGGGATCATCGGGGCTTTGACGCAAAAGCGCAACCACCCGCGAGAGAGTAGCGGCAATATCCGTTGCCTGCTGTCGGTCGAGTGGCTCAAATCCGGGCAGTTTTTCTTTAGAATGGCCCGTAAGCAGGCTACAAAAGGCCCAATACGGGGAATTACGTAACTCTTTGTTACTTGCAAAGGCATACGGCTGCTGAAGCTCAGTATAGGCCTGCAACGTGTTTTGAGCGTACGCACCCCGAAGGTCATTGCGGGCTTCTATACTCACCGAAGAACGTGTTGCCTGACAAGCAATTACCTCTGATGCTATCGTTTCAAAATATTCCGCCCCTTCAATGCTTTGGGCCAGCTGCGGAGGAAGCTCTCTCGTATCGGTACGGGGGAGGTAACCAAGTAACTTTGCGCCGTCCATAATGCGCGCCGCCAAATTGCCCAGTCGTTTACCAATTGCTTTAGATGAGTTGCCTTCTGTAGCACGACAAATATCGTCGAGTTCAATAATCATCGCTTTGCTATCGAGGCGCTTCTCTCCTAAGGGGATCTTTCTTGCGTACTGCAAATACTCCCCAATAAAAGAGATGAGCGCGAACGCCCCGGCGTTTAGAACCAGCTCGTTGCCCAGCCGCAAAGCAGAAAGCTGCACCTCGGCTTGGCCATAGTCTTTGAGTACAGCGTGCCGTTGCTTGGCTGACATTCCTTCGGGGTTTACTCCTACGCCTAAAGGAACAGTGCTGCGCAACGCGCTAATCAGCAGCTCATTGTGGGCATCCGGATGGGAAATACCCGGCTCGGTGGCAGCCAGAATGCTGGCGCCCAGCACTCCCCAAACTTTCATATTCTCGTCAATGCGCATCGTGTCTGCGCCTAGCGGCGGCCGAGTAATATCTTGCGAGGCCGCCTCGAGCCATTCATCTATAGTCTGTTTTCGGTCCGCCGGATGCAAACCAGTAACCTTATTAAGCTCAACCAAGCCGCTGCAAGTGCTCAACTGAAGGTAGGCAACTGCTTTACCAAGGGCGTGCGCAGGAGTTACTCCGCCTATTTCGGCCGCAAATGCCACTGCAGGCCGTAACACCTCAGACGCATGCAGCAAATGCAAATCCCGGCCAGGGAGGTATGCTTCCGGGCCACACAAGACTTCACGAGTGAACGGGGTATGGTTAAAATCCGCCGTCATTAGCGTTTCTGCTCCTTAAAAGAACTAATGAGCCGTTCCAGGTCGCTCGCCGATAGCAGGGGCAAGCCAACTTGCCGTTGAATATCAAAAAGCACACTACTATGGTCGCGCAGCCATGTCATACGCTCTGCCAACGAAGATATCTGGCTCAGCATAGAACCAGCGGCACGATGTGCGTTAAAGGTGGTGGCATACCGTGTCTGATCGTCCACGATTCCTTGTACGACTAGAGCCGCCGTTTCAGTGTCAGTGTGCTTGCGGAGTACATCCTGCAGTCCCTCGAGCATTCCTACAATCTGTTGCGCCTGGGCCATATCCGGTAAAGGTTTAATCTGCGGACAAACACTACCCCTGGGAGGATGGCCAGTTATGGCCTGCATAAATTGCCAATACGGCGTTTTGCGCAATGACTTCATACTAGGCGGCGTAAACGGCTCTTCTAGCTTCAAGTAAGCCGCTTTTGCTCTTTCGGCAGTTTGGATGTTCTGCTCGGCTTTTACTTCGGCAGCCTTAGCGCCCGCCAACTTTTCGTAATCGGCAACTTCTTTTTCTGTTACTGGCCACTGCGCAATCGCACTGTCAATGACACGCAAAAAATCGCACTGTTCGTCCCATGCCTTGAAGGCAGTTTGCGGCATGTCAGCGGTGCGATACGGCTTTATCGTTGAGCCGATCGTTTCTGAGGCTTCCAAAAGAATACGGTGCCTATGCTTGGGTGGCAGCTCCCTACCAAGCACCCGCTTAAGCGAGGCCCGCGCTACTATCGAGGCCGCAGGGAACGTATGCCTCATTTGATCCAATTCCCCAGAGGCAAGCGAGAGCTGCAACGAAGGATTGCTGGCGACGCGCTTCAGCATATATGAACCAATCAAAGCAGAGGTAATTTGCGCCCGGAGCATATGCTCTGTGGCTACCGCCTTCAATGAACGGACCATATCCTGGGAGCCGCCAGCCTCTTCGGCAGCGCTGCGTATTTCTTCTTCGGCTTCGGGAGTCCACAGCGGAAAGTCCTCATGCCTGCGCCACTCTGGCCCCAAATGTCCGTACAGCCCATGGACAAAACGGGGGAGCTTGGCGACGCGCTTGGCCAACACGCAGTCAAAGCGCATAGCTCCCAGCATGTCACTATATGGCTCGCGCTGCACCCCTGGCGCATAGACAACAGCTTCCTCAACCAATTTATGAACGGCTATCGTTGCTTCTGCGCTCTCCTTAAAAAGACTCCAGCGATCATCCTCTACATACTGGCTTGCTAAAAGCTGCCAAGCCGGACGTAACTCGTCTGGTGTATGCTCTAGAGGCTGCTGGAGCCTTAATAACTCTTCAACTTCAGATGTGCGCCGTTCAATCATTGTCACATGATAGCACGGCATTTTTTTAAACCATACAAAAAGGCCTGCAAGAGGGGGTGGGCACCGCTCACAGGCCTATTTGTGGGGACGTTATTGCTAACATCCCCGAAGGATTCTAACGAATCCGACCCTTCAAGCCCACCTGAGTGAAGCATCGCGCACCAAAACTCCATAAAGTGGCGTGCCGGCCGAGAAGGCCATCTTTGTGGACTCACTCTTGATCAGGTCGCCTTGGGGAAGCTCGAAAGCGCCCAAGGTGCTTAAAGGGGTTAGTTTGCTCTAAAGCGCATATCTGTTACTTGCGTAACAAGCGCCGTAGGTAAGTGGAGGGTAACAACTTGCTATGGCACGCTGTAGAGCAATCTAACAAAATTGTTAGAAAATGGGGGGATATAAGGTGCGTAAGACGCTTTCAGACGCTTACAAGTTGCAATAATAGCAAGAAAATGGCATTGTGTCAATACTTTTTAACATTTTTGACTATTTTTCCAATATAAAGCATAAGCGTTATATTGATAAACTTCTTGCATTTTACAGGGAAGGTATGTCATTATCAGCCCGCTCAAATCACTAATAAGGAGTTTTACGCTGAATGCCCTCTAGTATACGTACGTATTCCTTTAAAAGTCCAGTATTTCCGGACGAGCTGCGGCATATCGCCCAGCCGCCCCGAGCGCTTTTTGGGCTAGGGGCCGAGCTACATATACTTCAGGAACACCCTAAAGTAGCCATTGTCGGCAGCCGCATGCCTACAGCCTACGGCAAACAGGTCACCCAAAAGCTTGCCGGCGAGCTTGCCCGGGCGGGAGTAGTCATACTCAGTGGATTGGCGCTCGGCGTAGACAGTCTCGCCCACCAGGCTGCGCTTGAGGTAGGCGGTCGTACGGTAGCTATTTTGCCTGCCGACCTGAACCACATCTATCCGCACCGCCACACAGAGCTAGCTCGGCGTATCGTACAAAACGGCGGCATGCTGCTTAGCGAATACGAAAATTGTAGCCGGCCTCACAAGAGCCATTTTATTGCTCGCAATCGTATTATTGCGGCCCTGGCAGACATAGTTATTGTTACCGAGGCCGCTCTCAAAAGCGGCTCTCTCCATACAGCTCAATTTGCCCTTGAACAGGGAAGGGAGGTTATGGCTGTGCCTGGTCTTATTACCAATCCGCTTGCCGCGGGATGCAATAATCTACTGCGCAGCGGAGCAGCAATTGCAACTGATAGCCGTGACGTTTTGCGCTTGCTTGGGCTCGATGTGCCGCAAACGCGCCTGCCGGTAGGTGACACCCCTCAGCAGCAGGCCATTATTACGGCGCTGGCACAGGGTGCACATGACGGAGCAGAACTGTTGGCACATACCAAGCTGGATACTTCCGAGTTCAGCCAGGCGCTGACTTTGCTCGAAGTACAGGGTCAGGTGCGGCCGCTTGGCAATAATCAGTGGGGGCTTATATAATAAAACGATGCGCTATGCCTATCTTATATACAGTCTGTACTTCTTGGGGATTTTGGGACTCATATTATGGCGTCGTCACGACCTTCGCGCGCACGCCGTACCTTCCATGATTACCGGAGCGATAGCCGGGCCAGTAAGTGAGCTCATCTATTTTCGCGATTATTGGCGCCCGCAAACCATTGTAGGCAATAGCCGCCTCTCGCCCGAAGATGCGCTTTTTGGCGCAGCAATCTTTGGCCTTGCTGCTGTTTTATATTCCTTTGTAAGCCGCAAAGCCCTTACAGGCAACCCAGGGAGGTCGCCGATGCGCTCGCTCATGAGCGTTATGCCTCTTGGAGTGCTCTTCGCAGTGCTGTGGGCGGTAGGGATAAACTCTGTGTTTGCCACCATCATTGCATTTGCGGTTGGCTGGATTGTCCTGGCGGTCAAAATGCCTCATGTGCGCCGTCCAAGTATGGTAACTGGCGGTGGTTTTGTGGTGCTAGCACTCTTTATATATGGCGTTGGCCTTAATCTGCTCGTACCTCACGAAGCGTTTAAAGCTGGTTGGCTTCTATATGGAACACCTTTGGGGGCCACCGTGTTTGGTTCAATTCCTGTTAGCGAACTGTTGTGGTTCTTTACCGCGGGTTTATTCTTACAGGCGCATTTTTTGTATGCTCACCAAAAGCAATACCAGCCCAAAGGCCGGATGAATATAACAAAAGATTTGACAGCCGATGCCTAAGTGTGTAAAAATCAGCGGTCGTTCCTCGTATTTGCATATTAGGGCGATTCACTTATAATCAAACAAGCATAAGCATGAGTAAAAATTTAGTTATCGTCGAGAGCCCCGCAAAGGCCAAAACCATCGAAAAGTACTTGGGAAAGGACTTTACCGTTAAAAGTAGTTTTGGTCATATCCGTGATTTACCTAAAAAGGGTCTCAACATTGATATCGAGCACAACTTTGCTCCCACTTACGAAGTAAATAGCGACAAGAAAAAGGTCGTCAGCGAGCTACGTAAGGCCGCCAAAGAAGCTCAAGACGTTTGGCTGGCAAGCGATGAAGACCGCGAAGGAGAAGCCATTGCCTGGCATTTGACGCAGGCGCTCAAGCTGGATCCTAAAAAAACCAAGCGTATTGTTTTTCATGAGATTACCAAATCTGCCATTGAGAATGCCATTAAACAGCCACGCACCGTTGACCTGAAGCTCGTTGATGCGCAGCAAGCCCGACGCGTACTCGATCGGCTGGTAGGGTATGAACTGAGCCCCGTACTATGGAAGAAGATCCGCACCGGGTTGAGCGCTGGCCGCGTACAGTCTGTTGCTGTGCGTATCATTGTGGAGCGTGAGCGAGAAATTAAAGAGTTCGTGCCGGAGAGCAGCTACAAGATTGTTGCTCTCTTTACCGTTGACGGCCAGGAGCTTAAGGCTGAGCTGGCTACAAAGTTCAGTAATAAAGATGACGCGCGCAGTTTCTTACAAAATGCTTCAGAGGCCACCTTTACCGTAGTTGATGTTGCCCAAAAGCCGGGCACCCGAAATCCGGGCGCGCCGTTCACAACCAGCACCCTCCAGCAGGAGGCTTCGCGTCGCTTAGGCTTTAGCGTTAAACAAACCATGACCCTCGCCCAGCGGCTCTACGAAGAAGGTAAAATTACCTACATGCGTACTGACAGTACCATTCTGTCCGGTTTTGCCATTAAGGCAGCCGAGGAGCACATCCTTAAAAACTTTGGCCAAAAGTACCACCAGGTACGTCAGTTCAAAACCAAGAATCAAAGCGCTCAAGAGGCACACGAAGCAATCCGCCCAACCGACTTTTCTGTACTGGACGCTGGTGCGGATGCGCAGCAAAAGAAGCTCTACCAACTTATTTGGCAGCGCGCTCTGGCCAGTCAGATGGCTCCAGCTCAAACCGAAAAAACCGAGATTAGTATTTCGCTCTCCAACAGAGAAGAGCGCCTTATAGCTAAAGGCGAAGTACTGGCATTTGACGGTTTCATGAAGGTCTACGGCGGCATCAAAGATGACACCTTGCTACCTGCCGTAAGCACCGGACAAACGCTCAACCTAAACACCATGACCGCCACCGAAACCTTTAGCCGTCCACCGGCTCGATATTCCGAGGCCGCACTTGTTAAAAAGCTTGAAGAACTAGGTATTGGACGCCCGAGTACCTACGCACCGACCATCTCGACCATTCAGGCTCGTGATTACATCGAAAAAAGCGACCTCGAAGGTAAAGAGCGCACCGTTCAGAGCCTCACGCTTATAAATGGTGCTATCACCGAAGAAGAAACAACAGAGATCACCGGCGCTGACCGCAACAAGCTCATTCCCACACACCTGGCCGAAGTAGTAACCGACTTTTTGGTTAAGTACTTCCCAGCAGTTATTGACTACGATTTTACGGCTACCGTTGAGAACAGTTTCGACCGCGTCGCCGAAGGGGCAGAGCAGTGGGAAACCATGATTGCCAACTTCTATAAAGACTTTCATCCACTCGTAGACGCAGCGGGAGGCGTATCGCGGAGCGAAGCAAGTCAAGCTCGAGAGCTTGGCCTCGACCCCAAGACTAAAAAGCCTATTATCGCTCGTTTCGGGCGTTTTGGGCCTATGTTGCAACGGGGCAGCACCGAGGACGAAGAAAAACCAACCTTCGCTCCTATGCCAGCAGGCGTGCGTCTAGAAGAAGTTACGCTTGAGCAGGCGCTTGAGATGTTCAAACTACCTCGTGTGGTCGGCAAAACCGAAGCAGGGGACGAGATTAAAGCCAACATCGGGCGTTTTGGGCCATATATTCAAATTGGCAAGCTCTTTGTAAGCATCAAGCCCCTCGATCCTTTTAGTATTACCGAAGCAGAGGCCCGCGAACTGCATAAAGCCAAGCTCGAAAAAGAAGCCAACAAGCACATCAAGACGTTTGACAGCGGCATTCAGATTCTCAATGGCCCTTACGGCCCTTATATTACTGACGGCAAAAAGAATGCCCGAATCCCTAAGGATACCGACCCTAACACCCTCACAGAAGAGCAGTGCAAAGACCTCCTCGAAAAGGCGCCTGCACGTAAAAAATTCGTGCGTAAATCAGCCAAAAAGTAAACGCTCCCAACCGCCTTTTTTGCCGCAAATCTGAACCTCACCAAAACTTTTTTTCACGCCGCCCATGGAGCGGGTGGGTGATATTCACCCCTGTTAATTTACGCTTTTTGTATTTTATACACATATATTGTGTAGTTGTAATTTTATGCCATGATTTAACACAAACTGTCTATTTCGTGCTACAATATGGGCAGTTGAGTGCAATTTTGACTTTTGTATCATTATATTGTATAGTTATACATAAAGATACAAGGTTCTATCATCATTAACAGACAGGGAACAATCTCATGGCAGAGGCCACTGTATCGTCACACATTTTAAACACAGAACAAAGTGTGCAAGATATTTTAAACACCATCGAACGTGAACGAGAGCGCGAAATTATCGCGCGGCGCTTTGGTTTGTTTGACCGCAAAGAGACCCTGGAGCAGATTGGTGAATTGCTTGGCATTACCCGAGAACGAGTACGCCAACTTGAAAAAACCGTTGTAGCACGCCTTAAAGCCCTTGCCGATGCTAACGAGCTGCCCGGCATTGCCAGCGTACAAAATGTTCTTGTAGTTACCACCGAGTCGCTGGGGAGCATTGCCCGTGTAGGTGTTTTAAGCGAGCAGGTGACTGCCGAGAATACTCGCACCGATCAGTCCCGAGTGGCATTTTTGGCAACATTATGCCCCCAGCTAATCGTTATAGATGAAACCGACCGTTATCATCAGGCTGTCGGCGTTAGTAAGCAGCGCGACGAAAAGACTACCAAAGAAGCTATTGCCGCCATTGTAGCCGCCATTAAAGCTAAAGGTGCTCCTATAGCCGCAGCCGACCTCACAAGTGACGTACACGTTTCCGACAAGCAGGTTGCAGCGCTTGCCAGTATCTCCAAAGACCTAGCTACTCTTAACGACAAATGGGGCCTTATTAAGTGGCCAATGGTTAACCCAAAGAACATTCGCGATAAAATCTACGTCATCCTCAAAAACAATGGCACACACATGCACTTTAATGAAATTGCTGAGGCTATTAAGCAATCCGACTTTAAGCGCCGTGATGTGACCACACAGGCCATTCACAACGAACTTATTAAAGACAAGCGCTTCGTACTTATTGGCCGCGGTATCTACGCTCTGCGCGAGTGGGGTTACAAAAAAGGCACCGTCGCCGACATTATCGCCGAAGTCCTGCGTGAGGCAGGTGAACCCTTGCATCGCGACGAAATTGTTAAGCGCGTGCTCGAAAGCCGCTTTGTAAAGGAAACAACCATCCTTCTTAATCTGCAAGGCAAGAATCAATTCAAGCGTGTTGCCAAGGCTACCTATAGCCTCGAAGAAGCTCTCGAGTCATAAGAGTAATAGAGGCCACGCAAGCTATGCGCGTTGTGTCAGTCTCGTCAGAACTCTCACTGGGCAGTCCCCAGGCCGATATTCTACACCCTCTTTTGCGAGCTGAACAAATACAACCATCCGAATGCCTGCAGGCAACAACCCCCACAACCAAACGAGCTTTGGAGCCATTTTGGTGCGATTTTGAACGTGCTATAGCGTCGCAAGAGCCGCCAGATAGCTCTGCCTACGATATTTTAGAGCAGCAGATGGAAGAACGGCGGCACGAAGATACACTAGTAGGGTATAAGGCCGCTATAATCTTGCAAGGCTTTGCATTTCAACGCCAGCGTAGCCAGGGAATACATTATTCGCAAGATGAGATAAAGAGCTATTACCACGGTATGGAACCGCACCTGCGCCACGCCAGCATTAAGCTTGGGCAGCTCCTTACCGGTGAACCACTCGAGACTAGTAAACAGCAAGCTCAGGCCGCCCTAGACGGGTATACTGGCATTCTTTCTGAGGTTGTCACTATCGCCGCCTTCGCCGCCGGGGGTGCGCTCGCCCTCCCAGCGCCAATCCGACAGGAGGGAAGCCTCTTTAAAGCCTACAATCACGACCTGCTAGTACATCACAAAGGAATCTGGCGGCCCGTAAGCATTACCCATCTAGGTAAAGATACCCGGCTCACTCCCTTAGTCATGAATATTAGGGTTGGCAAGTGGCTTAAGCGAACCTTGTGGCGGGCTGCTCCAGAAGATGCGCGACAACAGCCACCATTCGCTGAGCTCGGCCAGAATGACAGTCACGGCGCGCTTTCGATCGCCAAAGCGCTCATAGCGGAAATGCAAAAAAGTACCGCTAGGCCTGAGATCGTTACAGCAAGCGTGCATTCGCTTGGCGAGGCGCTGGTCGAGAATCTAGAGCAGTATCCAACATTCATACCGTAGAAGCGAACACTATACGAACATTATTCATGAGTATGACCTCTGTAGCTACAGGGGTCGCTTTAGTATGACGTAAGCTGCCGACAAGCTCGCGGAATATGTAAGAACACTAGAAATTACACATAAATAGGCATTTTAGCTGCCGGGAAGATAGTAAAGGGATGTTATATGTTTTTTGGTTATTTACCTATATACAGGGCCATGGGGCAGCCGCACAATCACACAAAACAAGATATACATTCAATGTCGTACAATGTATATTTTGCGACACGAGGGTAGGAAATACTAGCTGATAGAGTGGGCGTAGCATTACAAGACTATTTTGATTAATAAGGTATTTTGACGTTTATAACGGGGGACTTCCACCAGCAACACAAATATTTCCGCTCAAGCTCAGGCGCATTCTTTCTTTTGTTATGTTACTAAAGCAAAATGGGACTATGAGCTTAGGGCATGTTAAATCATGCATTTCTTTTTTAAGGGCATGTGTGAAAGTACATAACCATACATGCACATTTGACAGTATTTGACTTTGGCATTATTTAATGTTTTTTATAGTTTTCCACAGTTTTCACGCCCCTTTTGACTTTTGTTCGTATTTCTTGTGAAATTTGCATTTTCCGACGTTCATGGTTTTGTACTCTGCTCTACCCCCTTCTCCGCCCCTTACGCGCCAGATAAGCGCGTACTTGGCATTCAACAGATAATCACGCCCTTGAGCTTACCCCAGGCTAACAGTACGTAGCAATACAAAGGATGAACATAATACGAACTGCATAATCAGGGGGTTTGGGCTTACTTGTAAAATGTCCTGCCGCTCACTCGTACGTCAATATATTCACTCGGGACAATGTGCTGATTGTTAAGATATTTACGCGTCGCAATAAACGCCCCGCTCTCTTCCCTGGCCTTACCCCTCAAGTTGAACTTTACGTAGTATGGCCCGCCAGCTACTTTTGCACGCAATTCGCTCGTACCCGCAGGCAAGGTCCATCGTTCTACGGAGATCTTTTGCAGTTTTAGCTGACCAACCACCTCTGTTATAAAACTAATATCGCTTCGGGGTAATGCTGTCTGAGAAAGGTTCACCTCTAGCCCGCTCTCGTCGATAATAACGGGCAAGGCCTTGTCGCCAGTTGGCAGTTTAAGCGCTGGGCTTACTTGCATTAACACCCGGCCAGAGCTATCAAGGACGTATTGGCTGCCTTGCGAGGTTTGAAGAATAATTTGAGGTGATGCGGGCTGAATATACACCGTGGGCTTTGTGCCTACAATAGGGAGCGAGACGCTCACTTCGCGCACTTCCGGAAAGCGCCGTTTCATTTCGTCTGCTATGCTCGCCGTGTCCACCGTAAGTTTGTTTCCGGATAAGCGCGACTGGGCAAAAAGCTGCTGGGCAACATCGGCGTAGCGGCTGGTATCTTGAGCGAATATTTGAGCTGACTCATCACCTGTTACAACAATTTTAGGCGTGCTACCCAGGACAATGAGCAAGCCAAAAGCAACCAGAATGCCCACCGTGGCAAGAATGCTCTTAGGCTTAATTGTGAGGCCAGCAAAAATATTCCGTCGTTTGCGGCGCGGTTTTTCTTGAGGCTGCATTTGACGGCCACGCACATCATCGTTTGAAGAACGAACGGCGTGGTACGAAAAGACCGCGTTGGGTTGGGCTGCGTTGGGCGAAACCCGTCGTCGTCCTGGTGCTTGTGGTGGTGTTTTTTGCTTTTTGAACATACCGAAACTTTTTATTATTTGATCCACTGTGGCATTTGAGCCTGTTTTGCGATGCTAGTGGGCCGCCTGTTCTAATAATACCATTGCAAGGCGTTCTGTTGCATCAGATGGTGTTAATTCGTGCAAACGATTGGCCATAGCTCGTGCCTGTGTTGGCTTATCCAGCAACTCTACCAACAAGGGCATGAGCGCACCATGGTCATCTACAAACCGGTCTTCGGGGAGCAGCATGATTGCTTTCTTCCGTGCCAGAACCTGGGCATTCTTTATCTGGTGACCGCCGGTTAAAAGCGGATTTGGCACTACAATACAAGCTTTAGCCTGTGCGCCAAATTCAGCCATAGACGTTGCTCCAGCGCGAGTAATGACAATGTCAGCCACACCGCTGTACTGAGCCATATTAGTAATAAATCCCTTAATAATAACCCTGTGCTGATCGGCGGCGGGTACATGCTCGTGGTACCATTGACGCTGCTGATCTTCGAGGTTACGCCCGGCAACATGTACGATAATGGCATGCGGGTATCGCTCCAAAATAGCCGGAACACAGTCTGCGACCGCTACATTCATCCGCTGTGCGCCAAGCCCACCACCTGTAATGAGTATAATCTGCCCTTTGGGTGGCAGGCCTAATTGCTCGCGCGTCTGGCGCTGTTCGTCGGCGCTAAAGACATGATATTGGTGCGAGACCGGCACCCCAACTGTTTCTGTCTTTTGGGGCGGGTAGCTATAAATCTCCTTGGGAAGAGCTACGGCATGCAAACGTGCCCAGCGGGCGATAATTCTGTTTGCCAAACCAGGCAAAGCGTCAGAATCATGGGTTATATAGGGGATACGCAACGTGGCCGCCGCCAAGCCCACAGGCACCCCGACAAAACCACCTTTTACAAAGATAACGTCAGGACGCTCTTTGCGAAGCAAGGCCACGCTTTGCCAATATCCAGCAAATACCCGCCATATATCGCGCACATTCAGCCACACTGTTTTGACATCAAGAAGCTGGCGCAGAGGGTTCTCGCCATGATAGCGACGGAACTTGCCTGCGCTCACGGTATATACATGCGTAAAGTTTTTGTCTTGAGCTGGAATATCACCCAAAGAATCTCCACGCTGGCCAATATAATCAAGCGTAATCTCCGGCTGGCGCCGCTTTAGCTCATGTGCGACTGCCAGGAGCGGGGTTATATGCCCCCCGGAGCCGCCGCCGGTCATAGCGATTCTCATATCCTATTCCTCCTCTTTCATTGTCTGTTTCGGGAATTGAAAAACCAGTATAATGCGATATCTGAAATACGAGGCCCAGCGCAGCCATCACAAAGAGAACACTACTACCGCCGTAGCTGATAAGTGGCAGCGTAATGCCCTTGAGCGGCAACAGCCCAAGCATCGCCCCAATGTTTACAAATGCTTGAGTGCTGAGCCAGACCAGAATACCTACCACTATGAGTCTGCTAAATGTATCCGGTGCCCTGTCGGCAATGTGTTTTAATCGCATAAAGAGCAATATGAATATAGTCATCAAGCCTATTACACCTACAAAGCCAAATTTCTCAGCATAAATAGCAAAGATGGAGTCGTTCTCGGCCTCCGGCAAATACCCAAACGCCTGCACGCTTTGTCCTAATCCCAAGCCAAAAACACCGCCCGAACCAACGGCGATAAGGGCCTGGCATACCTGATAGCCCGTTGATAAGCAATCGCTCGTAGGGTTAAGAAAAGTGGCCAGGCGCTCGCGGCGATACGGCGTACTAGCTACCGCCAGCACTAGACCAATTGCCAGCACCCCTACAACTAAAAGAATGCGCTTCATCGGCAAACCTGCTACAAAAGCCATAGCCCCCATCATAACCGCAATTACGCCCATAGAGCCAAGGTCGCTCTGGATACCGGCGACTACAAAGCCGATACCGCCCAGAGCGTACAAGATAGGCTTGAGAGTTTTTTGCGTGTTAGTTATAAGGCCGCCTTTAAGCCGCAGAGCCAAAAAGCCGGAGAACCAAATGAGCAGAGCAAACTTGAGCAATTCTACGGACTGCATAGAGAACCCGCCCAGCCTGATCCAACGGTGAGCCGGATACTGCGGGTTCACTGGCGTAGCCAGGGCTGCAAGCGTCACAAGGCCAGCGATAATCAACAAGGCCACGTGTCGCTTATGCCAGGTTGCAAGAGGTACCCGTGCGGTAACACCAAACATGACGGCACCAAGCAAAACGGCAATGAACTGACGCACCAGATAATAGTTATCGCCTACCCCCTTCTCTACCGCCAAAGCCGGGCTAATAGAGTAAACAACAACCATGCCCACAGTAATCAAAAGAAGCATCAGCACAACCAGCCAATAGTCAGGCCGGTGACGGCGAGGTTGTCCTTGTTGCGCCGGTGCAAGCCGCCTACCCTGCATCATAAGCTGCTACGCGTATCTTCCGAGCAAGAACACAATCAAGCCCAACACGGCAGCAACTTGACCGATAATCCACAAACGCATTGTAACCTTTGTTTCTGGCCAGCCGATTGCCTCAAAATGGTGATGGATAGGCGACGACAAAAATACCTTCTTGCCGTTGCGCAATTTGCGCGATACGCGATTAATAATAACCGAGCCAGTCTCCATTATGTACACAGCAGCAATAATCGGCAGCACATAGATGGTATCGGTCTGCATGGCAATAACCCCAAGCGCTGTCCCCAAGGCAAACGCCCCCACGTCCCCCATAAAGAACCGCGCAGGATGAATATTAAACCAAGTGTAACTTAAGAGTGCTCCAATTACCGTCAGACAGAATGCAGCAAGGGCGTATTTTCCCTGGACCGCGCAAATCATGGCGTATGCCAAAAAGGAGGAGCTTAGCAGTCCGCCAGCAAGACCGTCAAGGCCATCACTAATATTTACCGAGTTTGCCGTAGCAACCACTACAATCCAGAATATCGGTACAATAAGCCAGCCCACGTGTAGATCGTTAAAGCCCGGCAGATAGACTGTTGTTACATCAAGCTTGGCAAAGAACCACCAACCGCCAACCAAGGCTACTAAACTATATAAAGCAAACTTTGCTTTAGCGCCCATACCAGCAATGCCCCGCCCGTTGCTGCGGATATTCATAATGTCATCAAGCAAACCGACTAATCCGGCGCCCACCATTGCGGCAAGCGGCAGCCAAGTTTGGCTCCGTTCCATATTAAAGAGCAGCGTAACTAAAGCAATGGTAATAACAAAGATACTCCCGGCCATGGTAGGAATATTGCGCTTATGTTTAGCGGCGTGGAGTTTTTGGTACACCTTAGCCTGACCACCGCCCCAGGCTTCTGAGCGGGCTTTTTTCCACCATTGTCCTTTATAGGCTAACGTTGTGTAGATGGGCGTCAATGCCATACTCACGAGGAATCCGAGGAAGCCAAGCAAGAAAATTCGTACAAATGTATCTGTTTCTATAACAAACTGAATTGATGACATGCGGAGTTTTTCTTATACCTTATTTATGGTCTTAGTATACCATCTATGTCCCATGCGTTGCTACTTTGTCTTGGGGATAACCCCGAAGTCGTCAATAAGCATATGGGCCAAATCGCCAAAGATCGGCTGAGCAGCCTGGCTACCGGCATAGCCGGCAATTTTAGGTTTATTAACAAATACCACAATCACATATTGCGGGGTATCACCGCCCACAAAACCCATGTAGGTTCCGTTATACAAATTATCCTCGTATCCGCCTCCTTGAGCTTTCGCGATCTGTGCCGTACCTGTTTTACCACCTACGGCATAGGCTTTTTGGTCAAACTTGGGGTTAAAATAGTGATGCTCTACCACATATTCCATCAAAGGAACCATGTCGCTAGACACTTGGCTGCTTACTACATCCCTGGCGAGTACTTTTGGCTCATTCTTAACCGTTTTGCCATCGGCATCAACGTACGAGTCTACGAGCGTCGGCTGGTAATACGTACCGCCGTTAAGAACTGCCGACAGTGCCGCACCCATTTGGATCGCCGTAGCGGTCATAGCCTGTCCAAAGGCCGTGTTTGCGTAGGTTAGGTTAATGCCAGCACCGTTATTTTCTGGGCCCGGGACATATCCTGTTGCTTCGTTGTTCTGCTCAATGCCGGTTTGCTTGCTAAATCGAAAATGATTCACCATGTAGTCGTTCCACTTTTCGCGGCTTTGCAAGTTAAGCTGTCCTCCGCCCATTTGCATAAGCTCCCATGTAGCTCCGGTGTTAAGCGATAGGTTCAATATATCGGCAACGCTTTTAGTTCCCGCGCCGCCATCTTCCTCAATATTTTTAACGGTAAAATCGTCAATCACATAGTGCGAAGGGTCATAGTAGGTCGTGGTTGGCTTGATAACACCCTGATTGAGCGCCGATGCCGTAGTGAGCACCTTCATTGTTGACCCTACTTCAATCGGGTGGCTTACGGCAGCGTTATTAAACAAGCTTGCATCTTCGACCTGCCCATAGTTTGCCGGATCATACGTAGGATAATTGGCCATTGCCTTTACTGCACCGCTATGGAGGTCCATAATGAGCGCACTTCCGGATGGCGCTTTGGCATGCTCGATACCTTTTTTAAGAATGTCCTCGAGCTGCTTTTGCATACCAACATCAACCGTAAGCGTTACATCCTTACCAGGAACAGGATCCCGCAAGATATTTCCGGGGCTGGCGGCCAGTGGTACACCGTTAATATCAGTTACGGCTTTAAGCTGACCGGCGGTGCCGGACAATTGCGTATTAAGCGCTTGTTCTATGCCGTATACACCCTGTCCTTCGGCATTAACAAAGCCCAGGAGTTGCGACGCCAGCGAGCCGTTAGGATACGTGCGGTAGTTTACTTCATCGGCGCCCACCCCAGGATACTTCTTGGCAAGTAAGCGGTTCTTTTGGTCTTTGCCAACCTTTTTGGCTAGCACAACGTAGCGGGTATCCTTGCGGGTAATGTCGTTTTTGTAATCTTGCATGGTGCCGCCCAAAATATCAGCCATAGTAGCCGCGACCACATCAGGCTTTTTTATAAGCGACGGATCAGCGTAAATGGTGTAAAGCTTTTCGTTCAGTACAATAGGCACCGTCGTGTCACCCATGTGCGCTTTAATAGAACCCCGCTGAGCGGTAATTTCATACTCCTTAAGCTGGTCGCTTAAAGCCGCGTGGTGATAGTAGTTGTAACGGATAATCTGTAGGTAAAAGGCGCGCAACAAAAAGATTGCCACAATTATCAAAATACCGACGTACCAAAAATTAGTACGCGTAATTTGCACTTTTGTGGTGTTGGTTTGAGGCCCCATCTACTCTATTATAGCCGAACGTTGCAAGCGCGAGCTAGTTCTGAACGGTTCCGCTTGGCGTAACACTGGCCATATTTTTGGCGACGTCGCTATTTTGAGCACGGTCAATTGACTGCAGGCGGGCAGAAGCTACCTCAAGGTCGTCATGCTCTTCTTTGAGCTGGCTTTGCTTTTCTTGTAAGTCGTTAATGGTGTAGCCGTAAGCGTTGGTTTTAGTTACCTGTGTGAGATATAGCATGCCTAGCAGGCAGGCCAAAACAATAAGAATAACAGTGTTGCTAACCGGGCCAAGCGCTTTTTCGCGGCCACGAAAGCCGGCAGTGTTCTGGTTGCGGCTAAGGCCGGCGGTTTTGCGGCCTACGGCGAGTGAGCTTGAGTATGTCATCTTGTTTTCTTTCTTTTTGTCTTTGTTTTTTGGAGGTCATCCTGGGCCAGATACCGCGCGGGGCGGTCGGTCGCAAGCCTAGAACGATCTGCTTTTTATACTTTGGGGGAAGCCCTCCCCTTGCGGGGAGAGCTATTGTTTGCTTATCTCGGGTTAGAGAAGAACGTTAGCCGATTCTACTAGAGAACGGTTACGCGGATCTTCTTAGCGCGAGACTTGTTTACGACTTCGATTTTCATTTGAAGTCCTTTCTTTTTTTGATTATTTTTGTTTGACTGCGGCACGCAGCTTTGCACTACGGGCACGCGGATTAAAAACAATTTCCTGTTCGTCGCCA
This sequence comes from Saccharimonadales bacterium (SeqCode), assembly GCA_035690865.1. GTDB lineage: Bacteria > Patescibacteriota > Saccharimonadia > Saccharimonadales > UBA4665 > CAMLQK01. The sequence goes on from DASSKE010000001.1 coordinate 50,109, forward strand.
ACGACTGGTTTTTTAGTAAGGACGGTAAGGCTGGCATCGTATCGGTCGCCCCCTGCCCTGGCAAACGCTTGTTTGACGAAGCGGTCTTCGAGGCTGTGGAAGCTAATGATTGCGATGCGGCCACCAGGTGCGAGCAAGTCATCTATCCAAATCGGCAAACTTTTGCGTAAAAGCTCAAGTTCGTCGTTTACGGCAATACGAATCGCTTGAAACGTTCGTGTTGCAGGATGCACTTTGCTGTAGCCCGGCCAGGCTTTGGCAACTATTGCGGCAAGCTCTTGGGTTGTCTTAATCGGCCGGTTGTTCACGATTAGTGAAGCAATGTGGCGGCTTTTTGGCTCTTCGCCATAACGCTTTATGATGTCAGCAAGCTCTTTTTCTGAGTAGGTATTAACCATTACCTCAGCGGTAAGCGTTTGCGTTTGATCCATGCGCATGTCGAGCGGACCATTTTGATTGATCGAAAACCCACGATCTGCCTGGTTAAGGTGCGGTGATGAAACGCCCAAATCGGCCAAAATCAGATCAAATTGCTTTCCTTCGAGCTTGAGCTGCTGGCTGGCGGACAAAAAGTCTGCCTGCCGAACGTCCACTCCCCTGCCCTCGAATTTTTCGCGCAGTACGCTGATTGCGTTACTGTCGCGGTCGACGAGAACAGTTCCTTGCGGATGCTGCGTCTGCTCGAGTATTGCGCTGGCGTGGCCGCCGTATCCGCCCGTAAGGTCGAGGTAGCTGTCCCCTTCCCTTGGGCTAAGATACTCAAGCACTGGCTTGAGCAATACCGGAATGTGATGTGAATGATTTTGTTCGTCTTGGTGCATTCTTGCTATTTTACCATTTTTGTTTGGTGTTTTTATTTTTGCAAGATCACCTATTCGACAGCCAACGTCTTTGTTTTTGTTGTTTTTGTTTTTGTGGTGGCAAGCCGCCGGTAGGTAAAGAAGAAAAAATTTGAGCGAAAGAATTTGAAAAATTCTTTTATAACTTCTTACTGTGTGGCTCGCCGGAGTTTTGAGAGACTTATGTGTGAGGTGGAGTTTTGGGAGGTGTTCCAAAAAAGGTACTTGGATCTTTTTACGGTTTGCGGCATCCAGTATTTCCGCATGTTGACTGTCGAATAGCTGATCTCGATTGCGTTTTTGCGTATCGATGTCTATTCGTAACCTAACCAAATTTTTAAGGTGCTTAATAAGGGGGCTCTTTGGTTATACCTTCATAAGCCTCCAATATTTGCCAACCCGTACCGCTACGACTTCTTTGTCGATACCCGCGTAATCAAGCAGATGTTGCTCGATGGTGATTCTTCCCTGCTTCTCGTCGGTTGTGCCATCTGTCTTGCCCATCCGGAACTTTACGTTCAGGTCGGCAATGTGCTCATCAAGGATATTACCCTGGAGCTGTGGCTCAACTAACTCGTCCCATACCGATTTTGGATACAGGTGCAAGTAGTCTTTGAATCCGCGGGTGATTATAACTCCGCTCGCAAACTCGCTTCTAACTTCGGTCGGTATGGTTAACCGCCTTTTATCATCGAGTTTACGTTGGAAATAATCTACCGTGGCCATGTGGTTGGTTGCGTTAATTTGCTAGTGGTTTTTGTTTTGCGGGGTAGTCGTTTTGAGTGTTAGCTCTTTTGTGGCTACCCACCATTACCCACTGGAGTCATCATACTACCCACCACTACCCACTTACAAGTAGTTTTTCACAAAAAAGAGGGCGACAACGCCCTACTTTTCCACAGGTTAGTGTTTTCCACAGGGTGGCCACAATATGTGGGGGTGTGCATAAGACACACCTGCCCTAGGTGCCTGTGTATATCTTTTGTTTAGCTTCCCGAGATAGTGGGAATACGTGCCAGGAACATGCCGCTGGAGGCATGTGTGGGATGTTCGTGGTGCATATAGGTGCCTATCCACCCAAAGCCTTGGGTATAGGCCTGCTGCAAGAAAGAGCGTGTGCCCGTGTCAAACTGAGCCATGGCGACCCCAAAAAGGCCAAGCGTACTCAGTACAAGCACCTGATGACGCAAAAGGTTCTCTATGCGCGTATGGATAGTATGTTCGAATTGTTTTAGTTGCATGTTTTTGGTTTTAGTTGTAAACATGCATTACTTTAACAAAACATTAGCGTTTTGTCAACTTTATGGCGTTCTATATGGATCGCTTGACCGCCAGGTAGCGGGCACGCTCTTCGGGCGTGAAACGCTCTATGGCATAGCGCAACGCCGTACGCGGCAGCTGGGAAGCGTAGTGGTTCAAGTATTCCTTTAGCCGGACTTCATCACGCTTGCCTGCTTCGCGGAGCATCCAGCCCACCGCTTTATGAATAAGGTCCTGTTTGTCGTGTATCAGCTGCGTAGCAATGGTAAAAGTGTGGTCGAGCTGATGTTGGCGGATAAAAGCCCAGGTGCTCACCATTGCAATACGGCGTTCCCACATATCGGCCGACATAGCGAGCTTCTGCAGTATGGCACTCTCGGCTGGTTCTGCGCGGAGTAAATATTCCCCCACTACATCACGGCAACTCGTATCAACGATATCCCAGTTATTGATACCGGCCGTGTGGTTCAAATAAAACTCGCATAGCTGCTTACGCGTTTGCAAACTGGCACGTTTGGTTTGCATCACAAGAATAATAGCAGCCAGTTCCCGCACTTCGTGCCATGGGCTGGCCAAAAGCTGCTCAATATCGTCCAGAGATACAGAAGCGTACTTTTTAGCCACCATGCGAATAACCGGCACTGTTATGCCAAGAAATTGATCACCATGGCTATAGCCGCCTTCGTAAGATTTAAAAAAGCGGTTCATACCCGCAACCTTTTCGGGTGTAGGGTTGTTGGCGGCCGCTACAAGGGCCTGGCGGACTTCATCAGCAATCATACGGCATAGTATAGAACTTTTATGCAGCAAAACGCTACTTTGGCTTGCATTTTGGGACGAACTTTATATAGACTTATCACACTTATGAGCAGAATACGCATGCAACAGCTGCCAAAGGCAGATAGGCCGCGCGAAAAACTCCTACGCACGGGGGTTGCTTCATTATCCGACTTTGAGCTCCTGGAAGTAATGATTGGCAATGGTTCTGGCGCAACCGACGTTTCGCTTATTGCCAGGAATATCTTGCAATTGTTTTTACATCACGGTGGGCGCCTGAACCTCGAACAGCTGACTGGCATAAAAGGTGTAAACGACGCCCACGCCTGCAAGGTGCTGGCCAGTCTGGAGATTGCCAGACGATATTTAGTGCGTGATAGCCAGCCACTCAATGATCTTACTGAAGTTGTGGCGCGTTTAAGCAGCATCCGCGAAAAGCAACAAGAGTATTTTATGTGCCTTAGCCTAGACGGCGGTCAAAGGCTCATCGCCATGCGCACTATTACTATCGGTACGCTTAATACCACCATTGCTCATCCGCGCGAGGTTTTTGCCGACGCTATTTCGGATCGTGCGGCGAGCATTATTATTGCCCACAACCATCCGAGCGGTAATGCACAGCCCAGCGACAAAGATATTACCCTTACGCAACAGCTCGCCGCAGCCGGACAGCTTTTGGGGATCTCCCTAAACGACCATCTTATTGTAGCCAAGAATGAGTACTTCAGTTTTCGGCAACACCATCTTCTGTAAATAGACCCAAATATCCTGGCATATGTACTTTAAGCTATGTACTCGGGACGAACATATGCTATTATGCGCGCGAACGATGCGGCTCATACTACTTTATAAGACGTTAGAACGAAGTAAGGACAATTATGGCCAATGGAGAGATAGTATATTTTGAACAGCGAACTTCTGCTGCTCGGGGAACAGACAGTCTCGCCGCCGATATCATGCGCCATTTACATGCAAGACAAAGCCTTGGCAATGCCATTGTTGTGTGCGACCAACCCATAGCAATGCTAAGTGCCTGTCGTAAACAATGGCTCAAACTCTCGCGCGTGGTACAGCGACAACGCGCTGGCACCTTAAATGCCGACAAGGTTATGAAGTTTACACATGCCATCAGCCGCATGCAGCGTATGCGCTTTACCTGTAAACCTACACGCCAGCAACCGGATGCTGATGTGTACTGCCTTACACCAAGCCAAGTACAAGCACTTCCTTTTAGCCCGGCAAGCCTATACGTTACCACTACTCTTTCGCATGACTGCGCCAGCTTTATAGCACGGCACATGCATGCCCGAAGCCTCGTCGTAGATTATATGCACACCACTGATTGGCAAACATATTTTAGTATGCAGCCTAAGACATTTTTGGAGCGAGACGTTACGCATATGTGGCAAACATTGGTCGCCTTTTTAAAGGATCATAATATTACGCCAAATACATTGGTGAGCGGCCAGACTCAGGATATAGAAGCGATGGACGATGCACTTGATACGCTTCTGGGAATATCGCAGCCTTTTTTGGCAATTGCAACCGACTTTCATGCAGCGCTGGCCGTCGCTCGGCCAATGCACATCCCCAAAGATCTGCGGCTCCAGTATGACAGTGTCACGCTGCTTGCGCATCGTGTGCAGGCACTTACAACCGGTAGCTTTTCGCAGCGTTTTCTTGAAACGTACGACGAAGACGACACATACTTTTTGCTTTATTCCCCTGATAGCGGCTACCCGGCCCGGCTCGCTGCCCTGCTTCAGCACCATGCGATGGCTAAGCGCGAACGCCTTATGCACGCCTTACTTGAGCTCGATGCGAGAAGGCGAACCATAGAAGCAAGTTACTTTATATAGGTCGCTCTTTGAGTTTAAGCAGAAAGCCGACGTAGCTGGCAACTACATGCACAAGCAACCACAATAATAGGAGTTCTATATACTGTGAAATCCTTAATTGTACAAATGGCGCAACGGCAAGCGCGCCGCCGATAATATAGTCCGTTTGGTCAAATGGGAACCACCCCTTGCCGGGTGCGATATGCATTTGGCGCTTAAAGAAACTCTCGATAGCGTCGCCGCCCAGTGCACCAAGGCCGAATAGCGGACCGGCAATAAGTATAGGTAGGTCTGCGTAGTTGACCTGGTCGGTAAGACTACCGAGCCAGCCCACATGTGCAACAAGAAATTGCTGCAACCAAAGCACGAGCGGCGCAATAATAATACCCGCCGCCAGGCCACGCCAGGTTTTATGCGACCCAAAGATCCGTTGGCCTCGATATGTCCTACCACCATCAAGCGGCGCGTTATATTTTTTGAGACCCGGCAAAGGTGCCACGATAATAGGAATCATATTTGCCATACCCGCTGGCAAAAAGAACCACAATGCAAAAAATACTTCTTTAAAAAAATCCGAAAACATTACTGAAGCGCCTTGCTAATAGTTACCAATCGCTGTAAGGCCGTAAAGCTGGCAAAAATAGCTATTGCGGCCACAGCCCACACAAGTGTCCCGGTTAGCAAACCAATAACAAGTAGGGCCATGCGGACCTCAAAGGTCAGAAGGCCGTCCTTGAACATACGGTTTAGCGTATCATGATCTACCGGCTTACCAGAGGCCACAGCCGACTCACCTTTTGCCTTAACATAGCTGACACTTATTGACGCGCCGCAGGCGGCAGCAGCCCAGGCAGCAAGTTCCGGGTGGCTTCCAGCGGCCAAAAAATACGCTATACCTGAATACAAAAGTGTTTCTTTAAAACGATCGGTTGAAGCATCCAAGAGCATTCCTTTGGCGCTAGAGCGCTTTTGTAGTCGGGCAAGCTCACCGTCGAGTGTGTCAAAAAGCCCAAAAATAACAAGCAAGAGAGCCGCCCACAATGGGTGGCGAGTGGCTATAAGCCAAGCAATAGGCACGTGCATAACTACGCCGACTATAGTAACGGTATCTGGGTGAAGTCGTCCTCCGCTTACCTTATTGAGAAATATCGCGAACTGCCGCATACCTGCACGCACGTTCTTTTTTACTATCTCCAGCATGTTCATCCCTTTCGCATTTAGTGTAACAAAAAGAGGTCATTTTGCCCACGGATAGCCTAGTCGAAGCACTTACGAAATCGCAAAAGGATTGGGGAATACTCGATAGCCGTTATTAAGCTGGTCTAGCATAGACATGTCTTGCGGCTTTAACTCAAAGCCATCTATCGCAATGTTACTGGCGATGTGTTCTGGATTATCTGAGCGCGGCAATGGCACAACTCCGTGCTGAACGCTCCAGCGAAGCAATACTTGCGCAGCAGGCCGGCCGGTCCGCTGACATACTTCGCGAACTACGGGTGAGTCCATATGGCCATGCATAAGCGGACAGTAGCCCTGCACCACAATACCTTGTTGTTCGCAAAAATCTACTATAGGTTTTTGCTCGCTATAAATTGAAGGATGAAATTCGATTTGATTCACTGCGGGTGTAATGTTTGCATGTGCCATAAGTTCCCGCAAGTGCTTAGGCGTAAAATTACTAACGCCGATTGCTCTGGTGCGTCCGCTACGATATATCTCTTCCATAGCTCGCCAGCTTCCAAGGCGGTCGGGGCCTGAAGGCCAATGCAAAAGGTACAGGTCGACGTAATCGAGTCCAAGACGTGTGAGTGAAGCGTTAAAGGCGGCAAATGTTTCCTCGTAGCCTTGGTCATCATTCCAAAGTTTGGTGGTTACAAAAAGATCTTCGCGGGGAATACCACACCCACGCACTGCTTGCCCAATGGGCGTCTCGTTATTGTAGCGCGACGCGGTGTCTATCATACGGTAGCCTGCTTGCAAAGCGTTTCTTACTGCATCATAGGCATGGTCGTCAACAAGCTCGCCAGTCCCAAACCCAATAGCCGGCATTGTTGCGCCAGTATTTAAGCGACGTGCCTCCATAATATGTACCCCCTTCTCTCTTACTGTAGCATGCCTTTTAGTGTCTGGGCGCTCTTGTTGCGTAGCTCAGTGTCGATCTCACGAGCAACGCTGCTCACACGCAGCGCTGTGTTGTTGAGTCCTTCTAATACGAGGTGCTCAAGGCTGCGCACACGAGAGAGTGCGACGTAGCCCATACCCTCCACGAACGCCCGGCTCAAGTCAATGCGTGCGGCGTCCAAAGTCATGCCCTGGCTTTTGTGTACGGTTATCGCCCACGCCAAACGAATAGGCAGCTGCGTTAAGCGCGCCAGCACTTCTTCGCCGTCAGAAAGCTCCCAACTATCTGGGCGAACTGTCACTTCCTTGCCGGACGTAAGGGCAATTATCGGGTGGTCTGTGCCTTTTTCAAAACCGACTACCGTTCCGAGGCTTCCGTTGACGTATTTACGCTCTTGGCTATTCTTAATGCACATAACTTGTGCGCCAAGCTTAAGCTGGAGAGTTTCGGGAGCTAAACAAGAACGCAATAATTGTTCGCGATGCTGTTTGCTGCCTGTCATGTACATGTCGTATTCGTGCACATCGCCTTGTATGCCTGCCAAGTGCTTGGCGTTTACCTTGTCGACATCAACGTTAACAGTTAATAGGCGCGTGTAAGGCACCTCTTCTACCGGTGTAGCCTGCGCTCTTTCTTGCAGAATGTCGAGCTGGCTGCGCATGAGTACGCCCGCCCTGATGCCATTTAATATATCAGCGTATTGCTGGTCGTTCTGCTGTCTAAACTGCTCTTCTAAATAGCAAACACTGAATACATTTTTGTGCCAAGCTTGCGAACTTGTGACAAAGCTCCCTTGCCTGCCGCCCTGCCGATTAACTGGTGGCAGCTGAAAAAAGTCTCCACATAACACCACCTGAGCGCCGCCAAAAGGCTCTGTATTATTCCGAACGTGGCGCATGATCTCGTCCACCATGTCCAGGCGAAAATCATGCAGCATGCTTATTTCATCAATTATTAAAATATCTGTTTTAGTGATGCGTTCACGGCGAGTTTTACCCAGGCGCTGGAGGAGTTGCTTATTGACCTCGTCAAATACGCCCATGCCCGACCAAGCATGAATGGTTGTACCGTTTAAGTGCGTGGCAGCCAGACCTGTCGTGGCGGTAACAGCCACGCTTTTGCCTTGCTTTTTAGCTTCCGCGATAAAAGCCTGCAAAGTATAGGTCTTACCGGTTCCAGCCGCGCCGGTTAGTAATACAGATTTTCCAGAATTGAGAACGGTGAGTGCTTCGGCTTGTGTCACGCAGCTATCCCAACCTAGAGTGCAATCTCTGCTGCTGCATCGTCTTTTGGTGGCGGCAACACGCGCTTAGCTCGGATCTCGTAGCGAATACCGGTAAGCTGCGACTCCATATAATCATCATTTATGAGGTTAATAAACTTGTTCAGGTCTTTACTATTCTCGATGATGATGGCGCCGTCTTCATCTTCCATAAGCTGTAAGCCTAGCTCTTCGGAGTGGGCCATAAGTTCATCTTGCTTAACACCGCCAATATCTGCTTTTTGCAGTTTGTTGACCGCTGTTTTATTACCTTTAATTAACGACTGCAGGTCCATGCCCTCGGCAAAGCTGAGCTTATAATGCTCTTCTATTTCGGCTGCTTTTTTAGCAGCGATGCTGTTCTTTTTGGCGTTGTAGCCAAACAGCCTGTCGAGCTTTGGCTGGCTAAATACAAACAGATCATCTTGTACAAGTAACATTTGATTATCGGCAGGAATACGCAAAGCAGCTGCGTCTACGAACGGCACAAACTTGGGGCCTTGTGCCATCCACACGCCGTCGCCCTTGAGCACTTGGGCTGTAGGCAGAGCCTTAATAACATAAAAAGGATCTTTCATAGCCGGGTGTGTACAGCGAGCCACGACACCCTTGATACGCTTTAAGTCGTGCTCTTCTTCGATGAAGATCTCCATTTCGCTTTCTTGGGTACGAATCCAGTGCATGACCTCACACAGCTTTTCAACGTTCTCCCAATGAGTGCGCTGTAACACGTTGTCTTGGCTTTCGCCATCTTCAAAATCGCGTACAACCATACCTTCGCTGGCACCTTGCAGGATAAAGGCTAGTACATCATCAATAAAAAGTGGTTGCAGTTGTTTCTCGAGTTCCTTGTCGATTTTAGTGCGATATACGACACTATTCTTGTTGATAAGAAATAGCTCAATTTTGAGCTGATTCTTATACTGGTACAAGTTATTTGCCCATGCAAAAACGTCTACCGGATGGTACTCGCCATCATCAACTTCTTCACTCTCCTCCGCAACTTCAGAAGAATGCACAATGCGCTCTTCTTCAGGAATATCGGTTTTTTGTAAGTCAACGACTGCGTCTAATTCAGCCTCGGCTGCAGGATCCATGCGGCTTTTACCCTCTCTTCTCTTTTAGGTGATGGCGCTCCTAAAAGCACCGTCACTCGTTATGTTCTTATTGTACATGCCCTTGGCTTAAAATGCTGCTGTAAAAAAGCCAGCCCTCGCATTGGGGCTGGCTTTTGTGGCTCACAGGAGCGCTTTTTATACGGCGTTTAGCGTACTGTGTAGTTTGCGCGGTCGATAAGGCCCTGTGCATACGACTGGAACCATTGACCGGCGGCTGGGCCACCCTTACAAGCACCGTCAGACTCACCTGGCGTTTTAACCCACAAGTAGGCATCTACGAGGTTCTGGCCAGTACTGGTAGTTGGCTTAACGCCCAAGCCGCGGCCTGGAGGGTTACACCATGCCTCATTATCGCCAGCATTTACGTATACACCCTGACCATTACGGCTGGTATCAATAACGTAAGACTGGCCGGTGCCAATAGCGCCCGATACGGCATTTCCGTACTTAACATTGTCACTCACGATGAAGAAGTTAGACGTATTAAGTGCAAAACCGCGAGCCTTAGTAACACCAACGCTCTTTAAGCGGTTTGCCATCTCGCCTGAAGGAATCCAGCCGACATTACCAGCGTCAACGTATACGTAAGCTTTGGTTTTTGCGGTTAGCGTATTGACGGCGTTAGACATAGCCGTAATGCGGTCGTTGCGTTCTGTTGCGTTTAGGCAGTCAAGCCCAGCTAACGCATCTGGTTCAAGAACGATTATTGCCTCGCGTGCGCCAATACCGTTCGCCACAGCATTAACCCAATCGTTGTATGCACCGACATTGGCTGCGCCACCTGTTGAATAAGTCGCACATGAGTCGCGGTGCGGAATATTAAACATGGTGAATACGGGCACTTTATTCTGTGACTTAGCGGTCGTTACAATACCGTTTACATAGCTCGTCATGTTTGTGGTCCAGTCACCAAGCCAAATTGCGTACGGTTGACCCGAAATTGCAGCTGGTCGACCATCGTTGGCTAGGCGTGTATCCTGGTACAAGCTCATACCTCGCGGACCATTACCCGAAGGAGTTGGTGTTGGAGCTGGCTGTGGTTGGGTTGTGCCGCCGCCCGTGCCAGGGGGAGTTGGTGTTGGATTTGTTGGGGTTGGATCGGTCGGCTGCACTACGATAGTCGTTGGAGCCTTCCATTTTTGAGCTGCGGTGCCGTTACAGGTCCACATCCAAATCTTATTACCATCCGAAGTGTTGGCGTACCGGTCATCCAGACAGAGCGTGGATTGCGGGTTTACGATGCGGCCATCGCTATATACTTTCCACTGCTGGGCACCGGTGCCGTTACAGGTCCAGAGCTGGACTGGCGTACCGATAGTCCTGCCGCCCCACTGCACGTCAAGGCAGTAGTTTTTATCCCGTGTCAGGCGGATGGTTCCATCGCCTGGCAATGTCCAATCTTGAGCCTGTGTACCATTACAGGTGTACAGAATGATGGGGTTTTGTTTTTGTACGCGGTTTGCGTAATTGTCCAAACACTTGCTGGCAATGCCAGTTATCTTACCACTCGCCGATGCGGCCTGCGTAAGCACCAAGGTTACCACCCCCATAATTGCAACGACAGCTACAACCACAACGGTTGTAGCCTTACTTTGCAGCCAGGAGGTGCTTTTGGAACCTTTTCTGTTGGTGACTACTTTGGCTTTGGCTTTTGTGCGTTTTTTTGTCGCCATGAAGCTTCATCCCTTATGTTTTATATATTAGGATAATAGCATAAGCGTTTTGTTTTATAAATCTCCCGCCTATTTTCAGCTTTAGAAATATAGCCTACTAGAATACGAGCGTACTTGAAAGATCTTTGATGTTTTGACGCGTTTGTTCGGCGGTATCGCGGTCGCGGATTGTGACGGTGTCGTCTTCGAGTGTCTGAAAGTCAATGGTAACGCAATATGGCGTACCAATCTCGTCTTGACGGCGATAGCGTTTACCGATGTTACCATTGTCATCCCAGGTAACTGCACCGAATTGTTTTTGCAATGCCGTATACACTTGGCGGGCTTTTTCGACCAGCTCAGGCTTATTTTTTAACAGCGGACTGACGGCAATTTTTATTGGCGCCAGATGCTTTGGCAACTTGAGGAGCGTGCGCTTTTCGCCACCTACTTCATCTACTTTATAACTCGAAACAAGCACTGCCATAAGTGCACGCTCTACACCAAAGCTTGGCTCAATTACGTGCGGCACAAATGGTGTCGAACCGTCTTTTGGTCGATACTCCATGCTTTTACCGCTGGCTGTTTGGATGTTGCTCAGATCAAAATCGGTGCGATATGCCAGACCTAGAATCTCGTCGCGGCCATGTGGGTAGTCAAATTCAAAATCAATAGTGCGTTTGCTGTAATGTGCCAAATCATCCTGCGGGACTTCAAGTTCGTGCACTTTTTCGACTGGCAAACCAAGCAGGTTGAGCCACTGATGTACACGCTCGCGCCACATCTCAAACGCTTCTTCCCATTTTTGGGGATGCACAAAGTACTCAATCTCCATCTGTTCAAACTCACGAGAGCGGAACACGAAGTCTCGCGGGCTGATTTCGTTACGAAAAGCCTTACCCTGCTGGGCCAAACCAAACGGCAAATCCGGGTATAAGCTATCGACAACGTTTTTGTAGTTGGTAAAAATACCCTGCGCGGTTTCTGGCCGCAAATAACTAATGCTGGCTTCGTCATCAACCGGGCCAACATTAGTTTTAAACATCATATTAAATTGGCGTGGCTCGCCGAAGGTGCCGGTTTTACCGCAGCTCGGGCATTTAGAAGTGTCGATTTTATCAGCACGGAAGCGACTATGGCAGTTACTGCATTCTACAAGCGGGTCGGTAAAAGTATCAACGTGGCCACTAGCCTGCCAAACTTTTTGGTTCATTAAAATAGCCGCGTCAATGCCAAACATGTCGTCACGCTCTTCGACAAACATTTTCCACCATGCCTGCATAATATTGCGCTTTAGCTGCACCCCGAGCGGACCGTAGTCCCAGGTCCCTGCCAAACCACCGTAAATTTCGCTTCCCTGGTATATAAAACCACGGCGTTTACATAGGCTGACAATATCTTCGAGGCTTACTTCTTTCATAAGTTCAGATTATACCATATTATAGATGCATGATACGACCCTCAGTAGAGATGCGCTTTCAGGCTATGCAAGCGTTCCAGCACCCTTTAGAAAGTTTTGGCGGCGAGGCAGTTTCTGCCGACGTTAGGCGGCTATTACTAGGCAGTTCAATGTATGCGCTATACAGGCCGCACGCTAAGGCCGGCCATGCTGAGCTTGAAGAAACCGGCGTGGTCTTAGCGCAAAGTATAGGCAGCGCACTGGCCAAGCATGACGTCCTTATGGCGATGCACACGGATGAATGGGAGCTCAAAGGCTCCTTTGACTCGACCGTTAACTACCGTACATCACGGCAGCCCAGCTTCACGGTAGCCACAGTACTAGACGGACGCTGTCGCGTATCACTCACTCAGGCAACTGCCGTGCTAGACGAAGGGTATGCTGACGATACTGCTACCTTTAGGTCGCACCAGCAAGTTATGAACGAAAATTGGAGGATGACCCGCATGGATCCGAATATTGCTTCTAGCCAGCTCCACCAGGCCGACATGGGTCCTGGCAGCTCCCTGCTCTTTGTTTCTTCACGCGGCGATAGAACAAGCCCGCAAGGTATGTGGCACAGCTTTGTACCGCTTTCGCCTGACGTTCGCGTTATGGGTCATACGATGTCTACACTCTATGCTGAAGCTCGTAAAACCGGCGAATAAGCGGTAGGCACTCCGTTGCAGCCTGAGCCGTTCCCTGCACGCTAGCGATAGCTTCAGGCAAATGAGGGCCAGCCGCAAGTCGTAAGAATTTTATGTGCTGCGCACGCATCATGCCGCTTGCCGGGTCGTGTTCAAAAGCCATAGCATCGGTATCAAAACGATAGTTTCGTGACGCGTCAAGTGGTTGGCCGTTGGCCTCAGTCTGCAAGTTTGGCATGTGACCACCCATTCGTAAAACTTGCATACGGAACCAGCTGGCTATTATGTCTGGTGCAACACTCAGAGTATTAAGTGCCTTAAAGGCATTTTCGAGCAGCGCAAAATATTCTGGCTCAGTTTGATCTTCGGTAGCTTTATTAAGCAATGCAATAAGCTCATACCCTAACATTGTGCGCGTTAAATCTTGCACGATGTGCCCGTAATGAGTGCCGAGACGCGTCGAAATAACGGTACCAATTTCGCTACGCGGCGTTTTTATAAACGTTACGTCGCTTACGCTAAAAAGCTCTATGCCGCCTGCCAGTTTTGACTTAATGCGGCGCACACCTTTAGCTATTAAGCGCAATTTACCATACTCTGGTGTTAAGAGGGTTAAAATGCGATCGGCCTCGCCAAAATCTGTGCGATGCAACACTATCGCTGGCGTCACAAGCTGCTTCATGCACCATTCCTTTGCCCGTGGTGCTGGATGCTTTGCAAGAGTTGCTGGAGCGTTGTGCTGGGTTTGTAGAGCCAGTCGACCACACCATATTCGCGATGCAGTATTTCTTTAACGTCGCCTCTGCCGTGCGGCATAACATACGTATGAAAAATGACCGGCACATGCGCCCACTCGCTATACGATCTGAACTCCTGCAAAAAAGCGATGCCGTTTTGGCCCGGAAGCTGCAATTCCATAACAACAATATGCGGGCGGGTATTATCGGCTAACGCTACAGCATGCTGACTGCTGGTAGCGTGATCTATGCTGTGGCCGTCGGCAACTGCAGCTCTTACGTAAGCGCTTCCCAAAAGCGTGTCGGGTTCAATGAGTAGGATATGCATGATTACACCAGTTGGAGCTGTTGACTGGGCTGGAGGGTAATTGCCAGACCCATCTCCTTTTTATGTTTACTTACGCGCACTTGGGCGTCCATTGCCTGAGCGAGCGCCGCTGCCACAAACACCCCGGCGCCGCTGCCAGCCATGGTCTGGATGGGCTGAGTAGCCCGGCCACGCAGTGCCAATGCCTGGCGCCATTCGGCTGCTGTCAAATCACTCAGGCCATATAGCCCGGCCACAATGCCCCGGGCATTCTTATGCACGCTTAGGGTCATTTGGCGACGCTTTTGCTGGGCGGCAATTCCTTCTACCAGAGCCAGTCCCAAACTGGATAACGCCGCAGAAAGTGCTTGGCGATGCGCCATAACCGGTTCATAGCGACCATCAACAGCTATATCAACACTCACACCATAGTGCCGGGCAAAGTCGCGGACGGCATGAGCAGTATCAACAAGCGACGAGGCAACCGATACGGGCTCTAATGGCAGCTCCTGCTGTTGGGCCAGCAACGTAAGGCCAAACATATAATTATCGAGTAATGTCAGCGCTGCCTTTGATTGAGCGCGAACCAGCTCAGGCGTTAGTGCTGAAGGGTCGATTTGAGCCAGCTCAGCGTATCTACGCAAAATAGTTAGTGGCTGTTTAAGCTGCTGCGCAACAGAAATAAGCAACGTAGCGTCGCCATTTTGGTCACACACACTTTGTCTTACCACTGTCAAAAACCCTCTCGCAACTTGTTCTTCTACAAGAAGTATACGCTACAGCGCTGGCTTTTACTACCGCTGAGCTACGGGGTAAATACGAGGTTCGGCAGAATAATATTACGGAAGTCTGGCAAATAGTTTGTTGACTCTGTCGAAACTTTAAGTGTCATATTGCGCAATGGCATGATAATCATTTCGCCATTTTTGTTCTGCTCAATTTTACCGGTTATGCGAGCGCCAATAACGCTTGTAACTTTAGGAAAACTGTATGGCGTAATAGTAAGGCCACCGGATTCCACCTGGCTTGTGTACTGCTGCAATGACTGGTCATAACTTTGTTGCACGAGCTGGATGCGCAAAGCGAATACCTGGCCGGTGCCTGCCGCGTCAGGAACAAAATCAGGCTGGAAATAGCCATTGAGCGGCTGAGCTGAACTGTTCTCTTGCACATAAGCACTCCACGTTTTGGGGTACTGCACGGTTACAGAACCAAAAGCAGCAGGTCCTACGTATTTTTTGAGCGGATTTTTTTCTTGCTCAGCAAATGTCTTGGCGTCGGCTGCTGCGGTTCGCTTTTGAGCAGCTTCTACGGCGGCGGCAACTTTTTGATCGCTATTATATTTGTAGTCCTGACGGTCGTTAAAGGCCCAGTAGCCAAAAAAGGCAGCCCCTAAAAGAAACACGCTCACCACAATAAGTGGGATAAGCATAATGTTAATTGCCCCGGCAGCAGAAAGCTTCTTCATATCGCTCATGGTAACTTAGTTTTTATTTTGCCGCAAGGTCCGCGTGTGCTTAGACTTGCCACTACCACCGTATTCATACAAAAAGACGCCATTAAATTTAGAAACTGGCGGTTTGCCCGGAATAAAAAAGGCAAAGCTTGCCAACTTAACCGGCTTGGTACGCCAAACATTGATGCGCTTGTCGAGACGCTCCATTTGGCGCTGAATCAAAAACGTAAAGATGCCGTCTGCTTCTGGCCAACGGGCCTTCCACATGTCGTCCCATATAAATGTCACCTGGCTCCGATAATGCCAGCAGCGCAAACGGGCAATAATAATGAGGAACGGGTTCAGCTCCACGCCAACAACTTTAAGCCCTCTTTCGGCGGCAGCTTTAGCTACGCGACCATCGCCCGAACCAAGCTCAAGCAGCGTCTGTCCGGGCTTAAGATCGAGCATATCGAGCGCAGTTTGCACCTGCTTGCTTAAGGTGGGCACGAATGGTGGACCAACAAACACCACAATGCCAAAAGTAATAATAAGGATGATAATGATTAATACAACCAGATCCACGATGCTACCCCTGCGCCTCAAGTTTTATTTTTTTGAGAGTTACCTCTGCGGCTGCCACATGGTCCTCCAGCTTTGCCACCAAGGCTATGCCCTCTTCGTATAGCTTCATCGCGTCGGTAACGGATATATCTGGCTGCTGCAAGGCTGCGAGCACTTCCTCTAATTTACTATTAAGTGTTGTGTACTCGCTCACCTCGGCGGGTGGTATTTGTTTAGTCATGTATGGTCTCCCTGTGGCCCCAGAATGTTTGCTAATGCGGAGCCTGTACTTGTTCTTTAACTGTATCACTTGTTGTGCAAAAAATGTAGCCCCATAAAGCCTGGAGATAGTTGCTTGATTGCAAAGAAAATTGTATAATATACGTATGTATTACCCTCTGGCACGGCACCCCTTTGTCCAGGAGTACCCCACTATGCAATTGGCGCAAGACCTGCTGGCCTACACGGGTCATTTGGCCAAAATAAATAAAGAAATCGTTGGAGAGCACAAAAAGGATCCGTACGGTCTTATTATTGGTGATGATGTCTCGGCGCGCATTCCTACTCTTATTACTCATAGGTTCTTGCGCCTGGGGCTCGCTGACAAGCGAGTGAGCGAAGTACCGCAAACACGCTTTATGGCATCTGGCAGCCTCCCCGAGGACCAAAAAGCCCTGGAGGAGACCTGGCAAGACAACTTACAAACACGAGCCGGCGAGCTTTTGGGGCAAGTCTCTGTTGCAAATGTGTTAATTATTACTGAGTCGCAGCCAGCCGAAGATAGCGTCAGCATTCCCCGAATGATGCAAGCATTTGCTGCCCATGGTGCACGTACCAGTTATAAGGTGACTAAAACGGCCTACCTGGGTGACTGGGCTATAGCTGCTGATGAGCGAGACTTTGTAGGCTTTGAAAAAGTTCGTCCCGAAGCTATTAGCCGCACCCAAACACCCCTCCACCCGCAAAAGATCGCAGCTTTTCGTGGCTTTTTACGTGATTACACCGATAGCCTTTACCGCCAGGCCTTTGGTCCGATAAAACCGGGCCGGCGGCAGCATAAAAATGTCCTTGAGCCAAACGACGCGGCTGCACGTTACCGGCGCTTCGGAATATAGACTGTCTAGTAATAGCCGCCCAACGTATGCTTAAATATGAGCAACAATTATGGGGGAATTTCCGCATCATGCGCATTGCAAAGAAACATTGGTTTTTTATAGCCACGTGCCTGCTTTTTATCGTTACCGCCGTCACGTTAGTATTGACCGTTTTTGGCCATCAGCTTAACCCCGACGCGACTTCGTACTTCACTATCGCACAAAAGTACGCCCACGGTGATCTGCGTCATGCCATAAATGGCTATTGGGGGCCATTACTCTCCTGGATGCTTGTACCTGCTGTTTGGCTGGGAATAAGCCTTACTGTTGCCGGTAAATTAGTGCTTGTGTTGTTTGGATGCGGCATTCTTGCAACCCTGTACTGGTTTTTGGAATCGCGTGGCGTGGCTCGCACAGTAACACATTTTATATGTTTGGCTGCGGCAATTATCCTCCTTCCATGGAGTGTTACCTCAGGTATTACACCCGATATTCCATTAGTATTCTTTACACTGTTGTTCGCCACCATCTTTAGCTCTTTTATCGCGGCGCCCACGCAGCGTCTGGCCATTATACTCGGCATCATTGGCGCACTATTGTATTACACCAAAGCATTCGGCTTTTATTTGTTTATTGCTATTGTGGCCCTGGTTGCGCTCTGGCAGTGGCGCGTTAGTAAACAATCACTTACCCGGCTGAGTAAACAATACGCGCCGCTCATAATTGTTTTTGGTGTGCTCACCCTGCCCTTCATTGGCATTATCTCCGTTAAATATCACCAACTGACTATTAATAACGCCGGGAGCTACAACCAGCACGTTGTTGGCCCTAAGAGCTTCCCCATGGGGCAACCTATAGATTATATGGGTCAGTTACCACCGCCTAATGACACTGCCGTAAGCGCATGGGAAGACCCCACTATTTTTACTCAGCTGCTGCCCAGCTGGAATCCGCTGCATTCGCGCACTAATCTCGGTTACTTTATAAACGACATCTTCTACACAAATATACTAACGATTATCCGCTCTTACGCTAGCATGCCAGTGGTCATTTCTGCCGGGCTCTTAGTGCTCTGGATAGGCTGTTTTGGCCGAAGCCAATATAGCCGCGAGTACCGGCTTTTTGCTCTTATTTGCGGTGTAAGCATTGCCGCATACGCCAGCGTATTTGTGGTACAGCGCTACCTATGGCCCACAATGATCCTGGGCGTTGCAGGCCTCGGACTGTGGCTTGGAAGCGCGGTAAAGAATAAACTCCTGACTAGCAGACAGCTTGTTGCCGGCGGACTGCTAGGCTGCTTATGCCTAGGCCTTATTACCGGCTACAGCATTAGCGGTCAGGCGAACCCTAACCTCGGCGTATATAACACCGCACAAAAACTGCAGCCTTTGATTCCTGAACGCAGCAAGGTAATGTCCGACAACTTTGCCGTGTCGATACAAACCTGTTACTACCTTAACTTGAGCTGCTATAACGTAATGGCACCGCCGGAACCAAAAGACTTTCCAACATACCACAAGCAGCTGAAAGACCTTGGCATCAGCTACTATATTGACTACCACACACGCGAGAACGACGTTATACTCCAAAAACTCACAAAACGGTACTTTACAAAAGTGCACACCTATACGAGCAAGGGTGTAGTTGTTACGCTCTACAAATTGTCTTAGTGGCTGGGCAAGAACCGCTCCAGTGCGTGTGAGAGCTTTTGGGTAAAGAAGAACCGTCGTGCCCCAAAACTCCAAAAAAATACAATGCACACCGTAAGAATCTTGGAGACAAGGTAAAAAATACCGAGCACTGACGTAAAGACCCACATAAAGATGTCGTTAAGCGCCAGAGCAACGAGGCAAATCGCCATAAAGATAGCCAGCTCATGCGAACGCTGGCGCTGCACGCGATTACTAAATACCCAAATCGTACTGAGATAATAGTTTACAACTGCCGAAATAGTAAACGAAAGTGTCGCCGACAGTAGATAAAAAAGCCCGGCAAAGTGAGTAAATACAAACAAAAGGCCAAAGTCAAAAACAAAAGCCACGGCAGCCACAAACCCGTAGCGGATAAATTGGTGGCTCGCCCGATCGGTAGGAGCTATAAAAAGCGTCTTGAGGTGTTGTTTAACGGCCATTAATCGCTCTTTGTCTTTTTTGCATGAGGCCAGAACCGATTCTTTGCAATCCATAAAGCATGCGAAAAACCTGTTTTAAAATAATTCTGGTGTGATTCGCCTAAACGTTGGTGCTGGGCAATTGCGTACTCGGCAAAAGCAATCTCCGGGTTGACTGCGGCGTTAATCTTAATTTGCGGACTGAGGTTCCAGTCGCCCATGGTCAGAGCCAGCTTATCTTTTATGTCTTTGCGGAACACCCACATGCCAGAAAGAATGTCTTTAATCTTTACACCGTAGAGCACCCGAACTTCGGTATTCAGCATCCACACGCCAGCCTGTAGTTTAAAGGGAATCTTTGTACCATCGAGCAATGGGTAGCGGTTACACGATATAAAATCAAGCTTTTCCTCGAGCAGATGGTCAATAACTGATGCGAGTTCTTCGATTGGATATGTTGCGTCACCATCGGCACCAACAATAATGTCACCTGTGGCATTTTCGATACCTGTAATGTGCGCAAAGCCGTAGCCTATGCCCTTAATGGTTCGATTATCCTCAACTGCTTTAACGCCCAGTTTTTTAGCAACAGCCATTGTATCATCTGTAGAAGCGTTGCTTACGACAATCACTTCATCCACAAATTTGGGGATTCTGGCTAATACCTCGTGCAAATGCCCTGCTTCGTTACGACACGGCAAACACACCGTAATACGCTTCTTTTTATACATAATTACCCATGTTTCATTACCCTCGTCTTAGCAAGAATTGTATCATTTACCAGACGTTTTTTCTATATGCCGGAGTGCCGTAAGGCCTCGGCGAGTGGCATAATGGTAACGCCAAGGGTAGCTAAATCATGTTCAGTGTCCACACTCCGCAACTGCTTAAGCCCCAGCACATTCTCTTCGGTAAAACCTACAGGTAAATGGGCTATGCGGATAAGCCGTGCCACGGTAAGCAGCAACCATAGCGGCACTGGAATAAAAATCGTTTTAATAGAGAATACGCGCGACAGTGTTTGATAAAACGTTTTATAGGTAAAAACATCGGGATGAGCCACGGTAAGCACACCGTGCGCGCTGGTGCTAAGCGCCCGTTCGATACACATTACCAGGTCATCCACGGCAATCGACTGCAATGGCTGCCGGCCGCCGCCAACCAAAGGCACAATATGCTTACTGCGCATAAAAGTAACCATCTGCTTTACGATACCACCGTTGCCAATAATTAGCCCCGGTCGCAAGCTTATATCTTTTTTAGTGTCAAAAAGATATTCTACCGCTAACTTTTGGCGGCCATACACAGACTCGGCTGCTTCGTGCGCCGACATACTCGAAACAAACACGTTCTTGCGTAAACCAGCCTTGCGGCTCGCTGCAAGAAGTCGTTCGGCACTTTGGGTATTGAGTCGTAAGGCCTGTTGTTCTTGCGCGGTTTGCTTAACATAGGCAGTGTGTACTAAATAATCGGCACCGTCTAGAATACGCTCGTCAACCGGACGGCCAATCTCAAAAGCTCGATATTCCACCTGGCTATGCGGCTTAAAGCGTTGCGGCTCACGGACTAAGGCAATAACATTCCATCCCTTTGCGACAAAGTGATCTACTAAATGGGAGCCTAAAAAGCCGTTTGCTCCGGTAATTGCAATTGTTTTTGGTGTGCTCATGAACGAAGTGCCCTTTCTGCGGTAAGGTGTGCATTAGCTAACAATGAAAACGTAAGTCCTTTAGCGGGAAGATATGTAAAACCGGCACTATCAGCAACGTAGACATGCTTCGTGCCGTGCAATTTGCCGTCGGGGCGCAAATGGAATGGCTTTGGCTCTTGGCTGTATGGCAACGTTCCGGCGTAATGCACGCTTGCGCCATAACCCGGATCTACTCTTTTAAGCGGAAAAACACCTACAGAGCGCATTGCTGCCATGCACACCTTTTCGCGTCGGCGAAGTTCGGCTAGGCGCTCAGGAGCAACTTCATATCGTACGGCAAGTGCATCACCAGTAGGGTTGCCAGGCCGTTCAAGACGCTGCATGTAGTTAGTTTTTGTGTGCATATCGGGGTGGTGCACGCCCATAATCTCAAGCCCCGACATAAGATAGCGCATAATAATGCGTGCATCACGAAAGTTCAGCGGCAGCTGGCGGATAATACGAAACAGCATAAGCGACTGGTAGCTGTACAGGGATGCTACTGATAAATCTTTATGGTCATTCTTCTCGTCTAAAAAGAGTGTGAGTTGCGCAAAACCCATTTTCTTTGCTTCGGCAGCCTTGCCTACCAAGCCAGGCTGCAAGCATGGTATATACGTGTATGGGTTGCAGAGAAGCGGGAGCTTTTGGGCAAAATCTCCCAATGAACGCAGCACAATTCTGCCGCTGCTCAGTGGGTTGGCAGCCAGAATGAGTTTTTTGGCCTTAAAGGTCACTTCGCTATGGTCCGAGATTTGGAGCGCGTGCACCAGTACGCCGCCCTTCTCTTCTTTAAATGACAATACCAGCAAACCGTCTTTATAGGTAAAGTTTTTGTGTTTGCGCAATTCGTTAACAGTCATCCATGGCCGCCAAGCGCTATGGCCATTGTCGGTGTAAAAATCCATGTCGTGATACGCATACTTTTTACGCTGACCCAAATCTTGCGTCAATAGCGCTAGCGGCGTGCGGCCCATGTGCAGTCCCTGGGCGTTAAAGCGGCGACGCTTTTTTTGGTAGTTCTGGTAAATGCGGCGATGGTTGCGATCCATGGTAGGCGATGGCTGAAAGGTCTGCAAGTCGCCCATGGTATACGGCGACGCTTCATCGCGCGTCGCGCTCACCCCTATGCGCTTACTGACTATTTCGTAGGCCTCGGGCATAGCGCTGCTATCCAAACCGGCAGCACGCTGTTCTGCCCTAGAATATTCCCAACACTGCAAGCCCCAGCCGATACCCAGCCCGCCATAACCAAGACTCTCTATAGGCGAGAATGTATCAGACTCAACAGGCAGATAATCTTCGGCGAGCTGGCTCAAGTGCTTTCGCGTTGGCGTTACTTGCGCCCCCTTACCGATATCTCCCCAGGTTAATCCCTCGGCCTTTTTGCCAATAAGGTAATGGTGCTGGTTGGGGTCTGTTTTGCGGATAGTGAGATAATCCTGAGATGGAACAGCCGTGTCATAGTCGGGATTCTGTACGCCAACGTCCAGCATAGTAACCTGCTTGCCTGCCTCAATAAGTGTTTGGGCGGCCATTGCGCCAGAGCATCCCGAGCCAACGACGATATACTCTACCACCGCGCTCATGCTACTACCCTCACTAAAAGCACCCCAAGAGCCGCCTTGCACACCCCACGTATACCTGCGCCAACAATAGCCACGCTAAACCATGGACTACGCTTTTTGGGCAAGAAATAGTCATGATACTGCGGCATAGATTCCAATATAGAGAACATAACATACAGACGGCGGCGAAGCTCGGCGTGCGGCTCTGTAAGTGCCAAGCCGCTATCGAGCAGCCCAATGGACCACGGGTGCTCTTGAGCGAACATTACAATCTTTTGCTCGCGACGTTCCTGCGAGCCCTGATTGGCGGCCATAGCATCTTTATACAGAGCAATTACTTGCGCCGAAGGCTGCCGGCCCAGTATATATCGACCAAATACCCGTGCCTGTTCACTATTATCCATTGTGCGCTCCGGGAAGCTTTTGTACGTTTGTAACGGTAGCCGTAACCCTTGCGTCTATCAGCTCTAGCTCCAGCTTTGATCCAGCCATAATATCCTTGCTGTTACGTATTACCGTACCGCCGTGACGGACGAGCGCATATCCCTTGGCGAGCGCTTGCTGAGGATTATATGCCTCGAGGAGCTGACGCTGAAGCGCTACACGCTCCCGGGCACTCACTACTCGTTGCGATGCTCTATCGTGCAGCTGTTGCAACGAAATCGCAAGGCGATGTCGTAAAGCTGTGATGCTATGCGTAGCCGCCTGTGAAAGTTGTTGACGATTAGCCTGCAAGTGACGCAATACCGCTTGACGATCGGGCACAAGTAACTCCGCCGCGTTACTGGGGGTACTCGCCCGCATATCTGCAGCCAGTTCAGCCAAGCTTATATCAACTTCGTGGCCAATTGCCACCAAGGTAGGAATCCGGCTAGCCGAGACAGCACGCGTTACTTGCTCGGTGCTAAATGCCTGTAAATCATCCGCACTGCCGCCGCCTCGCACTACCACTAGCACATCAGGGGGAACTGCCATTTGGTTAAACTGCTGCACTGCGGCAACAATTTGACCCGGAGCAACCTCGCCCTGTACCTGCACGTCGATATGCGCAATCTCTATCCCGCCCCAACGGGCTGTAATAATCTTCATAAAATCGTGATAAGCTGCTGACTCGCCCGATGTTACCAAACCAACGGTTTGGGGCGGAAATGGCAGTTGTCGTTTGCGTGAATCATCAAATAATCCTTCACTCCGAAGTTTAGCCTCAAGGAGCTTAGCCGCCTTTTTGATAGTTCCCTCACCCGAAAGCTGCATTGCCTGAACTGTTACGCTAAAACCAAACTGAGAGTGCAAGCGCGGCAGACCTCGCACCACAATCCGCATACCATCTTCGATGGGATGCGTCATCTGATATACCGTTCCAAAAAAACGGACACTCGAAGTCTCGTCTTTAAGGTCAAAATACACCCACCTGTTCTTACTCACTCTAAAATTAGCAACTTCGCCGGTAATAATCGCTTGAGGATAGGCATACTCCAGCGTTTGGTTAAGTAGCGCTACAAACTCACTAACACTGAGTTCTGGTGCATCGCCCAGCATATCCCAACGCTACGCCTCTTTCTCCGAAATAAGCTTTCGGTGATAAAAGTAGTAGCCGGGTGGCAACTGTATAAGCATGTTTAGCACGCGATACATAACTGTCACCGGAATACTTACTGCTGCTGGCACGCCCGTTGCGGCCAAAACCGCCGTCATGAGTGCTTCGTATACCCCTACTCCGCCCGGCAAAACCGAAACCAAGCCGGCAAAATTCGCTATTGAATAAGCCAAAATAACCGAACCCAAGTTTACCCACTGATCAAACGCAATATATACAACGTACACAGTCATTACTTCTGTGAGGTTCGCTACAAAAGCCCACCAGAACGGCCAGCGCAACTGTCGGTAGTGTTTCTCCATAATCTTGTAGTTTTGGTGCAGTTCCTCCACCGTGCCACGGGCTTTGGCAATGCTAATAGTTTCGGGGTGCTTAGGCCGCACCAAATGAATAATACGATTAAGCAGGCGTGTAACGTACGTGAACGTGGCAGCAATGCGCCGCTCGCTGCCAATAATCATTACAAAACAGATCGTACCTACAATAAGAAGCGTAGACAACGACCCCGCAGCAAGTATAACCACGTCGTTAACGTGACCGCCCCACGCCATAATAAGCAGCCCGCCAAGCAGCAAGATTTCAAATGACAAGAATAGCAGCATGAGCTTCATAACCTGCACAACTGTGGCGCGCCCCCCGGTAATAGTATTGCTCCGCATGCGCATGCCAAAGTACGAAATACCCGATACACCACCGCTCGGGAAGACGCTATTGATAAAGTTAAGTTCTAATGAAGCCTTAAACAGCGATTTGTAACTTAGGCGGTTGCCCACTACCCTAAAAAGCCCGCGATATAAACGTGCTTGGGCGTCATAATTAAGCCACTGCAGCGGTAAAAGCAACAAAAGCGCCCAGGCGTGCACTTTGCGTAAATTATCAAGCGTACCCACAAGCTGATCGCGAACGGCAAATACCAATACAATCAAGGCAAGAACGGTAAAGATGTTCAGCAACAACTTCCAACGGCGCTTTATAAAGGTGTTTTCGCTCATATCATTCTATTATACACACACTTTCGGGCGGAAAATCCAGCCCATTGTTTTGTTTTTGTTTAAAGCGCATCATCCTCTACAATAAAGGCAGAGCGTATCATGACAGAGTACGGCAGCCAGTATCGTTTTCCGGAAACTTTTCAGCAATTCTTTAGTCATGGCAATCATCCCCTCGCCACCGACGGTAAACCCATTGATGATATATTCTCAAGCCGCGATCTCATTGCGAAGGTGCTTGGCGGCCAAGCAACCGAACAACGGCAACACAACTCGATATTGTCGCTCGTCCGGCGGGCGCCGCTTGAAGATGAAGCATGGCACGAGGCAGGCCTTAATGTAGGATCGCCCAATGTTCATGCTTCGGTAGTGGCGGCTCTTTTTAGCGTAACGCAGCCACAAACCATGCTCGGCATACTC
Organism: Saccharimonadales bacterium (SeqCode); assembly: GCA_035690865.1. Classification (GTDB taxonomy): domain Bacteria; phylum Patescibacteriota; class Saccharimonadia; order Saccharimonadales; family UBA4665; genus CAMLQK01. The sequence continues at coordinate 75,572 of DASSKE010000001.1, forward strand.
CGGGAATGGCGTAAAAAACGCTCAGCTGAGTATGACCAGCATTTCCCAGAGGGAGAATTCGCACGTGTGTACCACACCATGCAAAACACCCTGCATCCAAAAGTAAGCGCGCCTTGGCTACCGCACCTCGCTCCCTTTGTTGAGCCCGAAGCGTATGTAGCCTTAACCGCCTCTCATTTTGCTTATCAACCGCTCCCCCGCGCCCTTAGTAGTAACCAGAACGCACGTATTATTGTAGAGGCCGAAGAGGCAGCAGCCACTAGTGAATCTCACGACCTTTTTACCCAAGTGAGCGACATACAGGCCGCACATCAAGAGCATTTTCAGCACACCATCTATCATCAGCGTACTGCTATTGCCTGCCAGCGTGGGGCGCTCGCCATGCGGACAATGACAAATCCTCAGGACATCCTAAACTACCAACCGGGCAATCCTTTTGCCAGGGACCCTAGCGGGGACGACATGGGCATAACCGGCTTTTTAAAGCTCATTGCCTACAATCAAGGCAGACCGCCTCTTTTTAGCGAAGTACGGCACCCCACGCCGACACTTGCTGCACGCGAGGCAGCCACTATTCTCCACCCTTCTGTTGAACGTATTTTAGGAACCTTCGACAGGATTAATGAGCGGATCTTAGCACAAGGACTCGCCAATAACGTTGTCACGCAGCTAGCGATCCGGGGCATCATAGATTATAATCTCGCCCTTCTTTGGCCTGATGCGGCAGTTGCACGCAACCAACTTCTGAGTCTACGCAAAAAATGTGTCGTACACCCCGACATTCAAACCAAACCGCCTGGCGGAGGCGGCAAGGCCCTAACGGCCAACAATTTACCACCGCTGCGCCTTCCGGTCGAATAAATAACAGATCAATGATATACTGCAAGTACTATGAGCAGCGTATTTATTTTAGGCCGGCAGCCTGCTATTGGCCGAGCCGAGCTAGAGAGTCTCTACGGAAGTGACCACCTGACCCCCATTAGTTCTGAGGCTATTTCGTGCGACCTTCCACCTTCCGAGATTACTTTTTCCCGTTTGGGAAGCACCGTTAAAATGGGCGTATACCTCGGTACCATTAAAGGTGCTTCTCCGTCCGTGCTCCAAAAAGAACTTCCAGCATTCGTTGCACGCTGCGCAGCGGCAATTCCCGAGGGCAAAATACAGCTTGGGGTAAGCGCTTACGGCGGCACATTGCATGCTAAACAGCTCCTTGCTATCGGCCTCACCCTTAAAAAAGATTTGCGCAACCAAAAGCGCTCTGTGCGGCTCATACCCAACCAGGAAGCGGCTCTTTCCAGTGCCCAGGTACTCCACAATCACCTCACTGGCGAGCAAGGCATTGAGTTGCTCCTCATTCGCTATAAAGATAGCACGGTAGTAGCAAAATCAGTGGCCGTTCAGGACATTACTGCCTACGCCAAACGCGACCAGGCTCGCCCCAAGCGTGACGCTTTTGTGGGCATGCTGCCGCCCAAGCTAGCTCAAACAATCGTTAACCTGGCAACTTCATCCGCCGACCCCCAGCTTGGTGGTGTCGTGCTTGACCCGTTCTGCGGAACGGGTGTTGTCTTGCAAGAAGCCACCCTGATGGGCTTTAACGTGTATGGTACCGACCTAAACCCCCGCATGGTAGACTACAGCGACCAGAACCTCATGTGGCTACTCGATCAACCCGGAACACCGGTTACCCGTCCGCCAGAAGCAGCAGACGACCAAAGTTGGCGTTACTTTAAGCTAGAAGTGGGCGATGCCACCAACCATACTTGGCAGCCTGCACCTCAATTTGTTGCCTGCGAGGGCTATCTGGGTCACCCCCTCACCTCTTGGCCGCGCCCCGAGAAACTCCAGACTATTATTAGCACCTGTAATCTTATATTTGAGAAGTTTTTGACCAATATTGCCGCCCAAATTAAGCCCCAAACCCGCCTATGCATCGCTGCGCCAGCCTGGATAAGCCCAGAAGGAAAGGTTTTTCACCTTCCAGCACTTGACCACCTCGAGAAAATGGGGTACAATCGGGTAAGTTTTAAGTATTCGCGTGAGGCGGAGATGCTATATCACCGATCAGACCAGTTGGTTGCCCGCGAACTACTAGTAATAACAAGGAAGTAATAACCCATATGTCACACGTAAAAGCAGGCGGTACCGCCAAAAATACCCGCGACAGTGCTGGTCAGCGCTATGGCGTTAAGCTGTACGGCGGCCAAAAAGTTCGCACCGGTCAAGTAATTGTTCGCCAAGCAGGCCTTACTAAGCGCGCTGGTAAAGGCACTGTTTTGGGCCGCGACTTTACTATCCACGCTAAGCGCGATGGTATTGTTACCTTTGTAACCCGCCGCGTACGTCTCTTCACCGGTAAGAGCGTTAAGCGCGTAGAAGTTACTGTAGAGGCAGCTCCAGCAGAAAAGAAGCCAGCCGCTAAGACAGCTAAAACCGAAAAAGAAGCTAAATAGCTTCTTTTTCCCGGTTAAATAAATAACCCCCTTCACTTGAGGGGGTTATTTATTTGGCTGAGCTCTTGCTCCTACAATGCTGGTGGAACAGGAGCGTCGGGGCCAACGTGGGCTGGAGCGGGTCCAACATATGGCAACTCACCTACACGGGGTGAGTGTGGCGGTTGGCCGCTTGGCCATGTGGTTGGTAAGGCATGAACTGCTGTGCGATTTGGGTCAAATCCCGGCATAAAGCCACCGCCAATTACCTGGCCAGCCTTAAGAATGCTGGGCTCGGGACGTTTAGTGGAGGCCTCGAGTGAAGCTGGGCCTGTAATAATGCCTGGGTGAGTTGGCTCGGTGGTAGCTTTTTCGGGGTGCACCCCTAGTACGCCGCCCTGCATAGTAATTACCGAAGAGTCTACTGCTTCGGTACCTAAGGTCTTAGGCAAGGCATTCTCTTGATTTGCAGCTGGTGGCTGCAATGCTTTTACGCCAGTAACAATGCCTGTTGTGTCAGCCGACGGTTGTTCTTGTTGGCTGAGGCGTACGCCAAGGACGCCCAATAGCGCATGGATGGAGCCGCCTCGGCGATCTTGTGGTGGTTGTGTATTAGGGTTCATAAATGTATGTTCCTTTTTGTTTCTAACCTATGTTGCTAGATTAGCATAAACTTTATGTAATGTCAATTATGTGGGGCTAGGCTGCGCTGTCGGCACGGCCATACTGTAGTGCATTGCCATACACTGAGTACAATGAATGAAGGGCTATATCAGGCGCAGTTGCCCATGCAGCCCCAAAGATACCAGACTGGGGAGCTGTCTCTGCGTCAGGTAGTTCATAACCGGCTATTGCTACGGCAGTATTTAGATGAGACCCGGCACCATATTGCTGCACTTGCAAGTTCTGCTGCCATGGATCGTACATAACGCCAACCTGCCAATAAGGAAGTGGCTGCTGGTATGCATCGAGTGTTGGATCCTGAATCTTATGTACAGACACGGCACTTTCATCGAAAGGAACCGATACCTCAGCTTGGGGTATAAGTAGTCCATCGCACACAAGCGGCTCCTCACTACTTCCCGGGACCTTTGATAGGACCACAGCTGAATGATATGCATTATCGTGTTCTAGGGATAATCGTACCGCCCCGAAAAGCTCATTACCAGGCGTACGAATAAGTGCCAAAAGGTCTTGATGTAGCACTCTGCGCAGCACACCTGTGTAGGTAATTCTCTCCATCGGATCTTTAATCGGAACGCACACGGGTGCAGCTTCTTCATGTGTTAGAAACTGTTGCGCACCACCTTTATATAGTTGGTCGTGAATAACCCGCCCCAGTTTGGCGGCATTAATCGGACCTGCTGGCATAGCCCCTGGTTGCTGCCGGGCCTCTTGGTTCCAGTCTACAAACGGTTCACCACCCTTAACATTGTGTGTCATCAGACTCCATTCCTATCTTCAAACATATATATAATACAATTTTTGTCAGAATGGGTCAACAAATTGCCTCTCCACGAACTGTTGGCGGAGGGCGGGAAAACCAGAAAAATCAGAATCTACTGCGCTATATCCCCAAGTGGTAGCGGATTCGGTCGATAACGTCAGTAATTACCACTTGTGACTTAACCAGATAATCGTCTACGCCAAGTGAAAGCGCTCGCTTCTTATCGCTTTCTTGGCTTAATGCGGTCAGCATAATAATCTTAATATTTGCCGTTTCGGGCGTGTTGCGCAAGATGTCGAGAACATCAAAACCACTCACCTTGGGCATCATCACATCCAGCAGAACAAGCGCTGGACGATAGCTAATTGCGGCAGCCAAAGCCTCTTCTCCATTTGCTACACGGCGTACTTCAAAACCCTCGGCCTGTAATCGAACAAGATAAACGCCTGCAAGCGCATCGTCATCCTCTACGAGGAGAATTCGCTTTGCGTGAGCGGCGTGTTGATCGGTGGTATCCATACTGCTAAAACTACCTTATTTATGTTGGTTTTGCAAGTGATCTATAAAGCCACCGAAGAGCGGATGGGCACGGTTGGGTCGGGACTTGAACTCGGGGTGGAATTGACAGGCAATGAAGAACGGATGATCGGGTGCTTCAATTATCTCTACCAAGTGGTGGTCGGGTGAGAATCCTACTGCCCGAATGCCCCACGACTCATATTGGTCGCGGAAATTATTGTTACATTCATACCGATGGCGGTGACGCTCAACAATCTCGTGATTGCCATATAACTTTGCTGCCAGGCTGCCTTCTGCGAGCATGCACGGATAGTCACCAAGGCGCATTGTGCCCCCCGTATTCTCCTTGCCCGCTTGACCTTCCATTGTGTGAATAACGGGATGCTCGGTTCCCAGAGAAAATTCTGTAGAATTAGCATCCGTAAGGCCCGCGCGGCGCGCGGCGGCAATAACAGCCATTTGCATTCCTAAGCAAAGGCCCAAATATGGTTTGCCAGTTTCGAGTGCAAAGGTGGCAGCCTTAATCTTGCCCTCGATGCCGCGCTCGCCAAATCCGCCGGGCACCAGGATACCGTCAACATCTTTAAGCTCACTCATATCGCTTTTGCTGCCCAGGGCCTCTGCATCAATCCAAGAGATCTTTACTCCCACATTATGTTGCCAGCCAGCAGCGCGCAGAGCCTCGAACACCGACATGTAGGTATCCTGATTGTCGAGATATTTCGCCACCACACCAACATGTACCGTACGAGCATGCCGTGTCATAGCTTTGCGTACCATTTCGCGCCAGGCCTTTAGATCGGCTTTAGCAGCAGGTAGTCCAAGCTTTTTACAGATAACCGTAGCCACACCAGAGTCCTCGAGCGTAACTGGCACTTCGTAAATACTGGGGGCATTAGGCAGTAAGGCAATGGCATCTTCGTCTACGCCGGTAAAGAGGCTCAACTTACCCTTAACGGTTGGGTTTGAAGCGTCTTCGCTGCGGGCCACCAATAGATCGGGTGCGATACCCAAACCACGAAGCTCACGCACGGCGTTCTGTGCTGGCTTGGTCTTAATCTCTTTACTTGCCCCAAGATAAGGCAGATACACCACATGAACGTAAAGACAATTTTCGCGGCCAACCCGCACGCCCAACTCACGAATCGCCTCAATAAAGCTCAGGCTTTCAAGATCGCCTACAGTGCCGCCAATTTCAACAATATGCACGTCAAAGCCCTTAGCCGCTTCGACGATATAATCTTGAATAGCATTCATAACATGCGGCACAATTTGCACTGACTGACCGCCATATTTACCGGCACGTTCATCGTCTATAACGCGACGCAACACCCGCCCACTCATCAAGGAGCTTGCCTGGGTTAGTTCTTCATCTATAAAACGCTCGTAGTGACCCAGATCCAGATCAGTCTCGGCGCCATCTTTAGTGACAAAGCACTCGCCATGCTCGCGGGGATTCAGCGTGCCAGCATCAACATTTAGATACGGGTCACATTTTTGAATATTTACCTGTAGTCCTCGGGCCTTTAAAACGTTAGCTATTGAGGCCGCGGTGATGCCTTTGCCAAGGCCGGAAAGCACACCACCAGTAACAAACACATATTTCGTCGGTCTTGACACCAGTTCCCTCTTCTCTCTGAAATCCGTTTTTTCAATAATAGCTTAAATCCGGCCACCAGCGCAAGCGAAATACACACTTTTAAGGGCTTATTACGCCCTCGCGTAGCCCTGTTTACTACTGTTGCTTCAGGAACTCCAGGGCTGCATCTTTCTGCGTATCTGTGCCCGCCTTGGCCTGCTCTTCGCTAAGGGTGACAGTTTTGTCTGGATTAATGCCTTTTTTGTCTATATTCTGGCCGTTAGGACGGTACCAGCGAGCGATAGTAACCTTAAGTTGGCTGCCGTCTTTAAAGGGCTGAATTTGCTGCACACTGCCCTTGCCGTAGCTCTTTTCGCCCATCAATGTTGCCGTATTGTTGTCGCGCAAAGCGCCAGCTAATATTTCTGCCGCGCTAGCACTGCCGTTATTTATAAGCGCAACTGTTGGAATACCTTTAAGCGGAGGATTAGTTGTTTCTGAGGCATACGTTTGAATAACTTGGCCGCCACGTTTTTCTTGCAGAATTGTCTGGCCTTTTGGAAGCCATAAATTAGCAACGCCTACAGCCGCGTCGAGTAATCCACCCGGGTCATCGCGCAAGTCTACAATTATTCCGTCCACGTCAGCATCCTTGAACTTTTGAGCGGCGTCAGAAGCCAGGCGGATAGTATCGTCGCTAAACTGACTGATCTGAATATAGCCAATGTTGTCATCCAGAATCTTGTACTCCACGCTTGGCACGGTGATTTCGTCGCGTGTAATAGTCAGCTTCATATCGCTACTATCTCTCACGATAGCCAAGGTAACGTCAGTACCTTTTGTGCCTCGGATTCGGCTAACCGCCTCATCAATAGACATACCAGTGGTAGTTTTACCGTTTATACCTGTGATGATATCGCCTGCTTTGAGGCCGGCCTTTTCTGCAGGCGAACCACTAATAGGGGCAACCACCACGAGCGCTTTATCGTCGTTTTGCCCCAACTGTGCGCCGATGCCCGAGAAGGAGCCTGTCAACTGCTCGTTGAACTTCTTAGCTTCGCTGGTATTAAAGTATTGCGTGTATGGGTCGTCCGTGGCCTCAGCCAGGCCTACCTTTAAGCCGTCTAAGAGCTGCTGCTGGGTTAGCTTTCCATCGTAGTTGGTTTTAAGAGCCTGGTAAACCTCGTTGACGCTGGCATAGTCCAGGGCACCCGGCAGCTTGCCGTTCTGAGAGGCCATCTTACCTACCTGGATTGATCCGTTGCCTACTAAAATGCCTGCGTTAAATGTAGCAAGCAGCACAACCGCCGCAATTACAATATGAACTATTCTTTTTGATCCACCAATACGGTGGAGACCATCACGGAGTTTTTGCACGTTAATCACCTTTTTATGTATCGCTAGCGTCTATTATAGGCCTAAATACACGGAATAAGCCACCGCTTTTTGGGCGATGGCTTATCTTTGCTGTTTGGATGTTCAGCTTTCCTTAAGGGAATCGCAAGAAGTAATAACCACCCCACTGACGCCACTGTAAGGAGTATTCGCCGGTAAGACTGGCGTTATACTGCGATACATAAATCATGTCACCAGAAACTTTTTCGACATACATGGCATGGCCCCAAGTACCGGCCGTACTAATTGCCACATCGCCCGGCTGTGGGTCGGAAGTAAATACCGGAACACCTTGGCTGCGGGCTGCCGCTACCCAGTTCTTTGCATTGCCATAGTATGTGGGCGCTGTGCGGCCGGAACGTTCTACGGCCCAAGCGGCGTAGGAAACACACTGACGAGTACAATAACCCCAGCGGTCAGGACCGTCGCCATCAACACACCCTGGGGCAGTGCTCATGCTGAATGGCCAATTGGCGTATGGGTAGTAGCCATTTGTTGGGTCGCTGGTGAGCGGCCCTTTGGCACCTGCACTGTTAAGACGCAGCTGTTCAGCTACCAACGAAGCAATCTTGTCTTGGTTCGCCTTAGTCTTTTGGTTGTAAGCCGCCTGTTGATCGGAGTTGAGCGACAGCAAGCGATTCTGTTCGCCACGGGCAGAAGCTAACTGCGATTGCTGGTTACGTTGCTGCGAAAGGAGCTGAGCAACTTGATCCTTTTGGCTCTTAAGTTGGCCCTGGATGCGAGCAATGTCAGCCAGCGCAGTCTGAATACGGGCCTGAACGGCGCTACGATATGTTTCAGCGTCAACAAAATGGTTGAGGTCACGGCTTGTGGCAAGCATCTCGACCGTTGACATGTCATCGTTGACGTACATTGACTTAATATCTTGGCCAAGTGCCTTACGCTGTTGGTCCAGCTCAATTTGTTTTTGCTGAATTTGCGCCTGGAGTGCCTGTTGCTTGGCTGAGTTATCATTAATCTGCCCCTGCAATAGGCTTATTTGGGCATTTAGGTGATTAATAGCGTCCTGGTAACTGACCGCCTGGCTTTGCAGATTATTTATTGCGTTCTGGTTGGCAGCATTTTCTGCTTGAAGAGCCTTAATTTGCTGTTCGATTGTGTCAGCTCGAGCCGCCGGAAAACTTGCCCCTGCAATAACAAGCAGGCTTGCCACAAGGAGTACAGGAAGCTGTATAAAAAGTTTCTTTTTGTAGTTTTGAGCAGTAGTGTGCATATATTTTTGTTTCATTTTTATAATGCTTACGCTATTACTAATCATACCATATACCGCCCTATTTTGTCTATAAATGCCCCCGCTGCCGCGAGGTTTTTTTACTATGGAAAGATGTGTTAAACAAGCCGGTCTTATCGCTTAACCTTGAATTTAAGGTATCGTCGGGTCGCTACAACAGATGATACAGCACCTATTAGTATACCAACGCTTAGCTGCAAGAGCAAAAGGATCCAAAAGTGTTCGTGGAAATATCGGGCCGAGTAGTTAATGTCCAAAAGGCCCAAGCTGCTTGCCTGTAGTGTCGACGACGAGGCGACAAACAGCAGCTTAATGATTCCGATGGAGATGAATGCGGAGATAATGCCGTACACTATACTCTCGACTACAAATGGCCCGCGGATAAACCATGTCCCCGCCCCCATTAAACGCATAATAGTCAATTCGTCGCGGCGGTTAAAGATAGCCATTTGTATGGTATTAAAGATAATAAGCACCGAGATAACCGCAAACACAATGACTGCCACAAAGCCAGCTTGGCGCAGAATATTTGTGGCATGCGCGATCTTATCAATTGCCTGTTTTCGGTCGCCGGAATACGACGTGCCAGCCTGGGCATCTTGCAGCTTTACGTTCTCAGGGCGATCAAGAAAAGCCTTAATAGGGGCAATATTACTGGGGTCGGCCGGGTCTATTTCGATGCTGGCCGGCAACGGGTTGCCCGTTTCGCTTACCGCCTGCAAAAGCTCCTGGCTCTTAGCATTTTCGGCACGGTACTCTGCAAGAGCCTCGTCTTTGGAAACATATGAAACACTCTTTACTTGCGGCAGTTTGGTAAGGCGCTGCATGAGGTCCTTTGCCTGATCCTGCGTAACAGCATCATCTAAGTACACAGACACCTTGATTTTGTCGTTAATCTGCTGAATGGTGTTATTAAAAGTAGCACTTGTTACCACAGAAAAAAGAACTATCGTCAGGGTAACTACCATTACAGCCATAGCAGCCATAGCCAGCCAAGCATTGCGCACAAAATTGGTTATACCCATGCCGATAATGCGGCCAAAGGTTATAAGGCGGCGATGCTGTCGATGATGCTTGCTCATAGCACATACTCCCCGGAAGAAGCTTTGTCGCTCGCGATTGTTCCGTGCTGAATAGTTACCACACGACGCTTAAGCTTATTAACGATTGCCTGATTGTGTGTCGTTAGCAGTACCGTAGTGCCGTAGCGATTGATTTTTTCGAGCACATCAATAACGTCCCAGGCATGCTTAGGATCAAGGTTACCTGTTGGCTCATCGGCAATAAGAATTTTGGGTTGACGTACAATAGCACGCGCAATCGCCACACGCTGACGTTCACCGCCCGAAAGTTCGTAAGGCATACGCTTTTCCTTGCCGCGAAGGTTAACGATATCCAGCACCTTGGGCACGGTATGTTTAATCTCGTATCGGCCCATACCAACTATCTCAAGAGCAAAAGCCACATTCTCAAAAACGGTACGATTAGGCAATAATTTGAAATCCTGAAAAACGACACCAATTTTACGGCGCAGCAAAGGAATCTCACGGTCGCGCAGCTTGTCATAGTCGATACCGCCGACGATTATCTTGCCGCTGCTTGGTTTTTCTTCGCGGGTTAAGAGGCGTAGGAGTGTGGTTTTACCCGCTCCGCTCTGCCCCACGACAATTACGAATTCTTTAGGCTCAACGTGCAAACTTACTCGGTCAAGAGCAGGCGTTGCGTGTTTACCATAGGTCTTTGTTACCCTGTCTAACAAAATCATTAGCTTTATTATAGCAGAATTGACCGCCAGCGCGAAGGTATGTAAAAAATACCAGCCCTTTATTTGGGGCTGGTATTTAGATTGTTACATCTGGTTACAAGGTACGTCAGGTTTCTCGCCTGAGATGTACAATAATGTGGTAACCATCTTTAGGCTCTTCGAATGCTACGACGTTAATGTGTTTTGTCATTTTGTTTTTGTTCTCCTTTTTATCTTTGTAGAACACTATTAACATTAGCATTTTATTGCTTAAATGTCAATGTTTATGTAAAGATGTCAACATCTGTGCGGCTTGCGTGGTACGTTTTGGCCAACAAAGAAAAAGCTTGTTCTCTTGCCAGGTTGCGGCACGTTTAAGGATACCGAACGTTTTATCATCGCAAGGCACCTGTACTATGCCATTTGCTGCATCCTCAACAAAGTCGTCCTTGGAATCGGCGAGCGTATTTACCTTACCCCATTGCCGGAAGTATTCTCGCATAGGTTCAGCCCGCGGCGCCTGACGTTCATCGTCGGCCATGCAGTCCATAAGCATATCGGCCACCAGCGCACCTTCGGCTTTGCAGGTGCGAATATACTCCTTTATGGTAGTTGTAGTTTGCTTATTAGTGCTTACCTTGCCCAAAGTAATCGCTGTAGCATGCATTTGGCGGCGATGTTCATTAGATACGTCACCGTCCTCAAAGCTTGCTCGGGTTATATTCGCCCATGTACAGGCGTCTGGGACAATGCGACTTGTTTCGCTATTTGGCATCCACGGATCGGGTGAAAGTGCAGCAGTCAGATGGAGGTAGTGGTCCAAGGGGTCGGCGACATCTGACTCGTCAAGTAACATATCCAACGCTCGTGACCAATGAAGTGCTCTATGCCAGCGCTCTTTTGTTGCGTCACTGATAGCGACTTTCCAGACCTCCGCAACAACATGCAGGCTATTCTCTATATCACTATACCCGGCAGGCGGATTCTGTAACGCATGCAACTCCCGGGGCTGAAGTAGCGCATCTTTTGAAAATGTATAATACCGCCCCATGGAACAAATATTTACGCTTCGCTAGACTCTTCCTGCCGGATAGGCACAGGACGTAAGCGCACACCAATCTTGTATCTAATAAGAACGACGAACACCAGACAAATAGTAAGAATATAAAGAGGAAATCCGGCATGAGCGAAATCCCATGTGTCAATTGCCAGCAGGGTGATGGCTGCGCTTATTGAGCCGTACATAAAAACGCGCCAACTCTCTGTTTCTGGGTGGCTGTATGATTTTACCAAGGTCGGCACAGCAGCTAATGCGTCGGCCGCTATGCTAAAGAGGATAGCTAGCCAGCCACTGCCGGTCAGCCACCATAGCGCCAGCCCCAAGAGCGATAAGCCGCCACATATAAAGTCAAAGCGTGTGGCCTTCCATACTGATTTATTATTAACAAAAGAGCTAAGAAAAATCATTAAAGGGCCAAAGCCAACCATAAAAGTCATGAGCGCCTGGAGTATACTCACTCCGTGCCGCAACTCGGCGCCAAAAGCGATTAAAGGCGCCAGTGCCCACAAGAACCAAGTTACGCGATTTGGCCGCGTCTTGCCCTTAAGGGTATCGAAGACATAGCCGGTACTGCCGATAATATTAAATACCGCGCCTAAAAGAATAAATTTCTCACTGATCACGTATTCAGTATACCTTGCGTCTTAATGCTGACCAAGCGTGTGTTCTAGGTAGGCGTTAATAAGCGGGTCGATGCCGCCGTCGAGTACAGCTTGCACATCAGTAGTTTCATATCGCGTACGCAAATCTTTTACCTGCTTGTAGGGGTGCAGTACATAGCTGCGGATTTGGTTCCCCCACTCTGCCGACTGGTTCGGCCCTTTGAGTTTTTGGATATTCTCTTGGTGTTGCTCCATTTGCATTTGTGCCAGCCGAGACCGCAAAATTGTCATCGCCATTTCTTTGTTCTGAAGCTGTGAGCGTTCGTTTTGAATGGCTACTGAAATGCCTGTTGGAAGATGCGTAATGCGCACGGCTGAATCAGTCGTATTCACCGACTGGCCGCCATGACCACCGCTGCGGTATACGTCAATGCGCAGGTCTTTTTCGTCGATTACCAGTTCCGCCGGATCATCTAGCCGCGGCAAAACATCCACCTTGGCAAAGCTTGTCTGACGTAAATTGTCAGCATTAAAAGGACTGAGGCGGACGAGACGGTGTACGCCGTGTTCGCCCTTGAGCCGTCCGTAGGCAAAAGGGCCATCAATTTCGAGAGTTACGCTCTTTATACCCGCTTCGTCGCCGGCCGACTCGTCAATGGTAACCACCTGCATATGATGTGACTCCGCCCAGCGGACATACATTCGTAAAAGCATTTGCGCCCAATCCTGCGCATCCGTTCCACCTGCCCCGGCGTAAATGCTCACGATTGCGGCAGAATCATCATGCGGCCCCGAAAAACGCAGCTCATCTTTGAGCGCTATAAAGGCATTATTTACCCCGTCGAGTTGGGTCTCGAGGTCGGCCAGCATGTCTGGATCGTCCATGTCGGCAATTTCTTTGATAGTATCAATGTCTGATTTTATCTTGCGCCAGGGTTCCAAACGACTCGTGAGCTTAGCGTGCTGCTTAGCTATTTCTTGCGCCTTGTGCGGATTGCTCCAAAAATGCGGCGAAGCCATTTTTTTAGCCAGCTCCTGCTCTTTCTCGGCCAGTTCTTCAAAATGCAATCGGCCAAGTGCGCGATAGATCTCGGTTTGAACGGTAGCTGCTTGCTGGCTGAAGGACTCCATGTCCTTATTATACCCTATAGACATCGGGGGCGTTTCTGTGGAGCTGTCTTTGTTGACTTTGCGTCAATGTTGCCGGGATGCGTAGCTGCGGTTCTAGTTGGAGCGGAATGCGGCAAGAGGCCTGCAGAGAAGCCGGCCCAAATCTCGAATCCACTGCCCTTTTGATGCAGATCGTTCTTGGCTCGTATTTGCTGCCGCCAGATGTACATCAGAGGTGAGCCGTGAATCTTCTTCCAAGAACCTTTCCCAATCTGGCAATTCCCGACGATAGTAGTCAAAGATAACATCAACTGCTGCTGCCGAAGAATGCACGGCATCGGCATTAGCCTGTACGCGATCACTATGCCGATGAGCAACTTCTTGCTGGAGAAGCTCCTGTTGCTTTTGGTACACGGCAATACGCGCCTCAACATCTTGAGGGAGAGGTGGAACTTCTGAAAACGGCTTTACTTCTGGAACTATCATATCTGTTTTAACAAACTATAGATACGACATTACCACTTTACTATTGCAAGCGTCTATTGTAGTTTCTACTTTTTTGGCCAGAGAGGAGCAATTTGCGCCTGGAGTTCATCAACAAAGCTGCGTTCACAGTTGCTCAACACACCTAGGCCCCATATCTTTTCGGCAAAAAGATTCTTTGAGATATCAACAATTGCGTCCTTGGTAATTGCTTCAATACGTTCAGGCACTTTGTAGTAATCGTCAATTTGCCCGTCAAAGAAATAGCGACCGCTGTAACCGCCTGCCGTGCCAGAAACAGTCTGTGCGCTACGTTGAAAACGGCCCAGACTGTATGCTTTGGCTGCATCAATGTCGGCTTGGGCAATTTCGCCCTTAAATACATTCTGTAGCTCATAGGTAACGATGTCGAAAAGCTCCCTGGCATTCTTGCGCGAGACTTGGGCGCCAAACCACCAGTTGCTACTCAGTTTGGTTTGGCCGTAGCCGCTGCTCATGCCATATACGAGGCCGCGTTCCCGTGCTGTGCCTAATATTTTAGAGTACATAGTTTCGGTGAGCATGGTGTTTACCAAGCTGAGTGCGTCCGCCTCAGGATCTGTCATGCGCCGACGCATAAAGCTATCAATGTAAAAATAGGCGTTTTTAACGGTTTCGTTATGGATAAAAATTGGCTCAGACTGCGCCACAGGCTTTTCGTCTGGCAAAGCCAAACGCGTGGTGCCACGTGGTAAGTCAGTAGCTTCAAGCATCGCAAGCAGCTCTTCCTGACGTTGCGGCGTAAGCTTACCAGCAATGACAAAACGCATGTTTTTAGTGGTATGTGTGCGTTGATAGTGCGCTCGCACATCTTCAACGGTAACGTTGCTCATAAGCTTGAGACGTTCCTGGTCGGTCTTAGCCACAAAGCCAAAGTTCTCACGCAGCGCCAAGCTTAAATGCCGGAAGTGATTGTTAGATCGGGCGGTTAGCTCTTCGCGAACGTTGCCTACTTCTGCATCAAATTCGTCGCTTAAGAAAAGTGGTTTAGTAATGGCCAAAAGCATCAGCTCGATTATTCGTTGCCATTCAAAATCGGCGCATTCAGCATCATAAGTAATGTCGTACGCACTTGTTGAAGCGTTACTGTACGCTCCGTTCCTTTCAATTTCAGCCTGAAAGATACGTGATTTAGTGTAGCGCTCGTTTGCACCAAGCAGAATATGCTCCATAAGATGGGGCGTTTCCCACTTTTTTTCTTCCACCAAGTAGTCACCAGCCCGAAAGTTGAACTCCACGCTCATGACGGTGGCATCGGGGATATGAATCAGTAGGCCTTTGGCGCCATTTTTTAGCGTGACTTCGGTGACTGTGTGTTTCATGTTCGCGTTTGTTCCCTCTTTTACCTCTGTATTGGATTTTTATTTGCGTTTGCGTGCTTTGCTTTTACGCTGGCGCTCGGCTTTGCGAGCCTTTTTACGCGTACCTGGCTGAGCGACTTTTTTGACAGGCTCTTTCTTTTTTACAGAGCTAAAGTCGTCTTCGCTGAACTCGGTCTCGCCTTCTATAATACGGTTGGCGTTGCTGACTGAACTGTGAGCCGCGCGAGTTAGCTCGGTCTCGACCGGCCGATCAAGTGAGTCAGGGTCTACTGGCTGGGCATGGAACAGTGTGCGGATAACATCGTGGCGCATAGTGGCTTGCATATCATCAAAGAGCAGCTGAGCCTGACGGCGGTATTCTACGAGTGGGTCACGCTGGCCAACAGCCGACCAGTGAATGCCCTCACGCAAGTGGTCCATGTTCTCGAGGTGTTGCATCCAAAGACTATCAAGTAACTGCAGATATATATCCTGCTCTACTTTGCGCATGATCTCTGGCGTAAAGGCAGTCTCGCGGGCCTCATACATTTCCATAGCTGCTTCAGTAAGCGCTTTACCAAAGGTGTCAGATGGTGAATCAAATAAACGATCGAGGGTTTCTTCGTCAAATGGGAATATCTCACGCACAATGTCTTCAAACTTGTCCGAAGTAAGCATTGGCGAGCCAACCATAGCGTCAATCTCTTCGGTAATGAGAGCCTTGATACGCTTACTGATGTCGTCGCTGTTTAGCACTTCTTTACGCATAGCGTAAATAGCTTTGCGGTGACGGTTCATAACATCATCGTACTGCACCACGTGTTTACGCTGGTCAAAGTGGAAGCCTTCGACTTTCTTTTGAGCACCTTCGAGGCTCTTAGAGATCATGCGGTTCTCGATGGGTGTTTCGTCGTCAACATTAAGCCGGGCCATGAGATTACCGATGCGATCCCCACCGAAGATGCGCATAAGGTCGTCTTCGGTACTTACGAAGAACTGGGTTACACCTGGGTCACCCTGGCGGCCGGAACGACCACGCAGCTGGTTGTCGATACGGCGGGACTCGTGGCGCTCAGAACCGAGTACAAACAAACCGCCAAGCTTCTTGACTTCGTCGGTAAGCACAATGTCCGTACCACGTCCAGCAATGTTAGTAGCCAAGGTTACAGCGCCAGGCTCACCTGCCTTGGCTACGATGGCTGCTTCTCGCTCGTTGTTTTTGGCGTTGAGCACCTGGTGAGGGATACCAGCCTTGGTAAGCATGTTGCTCAGTAGCTCGTTCTTTTCGATAGAAACGGTACCAATAAGCACTGGCTGGCCCTTGGTGTGCAGCATTTGCACCTCTTTAATAATGGCCTTGAACTTAGCCTGCTCGTTTTTATATATACGGTCGGGGCGGTCAATACGAGCAACTTTGCGGTTTGAAGGAATTTCTACCACTTCGAGCTTGTAGATTTGGTGGAATTCTTCGCTTTCGGTCATTGCTGTACCGGTCATGCCGGCCAGTTTTTCGTATAGACGGAAGTAGTTCTGGAACGAAATCGTTGCCAAGGTCATGGACTCTTCTTGCACTTCTACACCTTCTTTAGCCTCGATGGCCTGGTGCAAACCTTCGTTGTAGCGACGACCCTTAAGCAAACGGCCAGTAAATTCGTCCACGATTACGATTTCGCCTTCTTTGGTTACTACGTAATCTTTATCGCGCTTAAACAGCGCCTGGGCGCGAAGAGCCTGCTCCAGGTGGTAAATCGTGCGGATGTTTTCGGTAGCGTACAAATTATCGACGCCAAGGATCTTCTCTACTTTTTCGACGCCTTCGTCGGTAAGAATCACTGTTTTACGTTTTTCGTCTACCTCATAATGGTCATCGCCATTAAGCTGGCGAACTACCTTAGAAAACTGTGCATACGCGTTGCCAGTGGTTACGCTTGGTGCCGAAATAATCAATGGGGTACGAGCTTCGTCAATTAAAATAGAGTCGACCTCGTCAACGATAGCGTAATGTAGCTCGCGCATGCGCAATTGTTGCGTGTCGTGCACCATGTTGTCACGAAGATAATCAAAGCCAAACTCATTATTTGTCCCGTAGGTGATGTCAGATTCGTAGGCCTCTTGGCGGGTACAGGGCCTAAGGCGCTTCATGCGTGGATCTTCGTGATCGGTGTTTTCATACTCTGGGTCATAGCGATAAGAGTGATCGGCAACGATAACTGCCGTGGTAAGCCCCAAGAAGTGGTACACCTGCCCCATCCAACCGGCATCGCGCTGCGCCAAGTAGTCGTTTACCGTAACAACATGCACACCCTTGCCGGTAATTGCATTAAGGTACACTGGCGCTGTTGCGACCAATGTTTTACCTTCACCGGTTTTCATTTCGGCAACACTGCCTTCGTGCAAAACCATACCACCAATTAACTGCACATCGAAGTGGCGTTGGCCCAACGTGCGAGTGGCTGCTTCGCGAACAACAGCAAACGCGTCGGGTAGTATTTTATCGAGCGACTCTTTTTCGAGGCGCTTGCGCAACTGAGCGGTTTGCTCCTTAAGCTGCTTATCTGACATCTTTTTATATGTGTCAGCTAAGTCATTGATAACTCGAACCCGTTTGCGGAGACGCTTGATGGTCTTGGCCTGTGGGTCACCTAATACTTTCTTCCAGGCAATATTCATGGCAATTTCGTCCTTATTCTCCCTTTGCTTCAATCGGCATATTGATTTATTGTAACGCCTTATCGAAGAGAACGCGAGCATTTTTTCTCGCATTTCTACAGCGTACCCTCAGCTTGGCATTATCCGAGTCGTTCGCAGCTTGTTTTGTGCCTGTTTTATGCCTGTGCCGGCTGGCGCTTCAGGCGAGCAATGACGCGCTGGTGAAGGCGCGGGTTGCCGTGTGTGGCTTTGTACTTCTTGAAGGCCGCGCGTAACTTGGCCTCGGTAATATCTACGGCGGCAAAGATATTCATGGTGCCTTCTTTGAGGGTGATTTGTTCGTGAGGCAATGTGGCCACAACTTCGCAAATACATTCTTTGCCACCCTTTTTATTTGTTTCTTTAAGGAGTACGTGGACATGGAGGCTTTGGCGGCTGGCAGGCGGTACAAATCGGTCGAGATTACCGATCTTCCTTGTAACGTATTTGCGCAAGTCATCACCGACCTGCATGTGCACCCCGCTGATTTCCAGTTGTTGGATCATATGCACCCTCCTTTTAGTTATATCTGCTCTTGCCCGCCCATGTAAGGACGAAGCACGGTTGGAATAACAATGTGTCCATCGGCCGTTTGGTAGTTCTCGACAATGGCGGCCATGTTGCGGCTCAATGCGAACGCGGTTGCGTCGTTGGTATGCACAAGCTGCACATCCCCGCCGCTCGTTTTGCGATAGCGGGTCTTGAGGTCGCGCGCCTGGTAATCGGTCATGTAATCGGCAGTGTGGGTCTCGCGGTATTTTTGCTGGCCGGGGAACCATACCTCGATATCGAAACCGCTGGCATTCGGTTTTCCGATATCTGCGGTACATTTTTGGAGCACTTGATACGGTAAGCCAAGTTGCTGCATAAGATGCTCCTGGATAGCCAACGCAAAGCGATGTTCTTCTACGCCCGCTTCGGCAGTGCTGAAAATCTCCATTTCGAGCTTATCAAACTGATGCAACCGGAAGATCCCTTCGGTGTCCTTACCGTAGGTTCCAGCTTCGCGGCGGAAACTTGAGCTATAACCGATGTAACGAACGGGAAGTTCTTCTTCTGGCAGAATCTCATTCCAGTACATTGTGCAGAGCGTATGTTCGGCACTGGCGTTGAGCCACAAATCGTCGCCCTCAAGCTTATAGGTAACTTCGGCGGCGTTAAGGCGGGCAGAAGCAACGTACGGTTCGGTACGCAGCACTGCCGGCGGAATTATTGGCGTAAAAGGCTTGGCCGGAATACTAAGGCCGTTCTGCTCAATAAGCTTTTGGAGCACTTTTTCGTCACCCAATGTGTCCATTACAAATTGCACAATGGCAAATTGCATCCGAACCAGGCCACCTTTTAGATACGCAAACCGGCTGCCAGCAATCTTTGCAGCTCGCTCTTTGTCGATAAGATCGCGCGGTTCCAGAATTTCCCAGTGGTTTTTTGGCGTAAAGTCAAAAACAGGTTTTTCGCCCACGGTCCGCGCTACAACATTTTCATCTTCGGTGCTGCCCACCGGCACATCGGCGAGCGGCATGTTTGGCACGGCACGAAGCAGATCACTATAGCGCTGCTCTACCGGTTCAAGCTCGGTCTCTAATGCGGCCAGCTTGGTTTTAAAACCTTTTCCCAGCTCGATATCTTCTGGTGACGGCTTGCCCTTTTTAAGCTTGGCGGCTAGTTCGTTGCGCTCGGAACGAATACCCTCAATGTGGGTTACCAGTTCGCGGCGGCGGGTATCAAGCTGAAGGAGCTCGTCAATATCTACCGGATAGCCTTTTTGGGCAGCGGCTTCGGTCACGCCAGCTGCATTGTCTCTAATGTATTGAATATCTAACATATCTAGTCCTTGTGGTATTTATCGGTGGCGTGTGGTGCAAAACGCATAAAACTGCGCGATGAGGAGCGCGAGGACTTTTGATAATACTTCATCATATACGTTTATTATAACACTTTGACCACCAAATACGTGTGGTATCATAATTTAAGTTTCACATTATGTTCGGGGATTAACCTGGAGGGTACATCGGATGAGCAATCTGCCTTTTATCAAACTAGGACGCGGAGCACAGTTCCATTCATTTGACATGCATAATGGCCGTGTCCTGAAGATTCCGCTTACCGAGGCCGAGACATTTGCTGTTGCTAAGCAACGGCACAACGTTATTCACGGAACGCTCGAAGAAATTGCCACACTGGATGTTCGCGTGCAGACATTCATGAACAGTAAGGCGCGCATTCCGGCCATGGTTGACCACCAATTCCTTAACCCCGCCCCTTTCTTAGCACTGCTCGGGAATCCCCAGGTGCTTAACAGCAACACCCTTCTCCCCGAAGATACTCCCTTTAAAAAATGGGGGCCGGGCCGCGTGGTATATACACAAGACAAGCTTGATATTGTTAAGCATTGGCTGGCATATTTACGTGACCAATCAAATATTTCGACGCGCGATAAAAAGCGATTTACAAAGCTCATAGAAGACTACATCCAGCACGTTTACTCGCTTTGGGAATACGGCTATGGCGAGTACGTTTTTAAACTCGGCGATATGGGATTAGACGCTAAAGGACGTTTGCGGACAGTTGACTTGGGCGAGTTTACCAGCGATAGCACTTTCCTGGAACGCGCGCTCGAAGAGCGCTGGTGGCAAGATAACATCAACCCCCACAAAACCGACTTCCCTAAGATGCCGGGTGAACTGGAGCCGCTATACGTTCAGCTTATGAGTGACGCGCTGACTCCAGCAGAGCTCGCCAAGCGCTGGCGCACTAAGCACGAGTGTACAATGTGTAATTCCGAAACGACCACCATTGCTGCTTTTGTTTCGACTACAGTGAGTGAAATTGATTACATTGACCGGTTATAAACATATGCAGGCACATCACCAAACCACCCATCACAAACCCATTTACGGCATCTTTTACAAATATCACTTTATTGGCAATGGCGCGCAATTTAGGGTATACGCCATTCATGATCACCGCGATCAGCCTATTGGCCGCGTTATAAAAGTGCCGCTAGAGTTTCACGAGACTGCTCAGGTAATCCGCGAGCCTTTGTCCCGCATTGCAACATACGACACCGAAGAAGAGCTTAACGAACTGGCTATAAAACGCACACATGACGTCCGGCAGTACAATAATTCTCTGCTCAATATGATCCAGGGCGCATATGGCCGCGATGACGATTTTATG
Source organism: Saccharimonadales bacterium (SeqCode) (assembly GCA_035690865.1). Classification (GTDB taxonomy): domain Bacteria; phylum Patescibacteriota; class Saccharimonadia; order Saccharimonadales; family UBA4665; genus CAMLQK01. Next base: position 96,403 of record DASSKE010000001.1, read on the forward strand.
CACAAACTGGGTAATTTACGTATTCTGCAAGCTCCTATTCCGGCAGCCTCTGTTGGCCATGGCAGTTCACCGTCGTACACCCTGCCAATCTTTTACACACAAGATCAGGTAACAACGGTCACCTCCTTTTGGAACAACTTTCAGATGGCAAATGTGCCCTACATGAATAGCCTGTCACGCACCGATATTAAACTGGCGAAAGATTTAGTTGAACAAATTATTCAGCTTAATTATGCCATATGGGAATATGGTTTCTTTGAGTTCGTTTTTAAGCCGGAGAATATGGGCATTCGATTCACCAAAGACAACCAGATCGATGTGATTTGGATTGACCCCGCCGAGCACATCACCGACCTTGAACGGGCTCAAATTATTCTTGAAGAAAAGCACTGGTTACACCCTTTAATGGCCCACAAGGTTGATTACGCCTACTTGCCAACGGTATTGCATCAATATTACACAGAAGCCTGCGAGAAAGCATTTACCCAGGAGTCGCTGCAAAAGTACTGGCGCCGAAAGTCCTTAAAACTAGAACGCAAGCAACGGCGCATCCTGCAGCTCAAGTCACTGATAACCCGTAATCAAAAGCAGTCCGTGAGACTATGGATTGCCCAGCAGACATTGCGCACTACTATGTACTCCGGATTCAGTGGTAATCGTATTGATAATCTGCAAATACCTATCAGCGACCTTGTTTTGCTTTTGCAAGATAAGCCCCCGCTTATGAGCGCCAGTGTTGCATCTATCGAAGTCGAGCGGCGGCTTGCCGAAACTAAATCAGAGGTAGGTGCCGCTAAGAGCCAACTTCTATTGCAATACCTTGGAGAACATCGATGAGCCTTTATCATTTTTCGCAGAGTATTCAGGAATACATCCCTTTTCCTGAGATTAACCACGGGGCACAATTTAGAGTATATGATATGCACAACGGTAGCGTACTCAAGATTCCGCTTACCGAGGCGGAGACGCTTGAAGTTGCCAAAGGAAGGCGCAATAGCCCAGCAAGCAAGCGGCCGATGACCGAGCAAATGGTGCTGGCCGCCCGCGTACAAACCTTTATGAACGGCAAGGCGCGGATCGCCCCCATGGTTGAACACCGCTTTACGGCTCCAAACCAATTCTTAGAGCTTTTAGGGAACCCTAAGCTCATATCGGTTGAAGATATTCTCCCCCAGGACCAACCCGGCAAGCGTTGGGGTGCTGGGCGTATCGTTTATACGCAGGATAAGGTGTTGATGGTCCATGAGATTCTGGAGAAACTGTCGCTTAAGCCAAGCCTGCAGTCCGACGATATTGCGTATCTTAAACAGATCATTGATGCTTACGTCGCCGCAAGCCACGCACTCTGGTCGTATGGATACGCGGAATACGCTTTTAAATTTGGGGATACTGGCTTTGACAGACAAGGCCGACTCATCTTCGTTGATCTTGGTGAGTGCACCAGTGACATGAGCTTTATGGAACGTGCACTTGAGCAGGAACGCTGGCGCAATAATGTGGACCCGAGCAAGGCCGACTTTCCGCAGCTCCCATTAGACTTGCACGATTATTTTATTCACAAAATGACAAGTGAATTGAACGCCGAAAAGCTCAAAAAGCTATGGCGCAGCAAACATATCTGCACAACATGCCAGCCGCATGATGACATAATACGGACGTTTATTGCAGCTAAGGTTGCAGAAATTGATTACATTGACCGTTGGTAGCAAAAAGGCTCTCTTGCCATGAATCAAACTAACTATCCTCATTCACCACTACCTGGAGCATACTATAATTATCAATATATTGATCATGGTGCTCAATTTAGAGTGTACTCAATTCTTACCTATGACAACCGCTCCACGGGCAGAGTAGTCAAAGTTCCCCTTGGCTTTACTGAGAGCAAAGAGGTGCTAGAGCCGCACTTGCGTATACTACAATTGACAGAAGAAGAAGTAGATAGGCGAATACATAATTTACTCCATCATAAACAACAACTCCCCGCCCTACTGCAGGGTGTATATGCCCATGATAAAAAACTCATGCGCATGCTTGGCGACTTGCGGATTGTTCCGCGGCTTGCAGCAATCCCCTATAATCAGCCAGATTACTTTATGCCGCTCTTTTTTACACAAAATCTCGTAACACCTATGAAGACATTCTTGCACCGCTACCGTTTTGCCAATTTACCGCCCTATCAGCTTGAGCTTTCGGACATCAGCGCTATTGAGCAAGTTATCCAACAGGTTATATCGTTGCACTACAGCCTGTGGGAATACGGTATTTTTGAACGAAGCTTAAAGCTTGAGAATATCGGCGTAACCCAGCATCGCAAAACATACCGCGGAACGCTGGTTGATATTGGCGAGATAACGTTTAACTTGAATGAAGCCGAGTCTATTCTGCTTGAACGCCGCTGGAAAAACTCGCTAAGTCCGCACAAGACTGACCACCTTTTTATTCCGACTATTATGCATCGCTATTATATTGATGCCTGCAACACGCACCTCACCGTTGATGCGCTGCGTACTCGTTGGCGCAAACGGCCGCTTGCCATTGAGCAGCGCCAAGAGATATTTTTAAAGATAAAAGAGCAGCTGAGCCGCAATAAGCAGCAAAAGATTAAGCACTGGATGAGCCGACAGGCCCTTTCGTCGTCGCTGTATCGTGGCATTCCACAGGACAGAATTGATACGCTGGAAATACCCCGGGCTGAGCTTTCTATGCTCCTTAAAGACAAGCGGAGCGGCCAAGAGGCTCAGAATATTATGCATATCCATGAGCTGCGTGAGCGACAGCTGTACCTAGAGCAACGCAACAGCGGCACTATTCAAGAGGTGGCTGACTTTTTATTTAGACAGTCATTGCAAGCAAACCAGTACTTAGACTAGGCCCATCCGTTTGTTAGACTTTTTTGGCTTTTTGGATGTGTTTAAGTGTTAACTCAGTGCGCTGGCGGGCGTAGGCACAGAACTCACATTCGCCGCCCATAATACTTTCGCCAACTGGCGGCATATCGCCGTCCATACATGTCTTCATCTTTTGAAGCGTCGGCTCAACCCACTCATCGCTGCCGTTATACGGAATCAGTTTTGTTTTAAACTCAAGTCGATTATTAAACCCGTCTAGATCCATCCGACCATTCGTGTACACAAAATATCCCGTGGGATGCACGGTAAAGCCATTGGCCCGCAATAGCCATTGATACACTTCCATTTGGCGTTTATAACTGATTTGCCAGCCAGCACTAATGCTTACTTCTTTATCTTTGGCCGTGGCTTTGTAATCTACCACTACTACCTCTCCGGCCGGCGTGACCCACAAATCGTCCACCGCTCCAAATACCAACAGATTCGTTGGCTGATGTACATACTGAACACCGACAAAATTCTCGCGCCAGTCGTCGAGCTTTTCGTGTGCAAAAGGCAGCAGATCAAGTTCGTGCTCGAGCATAATCGGGTGTTTTTCGCCCGCAGCGCGATAGCGGTCAAACTCTTTTTTGAACAGTTCGTCGATAGCTTTATTAATGTTGAAGGGTGGCCCGTCGGGGCGTTTTATTTTAAGCCGCACATCAAGCCAAAAACAGCGCGGGCACTGCATAAACAGCTCAATCTTGCTACGACTGACCTTAAATGCTGCTCGCTGGCCAGGCATATACGGCTGCGAGCGCTCCCTCCAATAATTATTGAACGCCATGTTATTTTAAGTATAGCAAAAGATCGCCCACCGATCTACAGCTTACTGGCTACTGACCGTTACAGAGGCGCCACAGAACGTCATGGGCTATCTGTTTTGGCAAACATTTGGCGATACCGTTTGCCTTGCCTAAACCGTGTACCAGGTGCTGTGGCACGAAAGAATTCTGTTCTTCGGCGGTAAGGCTCCGTATCACCTGGCTCAAGGATGTTCCGGCAGCCCTAGCTATGTCGCTCAGCGTCATATACTGTAGCTGACTTTGCTCACCAAAGGCTTCTCTCACCTCGTCTGCCTGCTCTTTGCTTACGTGGTCTGCCAGCATCCCCTGGCGTACTTTTTTAGTAGGGTGAACGCGTTTTCTACGAATAGCGTGCCCGCCCTTCCTTAGGGCACGACGAGCAAAAGCCAGGTCGGTTTCTTCGCCAAGTGCTTTGAGTATCTCGTCGGAGGCGTGCGCAAATGGAGTCTGCACGGCCTCCATTAAGGCCGCGGCAACATCTTGGTGGGTGGCGCTTGCCACTTCCAAGCCCCACTCATTGCACAAGCTTAGGGCAACTATTGGGAATCGCTTTGGCAGCTCCTTGGAGCGCTTTGGGTCAATATCCAGCAGATACGCTAGTTCGCGCAAGGTGAGATGTTCTTCGGGCTTAATGGCCTTGAGTGGCGGTTTTTCGCTCAGCCTTTCTTGCGTGGATGGACTATGCCATAACTCATATTGGCGGGCGCCAAGCCGCACGGCCACAAGCTCATCCGGGCATTCTTCGGTTAGCCGCATTTCGATATGCCTAGGGTGGCTGTCGAACCTGCGAGCGAGCGTTGCAGAAGATATATATGTCTCTGGCGGCTGCTCTGTAACCTTCATGTTAGGCGGAGCCATAACTAATGTGCCAGGAAGTTTTCTCGTTGTAGGCAGGAGCGGCTGGCTGGCTGCAAAGTGAGAAAGCGCATCATAGGTTGTGCCCAACATCTCCTGCACTTCTTGTATTTCATTGGGGTTAAGCGCCTCATATAATCCAGCGTCTCCCTTGCCCCTCGTATATTCAAGACGGCGAGCACCAGCAACCGCCTGCATGACGATATCATGAGCAAACACTTGCATATACGGTAAATGAGGGTGCTCCGCTTCTAGCACGCCATCAACTACCTGGCTCACTACGTCCTTGCCGCCAAGATGCGGGTCCAATGCCTCAATCATGCAGGCATTATAATCGCCCTTTAGCGATATATCAAGACCACGTTATCGCAGATAACGCAAGCCCCGGACACTAGCGCGTGGCGAGTCTGGCGACGTCAGGCAACATTTCGCTAAGTGCAGCTAGGGCCACATAGCCATCGTCCGTCGGAGGATAGCCCATTTGCTCAACGTTCTGGATAATTGTTTTCTCGCCCAGGCCCAAGACCTCGCCAGCCAGTGATGCTTCATACATATGACACCGTGTTACGGCAGGAATATAACACCCATGAATCATATGCGCATACAAAATCTTTTGGGGTCTACAGTCGTCCTCGGACATAGGAAGGGCGTCAAAATCTATGGGAAATGCCATTCCGCTATCGTAATCAGGCTGGCGCCTTTTTTCATATTCCTCTAAATGAGGCCACCTATAACAAAGCACAGGTGAGCCAATACTATTTATCTTTTGCCGTTCAAAGGCAAATGCCATCCGCTTTAAGCTGGAACGTGCACTCGCGTACGACGCATCCGCTGGACGACGGGCACAAAAAACTGGCATAGGAACCAAATGTGCGGGTGGCGGAATGGCTAGCCTGCGTATGATAGTTTCTGCTATATGTAACGGAAAACGTTTGCCATTAAGACCACGCGACAATTTAAATTCTGACGAAGGGATTATATGTGCTCTGTCTTCTTCGGTGAGGTGCGGCTGCAAGGTGCCTAGGCTTATACCAAGCTCATGAGCGATGTCCTTTATAGTCGGGTTAATGTCTTCTGGGTCTGCTACCGCTCGAAGCTCCCTAAACGGCGTAATTCGAGAGATCTCAGCCATTTATGTTGTACGTCGCGTGCATATCGCCAAGGTTTCGATATGTGGTGTATGCGGAAAGAAGTTGTAGCCCTCAAACGAACTAACGTCATAAGCTTCTTGTAGTAAGGCCAGATCGCGTGCTTGGGTGGCGGGGTTGCAACTTAAGTAAACTACTTTGGGCGGGCGCACTCGCAGAATCTCAGCAGTAAGGTTAGCGTGCATACCTGCACGCGGCGGATCGACAATAAGCACATTGTTTGCCGAAAGATACTCCGTCGCTTTTTCACTCGGTGACTCAATAACTTCGGCAGAAATATCACTAGCCTGTTGCGCGTTAATGCGCGCCATGGCTACAGTAGCCGGATGACTCTCGATTATGGTGCATGCACTGCCAGCAACGCTCAACCCAATACTCCCAACGCCACCGAACATATCAATAATCGGCATGCCGGCGCATTCTTGTTTGATGCGTTCGAGCGCTTGCTCAAATACCGGGATATTTACCTGGAAGAAAGAGTCTACATCGTAAGTAAACGTGCGGCCCAACAGAGTGTCCTGCAGCTGGCAGTCGCCGAGTTCGTACAGAAGTTCGGTTGGCACACTTGCCGGGCTCTTTGGGTTAGAATGGTACACGCGCAGCCCTTTAAGTGTTGACGGTAGGCTAAGCTGAACAAATTCCGTGGGCTTTACGAACAATGCGGCAACAGCTTCACCCTTGGCATCACAACGCACAACGACTGTCTTTAGATCACCCGCACGACAGTCGGTAGTCTGCAAGGCGGCAACCAGATCATTTGCGGCCCGGTCTAATGCGGGCATCGCCAGCTCACTCCCTGTTACTATCTCTTTCTGATGAGAGCCACGACGATGCAAGGCTAAATGCAGACCCGCCTCGTCACCCCAAAAGCTATACTCCATTTTATTGCGGTACTGCCATTCATTTTCGGCTGCAACCATCTGCCACTGGCTCGGAATGCGTATTCCCTCGTGCGTAAAAAGTTCGTCAACGATGGCTTTTTTGTATTCGTTTTCTTTACTGAGCGGAATAATTTGCCACGGGCTGGTAGCCAAATAATTTTGCTCCTTGGGCGAAATACGATTTGGTGACGGCTCAATAATTTCCTCGGCTATTGCTTCGGCATATGATTTTTTTGACTTAATAATCCGGATGGTCACCTTTTCGCCCGGCAGCACACCCCATACAAATACTTTTCGGTTATCCGGCAATGTTGCCAGGCCCTGGCCACCATGCACCAGCTTATCAATAGTTACTTCCACGATTTTCATGTCCTTAGATTTACAGATTTTTGATATAAGCAAGGAGCTGAGCGGGCGTTTCTACAAGAACGTCCGGCTCGTGCTGCAAAAGAAGGCTCTGGTCATTGTAGCCCCAGGCTACACTTACTACTTGTACATTGGCTTTTTTTGCGCCATCTACGTCACGCGCTTCGTCGCCAACATACACACAATCTTCTGCATGCAAACCATTCTGACGCATAACCCGTTTGATTGCCCCTGATTTACCAAGCAACCCCACGCCGCCGTACACTCGCGTAAAGTATACACCTAAGTGGTACGTGTTTAAAAACTTCTGCACATTATGGGCGCTGTTAGAACTCAGGATAAACATCTTGTAGCCATCATTGTGCAATGCTTCTAGCACCTCTGGAATACCCTCAAAAGGGTGGATGTCGTTCATGCGGCGCTGCATTGCCTTGCGTCCCTGTACCACCAATCGTGGGACTTGCCACGGCGAAATGCCGAGTGCCTTGGCCACTTTAAGAATAGGCATTTGCCTAAACTTCCTGATGACCGCTTCGTCATTAATCCGGGGGTGGTTGGTCAGCTCATAGAACACTTCCTGCACCACCTGAAAGCTATTTGCTAAGGTGCCGTCGAAGTCAAAAAGGAGAACTTTATGAGCCATGCCCCTCCTTTGCCTGCTCCGCAGCAAAGACTACTTGATTTGCTTTTATCCAGTTCTCAACCGTGCCACTATCGAGGTATTGGCCCTCGGCTGGCAATACATAGGTGCGATTGCCCGCCTCCACATAGGCATTCAAGGCATCTGTAATATAATACTCCCCCTTACCCGTGTGTTGCTGAATGGACTGCTCAAGATAGGTAAAGAAACGGGCTTCAAAAAGATATTTACTGATGTTAATCAGGTTGCTCTCGGCCTCTTCGGGTCGAGGCTTTTCCTGGATATGACTGAAGATATTTGCACCATCGACTTCTTTCATAGCAATAACGCCATAGCTACTGACCTGCGAGGGGTCAACTTCGGCTGCCAAAAGCGCCGAACCGCCATCCGTCGCTACCGTGGCCATAAGACGTGCCGCTTCAGATTGGCCGTCGGTGCGAAAGATAAAGTCATCACCCATAAGCACCAGCACATGCTCGCCGGGCTCCACATACTCGCGACATAGCCATACCGGGATAGAAGTACCATATAAAGCATTCGGTGATGTATCTTGCGTAACAAAATGAAAACGCACATCTTGAGGCGGCTGCACCAAGGGAATGAGCGCTTCTTTGCCGTTAGTACGCAGATACGCCTCAACGCGAGGCTTTTGCTGATAGTAGTCGTGTAGCTGCGTTGATTCTTCGCTTACCACAAAATAGATATCAGTAATTCCCGCCTTAACACAATCTTCAACCACATAGTCGATAACCGGTCGGTTGACAATAGGCAGCATGCATTTTTCGATTGTTTTAGTAACCGGAAAACGCCTGGTTCCGTAACCTGCAACAGGGATAATAGCTTTAGTACAGCGCAAGGCTAAACCTCATAATTACCTTATTATGGTAGCACGTTTAGGGCATTTAAGCCCACGTTTTACAGAGGTTTATACGGCACATGGCACATACCAATACCTGTGCGCTGGGTAAACTTTTGATGATACGCTTCGGCCTTATAAAATGGTCCAGCTGGCGATATCTCTGTTACGACCGGTTTATCGTGATTTGCTTGAGCTTCCTGACGAATGGCTTTAGCACTTGCTTCTTGCGCTTCATCAAAAAAGAAAATGGCAGAGCGATACTGATCGCCCACATCAGGGCCTTGGCGATTAAGCTGGGTGGGGTCATGCATTCTAAAAAACTGCTTCAGAAGCGTAATATAGGTAACTTTTTGCGGATTGAATTCTATTAAAAGCGCCTCAGCGTGCCCCGTAGTATGGCTGCATACTTCGTCGTATGTGGGATTCTTGGTAGTGCCGCCGGTGTAGCCAACCGTTGTGGTTACAACGCCTGGTATCTGGTCAAAATAATATTGCACGCCCCAAAAGCAGCCAGCGGCAAAAAGGGCTTTTTGCGTTCTCATGCTTTAACCATAGCACAAGCATAAGCGTGATATATATCACAATTTGTTTGCGTTTCTTCCCGTACATGGTATAAATAGTTCACCATAATTTATCATGTCAGAGAATATGCACGATCTACCACTTATAGTCCCCGCTGAGTATCTAGGCACACCAGAAGATATGCAAGCAAAACGCCTACAAAGAGCTCCTGCCCAAGTGGTCGCAGCTCTTTCTGCCGATCCTCTCGTACTTCGCGCCCACCACCTTGTAAGTTTTGCCGGAGAAACGTATGCGCATCCTGATCTTACGGCCGAAGCACATATTCAAGCTTTTAAGGCGGACGCTTTTGCTGACCCTGATGCCGCCAAAAGCCCGCTACCAGGCGAAGGCCTTTTGTCGCGCCAACAGTATGCCAGAGATGTGGTCGGCAATAGCCCAGAAGATGCCTACAGGACACAGTCTGGTGTAGCCGCTCTTTTGGGACACATCGGGCTCATGGAAGATGGCGCAGCGGTTACAGTTGCTATTCGCGAACGAGACGCAGTCTGTCATTCTTGTGTGATTGGCAACCACTGCACCGATCCCTTAACAAACGACGAAAGCGACATCTCTGCCCTTCACGTTGCTGAAGATATTGTCACTTTTATAGAGACAGACGAAATGCCAGCTAATAAGAACCCTTGGGGGCGGGATCCTCTCACTTTTAACGCCCGTCAGCTTCGGGGGACCCTGTTCTTTCTAGGAAGGCTCAGCCAAGAAACAGCATACAACCCCAAATCCCTTGTCTCCTTTTTGCACGGCTGCCAAACGGCCGGATTTCATGCTCTTGCGTCGTTTAAAAGCGACGCCAAAGCCATAAGGCAAGAAATTATACGAGGCGTCCCTGGGATAACCAAACCCCTATAAAGCTATTGCTTTTTTGCTGCAAATATTGACTAATATAACAGATGGGTGTACAATACAAGGGTAAATAAGAGAGCCTCACCCGGTCTTCCCCGTGAGACGAAGGAGTAAATACCTATGGGTACTATTAAGGCATTGGCCATTTCTGGCCTCACCCTTGCCACTGTAATTGGCATGAGCATTGCACCTGCTACTGCCTCTGCATGGCACCCCGAAGGCAAGATTGTTAAAAAGGTACAGAACGTTACCGCCAAAAGCGAACTTTCTGACGCTAACAGCGAGAGCGACGCTGTAGCAGCTAAGCCTGGCGACATTCTTACCTACGTTATCACCGTAAGTAATGCCCAAACCAACGACGACGGCAAGAACGACATGACCAACACGGTTATGACCGACACATTGCCTGCTGGCGTTGAGCTGGTTAGCAACGCAAGTCAGCGCACCATTACCGAGAACCTCGGTACCATTAAGCCAAAACAGAGTGTTACCAAGCAGTACCAAGTTAAAGTTACTGCCGACAAAGACATGGTTATTACCAACAAAGCTTGCTTTACTGGTAACACCGCTGTAAACGACAACCCGCAGAGTGGTTGTGAAGAAGCCGTTGTAAAGGTAACTGTTCCTGCTCCTGAGCAGCCAGAAACCCCTGCACCTACAACCCCTGAGACCCCTAAGACCCCGGAGACTCCTAAAACTGAGACTCCTGCCCCAGCCGCTCCTGAGCAGCCACTTCCTAGCACTGGTCCTGCTGGCGCCCTCACCCTCGCCTTCATCGCGAGCCTTGGCGGCTACCTTTTCTACCTGAAGCGCTTCGCTAAATAGTACTTCTGCGTAGAACAAAATACCTCCCAACTAACCGGGAGGTATTTTTATTTGCGTTTGGCGGAAGCTGCATGCTTGTGGCTCTTGTGAGCATAAGCAGCGGTATCAACAACCACATGTGGGTACGGAATGGTGATATTTGCTTTATTAAAGGCCGTTAGTATGCGGCGACGGAACTCACCAGCCACATCCCACTGCATGCCGGCAACAACTTCACCCAGTGCTTTTACAGAGATAGCAGAGTCCAAAAAGCTATCAACACGCAAGAACTCAATTGGTTTGGTAATATGCACGCCCCACTCTTCATCTGTGCTCATTTCGTGGCCAACTTCGTTAACAATTGCGCGCACTTTATCAACATCGGCCTCATAACTAACCGGAATATCAATATTAACGTTAGCAAAACGGAAGGTCATGTTGGTAATGACACTTGCCGAGCCATTAGGCACAATGTGCAAACGGCCATCAAGGTCGCGCAGCTTGGTTATGCGGATGGTAATATCCTCGACAACACCCGAAACACTTGTTCCGGCAGCATTAAGGGTAACGATGTCACCCACTCGCATCTGATTCTCCATAATAATAAATAGGCCAGCAAGAAAATCTTTTATAGCTCCCTGGGCGCCGAGGCTTACGATCAACCCAATCAATCCTGCCCCTGTGGCCAAGCCCGCGAGATTAATGTGCAGTTCAACCAGAATTACAATAATCGTTATGATCCAGATAATAACTCCGGCGAGCGTATGAAAGATACCGGCGAGCGTATCTTCGCGCTTACGTTCCTCTTCTTTATTGGCATAGCGATGGTACCGAACTGCTTTGCGTACCACTCTATCCGTAAAATGCCGTGCGATCAGCTGGGCGATAAAAGCTATCAAAATGGTTACGAGAATCTTGATAAATGTATTGTGTAATAAATCCTGAGCCTGTTGCATATCCATACTTCTACCTTAACCTCTTATATACATAACTGCAATGCCTGTTACGGCTATGCTTTGGCAAAAATGGCCGCATTTGCAGGATAAGATACACCATCCATCCGCGTAATATTAAGAGTATATTTGCCTAATACCGTAAAACCATCTGACACTTTATCAATAAGACTAAAAGCCGGTGTCTTGTCATGGGAAACCGTATTAAAGCCACGTACGACAAAGAGGCCCTTGGGTATGAGCAGCTCATGGATATGGCTAATGGCCGCCCTTTGAGCATCGTCGTCCATAGACGGAAGGTCATTATCAACAATTGCCGCCTCAAATCCCTGCTGGTACTGTGGGATAGTCGTCAACTGCTCCAGCACCGTCGTATTCTCATCTTCTATACAATAGGTATTCTCCACGCTCAATCCCGCAGCTATTCCGGCATTCACCCGTGACGCGAATGGCGAAGAGTGTAGAATAACGGCTTCGTGCCACATCCGATTGCCCATTTCATTAATGCGCTGTATGCCCGTTCTAACGCCAGCCCCCCACTCTAATACTCTCGAGGGATTGCCAATAGGCATAGGAATATGAGCTGCACGAGGCATAACCAGCTCACGGGCACGACTCGCCACTTCAACACTCAAGGCGCCTGGTGTAAGGCGTACGGCGTCCAGCAAACGCGTGTTCCGTAATAGAAGTTGCACAAGCTCGCTCGCCACAACCTCCCATACATAATTACGATTTGCGTCATCGAGGTTCGGCAGATTCTTATTTGCTGCCTTGATAAGCTCAGACTCAGCGAGCCCCTCCTCGGGTATTAGCTGGCGGTATCGTGTCTTAAAAAGAGTCGAGATTCCTAACGAACCACCCACCTGTGTTGCAAGGGAGCGATGGCGCATATCTATCTGTTGGTCGCCCGTTTGTGGCGTAAAGTACAGGTCACCCGGAGCGAGAGCCATTGCCAAAGCCTGCGTGCGATCTGCTGGATATAATATTTGCGTATCTGGCACGCCTAAAATACGTCCACAGATATCTACCGATGCGAGATTTGCTTCGCTTGACCGTCCAGACACAGGATACATATTCCCCTCCTATTTGTAGCTGCTCTTTAGGCAAAGAGCTCAGAAATTGCACAGACAAATACGAACATACAGATCGATGACAGTATAATGAGCGTGGCTTTATGGAATTGCCGTAACTCATCTTCCACCTTCTTCCTACGCGGCATTGGTGCTCCCATAGTAGCTACTACTGTAGCAATATCTAGAGGTTTGTACCTGTGATTATTATCACAGGTACTTCTTACTTCTGAAGAGAAAGACGATCTATCAGCCAATCACGAGGCAAAAGACTGAGGAACCAACCTGCCCGCGGACCGGAGTTTTTGCCGATAAGTACTTGATAAAGCGTTTGGAACATTTCTTTTGGTGCCAAGCCGAGCGTGTCTTTAAAGCTGTAAATGGCATCATGGAACCAGGCACCGTCGGCATCAGTAGGCGCCTCAGCAACTTTTTTTGCCAGCTCACGCAAGAACGTCTGCTGCTGCTCGGTAAATTCGCCGGCATCAAGATTCTCGCGAAGCGAGAACTTTACTTCTTCGGGGGCCTGAGAGTCGAGCCACGCATCAATAAATGCCAGTTCGCGTTTGATAATCTCTGCATCTTCTTGAGCGGTCTGTGCATGTTCGGTGCGCTTGATAACGTCCAGCGTCCGCTCCACATCGCGCAGTGACGCCTGATAGCTGGCCACGAGGTGCGAAAAAGGCACACGGCTCACAACACGCTGGTCTGTGTTGCGTCCATATTCGCATATGTAAAGGAGCTGTTTCTCTGAGTCTGTCTTTTCGGCATCCGGTTTTGCCGCCAAAGCCGCAAATTCATCCATCAACTGCATTAAACCGCCAACAGGGTCAAAGTGCAGCAACTTAGAGGCTGGCGCGCGCAGTACAAAAAAGCGCATAACTTCGGCCGGCATAATGTGTGCCGCCTGGATAGCGCTAAGGCCCGTCCCCTTGCTGGCGCTCATCTTTTTAGTGTCACCAACCATATTGATGAAATCGTATGGCACTGGAAGCGGCGGCTCGGCCTTAAAGACATCATGCATAAGCTGCACGCCTGTGTCGTACGAGCTTCCCGCAGATGAGTGGTCGCGGCCAAATGGCTCAACATGAACATTCTGCATCCACCAATGAGTCGGCCAATCGAGCCGCCAATCGAGCTTTACTTGACCTGTAGCATAATTAGCCTCACCTTCAGCGCCATCAGCATCAGCGTAGCGAATAATCTTCCGGTCTGTGTCAATTCCCAAGAAGGTGCGGTTTTTAAACCGTCCGTTAACCAAGATCTGAATTGGCACCCAATCATCGGCAAGCTGACGAGTAGAAGCAGTCTGTATGGCATTGCGCACTGCTGGCAAATTGCTCATGACCTTTTCAATGGCTGCAACATCAAAGCCACTACGATACTTTTGATAGGAACGAATAAATTCGACTTCAATGCCGAGCACCTTACAAACTTTTTGCAGATCAGCCAAGAAATAGTCAGCATATGATTGGTCCGAGCCGTCTGGCGCTGGTATATCACAAAGCGGCATGCCCAGGTACTTCTCAAATTCTGCAGGCACGTTATAGGGAATTTTACGCAACGCATCAAGGTCGTCAACAAAGTGAATATGACGAGCTTGGCGACCACGGCGTTTTAGCTCCACGTATATCGCGTCAGGAGTCAGCACTTCACGCAAATGGCCCAGATGATAGGTGCCGGATGGTGCCGAACCAGACTCAATTAAAATCTCGCCGTCAGGATGGCGCGCAATAAGCTCGTCTACTATGTTGTTTAACCAATTCATATCTTTATAACCTTTATGTACATTTTACCATAATTTGGCGTCGTTAACACCTTATACTATATGAAAAAACTGCGGTTACCCGCAGCTTTTTCATCTTTCTATGCTGATATCGTCTAGCTTATCTCTGCCACGATGTATACAGCGGTTTCTGCGGGGGTCTTGATTTCGACTTCGTCGCCGACTTTCTTGCCAAGAAGAGCCTGGCCGATTGGTGATTCGTCTGAGATGCGCCCGTTTAATGGGTCTGCCTCAACCGTACCAACAATCTGGAACTGTTTGGATTTGCCCTTATCACCCTTATTCTTCAGTACAACGGTTGAACCAAGTACAACCTTGCCGCCACTTTTTGGCGTGTCGATAACCACTGCATTGGCTAAAATAGCCTCAATCTCTGAGATGCGGTTTTCGTTACGTTCTTGATCTTGGCGTGCTGCACTGTATTCCATGTTCTCGCTTAGGTCGCCAAACTCGCGCGCAGTCTTAATGCGCTCTGCGATTTCTGAGCGAAGGGCGATAAGCTCCTGGAGCTCTGCCTTTAACTCGGCAACGCCCTGCGGGGTTAAGTGGAATTGTTTCTTCATGTAGGATTCTCCTTCCTTGTCTGCCCTTACCTGTCTCTCAGGCAACCGTAATTTCGGTACAAATTGCATCCATTATAGCAACTACCGAATGTTTGTCACTGTCATTTTTATTACACCTTCCAGATCAAGCATCTCCGCCTCGTCGCTGTCGCGGCGCTTTACTTCAAAGCTTCCGCTGGCAACAGTTTTTGCGCTCACAATCACTCGGTAAGGTATTCCTAGCAGATCAGCATCCGCAAACTTCTCACCTGGACGTGCATCTGTTCGGTCGTCATATAATACCGCAACGCCAAGATCAGTCAACTTTTTATACATGTCATACGCAGCATTTACTACTTCGTCATCTGTTCCGAGCTGACAAATAACAACACTGAAGGGTGCGATTGATGTTGGCCACAAAATACCCTTTTGGTCATGATGAGCCTCTACAATAGCCGCGAGCGTGCGTCCAATGCCAATACCATAGCAGCCCATGTAGTACTTTTGGCGCTTGCCTTCTTCGTCGGTAAATTCGGCGTCTTTCATAAGGTTTGAGTAGTGGTAGCCAAGCTGGAAGATATTGCCGACTTCGATTCCGCGTTTTTCTACGAGCGCCCCGCCGTCCGGACTGATAAAGCCAGGCTCGGCCAAGGCTATGTCTGCTTCAATATCAAGTGCGTAGTCGCGATCGATATTTATATTCAGCAGGTCTTGGTGCTTTTTGTTGGTGCCGCCGTACATGTTACGAGCGCTGCGCAAACTTTTGTCACCCACGATCACTAATTCGCGGCCGGTTTGAACACCTTTTTTCGTAATACCTACAGGGCTAATAAAGCCCGGTTCGCTCTGTAGGTCGTTACGAATCTCGTCATCTGTTGCAGGACGCAGTTCCCATGCTCCGCTTGCCTGCATGAGCTTCGTTTCGTTAACATTTAAGTCGCCGCGGATAACCGCCAAAATATAGCGCCCTGTTGCTTCATCAAAGTACAGCACATCTTTGATTTGCTGCCAAAGAGGAAGATTGTGGTGTTTGACGCCGTCTTCCATTGTTTTACCGCGCTCGGCTGCAACTTCTTGCATTGGCTGCGCCGGCTCGTCAAGATTCTTGTCGTCAACTTTAAAGATAGCCACATCTTCGTGAGCGGCATATCCGCTCTGAGGATCAATAAAGTACCGACTCTCGCCGTTTTCGCTCTCGGCCACAAACTCGTGGCAATACTCGCCGCCGATGTAGCCATTATCTGCCGCTACAACGTCTACTTTCAAGCCTAATTCGGCGAAGATGTCTTCGTAAGCCTTCCACATTTGTTTGTAAACAGCCTCAAACTGTTCTTCGGTACCAAAGCTGTAAGCGTCCTTCATCATAAATTCACGAACGCGGAGCAAGCCGCCGCGGGCGCGCATTTCGTCGCGGAACTTGTTGGAGAATTGATAAATGGTAAAAGGCAGGTCTTTGTAGCTCACGTTAAATTTGCGCACCAGGTCGACAGCCATTTCTTCGGCTGTGCCACCAAGGGCGAACTCCGCGCCACGACGATCAGTTACCTTCATAAGCTCAAAGCTGACACTTGTAGTGCGATTTGTTTCGCGCCAAAGCTCCAGCGGGTGTAATGTTGGCATTACTACCTCTTGTGCGTCGGCAGCATCCATGTGCTTGCGCACCACCCGCATGATGTTGTCGTGCACTTTCAGGCCGAGCGGAAGCAGGTAGTAACGACCAGCGGTTGACTCGCGGATGTAACCAGCTTGCGTGAGCAAGCGGTGTGAAGGTATTTTATAATCTGACCCTTCGGTTTTAGATGTTTTGCCAAACAGTTTCGACATTCTCATGGAAGCATATTCCTTTCAGTGGTAGTTAATTTAGAAGTTCTGAGTATAAGAAATTACGGCCGCAGGGCCGGGATGTCGCATTGTGGGGCATTGATGCAGTATAAGTACGCCATAATTGCCCTTTATTATATCACCTAACTGATGTGAAGGACAAAGATTGCGCCAAAAGCTACCGTGTTTTTAAGCGCATGAACCAAGATTGAGGCATAGAGCGAGCCGGTTTTCTCGCGCAAGAAGCAAAGAATAAGCGAAAGAGCAAAGGTGTCAATCATCGCGACCCATAAAATACCTTCTTTGCCGGTTAAAAGATGCGGTAGGCCAAAAAGAACACTAGTGATCAGTGTTGCCGAAACAATGCCCATATTCCGGCGCAGTCCTGAGTACAAGAAGCCACGAAAAGTGATTTCTTCGATTATTGGCGGCAGGATAACTAAGCTGATAAAAGCAAGCACGAGGCCAAAACCATTAGCATTATGGAACCCTACTGCTTGCTCCTGGTTAACATCAACAGGCACTAAGGTATTAATAATATTAAGGATGACCGCATACACTACCAGATACGTTGCAAAGCCCAATATAGCAAAGCCCACATCCCGCCACTTGGGCAACTTAGCCAATCCCAATGCGCGACGCACCACCGCTACAGCGTACGGCTGCCAGAAAAGCCAAAGCACGCCCAGGGTAATGGCCTCAGCTATTACGGTGTACCAAAACTGGGCAGCTATTGAGTTATTAAGCCAGTCGTCGGTGCGTGCCGTGCTCCAGCCCGCAAGGTCAGGATATGCCAGCAAAAGAATCCCCGCCAACGTTTGCGCCAACAGATAGGCCAGCGTAGCGCCAATGACCGCTCGCGAAACATTCCACGGAGCTTTTGTAGGAGCTGTTTTAGTTTTAGAAGAAGCGTCGGACATCAATAACCGTCACTGTTACTATCAAGGCCATGAGCACCAAAAAACCGGCGCCATATACTTTGTCTTCTATCTCTTCGGTCAATGGCTTGCCGATAAGACGAGCGACGAGCATTACAAACAAGCGTCCGCCATCAAGGGCTGGTATGGGCAGTACGTTCATTATGGCCAGTGTAAGTGAAATAATGGCAATAATCATGAGGACAAACTGAAAGCCCAAAACACTACCATCCTTAAGCACTGCGAAGATGCCGATTGGGCCAGCAACCTGCTCTGATGCTTTATGTCCCTGCCCATGGAACAAAGCGCTAAGCGCCGTTCCTATACCTTGGAGAGTAGCTACCGTAAACTGCTTTACTAAGCCAAGGCCGACCACTGGCGCCGACCATGTAGATCGTTGCAGTGTGTATTCTGCCGGCGAAACACCCAGGTAACCAGCTTTTTTACCCTTGGACTGCAGTTCTTGAATATGCTGTTTAGTGAATAGCGTGGCTGTAGTAGATTTGGTTTGTCCATCACGTTGGTATTCAATACTAACCTTTTGGCCAGACAGCGTTTCGGTAAGCGGCGGCAATTGCTCTGCGTTTGTAATAGTATGCGCGACACCTTTAGCATCAACAATACGCAAAAGAGTATCCTGCACCTTTAAGCCAGCCTTATCGCCTGCCGACCCAGGCTCTACCCGGCCCACTAGCACGTCGTTACGGACGACTTTTGTGTCACTGGCAACGGTAAATTGGTTATCAATAAGCTGTGGCATGCCAACCCATGCTAAGACGGTAAACAACACAAAGGCGGCAAGCAGGTTCATACCCACACCAGCCAGCATTACCTTAACTTTGGCACTAAATGAGGCGGCACCGAAGCTGCCTTTTTCTGTGTCGGCATCATGTTCGCCTTTAAGCTTTACAAAGCCACCTATCGGCAACCAGTTGATACTAAAGAGAAAGCCCTGTTTAGTCTTTTTGCCCCAGGCACGCGGCGGAAAGCCAATACCAAATTCCTCCACATCTATGCCATTGCGTCGGGCCACAATAAAGTGACCGTATTCGTGGATAACCACTAAACTTACGAATGCCAACAGACCAAAAACGAGTAAAAGTATCGACATAATTTACGAACCAAACCTTCTGCGGCGGTTAGAATACTCGGCGAGTGCAGCCTGCAAACGCTCTTCGTCAAAGTCGGGCCAGTTGGTTTTGTCAAACAAGAGTTCGCTGTAAGCAGACTCCCACAAAAGAAAATTGCTGATACGCTGTTCGCCTGATGTGCGAATTACTAGGTCAACCGGAGGTACATCCGGCGCATACAGGAACTTGTTGATAAGCTCAGGGGTAATATCTTCGGGGGTATAGCCAAGTTCTGCAATACGTTTTACAGCATCAACAATCTCCTGCTGGCCACCGTAGTCCAAACAAATGAGCAATGTTCCGCGATCATTTTCTTTGGTAAGCTGTTCGGCCTCATGGATTGCCTTAGCCATGGCATGTGTCAGTCGCAGCTTTGAACCAATAACTCGCAAACGGATACCCTCGCGGTGCAGCTCGGCCACCTCGTGCTTTAATCCCCACATAAAGAGCTTCATTAATTGCTTAACCTCGTCGCGGTCACGCTGCCAGTTCTCGGTAGAAAAAACGTAGGCCGAAATATAACGTATACCATGCTTGCCCGCTGAACGGACAATTTTGCGCAACGTATTAATGCCATGACGATGGCCTTCTATAACCGGCAAGCCGTGTTCACGTGCCCATCGGCGATTGCCATCCATAATGATGCCCACATGCTGTGGTACTAACGAAGGGTCTGCTTGCTCTGCCATATGCGGTTGATTATACCAGAATTACGGCTAGACCGTCATAATTTCGGCTTCTTTGGCCTTGGCAGCCGTCTCTATTTCGTTGCGAGCGGCGGCCATAGCATCATCAACCTGTTTTTCTAGGCGCTTTGCGTCATCCTCACCGATTGCTTTGTCCTTCTTAGCCTTGGCTATGCCGTCCATGGCGTCATGACGGATACCACGCAAGCGAACCATGGCGTCCTCAACCTTACCACTTAATACTTTTGCGTATTCACGGCGACGCTCTTCGTTAAGAGCGGGAACGGGAACGCGAACAACACGGCCATCGTCTGATGGGTTAAGACCAAGGCTCGGATTATCACGAATCGCGCTGGCAATTGCCTGCAAGTTACTTGGATCAAATGGTGTAATCTGCAAAAGCTGCGCCTCCGGCGCTGTTACGTTGGCCACCTGAATTAGTGGCATTGGCGAACCATACGCCATAACCATAACGCCGTCAAGCATGCTCGGATGTGCCCGGCCGGTGCGTACTTTTTTACTGTCTTCCTGAAAGTAGACCACTGCTTCTTTGAACTTAGTTTTTGTATCTTCCACGATAGTGTGCGGTTCCATGTAGGTGTCCTGCTCTATTACTTTGCTTATTCTATAACTCTATTATACGAAGAACTGGCCGCTTCCAAAAGAGGAATAAGCCAGTTCTTGCTGCGATGTGCAAAATATTACTCAGTTACTTCGCCAACGGCCATACGGCTAAAGCGGCGAACGATGAGGTTCTCACCAAGACGAGCGATAGTTTCTTTAACATAGTCGCCAACGGTTTGGTCAGGGTTCTTGATGTAAGGCTGGTCGAGCAAACACTTTTCGGCAAAGTACTTCTTAACCATGCCTTCTACAATTTGAGGCACCATGTTCTCAGGCTTGCCTTCGCTCTTTACCTTTTCGGTGAACTCAGCGGTAACACGCTCGCGTTCCTCTGCAGGAATATCATCGCTTTTAACGTACTGCGGAGCTGAGGCGGCAATGTGCATAGCAATGTCACGTACAAAAGAAGTAAAGTTTTCGTTGCGAGCAACGAAGTCGGTTTCTGAGTTTACTTCTAAAAGCACGCCAATGCGGTTGTCGTGGATGTAGCTGCTAATAATACCAGCACGAGCCTCGCGCTCAGCACCTTTTTCGGCCTTGGTAAGACCTTTTTTGCGCATTGCGCTCAGAGCCTTGTCAAAGTCACCTTCTGCTTCTTCGAGAGCTTTTTTAGCGTTAGTCATACCCACACCAGTTAGTTCACGCAGGCGCTTAATCTCTGCAATTTCTACTGCCATCGTTATAATCTCCTTGCCTTGTTTTATTTTTCAGTTTTGTCGGTAGCTTTGTGCTTGCTCTGGCCAGCTTCGATAGCTTGCTTGGCGTAATCACAAATAAGTTGCACCGTTTTGATAGCATCATCGTTACATGGTACTGGGTAGTCAACGAGTGTTGGATCAGCGTTGGTGTCTACTAAAGCAACCGTCTTAAGGCCAAGCTTGCGGGCTTCAGCCAAAGCGTTGGTATCGCTAGAGATATCAATGATAACTACAGCACCTGGGCGAGCAGCCATATTCTTGATACCGCCGTAAATGCGGTTCATTTCGTCGATCTCTTCCTGGAAGCGCTGTACTTCGAGCTTGCTGTACTTGTTGTTCAGCTCGCCTGATTCCATTTTTGCTTCGAGGTCTTTAAGGTGCTTGATGCGACCACCGATGGTTGGCCAGTTAGTAAGCATGCCGCCGAGCCAGCGCTCAGTTACAAATGGCATTTTAGCCTCTTCGGCAGTAGCCTTTACGATGTCCTGCACCTGACGCTTCGTACCAACAAACAAGATTTGCTTGCCCTCGGCAGCAGTCTTAGTCAGAAAATCGAGAGCTTCGTTGAGGCCTTCGACTGTCTTGGTCAAGTCAATGATGTGGCTGCCATTCCGCTTGCTGTGGATGTAGGGAGCCATTTTAGGGTGCCAGCGGCTGGTTTTGTGGCCAAAATGCGCACCTGCTTCTAGTAATTTCTTAATGTCTACGTCAACGGTAGCCATAGGGTGAGTCCTTTCTCTTCATTCTGGTGCCCGATGCGGCCTACACAGCACATCATCAGGAGGATTGTTTCCAGAATTGCTTAATTAGTTACCCAAGTATTGTACCACTTTTGCTAACAGATGTAAAACCCTTTATAAGCTATTGTGTGCAGGCCCATAAACAAGTATGCTAGTGGTATGCATCTGAAGGAGCTTTTACGTATTTATTGGTTTGCCGCACTGGCAACTATTTTATTATGGGGACTGGTTGGCTGGAAGTTCGGCTCAACTGCCCTCTTTACCGTTATCGTGCTGACACTGCTCGAAACGACTTTTAGCGCAGACAATGCCGTAGTAAACAGCAAAGTGCTCGTTACTATGTCACCTTTCTGGCAACGCCTGTTTATGACGGTTGGTATTTTCATCGCCGTTATAGTAGTACGCTTTGGGTTGCCCATTATTATTGTGGCAGCCACTACTGGCCTAGGCATCTCCAACGTAACAGATCTAGCCACACACCATCCGAGTGAATACGAACATGCGCTCGAAAAGGCTGCGCCGGTTATCAATGCCTTTGGTGGTACTTTCCTACTAATGGTAACGTTGAGTTACTTTATAGATTACGGTAAGCGGACCCACTGGCTCCCCTATCTAGAGCGTTACCTTGGTAAGTTGGGCAAGTTCGATAATATTACCGTGTTTATTATGCTGCTCAGCACTTTGATTATTTATGCAACTGTTGACGCACAGCACCATAATGCGACGCTTCTCGCTTCTATTATGGCCATTACGCTGCATATTGGTTTAAACTTGCTCAATGCTTTGGCTAGCACCGCTCAGCAAAAGAAAGGCAACGTAAAGCACCTTGTAGGTATGGCTGCTTTTGCGGCCTTTATGTACTTAGAGGTTTTGGACGCCAGCTTCTCTCTTGACGGAGTTATTGGTGCCTTTGCCCTAACGGGTAACATTATCCTGATTATTGCCGGTTTAGGTGCGGGTACCGTTTGGATTAGAGCCATGACGGTGCATCTTGTACGGCACAATGTACTTTCTAAATATATTTACCTTGAGCATGGCGCGCACTGGGCTATCGGCTTTTTGGGCGCGGTTATGCTGCTCAAGCTCTATCATATTGAATTGCCAGAGTTTATCGTAGGTAGTTTGGGACTAGTGTTTATCTCGCTGGCGATATGGTGGAGTAAGCACACCGCTGCCAAGTTAGCGCCTAGCTCGTAGCTTGTAGCTCCTCTGGGGAGTGGGCCATGAGGGCCTCTGCTATAGCGGCCAAGGCTACATATTCTGTTTGCAGGAGAGCGCCATATTCACCGGGACATGCGCTGTCAACAAATTCCATGGCGGCAAGGTTGCTGGCGACTCGCACGTCGTTGTTGCGACTTAAGCTATACGAAACCGCAGCTTCTTCCGTAGACCAGGTGCTTTCTTTGCAAACCCGTAATGACTGCATGTGGTAGGCGCTTTGTTCATTCCCATAGAATCTAAAGCCAGCTGAAGGCGGGTCAAAGACAAAATCGTCATGGAGGGTGTCACTTTTGCTGCCCTGGTAATAGCATGCCTGCCAAAAGCTCAATTCAATATTTTTTGTTTGCGATAGGCTGAATGCCCGTACTACCCCTGGAGCATACCGCGCTATGGCAGCATACGAAAGGCTGAAGTCTATAGCTGGTGCGCAGTTTTCAACAATAGGCAGCCCCATATAGGTGCCTTGTATTGCACACTCCGAAAGATCAATCTGACCGTGCTCTTCAAGCCAAGGAGTCACGTGGTTGTATAACCGTGCAAGCTGCGCTTCTGTAGCGTATAAAGGCTGAACGTTGGACACCTCTGAAATGCCTATTGCTTGGCGTGCTTGCCACGCGAGCGAGGACGTAGATCCTCCGGCCGATGGGTATACAAAACCCCAATAAGCCCGGTTAAAGCTTGGTACTCACCCCAGGTGATTCCGCCCTGCTCGCCCTGCTCAAAATGTCCAATGGTCATTCCCGCAGGCGGCGTATCGTAGGCATCGCGGTAAACAGTATACCGAACAGCGCCGGATTCCAGTGTCCGCGGACCTATATCAAGCAGCTGCGTATATGGTTGTCTATCCGTTTTTGCCTGCATACGCAATACGATGCGGCCATCCTCAAAAATTTTTCCGTCATTTTCGAGCAGACTACCGTCGTAGGCTGTGCGGCAGTAGTGTTCCCAGTGGTGCTCTAATATAACTGGCTCTTGTGGATCAAGCGAGAACTCTCGTATTAAAGGACTCAGGTAGCGGCTTGCCGCCAAGGAGTGAACGACAAAGACTTCGCCCACGGGGCCACCATCAACAATCGGCGCGCCCTTTTCGGAGCCGGAGATGATGGCGGCACCGTCTATTTCAAGGGTACCATGCTCTTTAAGCCATACTCGCGAGGCGTCAAAAACACCTTTAATATCTTGCTGTGTGGGAAAGGAATCTGGAGTAGTCATGCGCGACATTCTGACAGTCAAGAACCCAAAATGCAAGCGCCTTTTACGAACTATTTGCAACCCTTTGACATTTCAGGCAAAAACAGATACAATACACTAGATTATGAAGAAAGATTTACACCCTAAGAACTACCGCCCCGTTGTTTTTCAGGACTTAAACAACGATTTTTCGTTCCTGACTCGTTCAACTGTGGCAACAACCGAAACAATTAAATGGACCGACGGCAACGAGTATCCTCTGGTTAAGGTACACATTACCAGCGCTTCTCACCCATTCTTTACTGGCGAAGAGCGCGTACTCGACATCGAAGGCCGCGTAGACAAATTTAAGGCTCGCGCAAAAGCCGCTGCCGAGGCTCGTGAAGCCCGCGCTAGTGCTGCTAAAAAGCAAGCCGCACGCAAGGCTGCTAAAGCAGAAAAAGCTGCAACCAAAAAGAATAGCTAGTTACCTATCGCATTAGACCGCCCATTCGCATCAACAGTTGCAAGGGCGGTTTTTTGTAACCAACCTTAAATAGGCTACAATGATAAGACAAGAAATATGGAACAAAAAGAAAGCGCACTACGACAAGAATTAGAAGAACTGCAAGGGCGGCTCAGTGACCCTGGTATTTTCAGTACCAAGGAATACCCTAAGCTAGCTAAACGCCAACAGACACTTGAACGCACCCTAAGCCTTTTTGAAACTGTTCGTAAACTGCGCAAAGACATTTCCGAAGCCGAAACCCTTGCCGAGAGTGACGATGAGCTAGGCGAGTTAGCCAAACAAGAGCTCGAGCCCCTCACAAAGCAGTTAACAAGTGCCGAACAAGACCTTGACGAGCTATTGACGCCCAAGGACCCTAACGACGAACGCGACGTTGTCGTTGAGATCCGCGCTGCTGCTGGCGGTGACGAGGCTAGTCTCTTCGCTGCCGACCTGTACCGCATGTACGTTCGCTGGGCAGAACGTCACAATTATAAAGTACAGCTTATTGACGAAGCACCATCTGAAGTGGGTGGTTTTAAAGAAATTATCTTCGAAGTACATGGCACCGATATCTACAAGCAGCTCAAGTTTGAAGCTGGCGTACACCGCGTGCAGCGCATTCCTTCTACAGAATCACAGGGTCGCATTCACACCTCTACTACCACTGTTGCGGTGCTACCTGAAGCAGAAGAAACCGATATTGAGATAAACCCTAACGATCTGCGTATCGACGTATACCGCTCCAGCGGACACGGTGGACAATCGGTTAACACGACCGATTCGGCAGTACGCATTACTCACCTGCCAACGGGCATGGTTGTAACCTGCCAAGACGAGAAATCTCAAATCAAGAACAAAGAGAAAGCGTTAGGCGTGTTGCGGTCCCGCCTACTGGCACTCAAGATCGAAGAAGAACAACGACAACTCTCTGATGCTCGTAAAAAACTTATCGGCTCGGGAGACCGTTCAGAAAAGATCCGTACATATAACTTTCCGCAGGATCGTATTACCGACCATCGCATTGGCTACTCGCGCAGTAATATCCCCGGCGCGCTCAATGGAGAGATTGACGATCTCATCGAGCAGCTCCAGAGCTTTGAACGCCAACTAATGAGCAACGAGGCATAGGGACCATGACCATAGGCGAATTCCTGCAACAGGCAACCACCAAGCTACAGGGATTCGGCATTGAATCAGCTCGACTTGATTGCCTCATTTTGCTGGAGGATGAGTTGGGCAAAGATCGCTCCCTACTGTTAGCTCATCTGGATAAAACGCTCCCGCTGGCCGCCAAAAAACGTATTGAACGCCGCCTACAACTTCGCAAGCAGCATCTACCCCTGGCCTATATCCGCCACCATGTGACATTTTATGGCCGTGACTTTTACATTAACGAGCATGTGCTTGTCCCTCGCCCCGAAACAGAAGATATGATTGACATAGTAAAAGGGCTTCCGCTACCCATCGCTCCCCGGCTCGCCGACATTGGCACTGGATCAGGTTGCATCGGGCTAAGTGCGGCATTAGAGCTGCCGGGCGCAATTCTTGACTTATACGACACATCACCTAAGGCCCTCAGCGTAGCACGCAAGAACGCCAAGAATCTTGCCGTACAGGCTGCTTTTCATACTAACAACCTACTGAGCGGCGTTAAAGCGCATTACGACGTAATATTCGCCAACCTCCCTTACGTCCCAACTGATTATCCCATTAACAAAGCCGCGGCACACGAACCGGCAATCGCGCTGTTTGCCGGTGCAGATGGATTGGTTCTGTATCGACAGTTCTGGAAGCAGCTCGCTGAGCTACCACAAAAGCCACGCTTCGTGCTATGCGAAGCTCTTCCTATGCAACATACTATTCTTAAGGCACTCGCCAGCGATGCAGGCTTTACGCTGCGCCGCAGCGAAGGTCTTATTCAGCTCTTTGCAATCGCTTAGGAGTCGCTTGGCGCAGCTGCCAATGTGACATCTTTAGTCATTGTTTTACCATCACGAACAATAGTGAGTGTCACCTTGTCGCCCACTTTGTGTCGCCCCAGCACACTCGTAAGTCCATTGTTCTCATCTATTGCGGTGTTATTCACTTTAGTAATGACATCGCCCTCTTTAAGACCAGCCTTATCGGCAGGCGATCCGTCAACAATAGTATCCTCACCTAATTGAATAGCGGAAGGAATAAAAGCTCCCCTGTTAACGCTTAGCTTGTACTGTTTGGCTATGTCATCCGTTAATGACACGTACACGACTCCCAGGAATGGACGCTGCAATTTTCCGGTGCTCTTAACGCTCTCGATAAGGCCAGCAACGTCGTTAATTGGGATAGAAAAGCCGATATTCTGAGCATCACCTGCAACTGCAGTGTTAATACCGATTACCTGGCCGTTTAAGTTAACAAGCGGCCCGCCCGAGTTACCTTCGTTAATAGCTGCGTCAGTCTGGAAAAGGTCTTCAAGGTCTTCACTCGACGAGCCCGAAGAGTCACTTGCCTGCACACTTCGCCCATGGCCAGAAATAATGCCCGTTGTTACCGTATTCTGGAACTGGCCCAGTGCGTTACCAATAGCAATCACTGTATCACCAATGCGAGCTTTGCTTGAATCGCCAATCGTAGCTGGCGTAAGGGTTTTGCCGCCTGTATCGCGTATCTTCAAAAAAGCAACGTCCAGCGTATCACTGCTGGAGGTACGGCCCACTACTTCGACATCTTTAAACTGCGTGCCATCTGATAATGTTACACTTACACTCGTTGTCCCCGAAGGCACTACATGGCGGTTGGTAACAATAAGTCCATCTTTCGTCAGAATAATGCCCGTACCTGCGCTTTGTGTCACTGTAGATTGCGATGGCAGGCCAAAGTTCAAATACTGTCCGTTGCCAGCGTTAGAGCTGCCCATTACATCAATAGATACGACACTTTTACCAACATTCTGGGCAATGCCGCTTATAAGATCGCTTTGTGATTTAAGCACCACCTGCTGCTGTGAGGTTGTGGTTGTGGTATTTTGCGCGCGGCTTCCTAAATACCCGCCAAAGAATCCAAAGCTGCCGCTCACAATAACAAGCGTCGCGGCTCCAAGAAAACGCATGCGGCCTTTTTGGCGCGCCAGGGACATACTGGAGCTGGCCGCCGGTTGCTCCTGCTCAGTTTTAGGTACAGTCTGTGTAGTATCAGATGGATGCTGCGTATCCATAGCTTTTAGTCGCCCCCTCTAAACGATCTTATTGCCCCAATCGGAGAAGATAATAATAATAGACACGACGGCCACCATAATAAACAAGATCTGTCGTCGTACGTTCTTTGAAAGACGGTCGCGATGATCAAGATAGTACAGTGTCGCCAGGCCATAGCCTAAAGGCAACAATAGCAAAGTATTCTGGGGAATTAATCCATAAAACAGCAGCCAGTGGCCCAGAACCCACGTAAGTGCAGCGCCAAAATAGCCCCAAATATAGGACAAGAGGCGGGTATGCGGCTCGTCGAAGGCATCAAAGAAGTGATGGGCAGAGACATAGCAAATACCACCGGTAAGAAGCACCAGCCCATACAGCGGTGCGGCATCCCAACCGATTGAAAGTGCCATAAGCCCGCAGATAAAGCTAAATCCAGCCTGCAAAGCAACCATAGCCATGCCAGAAGCTGGCTTTAATAACGTAAGCCACAAGCCATACACCACTACCCAAAAGAGCTGGAACATCTGATCGCTTGCGGCCACCATAAAGATAACCATCGAGACACCGACCATAATATCTACGGCATTCGCACGCAGATTTGCCAGCCAAAAACGCGGCCGCACGGCAATAATACGCCATTTACTGAGCAGCACTACCAGCAAGGCAAGCTGGGCAAAATCAATACGTACCAAAATAAAAGCAGCAAGAGGCAGCAATACGTTAAAGCCAATGTGCAATACTTTCGAAAAGCCACTAGCCGGCTTGAGCTTATTAATTAATGGTCTCATTCTCTCCTAAGATTATCACAAAATCGGCATTTTGTGTTTGTATTGTCTGGTCGGGCAGCTTCGTCGCCAGCTTATTCAGATTAAAACGCTTCTTCAGGTACTGGGCTGTGTAGGGTTTTTTGCCGTTTGTCATATCGATTATCGTGGTCTTTGCGTAATTTTTAGTAGGCGCATCGGTTACTGTACCCACATTGTAACCATATGATTTAAGCGTTGCGGCCGTATCCTCTGCCAACCCGGGCGTTGTGGTGCCGTTTAATACTTCTACACTGGCATTCTCTTTTTCGAGATAACCGTCGCGCAGCTTGTTGCGCACATAACTCCTAATGTCATCGTAGTTATTGGCGCCAGCCCTTGGAATAACCACCGATTGTCCGGATATCATGCCTGTGGTCAAGAAGTTACTGTCTGGATCAGTTAAGCCAACTGAGGCAATTTTATCACTGCCGACATCTTTGCCAATCTGGTACACGCGGCTTACATCCTTAAGACTCAGGTCTGTAACAACGTTATTGCCGAATGCGTCCATGAGCTGAGCGATCTTTTGTGGGTTGCTAAAAGTGCCCAGTGTCAAAATCTTCTGTTGAAGCGCAACAATAATTGCACGCTGCCGCTCGGCACGCGCAAAGTCAGAGCTTGTGTGACGGGAGCGGGCATACATTAGTGCCTTGGTGCCATCAAAATGTTGCAAGCCTGCGGCAGCGATTAAACTACTGCCACCGTTCTCGTGTGCCATCGTAGGATCGTACAAAGCAGCCGGAACATTCACATCAATACCACCTACGGCGTTAACGGCTTGGCGGAATGCCTGGAAGTTCACTAGCACATGATAGTGAATTGGTATGCCCACGACATCTTCAATAGTAGAGTCAGCCAGCTTAAAGCCCGCCTCAATCGCCTTCTGGTCGGTGTTTTGATAGTCCTGTTTGCCAAGATAATCGTATTTGCCGGTTTCGTACACAGCGTTGAGCTTCATACTCCCCTTAGCAGGAATTTTAACCCAAAGGTCACGCGGAATGCTTAGTAGTGCAGCCTTTTTATTAACCGGGTCAATGCTGGCAATCATTATGGTGTCCGTGAGGTCTGGCGCATCGTGGCCTTCACCACCGATGCCGAGCAAAAGGATGTTAACCCTCCCGTCGCCCTCTCCCTTTAATAAGTCAGGGCTTGCTTCGTTAAGCGAAACAGCCGAGCCGCCACCCCTAAATACCTTACGGGCATTCAAATACCCCTTAAGGAACAGGCCCCCAGCAATAAGGGCCGCAATTATGGCAAGCGTTATGATACCGACAATTATTTTCTTTCTGCGGCTCCAGCTTTTTATTTCTCGCCATTTACGCTTGAAGAAGCCACGGATTCTTCCCTTTTGCCGTCCCTTCCTTTTGCCGCTTTTTAATGGTCGTGCGACTCGTTCTTCGTCTATGCTCATGTCGATATCGGTCAGAGGGTATACATCTGGTTCCGGAGGAAGTTTAGGGTGCAGATTCTGCGCAGCTTCGATGGGGTCAATCTCTTGATCTTTATGATTCTGCCTTGGCCGCATAGCAGGAGCGGCGCGTCGAATACCAGGCCGACGCAAACGCTCGCTGACATGGCGCGGCATAACCGGGCTGCGCCCAGGGGATTGCAAAATACCATCAATAGCTTTTTGGTGCGCTTGCGAGCGCGGCTGTTCTTTCATTTACCGGTTTTTTCCTAAATACATAAGCACTTACTAGTAAAGTATAGCGGGTATGGGCGGCTGCGTAAAACGTATTGTTATTTTCTCTAAGCATACTTAAGGTAGGCTGAACGTTTATGCGTGTACCTATAAAATAGCATTTGTGATGGTGCTTTTTACCAGAGAGTGCGCTATAGTATCAATAACTATGCAGGACAATTCATTACAGCCGTCTGGGCCAACGCCTATGCCATCATCTTCTGTGCAAATGCCCGTTCCCCCTACGCCGTCTGGCCAGCAGCTTCCGCCACCAGAAACGAGCCAGCCCCCACGGGGCGGCGGATGGCGCTCCGCTCTTTCTACTATCGCTATTTTGCTTATTGCGCCCCTTTGTGCGATATTGCTTACCGCTTTTGTATTTCAATCGTATCAAGTCGATGGACCGAGCATGGAAAGCACACTGCAAAATAACGATCGTTTGCTGGTTTGGAAGCTTCCACGAACATGGTCGCGTATCACCCGACACGCCTACGTACCTCATCGCGGCGATATTATTATCTTTAACGAATCGCAGCTTGGTAGTTTTGGATCAAGCCAGACAAAGCAGCTCATTAAGCGGGTTATTGCTCTCCCAGGAGAAAAGGTTAGCATAGTTGACGGTACATATGTGGTCTACAATAAGGAACACCCCGAAGGCTTTAAGCCCGACGATCAATACGCGCATGGTAAGCCAATGGGCACTACCGAGCCTGAGAGCGGCCAAACTACCTGGACGTTAGGTGATGGCGAAATCTTTGTGTCGGGCGATAACCGACAGGACTCCCTTGACTCACGTGCCTTTGGACCAGTGGGTTTGAACGACGTTATCGGTAAATTATCTTGGCGGATTCTACCGCTTAACACGGCAACAAAGTTCTAGTTCTTTCTTAATTCAAAAGCAGGCCGTTAAGGACCTGCTTTTTTGCTCGTTCGGTAAAAGTTTATTGAGATATTTGTGACAGAATAGTATTCAACTCATCGTCAGACGTAAAAGTTATCTCCAGCCTGCCACCTTTTGCAGTACGACGAATGTGCACGGGAGCACCCACTTGTTTGCTCAATCGTTTTGTTGCAGGCGTTTCAGTACGCATTCTTTCCTGCGTAGCCTTAGCATCTTTAAATCCCTCTTTTACAGAGGAGACGAACCGCTCCGCCTGACGGACAGACCAATCGTGCTTAATAATAGACTCAAGTAAGATCACCTGTTTTTCTGGGAAGTCTTTAAGTGCCAATATAGAACGCGCGTGCCCTTCACTAATCTTATGCTCGTGCAATGCTTTGCGCGCGGCATCGGGCAATTGCAGAAGTCGCACAATGTTGTTGACTGTTGATTTAGCCTTACCTAAACGTTCGGCAATAGCGTCGTATGTCATATTGAACTGTTGCCGCAAACGCTCAATAGAAACTGCCTGCTCTAAAGGTGACAAATCAACACGCTGAACATTCTCGACAATAGCAATCTCCAGGCGCTCTAGCTCCTGACTCGTACGCACTACAGCTGGGACCTTGGTGAGGCCTGCTTTCTGCGAAGCCCGCCATCGTCTCTCACCTGCAACAATAAAGTAACGCCCCTTAACGCTGCCTGGCATAACCACCAAGGGTTGAATGATCCCATGCTTTTTAATAGACGAGGCCAGCTGGTCCAGGGCGGCTTCGTCAAAATGCTGTCGTGGCTGGTCGGGGTTAGGATCTAGGTCGCCCACTACAATCTGCTGGATACGGGCCTGATCTTCGAAGACTAATGTTTTATCAAAGTCTTGAGGCAATAAAGCGTCAAATCCTTTACCCAAACCCATTTTCTTTTTAGTCGTTGACACGCTTCTCAACCTCCTTAGCCAGCTGTTTGTATGCCCTAGCACCCTTAGACCAACGGTCGTGCTCGTATATAGTTTTACCAAAACTGGGCGCTTCGGCAAGACGAACATTGCGTGGCACGATTGTCTTGAAAAGACGTTCACCAAAGTAACCCTTGAGCTCTGCCATCACGTTGTCCGATAAAGCCAAGCGCTTGTCATACATCGTAAGCGCAACACCAATAAGCTCAAGCTGGGGATTCATACCTTGCTTAACTCGCTGGAATGTTGCCATGAGCTGGCTCAAACCTTCCATGGCATAGTACTCTGCTTGCACGGGAATGATTATCCCATGGGCAGCGCTCAGTGCATTAATAGTTAAGAGGCCCAATGCTGGCGGACAATCAATAATAATGTACGCGAACGACGAGGCCTTTTCGCTGAGCGCTTCACGAAGTTTAAACTCGCGATGTTCGGCGTCTACCAATTCTATTTCGGCGGCGGCTAAGTTACCGTTTGCCGGCAATACGTACAAGCCCTCCCTAGAAGTTGCAAGAATTACCTGCTCCAGCGGCGCAGTACCCGTCAAGAGTTCGTATGACGTAGGTCGCACATTCTTGTCTAGCCCCAGGCCGCTTGTTGCATTACCCTGAGGATCAAGGTCTATCAAAAGTACCGGCTTGCTCTTTGAGGCAAGCTGGGCCGCAACATTGATAGCCGTGGTTGTTTTGCCCACTCCGCCTTTCTGATTCGTGACAGCAATTATTGTTTGTTTCATGTATCCCTCTTTGACCAAAGTATAGCACTAACTCCCAAATTTCGCACTACTAAACTAGGCGCCCTTAAAGCGCTAGCATTATAATACTAGCGCTTATGCTTACTCTATTTTTGTGCTATACTTTCAAGCAATGAAGACTCGTACATCAACTACACCGCGACAACTAGTGATTATTGTTAGCTCGTTGTGTGTACTTTTTTTGTTCAGCTGGTTTGTGTGGCAGCGTTTGCAGCCCAAACCACTCGCCGCCTTGCCAAATGACGTCAGTCAAAAGCTCCTTTTTACGCCATACATTCCTTCGGAGTTGCCTGATGGATATGTACTTCAAAGCCCCTCACCCTACAGCTATAAAGATGGTGCTCTTTTTATAACTGCCCGCAATAGCAAGAAGACAGCATCAGACCCAATCCTTATCTCTGAACAATCGACCCCTAAGTCTTTTGACGTCGATGGTTTTTACCAAAATATTATCGCCAGCCCTGTACGACTTGAGGGAACACCTAGTACTACCGTTTATGGCACTCGTAAAGGCAGTACTGGAACAGTAGTGGGCGTTACAACAAAGGATAACACTTGGATCCTCGTTACCTCCCCTTCCACTCTCAAGAAGGATGAGATAAAGCGTTTCGTAACTGGCCTCATTCCCCAATAGCTCAAAGGGCTAGCGGACTGAAGTAAAGTCGTTCCAGTAGTCAATATAGTCGACGGTAAATGAGCGCTCGGTTGTGCCTGCAGTTTTGTCAATTACAAACATTATGCCCGTCTCGTTACTCGTAGAGGATGGGATGTTGGTCGTAATAGTACCGAGTGATGTGTAACTAGTATCACCGGAGCTCTTGGCATAAAAGGTGATGCTTGTTGAGCTGGTGGCTACAAACTTCAAGTTTGTCCAGCCAGTAGCAACAGCCTTGCTGGAAGAGTTCTTGGTACGGGTGCTGCCGTTGGCGGTGGCATATCGCCAGTTAGCGCTCGTGCCACTCGCGTACTCAAAATATACTCCGTCGGTACAGTCGCCGCTATGGTTGTTATTGTCGCAGAGGCCAATATGAAGCGTGTAGGTCTGCGTACCATTGCTGAGCGTTGGGATATTAATGGCTGTCTCGAATGTTTCGCCGCCGCCAATGAAGAGCTTGTCGAATGAGCCGCCTCCTAAATATAGAGACTCGTTGCCTGCTGCGTTAGCACCCGTCGCCAATTGGACCTGACCTGGGCGCTTTGCGGCGTCAGAAGAGACTGCATCGGCATGGCCGGTTGTAGCCGTGCCGCCAGTCCAACATGACCAACTATAGTTAATAGAAATGGACGTGGTGCCATTACAGTACGTAGCCTGGTTAGAATCATCTGAACCAAAGAAATCTTCCTGGATATTAAAACCGTGAGTTAAGCGCGTTGGGTCGCTACAGTTGCTCCAGGCCCCATCTTGATAACAACGCATAGCGTTGTAAGCAGTACTGTAGTACATAGCCCCTGCGGTACCGGTTGGATCAGAGCTCGTACTGTAACTATCGAGAATGAGCAATATTGCTGTAGTATCCGTGGTTGAAGATCCGATCTGCACTTTATTGCCTGATGTATCAACCGTAAAGAGTGTGGCAGCTCCACCCGCGTTCTGAATCCTAAAGGCTGTTGTAGAGTTAGTGGTTGGTTTCAATAAGAAGTTACCTGTACTGCTAATGTTCAGGAAGTCGTCCGTAGCGTTACCTAGCTGGAATGCATCGTCTGACCCGCCCTGATAAGCCCGCAGTGCGACTGTACTTGCCGTGGCCACACTCAGCTTAGCACCGATAGGGTCAGAAATGACACCAACGGCAACGCGTTCGTTAGTAGTATCTACGCGCAAGACCGAGTTGTTACTACTAAAGGCACTTACCTGGAATGCGGCAGTACTGTTGGCGGCCGGCTTAATAAATACGCCTGAAGCACCTGGTGTAATTGTTACATTTCCGGTGCTTGCTGTTGTAAGATTAATGTTTCCGCCGCTTCCTGGTGTAAGATTTATAGCAGTTGAACCGGTGCCACCTTGAATGGTTGTTGTAGAACCTGAGAAGGTCGAGCCTATCGTGACTGTTTGGTTGGTACTCGTTCCACCATCGGCGATATGGAGCGTGTGAGCAACGTTGTTGGATGCAACGTTGATTGTTGTAGCATTTGCTGTGGCAAAGTTTAGCGTACCTGCCGCGATCGCGTCGAATGATGGAGCCTGCAAAGCAGTTGCGGCCTTACCCGTTCCGGATATATAGAAGTTTGAGGTGGCTTGCTGTGTTGTTGTATTTTGTACGTAGTTGCCAGAACCAGCGGCTGGAGTACAGCCAGTACTCGTACAAATAACCGTACCGGCAATGCGATACTGTGTAGAGGTGTTAATATCGCCCGTTACATCAAGGGGATAACCTGGACTTAGGTTGCCACCCAAACCCACACTACCAGTGGCAACATTGAATCCACGCTGGAACGCCATACTACTTCCATCAGATTTGAATATTATCTGGTTATACTGGGTACCCGTGTACCCTGCACCGCTCCAAGTTGACAAATATAGGTCGGCGCCAGAAGCTTCAAAGTCCAAACTTCCACCAGAGGTACGCAAACGGTAGCTCTTAGTAGCAGTTGTGGCATCACGTACCTGCAGGTTGCCCACAACGTCCACCGTTTCTTGCGGATTGAATGTACCGCCTACCGCAACCCGCAAGTTGGTAGTATCTACCGAGAATGCGTTTGTTCCAGCGTTGTTCTGGATTTGTAGCGCCGTGGTAGAGTTTGTTCGGTTCAGCAACGTAAAGCTATCGACGTAGCCGTCGGCATATTGCGCCTGCGTAACGGTGCCCCCTGGTAGTGCAGCCGAGAATCCGGCTTGCTCCAGCCATGTCCATGTAGCTGAGCCGCCATTACCAGTATTCATTATAGGAGTAAAGAACCAGTGTTCATAGCTGTTGGTAATCTTGCCCCACAGCTGCACGACAGTGGTAGTACCGTTGTTAGTAGTCGTAACTGTTGAGATATCATCACGGGTAAGTATAGACAAACCTGGGTCCATCTCAATATTAATATATGGCACACCGCCTAGGGCATTTTGCTGTTTGACACGAACTTTTACGCCACCATACGTGTTATCCCCGCCATTCCCATCATGCCCACCGATAATTGATATATTTGCCAAGCATTGTTGATACTGAGCTGTAATCGTACAGGTACCTAACTGCGTCCACTTGCCAGCATCAGTGCCATCAGTATCACTCGTCTGCAAACCAGTTTGCTGGATTGCACCTGATACGTCCAAAGATACCGCCGGCGCCGTAACGCCACCAATGCCGACTCGTTTATTTGTGGTGTCAACATTAAATGCTACGCCGGCAGCGGCATTCTGTACCTGGAAGGCAGTCGTAGAGTTTGTGGACGTTTTAAGCGTAGCTGTACCAGTAGTGGTAACCTGGAAAAGCTGTGTCGTGCCATTAGCAACCGTTAGCGGCTGGTTGGGGAAGATATTACCAATTGTGACAAAGTTGTCATTTATCTTTAGTCCGTTGGTACCAGCAGTTTCTATGCGGAAGTAATCATTTGTACTATCCCACTGCAAGTAACCGTACTGCCCCGACGTGCTGGAGTCTCCTATTATAAGACGCGTGTTGTTGCCACTATTATATATAGCCGCATCGCCGCCCTGCACTTCGAACTTCTGTGTTGGCGCGGTTGAACCAACTGCCACCTTACCGCCTCCATAGGCTAAATAGGTATTATTAGTGGTAAAGGCGTTAAGGTACACTGCGCCACCGCTCGCGCCATCAATGGTAAGATTACCGTTAGAACCGCGGCTCGTGAGTGCAGCTAAACCGTTAGCGCCACCCTGCTGACTTTGTAGTAAGAAGTCACCAATACGAATTTGTACAACCTGGCTTGCGCCAAGCGTACCAGGGCCTACATCCAGGTCAACTGTTGGCGTATTATTGCCAATGCCAACTCGTTTATTTGTAGTATCAACGGTGAGCACACTGGCGCCAGCCGCGTTTTGAACGTCAAAGGCTGTGGTTGAGTTGGTTGAATTCTTAAATAAGATTGCCCCGGTGCTCCCAAAGGTAGCGATATTAGTGCCCGCGCCATTACGCAGATCAAGGATGTCGCCAGCTCCCGCGGCATTAGCCTGCAGAACCGCCGCCACCGATCCGCTACTTGCTGCCTGGACGGCAATATTTGCACTCTGCAAGGTGGTAGTATTTTGGATGTAGTTGCCAGAACCGGCGGCTGGAGTACAGCCAGTACTCGTACAAATAACCGTACCGGCAATGCGATACTGTGTAGAGGTGTTTACGTCGCCAGTCACGTCAAGTGGGTAACTAGCGGAGGACACATTGCTACCAATGGCGACTCCTGTTGAGCCTGCCCACAGCTTAACATTAGTTCCACCTGGGCGCAGAGCAATGGCTGCGCTTGAAGTTTCTAATGACGCCGTTGTATTAAGGCCATTCCACGAAAGACCAAATACATCATTCTCGTTAGGGCTAAAGAGCGCGATAGCTGGCTGAATAACACCTGAGCTTCTGGCGTCAAATACTGAAATAGCCCGCGCTGTGGTATCCGCAGTGCTTGGCAAGCCAAAGGCCAGTAACTGGCCATACGCACCCGGGTTATACAGCGGAATGTTAATAGCGGTGCCCACCGAACTGCCTGCAGGCGTGGTAAAGGTGTCTACCGTTGATGTGCCCACACTAAGCCGCAAACCCACTGTCTGCGTTATGCGTCCAGCGGAAGTGTCAACGTTAAATATCGACGAGCCGGCAGCATTCTGTATTTGGAATGCGGCTGTGTTGTCTGTTCCTGGCTTGACGACTACGCCAGCCGTACCGGTGTTAAGTTTAATCTTTCCGGTACCGCTCGATGTAATGTTAATGTCGCTGTTGCTGGCAGCACTTAACGTGAGTCCTCCGAACGGAGTATTAAGTGTTTCGTCAAACCCGCTGTAGGTTGCCTGCAACGCACCGATCGTAACCATACCCGAGTTGGTACTCACGCTAAACGCGTAAAGACTTGCTGAGTCTTGTACAGATAGGGCGTAGTCGCTGTTGGTCGTGGTGTTAATGTTGAATCCTGTACTACCCGTAGTAGCTACTACGCCGCCTGTCCCTTGTGCGCTAAGGCTTACCTTGCCGTTAGTGCCTGTCGTCAGCGAAATTGCCGAAGCGCCAGTGCCACCCCTAATAGCTGTAGTGGAGCCCGAGAAGGTTGAGCCAATGGTAACTGTTTGATTGGTACTTGTACCACCGTCGGCAATGTGGATGGTGTGCGCAACATTGTTGGAGGCTATACTCACACCTGTAGCCGTAGAGGTACCAATGCTTAGCGTCGTTGCGGTTGCCGTATCAAGCAGCGGCGTAAGCAAAGAAGTGTTAGCCTGCCCAGTACCGCTTATGCGGAAGTTTGCTGTTTGGTCACTCGAGTTTTGATTTTGGATGTAGCTGGTACTGCCGCTGCTCAAAGCAAAGCCACAGTTTGTGGAGCTTTGTAGACAGACCGTCCCTGATTCGTCGGGCAGAAGGATAGTTCGGTTTGCTGTAGGCTGCACAAAGCTGAGGGTGCTCGTGTTTGCACCGTTAAGCGTCGCCAGTTGCCCAGCGCGGAAGGCGTATGGTACAGCTGTGAGCTGTAGTCGAGGAGACATTTCGCCGTCCCATGAGACCGTGCCAGTGCCACCGATGTTCATTGTGAGCCATAATTGCTGGTCCCAGTTTATAGTACTTGGGAAGGCAGTTACGCTGCCTAGATTTACCGTAAGATAGCCATTGGAGACATGCACTTTGTCAGTGGTAGTCCGTGTTTCAGTCCACAAACAGTTGGCATCGCCGGTACATGATCCCTGTGAGGAGCCGGTTGATGTTGAAGCATTGTAAAGCTTGAATTCAACGTTGTAGTTGCCATCTGGCGCAATTGCACCTGCTGAAGTCATCAGTCGGGCTTGGAAGTTGATTGTCGAGGAGGT
Source organism: Saccharimonadales bacterium (SeqCode) (assembly GCA_035690865.1). Lineage (GTDB taxonomy): Bacteria > Patescibacteriota > Saccharimonadia > Saccharimonadales > UBA4665 > CAMLQK01. Next base: position 135,140 of record DASSKE010000001.1, read on the forward strand.
TGCAGCGTTCACGGTCGCAGGATGGCTGGAGAAGCAGGCAAAAAGCACATACAAACCGAGCCCAATAAGTTTGGATACACGGGTGAACAGTACTCGTTTTGCAGGTGTTAGTTGCACCATTTTTTGCTCTTGGTTTGTCCTGGGTCGCCCTTGTAGTGCAACCGTTTTTATTTTGCTTTAGCTTACAGGTACTATTATTAATGCACTACTCCTTTGGCACAAGGGTAGAATACAAATTTTGTATTCAATCGCTTTTTGTGGAAAAACTGCTTTCGTTCGTAGTAAAAAATACTCTAAAGTCATGTTTTGAGGCGTTGTGTGAGTGTACCTACTTTTGTGTGCAGTTTTTGATCTGTTTTAGTTCATTGTTATAAAGTCTACAAATAGCAAAAGCTTATCTACTTTTCCACAGCTTACATAAAAAATAGCACCTCGTTGGGCGCTATTTTTTAAGCTTTATGCCTGCTATTTAGGCGATCTTGCTGATCTTCACAATTGTGTGACGTTGGCGATGACCATGCACTTTGTGGACGCGCTTTTTAGCTTTGTAGCGAATAGCAGTAACCTTGTCGGCTTTAACTTCTTCTTCGACTACTTCGGCAGTAACCTTAACCTTAGCTACGGTTGGCGTACCAACAGATACCGCATCACCGTCAATAACCATAAGTGGCTCAAAGGTAACAGTTTTACCGTCAGCGTGGAGAAGTTCAACTTCTACAGAGTCGCCTTCCGAGACGATGTACTGCTTACCACCGGTTGCAATAACAGCTTTCTTCATGTTTGTAACTCTCTTTTCAAGAAATTATATACCAATTAATAGTAACAGATACGGCGCCCTATGTAAAGAGCTGCTGTCAGGCTTTTGTAAGCCCAACGACCAGCTCTTTGTTCTCCACCTTACAGGAGTGCATAAAGTCCATGTCGGCACTACCCACCGTAAGTGTGTCGGCTAGCGTTTCAGCTACAATTACTTGCTCATGCTCAGTTATGGATGCTTTTAGTTCCTCGTCTTCGGTAAGAAGCGCTAGATGAATACGGTCATCAACCTCAAGGCCGGCAGCCTTACGCGCACTTTGGACGTTACGGATAACCTCACGCATCATACCCTCGCTCAGAAGCTCAGGCGTAAGTGTCTTATCCAGAAATACTGCCTGCGGAGCCTCACCCTGTTGGCCACCGCATCGCACCTCTTTGACATTAACCTCTTCGGCAATGGTACGCTCCATGTCTGGGGACAGCTTATCGCCAGAGTACTCTAGCGTACTGAGAGGCTGGCGGACCTTGATCTGCCCCGACGCCTCACCCTTCTGCATGCGCTGCGCCAAGCCCAGCTCGATGATCTTGCGGGTACGCTCCATGTCCGTCAAAACTTGCTGATTGATACCACCTGCCTTGGGCCAATCTTGCAAATGCACAGATTCACCGCCGGTAAGCTTCCTAAAGAGTTCGTCGGCCAAGAACGGTGTAAATGGTGCAACAATATGAGCAAAACGTACGAGCATATAATGTAGTGTTCGGTATGCATCGTTCTTGTCTTGGCTATCACCGCTCTTCCAAAAACGACGTCGGGAACGGCGGACATACCAGTTAGAAGCGTCATCCAAGAATGGCAGGATAGGTTTTACGGCACCTGGGATGTCGTAGACATCCATACCTTTTTCAACTTCCGCCTGCAATTGGTGCACTCTCGATACAACCCATTTATCAAGAGGGTTACTCAGACTGTTAAGCGGATCGTCTAAAGATCCGTTCCACTCCCACTGATCGACATCAGCGTACAGAGTAAAGAAGTCGTACATATTCCATGCCATGCTCAGTTTGCGGGCCACGTCAGCGACTTCCTTATCGGTAAGTGTCATGTCTTCGCCGGATAGAACAGGAGAGTTTATCAAAGTAAAACGCAAGGAGTCGGCACTATATTGGTCCATTACAATATTAGGATCGGTGTAATTACCCAGTGATTTGCTGAGCTTTTTGCCGTCTGCTCCCATAACCGACCCAGTAACAATAACGTTCTTGAAGGCGTTTTTACCAAACAAGGCGACGCTCACGGCATGTACATAGTAAAACCAAGCACGAACCTGGCCGACATATTCCACAATGAAGTCTCCAGGGAAGTTTGACTCGAACTTTTCGACGTTCTCAAACGGATAGTGGAATTGCGCGAACGGCATTGAGCCACTTTCGAACCAACAATCCAGCACTTTATCAATGCGCTTGTACTCTACGCCGTCGATAGTAAACGTGATGTCGTCAACCCAAGGGCGGTGATAATCTTCAAGTTCCTCGCCAGATAACTCCTTAAGTTCCGCGTAACTACCCACAACCTTAATATGCTCTTTGCCTTCGGAGTCTACGCCCTTCCAGACAGGCATCGCTGTAGCCCAAAAGCGATCGCGGCTGAGGTTCCAGTCGGGTGCAGATTCAACCGTCTTGGCAAAGCGGCCATTCTTGATGTGCTGCGGGAACCAGTTAACATTTTTATTCTCTTCGAGCATTTCGCTGCGCTGGCTGGCGATATCCATAAACCAGCTCGGATGCGCCCGATACATGAGTTTGGTGTGGCAGCGGAAACAGTGCGGGTAGCTGTGCGTAATATAGGTAATCTTCCAAACAACCCCCCGGGCGTGCAACTCCTTAGCGATAGGCTTGTTTGCCTCCCATACATTTTGGCCCTTCCACTCACCTTCGGTATAAAAACCATTGTCATCCACAACATTAACCAAAGGAATACCCTGCTCTTTAGCCAGCGCGTAGTCTTCCTCACCATACGAAGGTGCGATATGGACAAGGCCTGTACCGTCCTCAAGGCTAACGTAATCAGCATGCCATACCTTGTGCGCTTTTTCGCCTCTATCCGTAAAGAGCGGTTCATACCGCTTGCCCACAAGCTCCTCGCCCTTGAATGTTCGCGTAACTTCGTAAGGGAGTACCTGGTGCTTCTCGTTGGTAAGGACTTTGTCCAACAAATCCTTAGCTATGATAAGCTTTTGGCCGTCAACAAGAACTTCGGCATACTCAAATTCTTTATTAACAGCAACCGCTGTGTTTGCTGGTAGAGTCCATGGCGTGGTTGTCCATGCGAGCAAATATGCATCTTCATCCTGCAGTTTAAACTTCACAAACACCGATGGATCAGTAACATCCTGATATGAATTATCCATAGCCACCTCGGCTTTGGAAATTGGCGTCGCATCACGCGTGCAGTACAGCAAAACCTTTTCGCCTTCATAGATCTTTCCGGCCTCGTAGAGCGTTTTAAAGGCCCACCAGACCGATTCCATGTAGTCTTTGTCCATTGTGCGGTATGCGCCCTTAAAATCCACCCAGCGGCCTATACGATCGATTGTATCCTCCCACAAAGAACCAGTCTGCACCATATTCTCACGGCAGGTTAAAATATACTCTTCCAGGCTAATCTTTGTACCGATGTCACGTTTATCATGGATATTAAGCTTCTTCTCTGTAAAAACCTCTGCAGGCAGGCCATGACAGTCCCAGCCCCACTGCCGTTCAACGCGCTTCCCCTGCATCGTTTGGTATCGCGGCACCACATCTTTTGTGATAGAGCTTAAAAGCGTACCATGATGCGGAACACCGGTAATGAACGGCGGGCCATCATAAAAGACATAGGCATTATCTTTAGAACGCATCTCTACAGATCGCTCAAAAGTCCTGTTATCTTTCCATACCTTTACAAGATCTTTCTCGTATTCGAGCGCCTTACGGCGGGTTCCTTTTTGAAACTTCATGCTATGCCTCCTTCGCTACTACTTCTTTTCTCATTTCAAAAGCCCTTAAATGCGGAACGTTGGTTGCAATATGTACGGTACGGCGAAAGCCAAGAGCCATATAAAAAGCAATTGCATCAGTGTTGCCCGCAAGAACCTCCAGGGTGATAGGACACTGCTCGTCGTCTGGATGGGGTGCAAAAGCTTCAAACTCCTGCATTAGACGGCGGCCGATACCCCGTCGGCGGACCTCAGGCGCTAACTGAATTGCCCCTACGTACTTCTCTTCTCCCTCAATAACAGATGAGGGTCGAATCTCGCCATGAAAATACCCAGCCAGCCGGCCTTCACATTCAATAGTTCGAAGTAGATGATCCGGATCTTCGTTCCACTCCTCTAGCGTCTGAGTAAAACCTTGTAACGTTTCCTCACGGCGCCATGGTTCTACGTGCTGGCGGGCGGTCTGTGGGTCAGCGCCCGCCACAATAAGTTCGTCCTCATATAATTTGGCGCGCAGCGTCAGGAGTTCCGCGGCGCAGCTACTATCTACAGCTTGAATCGTTGGTATTTCTTTTGACATAAAAAATCATTTCTCCCAGATGTTGGAACCCTCTTGAGGGCGGTACCATCCAACTTCCAAAAGAAATGATTCTTTGGCGCTTTGTTGTAGCCGATTACGGGGCCTGCCGGTGAGTTCTACTCTTCGTTCACTGTGGTAACGATTTTCTTCTCACTGCATTCGTGGCTGATAACCACTCATCTGTTTTACAGAACGCATGTAAGTATAGTATACGGCTTATCGGCGTTTTTGACAACTCTAGTGGAGGTAGCCGGCTAGCTCATCCATAAGAGGAAGTCCTGGCCCAGGCCATACATTAAGCACACGTCCATCATCGGCTATAGCGAGCACACTTGGGTATGCCATAATGTCGTAAAGCGAGGCGGTTGCGGCGCCTTCTCGGGTGTCAATGCTCAAGAGCTCAAGGCGACTACCCATATCATGTTGTCTTTTAAAGTCGCGCACAAATGATTCTGTGGCAGTAGCATGCTCTGAGTCTGGTCTATAAAGCACAAGCACCTTCATATGAGCGATCATAGCATAGTTTGAGTCCTAAAAACAACAGCCGCCCGCCATGGACGACTGTTGTTTGACGATTTGGCCGAAGTAGATCTCTAGCTACAGCCGGTTGTTGCTCCGCAGCTTTCGCATACGTAGCAGCTACCCGCACGACGCGTTTGGTTGCCGCAGGTGTAGCAAAGCGGTGCCGCACTGTCCATCTTAGAAGCTGGCTGCTTGTCTGTTTGGGCAGCTACTTCCGAAAGAAAGATTGTTTCAGCGGCCGGTTCTGGGTGGAACTGCTGCACTTGCTGCCCAGATGAGGACTGGTCGTCAGTCAGGAACATCATCTGTTGGTCATCCGGCATATCATCAATTGACGCCAGGCCAAGCTCAAGGCGATCATCAAATGACAGATAGTCTAGAGCTAAACGACGGAAGATGTAGTCTGTAATTGATGTTGCCGTGCGAATGTCTTCGTCATCGGTAATACCAGCAGGCGCAAAACTACTGCTCATCAGCGTCTTAACATAGCTCTTGAGCGGCACTCCGTATTGCAAACCGTGACTAACAGATATTGCAAATGAGTCCATAAGACCGCTCAGGGTTGAGCCCTGCTTTGATACTCGAACAAATAATTCACCCGGCGTACCGTCTTCATATTCGCTTACCGTAAAGAAGCCGGCAAGATCAGCGATGCGGAATTTGTATGTCTTGCTGCTACGGCGACGGGGCAGTAAACGACGAACCGCACCTTTCTTTACAACAATCTTTTCGACTGTCTTCACCTCTGTTTTTGTTGTTTCATCAACATCAGAGTTAGCAACATTTGCCGTTTGTTCTTTCTTTTTGCTTGCTAAAGGTTGCGCAACTTTACAGTTATCACGGTAGATAGCAATAGCCTTTACGCCAAGACGCCAAGCTTCCATGTGAAGTTGTTCAACATCTTCAACAGTGGCACTCTCGGGCATGTTTACCGTCTTACTGATAGCGCCAGATATAAACGGCTGTACGGCACCCATCATACGGATATGGCCAAGGTGATGAATGGCGTTATCTCCCACCGCGCAAGCAAACACCTCCTTGTGTTCACTCTTGAGATGCGGAGCGCCTTCTACCGTACCGTGCTCGTGGATGTACTCCACAATTACGTCAGTTTCGTCCTTGTTATAGCCAAGTGTCTTAAGCGCTCGTGGCACCGTTTGATTTACGATAGCCATAGAACCACCGCCAACCAGTGTCTTGTGCTTAACCAGAGAGAAGTCTGGTTCAACCCCTGTAGTATCACAGTCCATCATCAGGCCAATAGTGCCAGTTGGAGCCAACACACTTGCCTGGGAGTTGCGCACTCCATACTGCTCACCAAGTTCAACTGCCTCGTCCCATGCGCCCGCAGCCGCGCTCAAAAGGTCTTCAGCAACGGCACTAGCGTCAATGTTCGATACGGCGGCACGATGCTGGCGTAGAACCTTAAGTGTACCTTGACGATCCTTATGAAAGCCAGCAAAGGGCCCCACACGATCTGCGATCTTTGCGCTTACTGCGTATGCGTGACCGGTCATAAGCGCAGTGATGGCAGCAGCCTGGGCACGACCCTCTTCAGAGTCATATGGCAGGCCCTGGGCCATCAAAAGGGCACCGAGGTTAGCGTAGCCTAAGCCAAGTTGGCGGTAAGCCCGGGTATTCTTCTTAATAGACTCTGTTGGGTACTCACTGTAGCCAACAAGAATCTCTTGAGCAGTGATAACCAGCTCAACCGTGTGCTTAAAGGCTTCAATGTCGAAGGTATTATCTTCACGTAGGTACTTAAGCAGGTTGATCGATGCCAAGTTACAGGCAGAGTTATCAATGTGCATATACTCTGAGCAAGGGTTACTTCCGTTAATGCGGCCAACGTTTGGCGTTGTGTGCCAGTGGTTGATAGTAGTATCAAACTGCATACCCGGATCAGCACAAGCCCATGCGGCCTCAGCCACTCGGCGAAAAAGATCGCGCGCCTTTACCGTTCGCACTGTCTTTCCTGTAGTAACTTCTTTCAGGTCCCAATCCGCGTCGTCTTCAACTGCGCGCATAAAGTCGTCAGTTACGCGAACGGAGTTATTCGCGTTCTGGTATTGTACCGAAACAATGTCCTTGCCGTTAAGGCTCATGTCAAAGCCAGCGTCGCGGAGGGCGCGAATTTTGTTCTCTTCGCGCTCTTTTGTTTCAATAAATTCATAAATGTCAGGGTGATCTATATTTAGGATGACCATCTTGGCTGCCCGGCGTGTCTTTCCACCGCTCTTGATAACACCTGCAACAGAGTCAGCTGCGCGCATAAAGCTCACCGGACCGGATGCCTTGCCTGCGCTCTTGCCAAGAGGTTCAGCCGAGGAGCGAATCGGGCTAATATTAAGGCCGGCACCTGAGCCACCCTTAAAGATCATACCCTCTTCTGTATACCACTTAAGAATAGACTCCATGGTGTCCTCTACCTTAAGGATAAAGCAAGCGCTGGACTGCTGGCGCCGCCCTTGTGCGCCAATATTGAACCACACCGGTGAGTTAAATGCCGCACGCTGCGTAGCAAGTACGTATTTAAGCTCTTCTTGAAAATCTTCGGCTTCGGTATCGCTCTCGAAGTATTTCTCTTGCTTACCTTGTCGCACAATCGTGTCAACAACACGATCAATTAACGTCGCAAGGCTAGCCTCGCGATCATCAGTACCGGGAGTGCCCGTAAAATACTTTTGTGCCACAATATTAACAGCGTTAAGCGACCAATCCTCCGGGAAAAGCACGTTCTCCTGGTTGAAAACAACTTCACCGGTACCCGGGTTCGTTATACGCGAATCCCGTTTTACCCAGTTAAGCTGGTCATACGCCTTGCTATTGGGCCGAGTAAAAAGCCTCCCCCTCACTAAGCTGGTAGTTTGTCCCATAGTACCCTCACTCGGTGCTGGCTCTCACGCCAGAACCATTATTTTGTTTTATTTTAGAGTTCGCGAGCATCGCTCTCATGCTCACCAGCTCCTCAGAGGCCTCTTTAGTACAAGAAGACTCTGAGGAGCCGGTGTAAACTCCGTTTCAACTCCTATTCAAAGCTCTTTGTGCGTATATTAGAAAGCTCTTTCTCGAAACCGGCTATATCTTTGAACCGTCGATAGACACTTGCAAAACGCACGTACGCAACTTCATTGAGATATGCCAAACGTTCCATAACAAGTTGCCCTACTTTTGAAGAAGCTACTTCTGGCTCACCACACGCATACAGTTGATGCATAACATCAGAGACCAGCCGCTCAAGCTGCAAGTTGGTAACAGGCGTTTTCTCACATGCCCTATACAAACCTGCAAGGAGCTTTTCGCGATTGAACAATTCTCTGACGCCATCATTTTTTACGACTATGAGCTGTGGCCGCTCGATGCGCTCGTAGGTCGTAAAGCGATATCCGCATTGCATGCACGAACGGCGGCGGCGAATTGCCTCGCCATCTGCAGCGTCACGCGACTCAATTACCTTCGTATCAGCATTATGACACTGGCTACACTTCACAAACGCTCTCCCCTCAAAACCCTAATAATGAATGTACCCTCACTATATGTAGTGGCATTACTACTTATGATAGTCCCATACGTAGTGTCTATGCAATATAAATGAGTTGTGTTTTTTAGTACGAGATTTGTCAGATTACTCTGATTTTTCTTCTTGATCTTTGTGACGCATTGCCGCCAGCCGACGCATAAATGATGGCTTGTCTATTTTCTTCATTTCTTGTGAGTCATCGCCACCTAGCATGTCGTGATCGTGCACGACCGCCGCAGGGCTTGTTGGTGATGCCATAGTGTCATGATGCATGGCATTTTCGTGATCAACGGGTGCATCTTCGATTGTCCAAATATTAGGCACTGTGTCTGAGTTAAAGTCTGACGCTGCTTCAGCCGCCTTCTCTTCGAGTGACATATCCAAACTTGGTACGTCGTTATCGTCAACGTGCGTAGGCATAGCTGATCCAAAGTGTACAGCGTTAGCAGCCTCGTCAGCGGCAGAGTTAGTTATCTCTGGTGCCGGAGCTGCAGATGCGCTAGAGATCGCTGTCTTGCGGTCGCCAAAATATGATGCGTCAAACCCTGTTGCAACAACGGTAATGATGACTTCACCCGATAGCTTGTCGTCAATAGTGGCACCAAAGATAATGTTAGCGTCCGGATCAGCAGCGGAAGTAATTGCCTCTGCTGCGGCGTTAATCTCGTGCATAGAAAGATCGTTGCCGCCAATAACGTTGAATAAGATTCCACGTGCACCATCGATTGAAACCTCAAGAAGCGGCGACTCGATAGCCTGTTGGGCGGCTTGTACGGCACGGTCTTCGCCACTTGCACGGCCAATACCCATAAGTGCAGAACCAGCGTTAAGCATCACTGCTTTAACATCGGCAAAGTCGAGGTTGATAAGGCCATGTACGGTTATAAGGTCGGATATACCCTGAACCCCCTGGCGCAAAACATCGTCAGCAACCTTAAACGCCTCTAAGAGAGGGGTCTGACGATCAATTGTCTGTAACAAACGATCATTCGGAATCGTAATAAGCGTGTCGACTGCATTCCGGAGGTTAGCAATTGCTTCTTCGGCATTACGGCGGCGCTTTTCACCCTCAAAGGCAAATGGCTTTGTTGCAAAGCCAACTACAAGAATACCCATCTCTTTAGCAACGCGAGCAACCACATGGCCCGCACCGCTACCTGTACCACCGCCTGCGCCAATGGTTACAAAAACCATGTCGGCACCTTCGAGTGCCTTACGGATATCGGCAATAGATTCCTCTGCAGCCATCTGACCGACATTAGGATCAGCGCCTGCGCCCAGGCCCCGAGTAGAGTCTTTACCGATATGGATTTTTATTTTAGCGCGAGAATGGAAAAGTGCTTGAGCATCGGTGTTTACGACAATGAACTCAACACCCTCGACGCCAGCTTCTATCATGCGATTAACCGCGGCGCAGCCTGCACCGCCCACACCAACAACCTTGATCTTTGCAATTGTTTCTATAGCTGGTTCAACCTGAGGCATAGTAAGTTTGTTACCCTCTCTATCATTCTTCGTATACTATCAAGTATAGCCTAACCCCTACTGGAGTTCAATAAAAAACGTATACGCCTCATAATGGTAGTTCTGATGCGTGGTTACTTTTTGTTAACGCTTGATTTTGGCAAAAATAGAATCGAGGAAATTTAGTGCTCGGCCACTTGCGGTCGTGTCACCATGCGAAGATTGATCTGGAACAAGCAGCATATCCAAAAGCATAAGGCCAACAGCGGCAGCATACGATGGATCAGCAACAGTGTCTACCAAGCCGCTTACCGCTTTTAGTGAACCAACTCGAGAAGCAAGCTGCATTTTCTCTTTCGCAAACTCAGCCATGCCAGGCAATTTTGCTGTGCCGCCAACCAAAACCACACCGCCAGGTAGCCTATGAGCACGATGAATGCGAGTAAGCTCTTTGTTAATGTAGTCGAACAACTCATCAACTCGAGCTTCTGTAATCATTGCTATTTCTTCTGCCTTAAAAACGTGATCATGGCCGTTTACCTTTACACGGACACTACGCTTGGCTGTCTGTGTATCAAGTGTCGCGTGGTGCGTTTTTACAACTTCCGCAACATCAAGGTCTGTTTTGAGGCCAATTGCCAAGTCATTAGTGATATGAATACCCCCAATAGGTAGAACAGCGACATGCTGGACTTCACCATCCTCAAGAACTACGAGATTTGTAGTGCCCGCGCCAATATCTACCAAAACAGTACCCGCCTCTTTTTGTTGGCGGTTAAGTACAGCCTCGGCAGCAGCCAGGCTAGAGAGTGTACGGTTGTGAATGGCAACCTGCGCTTTGTCCAAAGCCATATCAAGGCCACGTACATTTGGCGTTGCCGCGGAAACGATGTGCGTATCTACCTCAAGTCGCACACCGCTCATGCCGACAGGATCTTTAATATTATCCTGGCCGTCAAGGCGGTAATTACGTGCAAAAACCTGCACAATCTCGCGATTTGGTGGCAGCTTAACAATCGTGGCAGCTTCTTCTACTCTATAACGATCTTCTTGTGTAATCTCTCGGTTAGCAGCGCTAATCGCAATAACACCTTTTGAGTTCAAGCCCGAGACATGCGCGCCATTGATGTTGACCGTTGCCCCATGTATTCGCATACCCGAAAGTCGTTCTGCCTCTGTTATTGCCTGGGCAATTGCTTCGGCCGTATCATCAATATGAACAACGACACCCTTTCGCATTCCTACATTCGGAGCACTCCCATGTCCTACAATTGAGACTTTTCCTGGATTATTGGGGTCAAGAATGCCCACAACACAGCGCACTGAACTAGTGCCTATATCAAGGCCGACATACGGTGAAGAAGCGGATGACCCGTGCATATGGCAGTAGTATAGCGCTTATTCTTGCCTCAAAGCAAGCACAAGTTTCGCTACACAGTGGTGAGAATCTCGCAACCTGTCTTTGTAACCAGGATGGTGTGCTCAAACTGCGCAGACCAACTACCGTCTTGCGTTAAAAGGGTCCAGCCGTCACGAGCTTCAAAGATTGCTGGGTCACCCAACGTAGTAATTGGTTCAATGGCGATTGTCATACCTGCCTTAAGTACTGGTCCGCGCCCGGCACTGCCATAGTTTGGAATCTCCGGGTCTTCATGCAATGCATGCCCAACGCCATGACCGACTAATTCTCGCACAATTCCAAGCTTGTTTTTGCGCAGTGTGCGCTCAATAACTGCCGATATATCACCGACACGAACACCATCTTTTACAACAGCGAGTGCATCCTTAAGCGCTTTTTCCGTTCCAGCAAGTAGGCGTTTTGTGTCCGATGTAAATTCGTCACCAATGCAAACAGTGATTCCACCATCTGTTATCATGTCCTTCCAGCGCACGCCAAAGTCGAAGTTTACAACATCTCCGGCGCGAAATGGTATGGTATTAGGGATACTGTGTTGAACCTGATTATTAACTGATATACAAATTACATCAGGGTAGCCATGAAAACCCAAGAAGGCAGGTTGACCACCAAGTTTTTTGAGTTCAGACGCAGCAATTGCAGCCATGTCCTTTGGAGTAAGCCCGGGACGGGCCTGATTGCGCATGGCCTGCAAAACAGTGGCAAGCATCCTGCCGCCTTCGCGCATGGCTTGTATTTCGTCTTCAGTTTTTATCGTTATCATGCAGGATGTAATCCTCGCTTAAGTACTAACCGTCAATACATTTTAGAATGTCATCATGAACTTGTCGAGGATCACGAGAAGCATCTATATCGCAAACTGTAACATTCTCTTGTTTAAAGTGTTCGAGAATAGGCAGTGTAACCGTTTGGTATTCGCGGAAACGCTCAGCGATTGCTTCGTCTGTGTCATCTTGGCGGCCACGCTTAGTGAGCCTTTCGCGCACGACATCTTCTGATGCAGAAAGGTTGACTACTGCCGTAAGGTCAAAACGATGGCCGTGGACCTGTTCAAGGAGCCAGTCGGCCTGTGGAATAGTTCGAGGGAAGCCATCTAACACAAATTCCTGCTTAGGGTTTATGAGTTCAAAAACCTTATCAAGAATGGTAATCATTTCGTCATCACTGAGTAGCTTACCCTGGAGCATCTCTTGACGGCGTTTACCCGTTACAAGAACACGCAATATCTCACCCGTAGATATCCAAGCATATCCATGCTCGTCGGCTAATATCTTGCCTTGCATACTCTTACCTGCGCCAGCAACACCGGTTAGAATAATCATCTAGTTGCTAAGCCTTTCTTTCACCATATGAGCAATGCGAGTTCCGTCTGCAGATCCCTGCGCTTCGGCCTTAACTCGCCCTATGACCTGGCCCATGATCTGAGGAGTCCTTTCCGGAAAACCAGCCAAAACAGTGTCTATAATCTTGTTCAATTCTTCATCACTCATTTGGGCAGGAAGATATTGTTCGATAAGGGCTTTCTCTGCCAACTCCTTGGCAGCGAGTTCGGGCTTTCCGCCCTTCTCGTATAAATCAGCGCTCTCTTGTCGCTTCTTTACTTCCTTGGCAAATAGAACGAGAATCTCTTGGTCTTCCAATCCCTGTTCACGCTTACCGGCAGCAACTTCCGCGTACAAGATAACACTTTTAAGGCCACGTAATGTCGTGGCCCGCTCTTTATCGCCTGAAAGTAATGCTACCTTCAGGTCTTGGTTGAGCTTTTCTTTAAGCATGTCTAGCGTTGGCCGAGCTTAATTCGCTTCAACTTCTGAGCTTTGCGCTGAGCACGAGCGATAGCCTTGAGGCGACGCTCACGCTTGCTGATAGGGCTTTCAAAATATTGAGATTGCTTTACAGCGGCAATTGTACCAGCCTGCTGAACCTTACGGTTAAAACGGCGCAGGAGGTTTTCTAGTGATTCTTTTGAGTCTTTACGTGTAACCTGTATCATTTCAGTTCCTATTGTACTCTAGACGATTGGTTTTTGCAAGCATTTATAAGAAGTAAACTGGGAGCCTACCCTATATGCTTTTTCTGCGCAACGCGCTGTGATTTCAGCACGATACTTTGTAATTCTTTAAAAATGGGGAATTGCTTATTTGTGTGATAGATCTTTGTATTACCCTGCTTTTCGGAAATAAGAAAGCCTACTTTCTCAAGCCGCTTTAGCTCACGCTGGATATTGCCGGCATCTTCCTTAATAAGTTTAGCAAGGCCGCGAACATGCGTCTTGAAATCAGGATATTTAGCATAGATAACTATGATCTTGCGCCGAACTCGTGAGGTAATAAAAACATCTAACATACTAATAAATCTTGCCTACACTATTGTTATTAGAACAACGTAACGTATCTTTTACTATTATAGTGCAACGAAATGGTCATTTCAATTACAACTATATATTTTAAACTAAAGACACCCTATAATGCAACTATGCGCTACGTCGAGGTCCTGGTTGGTGACGCTGCTTATCATGGCACAAAGCCCCTTACTTATGCAAGTGAAGAGCCGCTAAAACGCGGTTCTGTTGTTGAAGTTCCGTTGAAAAATAAGCATGTCCTGGGAGTCGTTACAGATTGCACAGATAAAAAGCCGTCATTTGCTACCAAAAAAGCAACCTCATTGCCAATTGCAACACTCCCAACGGAACTCATTACTCTTGCCACTTGGCTTCATACATATTATCCGGCACCGTTAGGTGCTGCTTTTCAGCATATCCTTCCGGGCAAGTTACCGAAGAAGGTTTCTGCAGAGACTTTTACTTTGCCGCCGCCTGTCAAAGCCGGTCTTCCTGCACTTACTCCTGAGCAACAGGAAGCGGTAAATAATGTTACTGCCTCCGGCTTGCATGTATTAAGGGGTATTACCGGGAGTGGCAAATCTCGAGTTTATCTCGAATTAGCTCTGAAGGCTATCGGCCAAGACTCCTCGGTACTTGTACTTTCACCCGAGATTGGTCTTACTTCTCAGCTTGCCAAGAATTTTACTGAAGTCTTTGGCGAGCGTGTTGTGGTTCTGCATTCACAACTGACTGATGCCACTCGGCGCAAAGCTTGGCTTAAGATCCTGTCAGCCACCGAACCTGTTGTTGTTATAGGTGCACGATCGGCGCTTTTTAGTCCTTTGAAGAACATTGGATTAATTATCGTTGATGAAGCACACGAAACAGCATACAAACAAGATAAAAGTCCCTACTACCACGCTAATGTGGTAGCTGGCATGTTGGGCCACTTGCACAATGCGCCCCTGGTATTAGGTTCAGCAACGCCCCTTGTAACAGATTATTTCTTTGCTGAGCAGAAAAAGCGCCCCATTATATTGATGCAACACGCTGCAAAAGGAGATCATGCGCAACGCTCTATAGAAGTAATTGACCTTCGCGATCGTAGTAACTTTAGCAAAAGCCCTATAATCTCAGATAAAATACTCGAGGCTACCAAGCAAGCTCTCGCTAATAAGGAGCAGATTCTTCTGTTTCTTAATAGGCGCGGCACCGCGAGAGTAATTTTGTGTACAGAATGCGGGTGGCAATCTGCCTGCCCACACTGTGACCTCCCTCTTGTATACCATAATGATTCGCATATTGTTCGTTGTCACAGTTGCACATACTACGCACATCCTCCTACTGCATGTAACGAATGCCACAACACTTCGGTCGTATTCAAAAGCTTGGGTACGAAAGCCATATACGAAGAGATTCAGCGTCTCTTTCCAGAGGCCAGAGCCATGCGTTTTGATAATGACAACGCTAAGCATGAGCGAATTGAACATCATTTTGACGCAATAGCTGCCGGTGATATTGATATTCTTGTAGGCACGCAAACATTGGCTAAGGGCTTGGACTTGCCACGGCTCAGCGTAGTAGGTGTTGTAATTGCCGACACTAGTCTATACGTGCCCGACTTTAGCTCACAAGAACGTACTTTTCAGCTCATAAATCAGGTTATTGGTCGCGTTGGACGGGGACATATTCCAGGCAAAGTGTGCATACAAACTTACAACCCCAGCAACCCGACCCTAGCTGCTGCCCTGACATATGACTGGGAAAAGTTCTACAACCACGAACTAGATGAACGGCAGCGCTTTGGCTTCCCCCCCTTTTACTTTATGGCCAAGCTTTGGTGCCGCCGAGCGAGTAGCACAAGTGCTCAAAGGGCCGCCACTTCTCTTGCTCAAGCTTTTACAAAGAGTGGCCTACGGATTGTTGTCGAAGGACCGACTCCATCGTTTCATGAGAAAGTCCAAGGTAAATTTGAATGGCAAATTATAATAAAAAGCAAGCAGCGGAACGAGCTTATACGCGCCATTAATACCCTCCCCCCCAATTGGTCGCACGACATTGATCCAATGAACCTTTTGTAATGCAGTAACAGATACGGTATACTAGCCTAGTAATGAATAAAGATTCTATTATTTCCCTTCCCAACCCACATCTTCGTCAACGGTCAAAAAAGGTTGGCCTTATAAACGACGAGATCAAAAAAATTATACAGGGCATGAAGGATGCCACCATCGACTGGGAGCAGAGCCGCGAACACGAAGTAGGCGTCGCACTTGCTGCCGTTCAGGTTGATGTACTCCTGAGAATTGTCGTAATACGTAATGATTTTGACAACAAAGATGATCACAGTTTTACGGTTTTTATTAACCCTGTTATTACAAAATACGAAGGCAAGATAGAAGAAGACTTTGAAGGCTGTCTCAGCGTGCCTGATGTATATGGTAAAGTACCTCGACACACAAAAGTCCGTATTAAAGCGCTCAACGAAGATGGGCGTGAGTTCCGCGTAACAGCCGAGGGTTTTTTGGCACGCGTTTTTCAGCATGAGATTGACCACACTAATGGTATTGTCTTTATCGACCACATCAAGGGCAAGCCGAGTGCCTTTTATCGTTTGCGAGAAGATGGCCACTTAGAGGAGCTCGATTATGAGAAGAATGTCCGAACCAATAGTATTCTTTGGTAACGAACGCCTTGCCACTGGCGTTAGTACTACCGCGCCAACACTCAAAAAGCTGATCAGCGCAGGTTATACTATTGCGGCCGTAGTGGCGAACGATGAAGGTACTGTTTCTCGCAAGCAACGTACCTTAGAGGTAGCCGAGGTGGCACGTGAGCATGGCATACCTGTACTTATACCCAAGAGACTAAGGGATATTCAAGAAACGCTTTCAAGCTTTGGCGCCCAAGCTGGTGTGCTAGTGGCATACGGAAAAATAGTTCCACAGAGTATTATTGATCTATTCCCTCGGGGCATCATTAATATACACCCCTCACTCTTGCCGCTCCATCGCGGGCCTACGCCAATCGAAAGCGTCATATTAGATGGTTCCACACAAACAGGCGTCTCGCTCATGCAGCTCGTAAAAGCCATGGACGCTGGCCCTACCTATGCACAACAACCGGTATCACTAACTGGCCATGAAGCTAAACAGGACCTTGCAGACCGGCTCCTGGATTTAGGTGGCACAATGCTCCTAGAGATTCTTCCTAGGTTGCTAGATGGCAGTGCAGTTAAAACCATGCAGGATGACAGTGTCGCCACCTACGACTCACTGATATCAAAAGATGAAAGCGTCATTAATTGGCACAAACCAGCTTACCAAATTGAACGTGAAATACGGGCCTTTAAGGGATGGCCGGGGAGTTCAACCGTAATTGCTGACAAAGATGTCGTTGTGACACAGGCACATGTTGTCGACCAAAGCGGCACACCGGGTACATTCACTAAGATCAACAAGCAACTTGTAGCCTTTTGTGGAGAGAATGCCCTCGTAATCGACTTCCTAAAACCAGCCGGCAAGAAAGAAATGACCGGTCAGGCTTTCCTGGCCGGTCACAAGAACCTTTAGTCGGCTGTAGATTACGCCGCTTGTCCGTACTGATCCTGATTTGTAGGTGCCGTTGGCTGCACGCCCGGGGCTGGCGTTGGCATCGGTGGCACAGGAACTGGAGTTGGATACTGTGGAGCTGTAGATGCTGGCGCTGCAGTAGGATTGGTTGCGGCAGGCGCTGGTTGTTGCTGCTGAGCAGCGGGATCCATAGCCGGCGCTGGCTGTGCGTACACAGGCTGCTGTGGGGCCGGTTGAGGAGCCATAGGCTGTTGCATGGGTTGAGGAGCTGGAGCTGGCTGAGGATAGTAACTAGGCTGTGGTTGCTGGTAGGCAGGCTGCATGGGTTGAGGAGCGTAGCCAGGAGCCATAGGCTGTTGCATAGGTTGCTGGTACGGCTGCTGATACTGCGGAGCCGGCTGTTGCTGGCCCATCGCTGCTACATTTGCCAGAATCTGAGGCGCAGATTGGCGAACCTCTTGCTTTAGCTTCTCAAACTCTTGTGCCACAACATCTTTATAGTTGGGGAAATTAGTCTCGAGCCAACGGAGCGCACCTGCTTCGTCATTTGCATTGATAAAGCTTTCAAACTCATCGAGTTGAGCATCAGTCATCTGTTGCGCCAAGGTGGTACCTACACGCATTTCTAGCGTTTCGTAGATATGGCGAAGAAGGTTCTTCTTCTCTTCAGGAGGCAAGGACTGGAGACCCAGCTCTGCAAGTAAGTTATCGTCAAGTTTAATCATCGGGTTTATGTTCCTCCTTAGCCTTTATCTTATCACCTCACCCCGAGTTAAGAAAGTATTTATTACAGAGAACGGCTCACCGTTTCTCGGGTGAATAGCTCTATCTTGTCGCCTTCTTGTAAATCAAGTCGAGAAGTCGTTTTGAGACTTATACCACACATTTCGCCCTCAAAAACTTCTTTAGCCTCCTGTGGACCGCGTTTTAGACCAGTAACCTCTACCTCTGCGAGCTGTTCGTTACCGCGCAAAACACGTGCCAGCGATGGGGCTGTAAGCTTGCCTTTAGTAACTTCACCACCACAGATGATATCATTCTTGGTGGTCTTGAATATGCCCTTTACGACAAGTCGACCCTTTTCAGTTTCGACAATCTCTGGAGCTAGAAGTTCGCTAAGCTCCGATCGTACATCGTCAATAAGCTCATATATGACGTTGAATATACGGATAGACAGTTTGTCACGACTTGCCAAGCGCTTAATACCGGCAGGCACGGCTACGTTAAAACCATAAATAATAGCGCCACTCGTGTTAGCGACGTGAAGATCGTTTTCCGTAACACTGCCCACACCTGAGCTTACAACACGTACTGCAACTTCATCCGTTTCAAGTGCCTTAAGACTGTCGATAACAGATGTAAGCGAGCCCTGAACATCAGCGCGAACAATAATATTAAGCTCTTGGACTTGATTACTTCGGTTTATAATCCTCAGAAGTTCATTACTGCTCATATTGCTCGACATACTGCCACGCTTGCGGTCAGCCTCGGCACTCTCTACTGCTGCACGTGCTTCTTTTTCGTTCTTTACCGCGTGAAAACTGTCACCGAACGATGGGAGTGTCTTAAAACCAGCTATCGTTACAGGCGTGGAAGGCGTAGCTTGCTTTATGGCCTTACCGCTAGTGTCTTCGAGAGCGCGAACTTTAGCATAGGTGGCACCAGCAACGACAAAATCGCCTACCTTTAATGTTCCTTCTTCGATGAGGGCGTGAGCAATTGGACCGCGACCCTGTTCCATATGTGCTTCAATGACAAGGCCTTCCGCTGGAGCTTTTACTACGGCACGTAAATCTTCAACGTCACTGACCAGCAGGATCATATCAAGAAGCGCCGGGATCCCCTCACCAGTTTTTGCAGAAACCGGCTGAACAACAGTGTCACCACCCCACTCTTCAACTAAAAGATCTTGTTCGGCAAGTTGCTGCTTAACGCGGTTAATGTCAGCACCTTCTTTATCAATCTTGTTGATCGCTACAACAATTCTGACGCCTGCCTTGCGGGCAAAACGAATAGCTTCAATAGTTTGAGGCTTAATACCGTCGTCGGCCGCCACAATAACAAGCGCGATGTCAGTAAGATGGGCACCGTGTTCGCGAATTGCAGCAAATGCCTCGTGACCAGGTGTATCAAGAAACGTGATAGGTCGATTATTGTGCGTTATTTGGTATGCCGAGATGTGTTGAGTGATACCACCGGCTTCACCCTTAGCAACTTGAGCGCCGCGGATTGCATCAAGCAGACTTGTCTTACCATGGTCAACGTGTCCCATAACGGCGATAACCGGCGGACGAAGCTCAGCGCCTTCCTCTGAAGAACGCTTCTTCTCGCGCGTCGGTGCAGGCTGTGATGCGACTTTTCTAACAAGTTCCACATCCAGTCCAAGCTCGCCTACGATAATTTGAGCGGTATCAAAATCGATCCGCTCATTTACCGTTACCATCACACCGTTCTTCATTAGCTCACCGATAAGCTTTGTTACAGGTAACAAAAGCTTCTCAGCAAGAGCGCCAACCGTAATCATGTCTTCTATTTCAATTATTCGAGCCATCGGTGACACTCCTTTCTGCCGCAAAAGAACGGCGCTTGGTTTTTTATAGATTTTTAAGCTTGCTTAGCGCTTTTAAGGCTCAGGGCAATCTTGCGGTTCTCAGTGTCGATGTCGAGCACTTTAAACTGCTTCTTTTCGTTGAGTTGGAAGATCTGCTGAGGATCAACAGCTTCTTCATCGCTCATCTCAGAGACGTGCACGAGAGCTTCTACGCTCGCGCTCAGCTGCACAAAAGCACCGAATGGGGTGATGCGAGTAATCTTACCCTCAACAATGTCGCCCTTCTTGAATGCCTTTACTTCTTGCAGCCATGGATCTTCCGTCATCTGCTTAAGGCTCAAGCTCAAACGATCTTTGTCGATAGCAATGATCTTAGCCTTAACGGTATCGCCAACTTTAACGTACTTGCGTGGGTCTTCAACACGTTCCCAAGAAATCTCAGAAATGTGAATCAAACCTTCAATGCCATCAACGTTTACGAATGCACCAAAGTCAATAACACCGGTTACCACACCTTCCACGACGTCGCCAACTTTAAGTTCGGCAAAGCGAGCCTGCATGTCATCTTTAACAGCTTCCTTCTCAGAGAAAATAAGCTTGTTATCTTTGCGGCTTACGTCGAGTACACGAACGCGGATTGGCTTGTTAACCAAAGCGTTAAGCTTCTGTAGAATCTCGTCTTTGTCTGCGCCGGAAACACGTGGGTAGTGGCCAGCGGCAAGCTGAGAAACAGGCAAGAAGCCGCGGATTCCTTCAAGCTCAACAAGCAGACCACCGCGGTTAGCGTCATATGGGCTAACTTCGATGATTTCCTGAGACTCGAAGACACGCTTAAGCTCATCCCAGCCACGATCCTTAGCGGCACGCTTCATGCTCAACAAAGCATAGCCTTCGTCGAGTTCAGGGTCGATAACGCTTACAGTAACCTTCTGGCCTACCTCAAGCTGTTGACCGTGGCCAATCTCGCGACGCAAAACAACGCCGACACCCTTGGCGCCTAGATCAATCCAGACCTCGTGCTTCTTAACAGAGCTAACTACACCTTCAACAACTTCGCCGGCCTCTAAGCCCTTGATGTCGCTTGCAGCAAGCAGCTCATCCATAGTAATAGTATTTTTTGACATGGTATATCATGCCTCCTTCATAATGTATTTCTGTCACCTACCGGAAAGTAAGTGCAAGATTACCCCTATTATACCTGTTTTTGTTCTCAGGGTCAAAGGAGTTCCGTGCACCGGCATTGATGTCATGATAAAATGTTTACGTATGTACTTGGGGATTGATATTGGGGGCACAAAAACACTCATAGCCACCTTTGATAGTAAGGGCACTCTTTTGGAGCGCCACAAGTTCCCCACCCCCGATAAATATCTAGACTTTCTGCGAGAATTGTCGGCAACCGTTGCCAATATGTCTACAAAGAAATGGAGAGCTGGTTGCGTTGCCTTCCCTGGCCTCATAGATCGTGAAAAGGGCATAGGGATTGTCTGCGGCAATCTTCCTTGGCGTAATGTACCGATTGCACACGACATCACCAAGATTGTTAAGTGCCCCCTGCTTATAGAGAATGACGCCAATCTTGCAGGGCTTTCTGAAGCAATGCTTTTACCAAAATATGATCGAGTCTTATATGTCACTATCAGCACAGGCATAGGTACGGGCATAATTGTTGACAGAACTATCGACCCTGAGTTTCAAGACTCCGAAGGTGGCCATATGATCTTAGAGCATAACGGCCGCCGGCAACAATGGGAGGACTTTGCCTCGGGCAGCGCTATCGTTCGGCGGTTTGGCAAGAAAGCAAGCGAAATTAATGACGCAAAAACCTGGCGCAGCATTGCCAAGAATATTGCCACCGGCCTACTAGATTTATCTGTTGTTATTAGACCTCAAGTTGTCGTCCTGGGCGGAGGAGTAAGCAATTATCTGGAACGCTTCAAGCCCTATCTACTAGAAGAGATGGAGCATTTTGCCACCCCCCTAACCCCACTACCCATCATCAAGAAAGCCGCCAACCCCAATGACGCTGTTATTATTGGCTGCTACTATCTAGCTAAAAAACATGCATAATCTTGTAGCATCTCTCGCTTCAACGTACCCTCATTTCACTTTTAAAAAAGGTGCTCACTTTCGGTGGGATCCAGATACAGCCACGATTACATACGAGAATCTTACCGCCCTGAACACGCTCAGTCTTTTACACGAGGTGGGCCACGGTGTCCTTGGTCATGCAAGCTTTACAAGTGACGCTGATTTGCTACAGAAAGAGCTAGCCGCCTGGGAAGAGGCAAAGAAGCTAGCGAAGCACTTTGGCGTTCCCTTTGATAATGAATACATGCAAGATTGCTTAGACACCTATCGGGACTGGCAGTTTCTTCGCAGTCGCTGCCCGCTGTGCACTCTGCAGGGCATCCAGAAGTCACCTACTGGCTTTTATTGTCTTAACTGCTCACATATGTGGAATGTGTCGCAGGAACGGTTCTGTAGGCCCTATAGACTTTCTGCATAGATAAAAGAGCCCGCTTGGGCTCTTTTATTCGGTTTTAGGCAATATGCCTAGGCAGCAAGCTGCATGTCGTCTTTTTTGACTTCGGCCTGAGCAACTGCTTCAACCTCAGTCTTTTTTGACTTGCGGCGTGAGATACGGCCACCCTTAGCACCAGCCAAACGAGCAAGCTCGCGGTTAGCAAAGAAACCGCCAGTGCGGCCCTTACGGCCACCCTTAGCACCTATACGAGCGTAAAAATCGCTACCATGCTTAGCTTTATTAGTTTGTGCAGCACGCATGCCGCCGTCTTTAGTACCAGCCATAGTAATACCTCTCTTAATTGTCTCTCTGGTTTCCGGGGTATAAAAAGAGGGCAACTTCTTTAACAGAAGCAGACCCTCTCTTTCTTATACAACAGAAATTATATATATAGTAGCACAGCATTGCGCTCATGTCAATAATAAGCATAGGCGACTTCAGAGATAATGGGGTTGAGTGCCCTATAAAAGGATAAAAGCCATCCTACTCGGATGGCTTTTATATAATTCGGCACCGTGCTATTTTCCCAGGGCTTGATGTCCCAAGTATTGTAACCGCTGCGAGGCTTAACTTCTGTGTTCGGCATGGGAACAGGTGTTTCCCTCGCGCCATGGGCACCGATTAGGATCACTTACAAAATTGTAGTAAGCCTAAACGGTGTCCATGTGGTTAGCACGGTAAGATTCAAAAATTGATTGCAATGTTCTAACAAACGGTGTTGTGTTATCGAATATATGATAAACACCAATAACTAGTCAAATGCATTTCCCTCATTCTTGTCATCAACGATGACCGAATGAGAGAACATAAAAAGTCAATGGGGCTATTAGTACGCTTCGACTCCATACGTTACCGCACTTCCATCTTGCGCCTATCAACCTGATCGTCTATCAGGGCCCTCATAGGGAAATCTAATCTTGGGATCAGTTTCGCGCTTAATATGCTTTCAGCGCTTATCTGCTCCGCACATAGCTACCCAGCGATGCCATTGGTATGACAACTGGTACACCAGCGGTGCGTTCACCCCGGTCCTCTCGTACTAGGGGCAAATTCCCTCAAATTTCCTTGCGTCCACAGCGGATATAAACCGAACTGTCTCACGACGTTCTGAACCCAGCTCACGTACCTCTTTAACCGGCGAACAGCCGGACCCTTGGGACCTGCTCCAGCCCCAGGATGAGATGAGCCGACATCGAGGTGCCAAACAGCGCCGTCTATGTGAACTATTGGGCGCTATAAGCCTGTTATCCCCGGGGTAACTTTTATCCG
>DASSKE010000002.1:0-245703 GCA_035690865.1 Saccharimonadales bacterium (SeqCode)
CTGAATAAGAACTTCACTTTCACTATCCAAGGCTGAAGTAGCCTCATCTAAAACAAGTATCGGGGCATCTTTTAATATTGCCCGGGCAATAGCAATACGCTGCCGCTGGCCGCCACTGAGCTTAACGCCGCGTTCGCCAACCATCGTTTCATAACCGTGGGGAAGAGTGTCGATGAACTCGCTGGCATTAGCTTTGCGGGCAGCCTCCCGAACATCCTGTGCCGTTGCACTCGGTTGGCCATAGGCGATATTTTCTTCAATACTACGATGGAAGAGCAGCGGCTCCTGCGGAACGTAGGCAATAAAACGACGCAAATCGTCTTGCGTGATATCGGCGATATTTTGCCCATCGATAGTAATGGCGCCCGCTTGAATATCAGAAAAACGCAGCAGAATTCGTGTAAGGGTGGTCTTGCCTGAGCCAGAATGACCGACAAGCCCTACTTTCTCGCCAGGCTTTATGCGAATGGAAAGATTATCAAACAGAGGCTCTTCGGAACCGCTGTGGGTAAACTGTACGTTTGAAAAGGTAATCTCGCCGGTATGAATGGCTGGCTTTTGCGGTTCTTGCGGGTCTTTTACCTCAGGTTCAATTTGCAGGATCTCAGTCATATCGCGAGCATCACCAAGAGCGCGGTTATAGCTGCGCAAAACCGAGCCACTAAAGTCCCACAGGCCACGCGCGACGTTTGCGGTGTAGGTAACAATCAAAAAGGTCGTGGCAATATCCGCACCATGCGAAACAACGCCAACTGTTGCCATAACCACGGCTAAAACGCCGACACTTGAGGTAACAGTGCTAAAAAGCAGGTCTTGGCGGGTAACAGCTTTGATAATCTCGTGGACTTTGCGCCGAGTGACTTCGGTAGCATCGCTAAAATGCTGGCGTTCGCTGCTGGTGCCGCTAAAACTCTTAATAGCCATAACATTTGTGACGCTGTCAGCCAAAATGCCTGTTTGCTTGCTTTCTAGGCTTGCTTCTTCGGCATTAAGCCGCCGTACGCGCCGTGTAACAAATACCGCTACCACCATATACACAAAGGCCAGCACTAACAAAAGGATGACAAACACCGGCGCGCGATGAGCTAAAATGATCGCAGTAAATATCAGGGAACACACAAAAGGCATCACCTGGAAGATTGTGGTGTCGGCAAACCGGATATATGCGCCTACTAGCTTATTAGTTTGCGAAACCAGCGAACCGCCAAAATGATTGGCATGGAAATCAGCACTTTGCTGCAACAAATGGGAATATACTCGCTGCAAAATATCGCGCTGAACATTTGCCTCTAGTCGCCAAATAAGAATCACCACCACGCGCCACGCGATGACAGTACCAAGAATAGTAAGTGCGGCATAAGCAATAATTTCTGGCCCAAAACTGCCCCATACATCACCTTTGGTAAAGTCGCCGCTGCTAAGCCGCTCGATAATCGTGGCGATAATAAGCGGCGGTAAAAACTGATGCGCCAGCGTTGTAAGCGGCGTCAGGATTATGGTACTCAGGGTGAGGGCTCGGTAATGCCAGGCGTGCTTCCAGAACAGTTGCATGGATAACCGGGAGAGGTCTTTGCTCTTCATAAAAAGTCCTTTAATTGTGGTTTATGTGCATTTTTTGGGGAGGTGGCCGACCAAGAGAGTCCTAGCTATTGCTCCAAGAGAACGATATATGTACGTATATTGTAGCAATTTATTCCGGTGATGCAATACAAAAAAAGTGTAGTTTATGATATAATTACCGCTGATATGCAAAAAATCTTGCTTTACTACAAATTTGCGCCACTTTCTGACCCAGAGGCAGTACGCTTGTGGCAAAAAACTCTTTGCGAAAAACTTAACCTCACCGGTCGCATCCTGATATCTAAGCATGGCATTAACGGCACCGTAGGTGGAGAGCTTGACGACCTCAAGGCGTATGTTAAGGCCACCAAAGAGTTCACTTTGTTTAAGGGGACGATGTTTAAATGGTCTGAGGGTTCACGCGAGAACTTCCCTAAGTTGAGTGTCAAGGTGCGTAAGGAGTTAGTAGGATTCGGTGCTCCAGATGAGGTTGAAGTAGATGAAAATGGTGTGGTAGGCGGTGGCACACACATTAAACCCGAAGAGCTGCATAAACTCATTGAGGAACGCGGCGAAGACGTAGTATTTTTTGACGGCCGCAACGCTTACGAAGCAAAAGTGGGCAAATTTAAGAATGCAATCGTGCCCGACGTGCGCACGAGCCGCGACTTTATAAAAGAAATCGAAAATCCTAAATACGATGACATTAAAGATAAGCCTGTCGTAACCTACTGTACCGGTGGTATCCGCTGCGAAATCCTCAGCTCCATGATGAAAAAACGCGGCTTTAAAGATGTGTACCAAATGGATGGCGGCATTGTTAAATACGGCGAGAAGTACGGTGATAAAGGTCTGTGGGAAGGCTCCCTGTATGTATTTGATGGCCGCATGGGCGTCAAATTCTCCGAAGATGCTAAAGATATCGGCGTATGTGTTCATTGTGGTGCCACAACGAGCAACTACGAGAACTGCGCCAACATGCCCTGTAACGACTTAGTGTTGATCTGCAAGAGCTGCGCAACAACGCACACCACCTGTTCTGAGGCGTGCGCCGAACAACTCCAAGCAGCATAGTTACTTTAGGCTGCATTTAAAACCACGTATACTAATAACATGAACGCGGCTCTTAAAGAAAAACTTACCACACTCCCCGTCCAAGCCGGTGTGTATTTTCATAAAGATGCGACTGGCCAAATTATTTATGTGGGCAAGGCTGCCGTGCTCAAGAATCGCGTGCGGCAATACTTTCAGGCTTCTCGACGGCGTGACCCTAAAACAGAGGCGCTTATTGCCGAGATTGCCGACACCGACTGGGTAACGGTTGAGAGTGAACTCGACGCGCTGTTCTTAGAGGCTGAAATGGTTCGGCGTTACATGCCGCGCTATAATATTTTGCTGCGCGACGATAAGAGTAGCTTGTACGTGCGCATTAACTATAATGACGCTCATCCAACTATTAGCTTTACACATCGTCCACTCGACGACAAGGCCCAATATTTTGGCCCTTTCTTTAATGGTGGCGAGGTTAAGCGCGCCCTCCGCCATTTGCGTAAAGTGTTTCCATATTCGACCCACAGCGCAACTACCATTCCTAAGCGCGCCTGTTTACAGTATCACCTCGGGCTTTGTCCAGGCCTTGAGGAACATAAGACGTCCCTTACGGAATACCGTGCTAATCTTCGTAAGCTCATGCAGTTCTTACGTGGCGAACGCCAAAAACTTGTTGATAGAATGCAGCACGATATGTTGGCAGCTGCCAAAAAGCAGCAATTTGAGCGGGCGGCCGAACTTCGTAACCAGTTTTATGCGCTTAAGGCTCTGAGTAAACAAATCGTTTTTTCGGATACTGAATTCTTGGACATAAGTAAGGACCGCGGTCTGCAAGGCCTGGCCGATCTTTTGGGTATGCGAAAGGTTCCACAACGTATTGAGGGATACGATATCAGCCACATGCAGGGAACCGACAATGTGGCTAGCATGGTCGTTTTTACTAACGGTATTCCCGATAAGGCTGCCTACCGCAAATTTAAGATGCGTCTCCCGGGCAATAACGACTTTGCTCATATGAACGAGGCTTTGTCGCGGCGTTTAAGTGTTAAGAATGTTAAAGAGTGGGGTCTGCCTGATATCTTCTTAATAGATGGTGGTAAAGGCCAGCTTGCGGCAGCAATTGAAGCGCGCGATAACGCCGGTATTGATCGCCCAATGATTGGCCTTGCAAAGCGCGAAGAAGAAATAGTCGTACATATTGCTAAATCTGGAGTTGTTCCTTCGCAGATTGCTATGCAACAACATGGCTGCGTGGTGCGACAAAGTGATGATTTTATGCTCCTGCTTCTACCCAAGAGTTCAGACATCGTTAAGCTTTTGCAGCGCGTGCGGGATGAGTCCCATCGTTTTGCGGTAAGCTATCACTCCGTTCTTAAGGGCAAGCGCCAAACGGCAAGCTTGCTTGATACTATCGAAGGTGTCGGCCCGGTCACCCGTAAAAAACTCATAAAAAGCTTTGGTAGCCTCCAGGGCGTTAAGCAGGCAACGCAAGAAGAGCTTGCCGCACTTTTGGGGCCTAAAAAGGCTAAGAGCCTCTTCGACCAACTTCACTGATGCAAATAAAAACTGCCTCGAGATTGAGGCAGTTTTACAAGAGGAGGCAAATGCCCTAAGCAGCTATGTCGTAGTCTGTCTGCTCTTTCTTTTCGTCCTTCTTGGTCATAAGCTCGTAAGCAACAAAGTTATCGGCACTTTGTTTTGCAGATGCAGCAGCTTCTTGCTGATTTGCCGCGAGCTGATTAGCAAACTTAAACGCAACAACGTCTTTTGCAAAAGCACTTACACCACCGAGACTTTCGGCGTCGATAGTAGCGTTAACAGCAGTGTGGCCTACTTCGAGGACAACAGGCTTTTGGCCAAGGCCTAAAGCTTCTTTGCTGGTCATTTCAAATGCGGATACTACAGGAACGTTGGCAATATTAAGTGTATTTGGATTCATGCTCACTATTATAGCGCACATGCTATGTGTATGTCAATGCTTTTTATGCCATCACCTACGTGTCGATAACAGAGGCGATTACGGCATATTGCGCAATATATGCTATGCTTTGTACGTATGTTCGATAGTGAGTTTTTTATAAACAATCGTCGTAGGCTTCGCCAGCTCTTTACCGGAACGGCCCCTATTGTTATCACAGCACATGGGTTGCTCCAGCGGGGAAGCGATGAAGCTTTTCAGTTTCACCAGGATAGCAACTTCTGGTATCTAACAGGGGTGAACGATCCTGATATTATCCTGGTTATGGATAAAGGCAAGGAATACCTTATTGTTCCGGGCCGTTCGGACTCGCGGGAGGCTTTTGATGGTGCTATCAGTCACGAGGATTTACGCCGGATATCAGGGGTAGAAGCAGTGCTAGGCGAAAAAGAAGGCTGGAAGCAGCTTGAAGCGCGATTGCGTCGTGTAAAGCATATGGCCACACTTGCCCCACCACCATCGCGTATTGATGCCTGGGGTCTGTATACTAACCCTGCCCGCAGTGCACTGGTGCGCCGTTGCCGTGACATAAGTCCCGGCTTGGAACTTCTTGATCTGCGAACTCATTTGGCTCGCATGCGGACTATAAAAGCGCCTCAGGAGCTAGAAGCGCTTAAAAAGGCTATTTCTATAACTAACGATACCCTTAAAGAAGTAACAAAGGCACGCCAGCTGCAAAAATATGCTCACGAGTTTGAGATTGAAGCCGATATAACACGCGGATTCCGGCGTCGTGGCGCCCGTGGCCATGCTTTTACGCCAATTGTTGCGGCTGGGGCTAATGCCTGCACGCTACATTATGTCGAAAACAACGGCCCGCTGGCCAAGAACGACTATGTAGTGCTTGATGTCGGTGCGGAATATAGCCACTACAGTGCAGATATCACCCGAACGGTATGTTTGGGTGATCCAAGCGCCCGTCAAAAAGCAGTATTTGAGGCTGTTGCTGCAGCCCAGGACTTTGCCTACTCTATTTTACGGCCAGGTATTTTGCCCCAAGAGTATGAAAAACAAATGGTTTCGTTTGTAGGCGAAAAGCTTCGCGAGCTGGGCTTAATAAAGTCAATTACCCCCGATCAGGTCCGCAAATATTTCCCGCACGCTACCTCCCACTACCTGGGATTGGATACGCATGATGCAGGTGATTACAGCAAGCCATTTGAGGCGGGCGCAGTCATTACGGTTGAGCCGGGTATTTACATCCCCGAAGAAGGTATTGGCGTGCGCCTTGAGGATGATATTTTACTGCTTGACGACGGTGTATCGGTGTTGTCGGAGGATTTGCCGCGATCGCTTTAGAAAGGGCACGGGGCATGATACAATATCCGTAGCTTTACGCTGATATCACATGAAAAAACAAGGTTTTATCTATAGGTTTCTCGTTCGTTGGCTTGTTTGCAGCCTTGGTTTGTGGGTGGCCGCCGGCCTTCTGAATGCGCACATAAGCTATAACGACAGCTATGCCACTATTATCTGGGCTGGTTTTGCTCTGGCTATCGTAAACGCTATTTTGCGGCCAATTATCGTGGTGCTGAGCTTGCCAGCTATTTTGGCGACACTCGGTTTGTTCACCGTTGTTATCAATGGATTTATGGTGTATCTGGTAGATAAGCTTACGCCGCTGCATGTGGACAGCTTTTGGATTGCAATACTTGCCGGCATGATTATCGGCTTGGTAAACTACTTAGTAACGGCAATATTGGAGAATAGTAAGTCATGACAATTTATAACTACATTACCATCGCTTCGGCACTTCTGATGATTCTGCTTATTCTGGTACAAACACGCGGCGCAAGCCTGGGTGCTGGCCTGGGCAGTAGCGGCGAAGTTAACACGGTTCGTCGTGGTACTGACAAAACAGTTTTTCAGATTACAATTATTACGGCAATTATTTTCGCTGGTTCGCTTTTAGTTGGAATTATTGTCGCGTAATTAGGCAGGAGCTTACATGCTGGATCGCGCTTTTAAGTTACGGTTCCGCCGCCGTCTGCGGCTGCGTAAGCACCAAGTTGAAGCTATCGGCCAACAAGCCGAATATCATTTGGAGCGAGATTTACTACGGCGCCTAGAGCGCTTGCGCAACGTTCGCCGCTTTGTTGCCGGTTGGCTTGTGCTTTTGCTTTTACTCGGGGGTTGTAATGTAGTGCAAATGCGTGCTTTGGGCGGCTATTATCAGACTCTGCAGCCAGTACCGGGCGGTACGTTTACCGAAGGTATGATGGGGAGCTTTACTAACGTTAATCCCATGTACGCCACCAGCGGTGCCGACCAAGCGGTTTCGCGCCTTGTATTCTCTGGCCTATATACTTATAACGATAAGAACCAGCTCGTGGGTGATTTGGCCGACGGTTTGCCCGCGGTTGACGCCACGGGTACGGTTTATACGGTGACTCTTAAGAAGGGAGTTACTTGGCATGATGGTCAAAAAGTTACTATTGATGACATCCTTTACACATATAAAGCTATTCAAAACGCCGATGCCCAGTCTCCTTTAAACGGTAGTTGGAGCGGAATCAAGATAGCTGCGGCTGGTCCGCAGTCGGTGAGTTTTACGTTGCCAAATCCGCTTGCCTCATTTAGATACTCGCTTACCAACGGTATTGTGCCTAAGCATATCCTGGGTGATGTGCCTATGTCAGAATTACGTTCGGCGGCATTTAACACCCGGCAGCCTATTGGCTCTGGGCCATTTACCTGGGGCGCTTTGGAAGTAATGGGCAATTCCTCAGCAGATCGCCAACAACGTATTGCGCTACATCCATTCGAACAGTATTACGGCGGTAGGCCAAAGCTGGGCGGATATGTTTTTCATATCTATCATGACCAAGATAGCTTGATAAAAGCCTTTAATAAGCATGAGATAACAGCTATTTCTGGCCTTGACTCGGTGCCGAAGCAGCTCAAACGTGACGCGGCTGTACGTGAGTACAATATACCGTACACTGCGGCGGTAATGACCTTTTTTAGAACCACTGACGGCGTATTGCAAGATGTGCGGGTGCGCCAGGCTCTGGTGCTGGCTACCGATACAAAAAGTATTATCGCATCTTTGGGCCACCCCGCCGTGTCGGTAACTGAGCCACTCCTAAAAGGGCAAGTAGCGTATAACCCAGCGTATCAGCAGGCAGGTTTTAATGTAGCTGCCGCCAAGGCACAACTTGATGCTATGGGATGGACGGTGGGCAAAAATGGTATTCGCCAAAAACAAGGCGTACCGCTGTCGTTCCAGTTATTTGCGGAAGATACCGGTGAGTACAGCAAAGTGGCAAAGCAACTCCAAGATCAGTGGCGTGCTGTTGGTGTTGATGCCCAGCTGAGCCTACAGGGCAGCGATGACTTTCAGAGCACGCTCGCTTTTCATTCCTATGATGCGCTCTTGTACGGTATCTCGATAGGTATTGATCCAGATGTCTATGCATACTGGGCAAGTACACAGGCTGACATGCGTTCGCAGAATCGCTTGAACTTTTCGGAGTACAAATCGAATGTTGCTGATGCTGCTTTGGAAGCCGGACGTACCCGACTTGATCCGCAATTACGCGCTGTTAAGTACGAGCCCTTCTTAAAGTCTTGGCAAGAAGATGTACCGGCGCTGGGGCTGTATCAGCCACGGTTGCTACTGATTACCCGCGGGCCTGTATTTGGCTTAGACGAGAAGTACATAAATGTACCAACCGACCGCTACAAGAACGTGCAGAACTGGATGATTCGCCAGCGCGGCGTGTCGCAAAGCGAGCAGTAGCTTGCGCTAAGGCGCTAATTGCGGTACAATTACCACTGTTTTAACAGTTTGCGCGAGTGGCGGAATTGGTAGACGCGCTAGTTTCAGGTACTAGTGAGGTTACACTCGTGGAGGTTCAAGTCCTCTCTCGCGCACCAAGTTGAATATTAGATATAAAAGTGTTCCACAGCTCAAGCCAATGAGCACCAATGTGGAACACTTTTTATTTCTCTTTTTAGGCCTCGCCCAGTAGACTAAAAGCACCCGGCGCTTGCTTAGTGATTTGAGCTAGAGGCAAGTCTAGGTCATGCTTGCGATAATATCACCAGCGAATAACTCTGGCTGTTCAAGTGCTGCGAAATGACCACCTTTTGGCATTGTCGTAAAGCGTACGACATTAGCATTACGCTTAGCCCATTTTTCAATAACAGGTACTGTATCCGCGGGGAAACTAGCCACAACAGTCGGCACCTCTATCTTAGCCGGTGGCTTCGGCATGCCTGTCGCGTACATTGCGCGGGTGTTTTCGGCGTAGGTTCGGATAGCCGTCGAAATAGTGTCGGTAAAGTAGTAGATACTAATATTTGTTAGGATCTCATCTTTAGTAAACGCCTTTTCGATGCCTCCATCGCTCCAGGAATTGAACTTCTCAACCATCCATGATGCGAGACCTACAGGTGAATCTGCGAGTGCAAATGCCAATGTTTGTGGCTTTGTAGACTGCAGCGCGTTATACGCGCCTTCCATATACCACCACTGCTGACACTTGCCTGCGAACGCTTGCTCTTCTGGTGTCATAGTAGAAAAATCTTCAGCGCCCATAGGGTAACCCGTATCGGTAAGATGAACGAAACTTACCAGGTCTTTATGGTTAGCAGCAAGTGCTTGGACAACTGGTGTTCCGATGTCGCTGCTGCTCACGGCAAACTTTTTATAGCCAAGCTCATCGCTCATGAGTGACGCCAACACATCAGCCGCCTGTGAACTGTTCATGGCAACTTTTTCCGAGAACCCAAACCCTGGTAATGACGGTACAATCACGTGGAACTTGTCTGTCAATAAAGGTAGCACTTTGTAAAAGCGGTAAAACGAATCAGGCCATCCGTGGATCAGTAGTAGTGGCGTTGCCTCTGGGTTAGCGCTTTTGTGGTGGATGAAATGCATCTCGGTACCGTTAATGTCGGCCAAGAAATGCTCAAACTTGTTAAGTTCTTCTTCTACGGCGCGCCAATCAAATGAGTTGCGCCAGTAGGATACAAGCTTTTTCATGTAAGCAAGGTCAGTGCCATAACTCCAACCAGCATCTTTAGGCGCGCTAGGAAGATGCGTTTCCTCAAGCCTGGCGGCGAGCTTGTCGAGTTTTGCCTGTGGTATATTGATAGTGAATTTTTTAGCCATTGTGCTTCTCCTTTTAATGGTTATGTGCATATTTAACCAAGTTAGAAAGAAGATAGATTGTAAATAATGGCCAACTTATTTTTTATTTCGAGCAATAATCTGGGCGGGTGTCATCCCTATTAGTGCCTTAACAGCCTTTGTCATATGAGCTTGATCAGCATAGCCAGTCTCTACGGCCACTTGTGCGATAGCCTTACCCTGCTGCAGTAGTTGCGTGGCCTGTTGGGCGCGTTGAATCTGATGGAAAAAATAGGGGCTTAAACCGGTTGTATTTTGCGTGTGACGACGAAGAGAGCGGTCGGAAAAACCCTTAGCCCCTCCACTGTCTAACGACGAGACTACTGAATTGATAAGCAGGATGCCCTTCTTGATAAGCTCGTCAACAAATATTTCTGCAGACTCAAAGTCGGGGATTTTAAAAAGATGTTTACCAATTTCGACGTAAGAGGTATTGCCCTTGCTGAGTGTGTACTGACTGTCGACAATGTCCTTACCTTTGAGGTCTCGGAGGAATACGCCAGGCTTTAGAGCGATGCCGACAGAATCTATGCCCGCTTCATACGGCACCTCTATCGCGTGTTTGCCAACGCCATTTACGGTAACATGCACGTTTTCGGCGTTCTTAAAAATGATAATATCCCAGTTACCATCAAGACTGGCCGTGAAGACTCCTTTGCTGGTTGTGTATGTGTGCCATATTTTGTCGACATACAGAGAATCGATCCGCTTTTCTTCATAGGTATAGCTCATAGAATATATAAAGTATATAGCTTTCAGATATCAGTTGGAAGATGCCCTGCTAAATATGTTGCCGGCTCTCCTCTCTTTCGGGCTTGTCAATATGGATTTGTCCGTTATAGCAGACCCAACCTAGGTCGGTGAGCTTTTCGTACATCAGAGCGAGACTAGGCTCCAGTGTGTTCCACGACAGGTCAATGTGGCGCACCACGTTGAATATTAGATGTAAAAGTGTTCCACAGCTCAAACCATTGAGCATTAATGTGGAACACTTTTGTTATTTACTTGCTCGATAAAGCCGCTGACATAAAGTTCAAGCTCATGACTGCTCTGTTTTTCTATTCGAGGCTCTGGTTGGAGCAAGCCGCCTAAGAGTATGCGGGTTGCAAAGCTGCCCACAAACTGACGTGCAATTGCTTCCGCTCCATTGGGGATGATCACAATATGGCTATTTGCAGCCTCCCTAAATAATTGCATCGCTATTCTGTAGGATCGGTTCGTTACGCTGCGCTCAAACAAAATCACTAAGTCAGGTTGTTGATGCACCTCTGCGACCGCTATACGCAAAAGTTGTATATATTCAACTTGGGTAATTATACTCTCTAAGGCTTCTGTGAGCGCTAGCAGTTCGTCATATAGTTCTTGTTTTGTTGTAACGCGCGAGGGAAGTTCTTCGATTCTCCAGTGGCTGCCAATGACTTCCTCTATTACGCTTGCTAACAGAGTTTTTTTGTCAGGAAAGTAGCCGTAGATTGTTCTTTTTGTTAATCCTGCCTGTTCGGCGATTTTATCGAGTGTCGTACCGGCATAGCCGTGCGCCAGGAACTGCTTTCTTGCTGCTGCACTAATTGTGTTTCGAGTGGTTGTATTCCGAGTTCGCATGCCTTAAGTATACTGGCTAGTATATTTATAACAATAGTGCTAGGATGAGCTCATGAATCAAAAAATACAAAACTACCAAAAACATGATTTCCGTATCCTCATTGTCGGAGCTGGTATAGCTGGACTTACGTTGGCCGGTCTACTCAAAAAAGATGGCTTTAAACCAGTTGTCATTGAACGAGACACCAAAGAAACATTCAATACTTCGGGCTACATGATTGGCCTAATGCCGCTCGGTGCGCAAGTACTTAACAAACTGAACCTCTACAGCGACTACACCAAACACAGCCTGGCGATCAGTGACTATGGACTGTACAGCCTGAAGGGTAAACTATTAAACCACTTTGGCATGGACGCTATTATTTCTAACCTCGGATCGTACCAGAGTATTAGCCGTCCGCAGCTTATCAAACTGCTTCAAAGCACTTGCGATGAACCCCGATTTGGTGTCACTGTAAAGTCGTTCAGCAATACAGCTGATGGCAAACAAATTACGTTTAGCGATGGCTCTGTCGAGACATTTGACCTAGTCGTTATTGCTGACGGCATTCACTCTACAACACGCCAGCTCGCATTTGGCAAGGATGACTATGCTTATCGCCAGACCGGCTGGGGCGGCTGGGCATGGTTTGTCGACAATCCGCCGCAGCTAGCCCACACGTACCGCGAATATTGGGGCGCTGATCGCTTCTTGGGCTTGTATCCTGTGGAGAACAATAAGCTCGGCATCTTTTTGGGCGGCAATATGAAGGACATTAAAAAGAAAGGGCACGCTGCGATAGCCGCCGCTACGGCCAAGAAGATTAAACATGCAGACCTTGATTTTGCAAACTTGCTTAAACCGCTGCAAGAAAGCGATGATCTGTTTTTCTGGGACTTTCACGACTGCCGAACGGAGAAATGGGTAAACGGCAATGTTGTGCTCGTGGGCGACGCTGCTGACGGGTTTCTGCCTACAGCCGGAGTCGGCGCTTCTATGGCTATGGACTCGGCAGCCCGCCTGGCGGATGAACTATCGCGTATGAGCCCGCAATATCTGCCATACGCTTTGAAATTGTACGAAGACCACCAGAAGCAACGTGTTGTAACAGCACAGTCAACTTCTCGCACGCTTGGCAATTTGATGTTCATCAAAAATCCTGTATTGGCGGGATTACGCAACGCAACGCTACGCTTTATGACTGTCAACAGTTTCCTGAAAAGCATCCGTAAACTCATAGAAAACCGGTAAACTTTGCTAGGGTGGCTGCGTCGTATCACTATTACAACACAATGGGTCTATTGAGCGGCCATGTTGAGCATGGACATTCACGACGAGATATTGGGTAGCTCAAAACGGTTTCTTTGGCGAGGCTAGGCAACATGAATTTCTCTGTTATAGTAAACCCATCCAAGATCGATTAGCTTTTCATGCATTAGGATCAAACTAAGCTCTAGGGTGTTCCACGACAGGTCGATGTAGCGCACCAACTAAAAATGGTCAGCATTTGCTGGCCTTTTTTAGTTTATTGTTGAAGTGGGTCAAGTCCGCTGATTCTCGCAAAGAATGCAATCAATCTCGAAGCCGTTTTTCTCAAACTCCCATGCTGCCGTTGCGTGGGTTATGCTCTTAGGCTCGCCCAGAACTGCTTGCAGCCGCTCCGCATTATGGACAATGTCTTTCGACGGGCAGAGTATATCCAGATCTATATCATTCTTGCCTGGCAATCCTAGTGCGGCAGCGCCCATGAACAGAACTTCCAGCTCAGGCGCTATATCATGTATTTCACTTATAAGATCCTGTGGATTAAACTAGGTTTCTAGGATTTCGCTTTGCTATAATGGTGCCAATGATGCAGCCAGATCTTCCTATAATGACATTTGAAACAGTTGGTAATCTCCGGGAGTGGTTAGAAAGCAACCATACTTCTTCGACCGGTATTCTTGTCCGCATCTACAAAAAAGGTACCAATATACCCAGCGTTAGCTTTGAGGAAGTGTTGGAAGAAGGGTTGTGTTTTGGCTGGAGCGAAAGCATGCGACTTAAAGGAGACGACGTGTCGTACCTGCAAAAGTTTACTCCGCGCAAAACCAAAGGAACAACGTCGGAGCGTAACCGACGATACGCTAAGAGGCTTATCGA
Source organism: Saccharimonadales bacterium (SeqCode) (assembly GCA_035690865.1). Classification (GTDB taxonomy): domain Bacteria; phylum Patescibacteriota; class Saccharimonadia; order Saccharimonadales; family UBA4665; genus CAMLQK01. The sequence continues at coordinate 13,450 of DASSKE010000002.1, forward strand.
AGAGGGAAGAATGACGTTAGCCGGACGCACCGTGTTAGGAATATGAAATATCTTGCATTATTCCGAGGTGTGAATGTTGGCGGCAAGAACAGGCTTTCGATGGCCGAACTAAAAACGTGCCTTGAAGGGATGGGGCTTAAGAACGTCCGCACCTATATTAACAGTGGTAATGCAGTTTTCGAGGCCGATGAGCAGGCCAACCAGGTGCGCCGTAAAATCGAACAAGCCCTGGCCAAGAAGTTTACCTTTGACAGTGATCTTATCAAGGTGTTGGTTATAAGCAAAGAGCAACTTGCGGCTATTGTCCGTAGCGCGCCTAAGGGGTTTGGCGAAACGCCAGAAGTGTATTATTCCGATGTCGCCTTTCTTATTGACGAGGACGCGCAGAAGGCATTTGATGCCTTTGAGTTGAATCCCGAGGTGGACACTATATGGATGGGCGAAGGTGTGATATATTATCGTCGCCTGGGAGCACTGCGCACCAAAAGCCGCTTGTCGAAGATCATAGGCAAGCCGGTGTATAAGAATATGACCATACGTAACTGGAATACGACCAAGAAGCTGTTAGCCCTCCTCGAGCAAGATTAAACTCTTATCTGCCGTACATCTGTGCAGAGTAGGAACCGGTTCCAGAGAGCTGGGTTCTTACTTTGGATAGTTCCTTGTAGACTATACGTATGGGACACAAAAATACTGAACAGAACCGACACGATCTTATGGCAAGTGCGTACATTTTTTATATTACGGAAGGTGGTCCGCGGGTAATTCTGCATAAGCACAAAAAACATCATAAATATCTGCAATTTGGCGGGCATGTTGAGGCTCATGAAAATCCGTGGGCGGCTGTTTTACGTGAAGTTTGTGAAGAGTCTGGCTTTACACCTGAACAGATGAAAGTTCTACAGCCGCCGTACGAACATCTGGGCCTGTCGGACATGGCACTTCCGCACCCTGTCGGCGTATTGACCTACCCGCCAAGTAAGGGAGTTCTTTATACGGATATCTGTTATGCATTTACGGTAGTCGAAAAACCCAGGTTAGCCATTCTCGATAATGAGTCAACAGAGATCATAACGTTAAGTCAACAGGAGTTTGAAAGGCTCGAACCACACGAAACATTCGACAATGTTCGTCATATCATAAGATATGTTTTTGAAATAGCGCTTCCGCAATGGCATCCACGTGTTGTCAAAAATATTAAAGCATAAGATATGTAAACTTTGATATTATATCTTGAATAAGGAGTGGTAATGTTAAAGCGTATAAGTTGCATCGGCAATATAACGGATGACACATTGCTGTCGGTTGCTAGTCTACCTGAGCTTGATGATAACGCCTATGTAAATAAAGGCATATATTGTCTTGGTGGGCGAGGGGGAGTCGTTGCGCTTACGCTGGCACAGATGACAGAAAACGTGGAGCTTGTCACTGTTCTCCCGGATAGTGAACAGGCTTATGCCGCTCAGGACTTCTTAGGCCAGCATGGAGTATCTTTAAGGGGCATAAGTACTGACTACGGCGCCCGACGTATGCACTCTGTAATTGCGGCGCTGTCAACTGAAGACAGGAATAGTATCTCTTTCTTTTATCCTGGAGATGTACGTTTCGACACAACCGAGACGCAACGTCACGTCGTAAAAGAATCAGATGTAGCATACTTCTCGACCCATAAGCGAGCATTTAATCTTGATCTTCTTGGCCAGGTTGATACTGACAAGACTACTGTGATTCATAATGTCGCGAGTTATTTAAGCAGTGACGAAGAATACCGCACAACGATGATTGAAAAAAGTCATGTTCTTATTTGCAATGAGCAAGAGTCTGATGCGTTAACTGCAGCTAGCGATGTTGATAATGTGAGCTTATTGTTCGAACGATCACGAGTATTGCGGTCGGTCATTGTTACGGAGGGGGAAGACGGCAGTATTGTCTATGGCCGCGGCACAGAGCCTCAACGATTTGGCATAGAACGCTGCGAGATTGTGGCTCCGATTGGCGCCGGTGATTCGTATGCGGCTGGTATAGTTTACGGTGTTGCGAATAGCTGGCCTGTTGATCGGGCAGTACAACTAGCTATCCGACTATCAGCTCTTTCAGTCTCTAGTGAAACCTCGTATCCGGACCTTAGCAAGGTGCAGCAAACATTACATGAGGTTCAAGCGTAATGGCGAACCCAAACGTGTATGTTGCGGCGCCGCTTTTTTCGGTGTGGGAACGCGAGCGCAATGAGAGGTTTGGAAGAGTTTTGCAGAAAGCTGGTTACAATCCCTTGCTCCCCCAGGAGATTAATGCGCCAACTTTAGAAGATGGCAAGCTTGATATGCAGGTTGTTTTCAGCGAATGCGTCCGCCTATTAGATGAAGCAGATGCTGTTGTTGCCTTTTGCGAAGGACCAGACGTAGACTCAGGGACTGCCTGGGAGCTAGGGTATGCAACCGCTAAAGGCATTAGCTCACTGTGTGTCCGTACTGATCTTCGGAGGGCCGAGGGAGGTTCACCAGCGAACATCATGCTGTGTCTTGGTGCTACTGAGGTATTAGACATGCCATCGTACCACGGCAAGCCCCAAGACATTAACGCGGCAATTATTAAAGCTTTAGGAGGAATAGTATATGGAGACACTGTTTGACATGTCAGAGGAAAATAAAACCCAGCGCACAGTGCTAATGTCGATCGTTACCAAGCAGGCTACCAAAATTATGGATGGCACTAAGAAGTACGAGTTTCGTAAAAATATACCTCGAATTAGCGAAGATGAAGCGCTTTCTGTTGTAGTGTATTCTTCTCAGATTGATAAGGCAGTCGTTGGTCGTTTTACTGTCTCTCGTGTTCTTCGAGAGCCCCTAGATACCTTGATGGAGGCAACAGGATATGCGAATGACCCTGAAGCTAGACAGTGGTTCGGTAAGTACTATGGTGACCGCGCGATGTGTAATGCACTAGAAGTTGGCGTAGTTGAGAGGTTTGATCAACCAATACCACTAGATAGCTTGCGGGCGGCGGATCCTGCCTTTAGGCCACCACAGAATTTCATCTACCTCCCCCCAGAAGGAGCTCTTACGCAATTTATAGAGTCGCGCAGGACGAGCGCATAGGAATGAGCTTAAAGTACTGTCCGCAGCTTACTGAAATTGTGAGACCTACGCTTGTTTGTCGCAGACTACGGAGTTTACCTGAATACCATGTTCTGTTTGAGGAGGCTGTCCTTGGTGCGATTGCTGGAGATTATGATGATATTACGCCTACTTTCGTGAAGAACCTTATAGCTATCGATGCACAAGATTGCGACCCAAACGGCTATTTTACCCTGGGCAAAGAAGTGTGGGTGGTATTCGATAAACAAGACGAACTTGTTGGATTTGAGGTGATAACACGTAAACGTGGTGGAAGCATCAAGTTAGGCCCTACCTTTATCACCCCAGACAAAAGAGGCCAGGGGTGGGCAAAAATCATGATCGAAACAATTGTAGAATCATACCGGGAAGCCGGTGCGCGCAAGGTATACGTAACAGCACCGCTGTCTAACGCGGCTACGGCGGGCCTTGACCTCAAACATCTTGAGCTACAGTTAGAAGCATTGCTAGTTGACCACTACAAGCTGGGTAGTACTGAGAGGATATGTGGCCGTTTTCTGCATAGCAAACCCAAACCTCCAGTTACGACTCTATTTGCTGGCTACAATACTCATTCGTCTGTATGTTGTGTTAGTGGGTTTGGGCAAGCAACACAAAAACAAATCGGTGCTTTGCTTTATCGGTCTATGCAACATGACTACGAAGACGTGGACGACTCGTTTGTCCGAGCTGTATTTGCGGGGGCTGAGCAATCTAGGCAAGCATATGAGCATAAGCCAAAAATCGTGCATACACTCTTTAGCGCCAAACAAGTCGTAGGTGCGGCCATTATTGCGCCAAAAAGAGGCGGCACATACAAGGTTGCGCCGTTTGCTATCGACCCAGAGTTTCGCTCGAAAGAATCGATACGATTGTTACTGGACGCATGTTTACATACTGCAATTCGTGACAGTCGTTCAAAACTGAGCTTAGTTGTTCCCGTTAGGGACTGTAATATTGTCGATAGCGTATTGCAGGCGGGATTTTATGCCGAAGGTATCTTGCGAAGCCCATATAAAGAGGGGAGCGATATGGTCATTCTTTCACGAAAGCTTGCGGTGTGAGCAGGTTAACGTCTATTGCCCAGTGGCATGAACGTATCAATGCCACCATCCAAGGCAGTGCAACAATATATAGTTCTTCGGGTTCAACGGGACCAGGCAAGAGTTTGCCATATACCCCAGATGTATTTAGGGGGGCCGTGAAGCGCACAAAAGAAGTATGTAACCTTATCCCAATACGGAATACCGATAAGGTGGTGATTATGTGGGGATATGGTTTGTTCCCACCTGCACAATTCTACACCCAGGCCCTAGGCGAGATGGGCGCTTTAGTCTATCCGCTTGGTTCGGGCAAGAACCTCTCGACTGAGCTCAAGATTATACGCATGGTAGATACCCCGCCATCCATCTTAGTCGGAATGCCGAGCTACCTATTAAAAGTAGGAAGAGACATGATTGCCTCTGGTAATCTATCGAAGGCCTGTGTAAACCTGCGCTGTCTAATAACAGGTGGCGAGTTGTTGAGCGAAGCTTTACGGCAAGAGCTAATAAAACTTTTCCGTGCGCCAGTCTTTGATCACTACGGAATGCTGCAAGCTCCAATGATTGCAGGTGAGTGTTCTTTTCAGCGTAAGCATATCTCCGAAGAGTACGATCCTGAAGTGCTGGATGGCACAAAGATCAGCTCAAATGGGAAGGGCACGCTCCTCTTAAGTAGTGAAACTGTCTGGCCGATAACCCTTAGACGTCTCCAGACAAACGATCGCGTGAGATTGTGTCGTAACACATGTGAGTGTGGATCAGATGCTCCTTGGATCGAAATATTTGGTAGAACCGATTTTGTTATGAAAATCCGTGGACAACAAGTTGATTTTACCGCCCTTTGCAGTAATCTACGAGACATAACAATTGCGGAGCTCTATTTTGAAATTATCAAGGAACCCACAGATAGAGTGGTTGTGCATATTGGGCCATCTGTTGATGAAGCGATTCTCAGGAAGGCTTTGGATTCACAGCTGAGCTTCACGTACGAAGTAAAAACCTATTCTACCCTAGAACTGCCACAAACGAACACAGGCAAAACGACGCAAATAGTAATTAGGAGCACCTAACGATGAGGTATTTTTGCGCTATCTCGCGGTGTTTGGTAGAGCGAGGGCCAGCAGTAGTGCGAGCAGCTGCAGAATTATACGTTAAAGGGGATCTCCTGGGCGCGCCGAGCCGAATCATCGGCGTGCCATGGCGCATCGGGTTCGTCTATAACGGTGAGTCGGTAGAGGCTTTCGTTTAAAAGCCACTCGTAGCCGGGGTGGCCATTCATAACGCCGCTCACTACCATTCCGGTTTGCACAACCGATGATCGGTGGTTGCTAAAGCGAGCGGCAAGTTCTAGCTCTTCTGGGGGTGGCAAAGCACCAGTGGCCTCTTCGTAAGCGGCCAGGTATGTCTCAACTTGGGTCGCACGTGCGGCATTCTTAAAGCGCGGCCAGTCGTTTATTACCCGGCCAAAATCTATTGCCGCCGGGCCAATCTGCGGATCAATATCAAGAATCGTTGGCGTGCCGTGTACATCCTTGCCGGCGTTATCTATGCGGACATCCTCTTGCACGAGCACAAGTGGTGAACCATTCTCTTTAGCCAGACTGCACAATTGGCCTCGCAGCAGGTACGTTTCTGCCACGACCTGCTCGATGCGGTCATGCTGTGCATAGCTTATGCGGGTATCGCCGGTTTGAAAATGCTTGCCCTGCTTGCGCAGTGACCGTAAGTGCCTCAAGGTATTCGTCATATTGCCGATGCTTTCCAGAGGGTCAACCAAACGAACCCCTGTAAGGTCTACTCTTTTGCTGGCGACGTGCATGCTGCCAATGGCTCCAGCATACTCACCAGTGTCTACTTGGCTTTCGGGCAGTAGCTCTGAAACGGTGCAAGTAAAGGCACCCGGCAGATCCTGCGGCTTCTCCAGCCAAGGCGCTTCTAAAAAGTTGATAACGTTGCCGTCGTTAGCTCGTACTTGTCTCAGGATATGCACCTGCTGTTGCGTTTCGGCAAAAAGGACTTCCGGATTCAGGCTATGCACGGTTTTAATAGCCACAGCACCGGCTGCGTTCCGGCTTTTGCTGACCCAACTTGGTGCCCGCCAACTAATAAACTCCGGGACTTCTTGCAGCCCTAAGCGTTCAGTTATTTCAACCTCATGTAATCTGCGAACATCTGCATTAGTAATGTGCTGCTCAGCCACGTATACCCCCTATAAAACGTCCAGTATACCCTGTAGGCTGTGTCTTTGCTGGGTATTCTCCACAGCAGTATTGTAATTACATCTACATAAGTTGAGTTCAAAATATCGCCCCCGGCATGTACAATGCCTAATGGCGCGAGGTAGTTACCGGGGTGCGCCGTTAGTTGATTAAAAGGAGGGCGACGGTATGGCTGACATAAGACCGAGTAGATTGTTTGGGCGCACGCAGCAACTAACTACCCAAAGGCAGCGAATACGGCCAAAGAACGGCCTGTTTGCAGCTCTTTTTGGACTTTTTGGCATAGCATTGTTGGTTAGCTCACTAGCACCAGTGCAGGCCGCACCAATGCCAAAAGCGGGCCAGAACGGTGTCGTAAAAGTGTATGAAGGAGTTATCCCCAAGAACACTAGGCAAGAAACGAAAGATTTTATGGTCTCGACCAGTGAAGTAACGGGTAAAAGCGACGGAAAGGCATTTATTGGCGTTTATTCAATGGGCCGTGCCGGCCTTGACACAGGACACCTAAAGTTAGCCGCTGCCAGCAAGCCAAATTATGACCTTGCATTTCAGCACCAGAACGATGTGCCGGGCAGTGATGATAGCTTTGCGATTGCAAAGATTGCGCTCGACGTACCGTACCAGCTTACGACAAAGCGTCAGGGCAATACAAAAGGCACTTACGTAAATAGCGTGGTGTTGGCCGGCGACGCCAATAGTGATGGTATTGTTGACGCAAAGGATATAGCAGTTGTTAAACAGTCGTGGGGGCAGCACTCAGCAAAAACACCTTTGAGTGGTGATGTAAACCATGACGGTAGAGTTGGCAGCAACGATCTTGATATTATCAATATGAACTTTGGCGTGCAGTTAGCTCCCCAAGAGCCAGAGAATCCGCTGGAAAGCTTCTTGCCGGATAACGCAGTGTCACTGACTGGTGTTAATTCTCAGGCGCTGAACGCCATGACAAACGACCTGGTATTTCATCTTGCCAGCGGTAACTTCTCGAATGACCCGGCGGATACCTCGGTAACAATTAATGGCAACGCTATCAACAGTACACACGTAGCGATAGCCAACAATACCGTTACGGCTACAAACGCTTTGGTAAACGGCAAGAACGTTATAGGCTTTAGCAGCTACGACGATCAAGGGCGAAGCGTTTTTTACAGTGAGACAGTTTGGGCAGGCCTTACGAATGTTACCGTAAATCTTGTTGACGCAAATGGTGCTGCATTTACAGAGGCGACAACTGTACGGCTCGCCCTGGGTGATGACGATACGGTTGGCGCTACCCTGGACACCAGCACCGGCTCTGTAACATTCGCCAATGTGCCAGACCGCACATTCCTTATAAGCGCAATTGCGGCGAATAACATTACTGGTGCGAGTGGCGGTGTTTTGTCAGACGGCACAATTACCATTAAAATGACCGGCCTAAATGACCCGAGTGATATTGCTAACAATGACTTTTCGCAAGGTACCGACGGATGGGACATTGGCTCTGCGCCGGTTAAGATCGTGTCGCATGTTGACAATCCAGGTCCGGCTCCAACAGGCATAGCAACCCTTAAGGCTTTGGCGGCGCCACAAGCCACAAAAGCTCCGGCAAGCCGTGAAGAAGGCGCAAAGCAGATGCAGAAGCAGGCTGCTCAGGCCCAATCCTTTGCCGCTGCGGCCGACACTAACAATGACTTGCAGCTTGGAACGGCTGGCGAAGGTCCGCAATCTATTTCTCGCACCTTTAAGACAGACGTGGGTACCAATGCGGTTAAGCTGCGCTACCGTTTTGTAACCAGCGAAGTTCCTGGTGGATATTTTGGCACCAAATACAACGACTACTTTAAAGTTCTTTTGCGAAGTCAAAAGAAGGGCCAGCAAAAGCTCGAGGCCAATAGTATGAATGGTTTGGGTTTGGCTTCTTTTGATACAGGCGGTGCAACAGCATGGCGCAATGTGATTATTCCGACTGATCCTAAAGGTGACGTGTTCCAGGCCGACCTGACTGTTGCAAATGTAGCCGATGGGCTGTACGACTCCCAGGTAATTGTGGACGATATTCAGCAAATAAAGGTTCAGGTTCTGCCTAAATTGAGCTGGGACTCAACCAAAGGCGGCCTAAATGTCTCATACGAGGTTAAGGGTGGCGAGCTGGAAGACGCTCGCACATTAAATGTTAACTTTGCGAGCGGCAGCGACTACAGCAACCGCCTCGGAAGTGCCGTATTTACAAAAGACATTCCTGCTAAGACTGCCGAAGGCACGTATGGTCCATTCCACATTGACGGCAGCAAATTAGCAGAAGATCCGGCAGGTACCACCCACATATTGGCGTACACGAACGAAGTAGACTTTTCGAGCATAGCAGATGTAACGCTCAACTATGGGGCAAACGCGAATGCTTCGGTTGTTTCGTCAAAATTGGTAGATATCCTTAAGGATGGGTTGCGGGCAGCCGGCCAGCCACAGGCAACCATTACCAGCACAGCCCGCAGTGCTACCGACCAAGCACGTGCGATGTTCAACAACCTGGTTAATCCAGCACACACCGTTGCTCAAAATATTGCCAGTCAAAAGGCTTTGTATGCCGCAGCCGGCGACTCAGTGATAGACACCTTTGCCGCTGATGCGCAAGGCAAGACCTTAGCCCAAATTAATGCCGATGCCGCCTCAATTAAACAGGATATGGTAGACAAGATTAACGAAGTCGGCTGCATTAACGTGAGTCACCACTGTGCCGATCCTTCTAAGATCTCGGTTGTGGACGTCGGCAAATCGTCCTTTAACGCTACTAATACGACACTCTTTAAGGATTCTGTCGTGCCACGCGTAAGCAAATACTTTGATGAGCCGAAGAACAATTGCTATCACTTTGAACTAAACCTGTAGTTCAAGACGGTTATTTAAGCAGGGCGCATAGTGCTATCTATTGCGTCCTGTTTTTGGCATAATAGACCCACTATGAGAAATGCCACGACCGAATCCACTGCCAATATATATGCGCGGAGTCTTGCCGATGCGCAGGAATTTATGGTGCCAAAGGAACTCCCCGAGAGACAGTTTCGCTTAGGGATTATGCCCATTCTAGAGCGTTTTATCATTGTTGATGACACGCAATCAATAATCGACCCTAATTTTACCTTTGATGCTTTGCGTTTACGCCGGGCTATGGACGATTGTGTAAGTGGGCGGGCTAAAATGCGCAAGGCAGGTCCGGCATCGTGGGGACATATACGGTCGTATCTACAAGATACTTTGCCCCAGGCGGTCACTCCAAAAGAATCAGATACTACTGGATTATTTGACACGCTATATCGTGACGATGGAGCAAGTTTTAGGGCTGTTACGCCGAATTCCTTTAGCCGGAATTACACCGACAGCAGCAGGCACCACCACTCAGTAATTGGGAGAGATCTGCCTAGCATCATGCAATATGGTGCACGTACCTTTGAGGAGCACACCATTGATACCACCATTAGGGCCGAAGATTTAGCGTATACACTCCCCAGGGTATTCTCGCCACATGGCTTTGCTTTGCTTTCGGCACAGATTGTTATGCACCGGCACGAGCTGCCGTTTAAGATTGGGCCAAGCGCACTTAGAGAAGTGTTCTTATATGGAGCAGCTATACGAACAGCCTTGGCCGAGGAGGGTAACCTGTAATGGCCGAAGCGCGAGCGTGGAACGCGCCCGAGGAACATACCGCGGCGCAGAATACACACCCATTTGCAGACTTTGATGCGTTTGTGCGGCGGCAGCACTTTTCTGATGTAGTAGTGCTGAACCTCCTGAGGGCGTGTCGCATTCCCGAACGGGTAACCGATAATCGACCTCGAAAGCACTTTAGTATCGGTAGGATGCTTCGGCTAACGACAGATCTACAGCAGAAACGCGCGGTATTTGCCGGTGTGGACGGAAGAGTAATACATAGCATGCAGCAATTTGTATGTCGGGAGCTCGAAACATGCCCGCCTCCAGCCGTTTTTGAACCGCCTCGTGAGCTACTCGATACTGTCTTTTGGGACGACGGCCGAACATCACGAGTAGTTACGCTTGGTTCTTGGTGTCGTTTTGCAGCTGAGCGGCACAACAACGCCGCTAAAGCTACCGCGCTTAAGCAAGATTTTAGGAAAATACTGCAATATGGCGCATGGGGAGCGCAAGGTGGCGCGCAGAATATTGCTATTGCGGCCCCAGGCCTGGCCTACGATTCTCGGTGGGCGCTTTCGGCGCAGGCATTTGCCGAAACATCGGCGCATGTGGTTATGTACAGCACATCCTTGTCGAATCTGAGCACCACCACAATAACCGAAACAGGAATGTATGGCGCTGCAGTCCGCAGTCACTTATATGCTGAAGGTCCCATGGATCGTATCGAATAGCGGTGACAAGCACAAGCGTAGTGATTTATGCTATGATGGTGATTAGTGATTCATAAACAAAGGTAACAACAAGAATGAGCAAGGTAGCACATTATCTCCAAGAGCATTTGGTGGGGGAGGTACTGACCTCAGCTGATGCTCGCCGCTATTTTTCGACCGATGCCAGTATTTTAACGGTTACGCCGGCATTGGTAATGTACCCGCGCAATGAGGCAGATATGCGCAAAACGGCTCGTTTTGCCTGGCAGCTTGCCGAACGGGGGCGGATTGTGCCGCTCACTGCTCGCGGCGCAGGAACCGACCAGAGCGGTGCAGCGCTTGGCGCAGGTATTATTGTCGCTTTTCCGGCCCATATGAACCGTTTGCTTGAGCTAGACGATAAAAGTGGGTTAATCACCGTAGAGCCTGGTGCTAATTTTGGTAAGATCCAGCAAACACTTAAAACGCACGGTCGTTTCTTGCCACCATTTCCGGCAAGCCTTGAATATTCAACCATTGGCGGCGCCGTTTCCAATAACGCCGGTGGCGAAAAAAGCCTTAAATACGGCAGTATGCGCAACTACGTGCGCGGTTTACGCGTTGTGCTGGCGAATGGCGAAGTTATCGAAACAGGTCGTTTATCTAAAAAAGACCTTAATAAAAAGCTGGGTCTCACGTCGTTTGAGGGAGAGATTTACCGGGCGCTCGATGCCTTGCTCGAAGAACATCGTGATGTAGTCGCTAAGATGGATCCGGATGTCACCAAAAACGCCTCAGGTTATTGCTTGAGCGAGGTGCGCCACAAGGACGGTTCGTTTGATTTAACGCCGTTGTTTGTAGGTTCGCAGGGGACTCTCGGTGTGATAACCTCGGTCACCTTGGCTACCGAGCCGTTTAACGCAGCGCCGAGCTTATTCGTAGTCGGTTTTGAAAATGCCGACCAGGCTCAAACTGCTATTTTAGAGCTTCGGGGGCTTTCTGAAATGCCCAGCAGTATCGAGATGGTCGACGGCAATCTGCTGAGCCTTGTTGACCGGCTCAATCCGAACCAGCTTGGCAATGCCATTGCCCGACCATATGCTGCCTTTACGTTGTTCGTCGAATTTGACTGTGGCGAACGCGCTAAAAAGAAGGCGCTTAAAAAGGCTAAGAAGATCCTTGATAAATATGCTGCTACCGTTACGCTCGAAGAGAATGTGGACGCACAGGACAAACTGTGGGCGGTACGACACAGTACGGCTACCATTATGGCTCATGCCGAAGGACGGCTTAAGTCGCTGCCACTTATTGAAGATGGCATTGTGCCACCCGAACGCTTTGCTGAGTATGTAAAGGGTTTGCAGGATATTCTTGCGCGTAATCATTTACAGGCGGCGGTGTGGGGACATGCCGGTGACGGGCACTTGCACGCGCAACCATTCCTCGACCTCAGCCAAGTGGGTGATCGGCAGGTGGCTTTTAGGCTTATCGAAGAGCACTTCCAGCTCGTGAATGAACTTGGCGGCAGTTTGAGCGGTTCACACGGCGATGGTCGTTTGCGAGCGCCGTATCTGCCTAAAATGTACGGTGCTGAGATTTACGATCTTTTCCGTAAAGTGAAGCAAATATTTGACCCGTACGGCATTATGAACCCCGGGGTTAAGGTAGATGTAACCCTTGATACTGTTAAGCAGCTTCTGCGCCCTTCGTACACCATTGAGCACCTGTCCGACCATTTGCCGCGGTTGTAGCGACAAAAAACCGCTTTCCTCTTGAGTTTTTTGGCAAAAAAGCGTACTATAGCATAGATTACCAGTCATGCGGACGTGGCGGAATTGGTAGACGCGCTACCTTGAGGTGGTAGTGGGGCAACTCGTGGAGGTTCAAGTCCTCTCGTCCGCACCATGAGATAATCACAGATATAAAATTGTTCCACAGCTCAAGCCAATGTGGAACAATTTTTTGTTTGTGTACAATAGTTTGGCGGCTAACAGGCTAAGTTCGATAATCCAGAAGAAGCACACTAGTTCACCGCGAGCGTATTTGCTTGGTGACAAGAAGCATCCATCCGTCTTTTATTCTCATCCGGCAGTCACCTGGATGAACTCCGTCGAGGACATTATTGAGGATCTAGGGGTCTAACGAATTCTTGAGTTAATCAAAGATTACGAGACAATCTTGGGCCTTACGTAGTTATAGCCCAAACTAACAGCGCCTAATACAAAAGTGACGGGCGTGTAGTCAATTCTCTCGTTTAAGTTGCGGATGTGCCCTTCTGTATACTCGGTGGGAATATCGAGCGAATGTAGTATGGCGTTAGGCTTAAGTGTCTTGGACTTGCAGGATAATTCCCAAGATAATTCTTTGCTCTCCCTGATCATATCTTTGGCTGCTGGTGTCTCAGGGTCGACAATAAGTCGCACAGTATAAAACGGCGGTGTACTGGTCGATGAAAACAGTTTAAGGTGGCCTGCGCCCTCTAGTTGTTGCTTACTCGTAGTTGGGCGTTGTGTGTAGAGATATCCCTCCTGGGCAAACTTGACAGGCATGAAAGAAGAACCCTTTGCTCTAACTAGCGACACACGAGGATGAGGATTTGGGTGTACGAAAGGCAACATCTCTTTAAGGCCCGGCAATGATTGTATATCCGGCGTAACTGACAGAACAAGTCTACCAAGAGCCAGGCGTGAACTACTTTCTAGACCAAGTTCCTTTAGAATTACTTCACCTCTTTTTTTAACGAAAGCGGCTCTTGAAGTCTGGGATTGCACTGGTGTGCCTGTTTGAGGTTGGTTGACGCCAAGCTCTTCGGCGAGTTCCTTCAGCGGTATCCCACCTTGCTTCGTAAATATTCTCTTGGGCATACCTAATTGGGCTGCGGTAACTTATCCTGAAAGGTAAACTCGCGGACAATGCGCCAGGTGCCTGCTTGATTCCGCCATACGAAATTATACGATACGATATCCGTCCCCTTCGGTCGTACTATCAGTACGGAGGCATAGTCGCCGTATTTTGATGTTGCCGCAAAATGAGTCGTTTGTGCGGCCGCCAGTGGATGTGTACCTTCGCCTTGTGTCGCCCAGCTACGTAGTAGCTTCATGTACACATTCTTAGGGATGTTGGCGGCATTCGCTTCTTTGTCGTAGCGAATATTCACGAAATCATCCGCATAGAACTGTTCCATAGCGTCCAAATCGCCAGCGTCAACGGCAGTAAGGTAACCCTTCATTCGTTCTACGAGCGATTCATCAAGTTCGGGTTTTATGATTTCAAGGTCCATGGAGTCTCCTAGGTGTTAGTTCTTTTAGATTGCTATTTATAATACCGAAAAATGCAGGAATACTCGAAAGAGTTAAATGATTATTGTGTAATTTTTGGATGTAATAATTCTACTGTGCTTGACTGGTTGGTGCAGGTTCGCTACTGAAGTCTACCCTGACCCCAAGAGGGGTGTTGAAGACAAGAGGCATAACTTCAACAAATCCAGATCGCAATCTAAAGTCATCGACGGGATCTAGATGGATGACCGTTAGCTCGGCGGTCGCATCACCTCCAGGTGTATTTCCATATAGTGCCTCGGTCTGATTTCTCATAATACAACTCCATTAGTTTATCGAGATTTTAGCACATAAAATACGACTCATTAATTTAAGTCAGTTTTTTACTGAACGAATATCTGCAGTGACAGCTGATTTCGTACACCTGGCGCACGATATTGATGTCGGCTTTACGGCCGGTTTTTTCGTGCTCATCTCCACTCAAAATACACAACAGCAAAATGCTTTTGACAGTGTTACAATAACGGTTAATGAAAGTGACGTTTGCGCTTCCAACAGATGGAAAAGACCATGCGTTTTGCCTGCGATGTCACTCCCCGGGTGTTGAGTTGCAGCATAATAGCGAGGGTGGCCTTGAGTTTTACTGCGATGGTTGTGGCTTTGTGCAGGGGCGCTGCCTGTATATTGGCAAAGGCAAGTTCTGGATAGATCAAGAAAACACTTTTTGGCATGAGAGTGGCGGCGTTTTTGTACGGCGAAGCGACGGCAAATTCTTATTCTTTGAGCGAACTTCCTGGCCAGTGGGCTTAACAATCCCCAGCGGGCATATAGATCGGGGCGAAACTGGACTGCAGGGCGCAATCAGGGAGCTGCGCGAAGAGGTTGGCATTGATTCACGCGATCTTACGCTGGTTGACGAACTCGATATTGAAGAGTCGTGCAACGCTGGCGCTGACCATCATCACTGGCACGTGTATCTTTTTAAGACTGACCAGCAGAATATTGCTGTCGTGGCGGCCGATGAAGGCCGCAATGCCCAGTGGTTGTCACTTGAGGAAGCGCTGGCGCGCACCATGACCGACGGCGTGCGGCACATTATTTTGCAGTACCAGAGGCAATTGCAAACAATATAGCTTGCAAATTATGCGGCTTTTCAGTACAATAGGCTGGTACCAAACGGCAAGGGTGATTAGCTCAGTTGGCTAGAGCATCTCGTTTACACCGAGAGGGTCGGGGGTTCGAGTCCCTCATCACCCACCATTAAAAGACGATCGCATACGCGGTCGTTTTTTAATTTGTACCCCTTCTGGCTACCAGTGTAAAATGCGCCACCAGGTCATGGGCTTGGCTATCGCTTGCCCAACGCTTACCGGGACTTCAAAGTGAGTAGTTCCTGAGGTAAAAGTTGCGGTGCCTATGGGCGTATTCTTGGCTACGGCGTCGGTAATGGGCGTAATGTGTACGTCTGCAGGAGTGATGCCGTGGTTCCATACCACCGCAGACAGGCTCTCGTGGGCAAAAAGCGGTACGCTAGTACGTAGCCAAGGCACATAGACACTGCCTAAAGCCTGGCCTTTTTGCACGACTTGCTCTTTGGCGAAGTTATTCTTTGCCGACTGGAGTAATGTTGCGCCGCTCGAAAAAGCTTGACCTAAGGTCTTGGCGCCCATAATAACGCCCACAAGCGTGAAATTTGTACCGGGCTCGGGTGAGTAGTTGGCGGCAAATAAAATACAGCCTAAGGCTTGGTCGGAGTAGCCGGTTTTGAGGCCATTCACGCCATTTGTACCAAGCATACGATTGTTGTTGTAAATAGTGCCGGCAGTGGGTATAGTGGCGCTTTTTTGGTGCACAATTTCGGCTATTATTGGCTGACGCATCGCGATGATCCCTAGCTGTACAAGATCAGATGGCGTGCTGGTTGTGAGCGGCGAAAGCCCGCTGGCGTCAGGGCCAATGGTGGTGTGCGCAAGACCCAATTGCTTAACGTAGCTAGTGGCAAAGGTGTGGTAGGCTTGCATAGAGCCAAACGCCCACACTGCCAATGTGTCGGCCATATTATTGGCCGATGGTAAAAGCATGGCCTGCAACACCTGGTATTCAGTAATTTGTTCGCCTGCAGCAACCAAAGTCACCGACCCATCTTGGGCAAGATAATCGCGGTACGACTGGACGTCTGCTTCCGTAAGTGTGAGGGTTGGCCCTTGTTGGCCGACGTTGAGAGGCTTTTGACGTAGCACTGAAAGGGCAGTGATTACTTTGGCGATGCTAGCGGTAGGAATGGGCGTTTCGTTGGTGTTGCTGGCCAGTACGCCGTATCCATCGGCGCCAATTGCTGCCTTTGACCCATCTGTGGGCCAGCTAAGTGCAGGTTGGCTGGCGGCAGACGCAAGCGGCTCAGCTACTGCCGACATCGGCAAGGGTCGCAAGTAGTTAAAACATGCCATTCCAGCCAGTAAAATCAGGAACCAAACGGTAACTGCAAAACGCCGTTTTCGCCGACTTTTGCTCCGTGTTCTTGCTTGCCGTTCCCTATAACGCATTCTTTAATAATACCACTCATGGCCACGACAAACCTTGAAGAATAGTATATACTTATAGTGTAAGAGGAACCTGACATGACATATCTGATAATTGGCGTTGGGATTGTGGTAATCGTGGCTATTTTGGCTGCCATGTACAACAGTCTTGTTAAGTTAAATATTCGTGCCGACGAGGCCTGGAGCGATATTACCGTCCAGCTTAAGCGTCGTCTCGACCTTATCCCCAACCTTGTTAACACTGTTAAAGGCTACGCTGGCCACGAAAAAACAGTATTCGAGGACGTTACGAAAGCCCGCACGGCGGCAATGGGCGCCCAAGGGGTAGAGGAAACTGCCAAAGCCGAGAATATGCTCGAAGGCACCCTCAAAAGTCTGTTTGCCGTTGCCGAAGCCTATCCGGAATTAAAAGCCAACGAGAATTTTAAGGCTCTACAAGACGAGTTAGTAGATACTGAAGACAAAATTCAGGCTGCCCGCCGATTTTATAACACCATGGTGCGTGATTTTAACACAAAGCGAAAAGTGTTCCCCACAAACATCTTTGCTGGCATGCTAGGATTTAAAACCGACAAAGTATTCTTTGAGCTTGACGAAGTTCAGATGGCCCAGGCTCAAAAGCCAGTTGAAGTAAAATTCTAAGGGTTTACCATGTATTCCGCAATTGCTGCAAACAAACGTAAAACCTGGCTCATAATTGCTCTCTTTTTTGTGATTATCGGGGTGCTGGGCTGGATTGCCGGCAATATTTGGGGTAACCCAAGCTTTGTGTATCTGGCATTTGTTGTCGGTGGCGTTTATGCGCTGATTCAGTACTTTATGGCAGCTAAACTGGCTTTGAGTATGAACGGCGCCCGCGAGATCCAAAAACGCGACAATCCGCGTCTCTTTCGTACGGTAGAGAATCTATCTATCGCTACTGGTATGCCAATGCCCAAGGTGTATATTATTGAAGACGATGCGCCTAACGCTTTTGCCACCGGTCGCGATCCAAAGCACGCCGTTATATGTGCCACGACCGGCCTGCTGGATATGATGAATGATAGCGAACTGGAAGCGGTTATGGCCCACGAGATGGGTCACGTCCAAAACTACGATATCCGGGTAATGATGATTGTTTTTGGCCTGGTAAGCGCCATTGGTTTTATTGCCGACATGATTTTTCATATGTTTTGGTTCAATAACGATGATGAATCGCCGAATCCGCTCTTTATTGTGCTTGGTATTGTAGCGGCTATTTTGGCACCATTTGTGGCTTTTTTGGTCCAGATGGCTGTTTCTAGGCGTAGGGAATACCTGGCAGATAGTACTGGGGCCATGACAACTCGGTATCCCGAAGGCTTGGCAAGCGCGCTGGAAAAAATTGCCGCGCACGGTTCAACATTGCGCAAGCAAAACACCGCTACAGCCCACCTGTTTTTTGCTAATCCTTTGAGCGGTAAAAGTGTGGCTAAGCTGTTTAGCACCCATCCGCCCATCGAAGAGCGTATTCGACGCTTGCGTCAAATGGACACTCACGCATAAGATAAACACATGGCAACTGCACAAAACTCCACTTCCGATAAAAAACCATCAGCTTTGCGAGACCATTTTCGTAAGCCACGTAAGGTAAGAAAAAGCTCTTACCGTTCTTTTAAGTTGCAAAAGAAGCTGCCGCAATCCGCTAAGCCGCTTGCAACCGGCCCGCAATTGCTTAAGCAAACCGTAGCGCTACTTGCTAAGCACTGGCGTATCTTTGGACTACTTGCTTTAGTGTATGCGGTGATCAGTTTGGTCGTAGTGCAGAACATTAGCAGTAGTGACGATATTTCTACGCTGCAGACTTCTTTGCAGGAATTGTTTAAGGGGCAGTGGTCGCAGGTCTTTACAAGCTCGGCGCTTGTTATTCTGCTGGGCTCGGGCAGTAGCACACAAATGTCAGCCTACCATTTTGTGTGGGTTATTTTAGGTAGTTTAGCGCTTATTTGGACGCTGCGCGAAGTATATGCGGGCCGCAAAGTACGGGTGCGGGACGCCTTTTATGTCGGCGTATATCCTTTTACCGTTTTTACGCTGGTATTGGTGGTGATTGGCTTGGATTGTCTGCCGGCAATTGTGGGTGCAAACGGCTACAACACGCTTATTTCTAATGGTATAGCAGCCTCGGGTATCGAGCAGGTGCTATGGGCGGTGGTAGGCATTCTGCTGGGCTTGCTGAGCGTTTATCTAGTAGGAATGCATCTTATGGCGTCGTATATTGCGTGCTTGCCGCAAATGACACCCATAAAAGCACTGCGTTCATCGCATGAGCTTACAAAAGGCCGCATAGGACTTATTGTGCGCCGCGTATTCTTTTTGCTTCTGGTAATGCTTATTCTAGCTGCAATACTGCTTGTTCCTTTGGTGCTCTACGTGCCAGTGGGCGCAATCACTATGTTCTTTATCTGTGGTGTCTTGAGTCTTGTCTTGTTCCATGCGTACTTGTACTGCCTTTACCGGGTGCTATTGTAGGGGGAGCAATGAATAAACAACACGCCCAAAAGCGCCTAACCGAGCTCAAGAAACTTCTGGCCGATTACTCGTACCATTATTATGTGCTCGACGAGCCGACCGTTACCGATGCGGTATACGACGGTTTGATGCGTGAGCTTAAAGGGATTGAGGCGGCCTATCCGGAACTCATTACTCCCGACTCGCCAACGCAACGGGTGGGTGGCCAGGCGCTCGATCAATTTACAAAAGTAGAGCACTCCAGCCGCATGGTGAGCCTTAATGACGTTTTTAGTCGCGAAGAGGTAGAGGAGTGGCTGGCGCGTACCGAAAAGCTGGCGCCAGGACGCGCAACAGAGTTCTTTGCTGACATTAAAATGGATGGTCTGGGCTGTGCTCTTGTATACGAAGATGGTGTGTTTGTGCGCGCCATAACAAGGGGCGACGGGTACGTCGGAGAAGACGTTACTGCCAATGTACGCACTATAGCTTCTGTACCGTTACGGCTACGCCATGAAGTAGCCGATGAATTTAAACCATTCTTGCAAGGCCGAACCGAGATTCGCGGCGAGATCATCATGCACAAAAAAGATTTTGAAGCGCTAAACCATGCTCGCGAGCAGGAAGGGCTGCCGTTGTTTAAGAACCCTCGTAACCTGGCCGCCGGTACAATTCGTCAGCTTGACCCTAAACTGGTGGCTGCCCGACCACTCCACTTTAGGGGCTACGATTTATTGCGCGATAACCCCGATGAGGTTCCTACGGCAATGTTTGCCTATAAGGCAATGCGGGCGCTTGGCCTGGCTGCAAATACGCAGGCACAGGTTTTTACCAGTCTTGACGACGTAATGCATTTTGTGGATCTGTGGGACAAAAAACGTCATGATCTGCCTTTTAATACCGATGGCTTGGTGGTTAAAATTAACGACCGCAAATTGTACCGGGAACTTGGTATAGTGGGCAAAAATCCACGCGGCGCTGTGGCATATAAGTATCCGGCAGAAGAAGCAACAACGCTGGTTAAGGATATCGTGTTGAGTATCGGCCGGACCGGTGCTGCAACGCCCGTTGCGGTTTTTGACCCTGTAGTGGTGGCCGGGACTACCGTCCAGCATGCCAGCCTGCATAACGCGGACGAAATTGAGCGCAAAGATGTTCGTGTAGGCGATACAGTAGTGATCTTTAAGGCTGGCGATATTATTCCGCAAGTTGACAGGGTATTGCTCGAACTGCGACCCAAGACTGCGCATACATTTAACATGGAAAAAGAGTTAGCCCGCCAATATCCGGAACTGCAATTTGTGCGGCCTGAGGGTGAAGCGGTATACCGTGTTAAGGGGGCAACTGGCCCGCTGCTACTTAAAAAAGCGTTGGAGCATTTTGCCAGCCGCGGTGCGCTTGATATCGAAGGGCTTGGCGAAAAGAATGTTGTTGCATTAGTTGACGCGGGCCTAGTGCAGGATATCGCCGATATTTACCTGCTCACCTACGATCAGATAGTAGTGCTTGACCGCTTTGCGGAGATCTCTACAAAGAAACTCCTTGGCGCTATCAATGATGCAAAAAAACCGCCTTTGCCGCGCTTTATATTTGGGCTTGGTATACGTCATGTAGGGTCGCAGACGGCTATTGATCTGGCGGAACATTTTGGCTCGTTGCCCGCTGTGGCTGATGCGACACTGGATCAGCTTTTGGCCGTTGATGGTGTTGGTCAAGTGGTGGCCGAGTCAATTCTGGCCTGGTTTGCTGACCCAGATAATCAGGCGCTCATGCAAAAGTTCACGGACGTTGGTGTGCGGCCGCAGTATGTGTCACATGCTAACGGTCCATTGCACGGTCAGCGGTTTGTGGTAACAGGCACCTTGGAGAGTATGGGGCGCGACGAAGCTGCCGAGAAGATCCGCGAGCTGGGCGGCACCTTTCAGAGTTCTGTCGGCAAAGATACCACCTACCTGGTAGCTGGTGGAAAAGTAGGTGCCAGCAAACTTAAAAAAGCTGAAGCATTTGGTACGACCGTTATTGATGAGGGAGCGTTCTTAAAATTGCTAAGGGGGTAGGTATGTTTGACGAATATGTCGATGCAATTACAGCGTATCGAAAAGCATGGCAGGGGCTCGCCGCGGAAGCAACAGACAAAAAATATTTCAAGAACCTCAAACCTACTTCATTGGGCTGGAAAGTGGCCGATCGTGCTGAGCTTATGCAGCGGTTGGATAGCATCCGCGACGCATGCGAGCAGATTCATTTTGGTTGGGTAAATGAGCGGTGGCTGGTGACGGCATTTGTGCGTGATCCTAAAGCATTGCCCTGGGGGCTTCGGGTTATTAAGTTAATGGAGCGCCGACCTGGTTCAACCGACGCCACCGGCCTGGACCATCTCGATTTTTACGCTCCGCACGCTAAGGGTAAGCTTGAGAAAGAACTAAGCCTCAAGTGGAACGAAGAAAAGAACGGCCATCATTGCAAGTGGATATCAGTGTGGTTTAGTGGTGGCGAGGCTAAATTGCGCGGCGACACCGTATTGCAGGTGTGTGCCAATGAAATGCTTGAATATGAGGAGATGTTACTTTCATGAATATGCCCATTTTTATTACTGGTAACCAGGCCAAGGCCGATTATTTGGCCCGGTGGCTGGGCCACCCTGTGGAGCACCAAAAATGCGAGGTGGACGAACTGCAGTCGCTTGACTTACGCGAGGTAGCGGCACACAAGGCCCGGGCTGCGTACGAGAAAATTGGCAAGTGTGTGCTAGTAGAAGACGTGTCGCTGACTTTTGCTGCTTGGGGCCGTTTGCCCGGCACGCTCATTAAGTGGCATCTCGAAGAGCTTGGTGTAGAAAAACTGGCTCAAAAAATGCACGACGAAACCGATCGTCGGGCCACTGCTGCTATCGCATACGGATTGTATGATGGCCACGAGATGCATATTTTTGAGGGTGCAGTACAAGGCACCGTACCCCTTGCACCCCGCAATAGCGAGCAAAACGGCTGGAAAGGTTCAAAAAGCTGGAATAGCATTTTCATCCCCGATGGCTACGAAAAAACCTATGCTCAAATGACCGACGAAGAGTTGCAGGGGTGTAGCCACCGCTACCAGGCAATTATAAAATTGCGCGATTTTCTTGACAAACAAGCATAAGCGGCTTACTGTAAGGATAATTCGTGCGCCATATGCGGCGCGAAGCGAAAACAGAAACGACATTTTAAACCGTTAGCGTCGCCTGGGTGGGCGCGCACGAACCAATAGCTCCTCGGCCGAGGAGCTATTTTAAAAGTTACGGCTGCGAAGGTTTTCTGCTACAATGAAGCAAGAACTAACATCGGTGTCAAAAAAGAGGGTAGCCGCATGATCAAATACTTTTACAAAAGCCTGCGTAGCCAGGATATGCGTGAACTAACCGACTACCAACGAGGGAGTTGGGTGTACGTAGAAACGCCAAACGAAGAAGAAATTGAAGAACTCGTTAAGAAATTTGACTTAGAACAGGGTCATTTAGAAGACGCCCTAGACGTAGACGAAATGCCGCGTCTGGAGCGCGAAGGCGACCATAGTTACATCTTTGTGCGTTTTGCCTACAAAAACGAAGAAGAAGAGTTGGTAACGGCACCACTACTGTTTATCTTCGGAAAAGATATTCTTATAACCGTGTCGGCGGTGCGCTTGCCGAGCCTAGACGCCTTCTTACAGAATAAGATTGATTTTGCCACCACACAGCGTGCAAAGTTAGTGCTGCAGATCTTGCAACAAATGGGCGAGAATTATGACGTCTTTATTAGTCGCACCAGCAAACAGATTAAGTTGATTCGTTCGCGCCTGCGCGGCCACGAAATTAGTAGTCAAGACTTTATTGACTTTGTGCTTATCGAGGATGAACTAAACGAGTTTTTGTCGTCGTTGATGCCAACCAACGCCACCTTGCGGCGCTTGCTCCTGGGCCGTTATATGCCTCTTTTTGATGAAGATCAAGACATTGTAGAAGACCTCCTGCTCAATAACGAGCAGTCTATTGAGGCTTGTAACTCCAATCTTAAATCAATCAACAACATTCGCGAAGCGTACAGTTCAATTAGCTCGCACAACCTAAACAACACCATGAAACTCCTTACTGCGCTAACCGTGGTTTTGACGCTGCCAAACGTTATCTACGGTATGTATGGTATGAACGTGAGCTTGCCATTCCAGCACACACATTGGATATATTTTGCGTTGCTGGGCTTTACCTTTGGCGTTATCGGTATTATGTACCTCGTTGCGCGGCGTAACCGGTTAATCTAGCTCAGACGGGCAAAGTTGGGGCTTTTACAGAGGCCAGATTTGTGGTAGAATAACAGGGTTCTTAAGGCGTTTGGGGCTGTAGCTCAGTTGGCTAGAGCGCTTCCATGGCATGGAAGAGGTCCAGGGTTCGAGTCCCTGTAGCTCCACCATATAGAACACGTATGACAGGTCACAGAATGTGGCCTGTTTTTTATTGCATTCGGCCGCCAACATACGCATACTGAAAGGTATCAATTGCACATAAAAAGGATAGATAAATGCGCAAAACATCATCAGGCTTTTCTTTGGTTATACTTCTTATTACGCTCGTTGTACTTGCTGGCGTGGGCTTTGCCGGCTGGTATGTCTGGAAGCAGAATCATACAGAAAACAAAAACACCACTTCTTCAAGTGCTTCGACGCAAACTTCGTCTTCTTCAAAACAGGATAGCACCACATCCAAGCAAAAATACCTGGTAATAACCGAGTGGGGTGTAAAGATTCCACTCAGTAGCGAAATATCAGGCGCATATTATAAGCTAGAAGTTCAGGACAATGCTGAGTATGCGCGGATATATGACGCCGGATTCGATAATCTTAAGAATAGCGATGGTGTTTCGTGTGCGGACTCGCCGTTTGAAATCTATGTTATTGGCCGCACTACACCGGCCAAAGTTGCCGCGGCAAGTAGTAGCACAGAGCCGGAATTTAAAAAGTATCCTTTTACCAACGACTACCTATTTAACGGCCTTGGTGCTCACCAGTCGGCGCCGGACTGCCTGTTCTTAAACGATCAAACACAAGATACAACTATAAGTAATGCGGAGAACCAAAAAGAAACAGCGTTCGATGCAGCTTTTAAAGAGCTTGCGGCAGAATAGCGTCGTTGTTAAAGAAACATTGAAATCTGACCCGAACGTGTAAGATACTCCCAAAGCAAATCAATAAGAGGAGGTATCGGATGCGCAGATTTACAGCAGGTTTTTCGCTAACGACAGTCTTGCTGGCTTTGTGTGTCGTTTTAGGCCTGGGCTTTGCCGGCTGGCATGTCTGGCATAAGAATCACGACAAAGCAACACAGACGCAGCAAATACAGGCTGCGCTACCCAAAACTGAAGATAGCGATTCTAAGCCGCCCGATCCCTCAGAAGGTGGTAAGTACCTCTTCATCAAGGAGTGGGGCGTGCGTTTTCTACTGCCTGAGGAGCTGCGTGGAGACTTAGATTATTCCATGAATCAGAAGGTACTGGATGCATTCGGGATAGAGCGTATTGATTTTACCTCTAAATCTTTGACATCAAGTGCGCTTACATGTGATTACGTCAACAGTACACCAAAGGTTGTTGCTTATATGGTCAGGCAGGAGAGCCAGGCGGGCGAAGATAGTACGTTGCAGCCTTTTATGCATCTTGGTGATTGGTACTATATGGCCGACAGCCAGTGTAGGGACTACCTAACAAATGAGACGCAACCTCAATTTAATACTTTTTTGGAGGCATTTAACAAAGCTATAAAATCACTGCAACTCTACAACACTACAGAATAAAACTAATGTAGGCCAGGCGGGGCTTTATTAATGAGGAACTATGAACTCAGAAAAGTACCCCGCCTTTATTGGCGTGCGGCCAGACATGGCTGTGTCGGCTCATGATATACCGATGACAAAGACTGTCTTGCGTAAACTTGGTTTGTTGGCTGCATCAGGCCTACTCGCTGCTGGCGGTGCGTCAGCCTGCGTCATTACCGACATTGCGAGTGCTCCTCCGGCACAAGCTGATACGACAACGAAGATCCCTTTCGAGAATGATTATCCCTATGCCAACGCCAAACTACTAGACCTCCAAAACTTTGACTGGTGGATGGACGAGAATGGCAACGGAAGGTTTGATGGCCAGGAGCAGTATAGCCCGCTGGGGTATGGCTATCGCAACTGCACCGATGGTGTAGCGTATTGGGCAAAGAAGTACGATGGAGTAAATATTGGGAACTGGGGCGATGCGCTGGTGTGGGATGTGCAGGCGGGCAGTGCTGGATACGCTGTTAAGGCAGGTAGCGCGAATAACATTGAACCAGGCGACATTGCCCAAAGCGATGACGGGAAGTGGGGCCACGTCGGCTTCGTAACCGATGTCATCAAAAATGACGCAGGTACTGTCGTTAAGCTAAAGATCGCTGAGTACAACCATAACAGCGACGGTGCTTTTACCCACGAGGCATACATTAGCAAGAACGCGGCAGGAAACTTCATACGTAATTCGCGCGGTTACACCTGAAACCATTTCATTGACGTCAACGGCCTAAACACATCTCAGTCTCCGGCAGAAATACCGTCGCCTGATATAGATGGTGACGGTATTTCTGACTCAGACGACTCATGTCCAGCCAAACCTGGTTTGTCAGTCAACCACGGCTGCCCCGTAACGCACGTCTACTCCGGCACTGCCAACGGAAAAATCTATGAAACCTATTGGGGATACGGTAACGCGCTCACCACCAGTCAGCTTGCGAGTGTCGACTCTCCAGTTACAGCCGTAACAAACCAGATTGCCGGCAATGGCTTGCAGCATGTGTACTTTGGCACGGAGGGAGGGGAAGTCTACGAAACGTATTGGGGCGCTGGAAACACCCTAACAACGTCACAGCTCACCGACCTCGACTCACCTATTAAAAGCATCTCATCACAAATTACATCTGATGGTGTCCAACACGTCTACTCCGGCACCAAAGATGGCCGCATCAACGAAACGTACTGGGGTCCGGGCAATGCTCTTACCACCTGGCGAGTCGCTAGTGTTGGCTCGTCGGTTGAGGAGCTATCTACAGATATCACTTCTGGGCCAACACAGCACATCTATTCGGGCACGCAGGACGGCAGAGTGCGTGAAACCTACTGGGGCCCTCGCGACAGCCTCACCACCTATCAGCTCGCTAATGTCGGGAACAGTGTCGTTGCCCTAGACGCAGGTATTACGAGCGACCGTGTCAATCACGTGATGACCAGCACCGCCGATGGTAGATCATTCGAAACTTACTGGGGCGGCGGCACCGTTCTGACTACATATCAGGTGGCTAATCTCGGAACAGAAATTACCGACATGGCAGCTCGCTATAACGGTACCTGGCATATCTATAATGGTACGACTGCCGGCGCCGTCAAAGAAACCTACTGGGGCGGCGGATTTAGGCTGTCAACAGGCGAACTGCTTAATGCTGGCTCACCTGTAGCTGCCATAACCGCCTCGATTACCCCCGATAATGTCCAGCACGTCTTTACGGCGACACAAGATGGAAGAATCCGAGAAACCTACTGGGGCGGCGGTAACGCACTCACTACAACCCAAATAGCAAACCTTGGTCCGAGTGCTGAAATAAGCGATATCTTTGCACGAGTGAAATAAACTTTGCAGCTTGTTCAAATCGCTGCTATAGTTTCGGACATGTCTAAATCAACAGAGATCAGCCAACAGAATATTACTGACGAGATGCTGAGTGCTACCTCTATCGAGTTGTGGGGCGATCCTGTATATGGCGCTACTGCCAATACATTTTTTGATAGAGAGCGCAGTGATAAAGGATGCGCAGTCTGGCTTACCGACAGGGGTTATGTTTTGTCTACTATTATGGGCGACCGTATAGCTAAACCAAGTATCTTTACAGAGCCGCTTGATATTGAAACAAATGCGGATATTAAAGACGTAGCGCGGACCGCGAGCAAGGATATTCGCTATAGGCACACTCTTCCTTTTGCGCTTACATTGCGCATGCCTGGCGAAGAGGACGAGGAGGCTGCCGCGCATGGGCTTGCCTTTAAGCTTGAACCAGCTCAGCTTGTACACAGCCACCTCAAAAAATATATAACACGTCGTGGATGGCACGATCATCGCTTGCACGGTACGTTGGGTAAGGCAATGGACGTGCTCAAAGCCAGCGTGGGCTATAAGCCCAATACTGTCCGGACGGCCCGGCAGAACGACCAGGAATTTATAAGTCGCGAGGATCTTAAGGCGCAAGCTGTGCAGGCTATAGAAGCCGGTGAACTCATGCCGCACTATCAAAGAGATTTTTCGGATAAAGTGAGCAGGGGCGGCTACGAGCAGGTATGCTCCGGGCAGCCCATTGCATGGGGTGAAGTGATATTGGAAGGTGCTGCTAGCTTTGGTTTTCGGTCTGCTTTTACATGGGAGCGAGTGGCGGTGAGTTCGTTGGTTTCAATAGGGCTGAATGCATACAGACCTAACGCTCGAGGTGGACCAGAGTTTCTCCTCCAAACCTTTGGTCGTAAAAAATGATAGAAAGTACGCGGTTTATTGAGCCTAAAACACCCCTGACCGCTTCTTTATTACAGGGAGTATCTAGTGAGGTATGGGGTGATCCCAAGTATGGCCAAACAGCGCAAACACTTTTGGAGAGGTATCAAAAATCGTATAGTGTTTATAGAATGCCAGATGGCCTCTATGTTTCGGACTACCTATTTAGCATTTTTGGGCCAGCAGACAAGTTGCCCTTAGAGCCTCAGCCAGGTCTGACACGAAATGAAGTGGCACGTGCAGCAGGCCTGCACATTAGAGAGCGTCGGCAATTACCGAGCGGCCTGCGTCTAAAAGAGCCGAGCGATAGTGACCTAGACCATCAGCCGAATCTGTATATGCATTTGCGCTATACAGATGTAACAAGGACGTACCTCATACCTTTTATGGAGCAATATGCATGGCACGATCATCGCTTGCACGGTACGTTGGGTAAGGCAATGGACGTACTTAAGGCGGCGGCGGGCTTTGACACTACGCCAGAAGAAACTATTGCCAGAGATGGCGACGAATCAATCAGCTATGCAGATTTGCGCGCCATGATAAAACAGAGTGTGCAGCAAGGTGAGATATCTCATTTTCATCATACAGCTATCCCGCGGAATATAAGCTGCCTGGGTCATGATCAAGTGCACCAGGCCCGGCCACACTCTTGGGGTGAACTGGTATTTAGTGGCGATGTTAGTGACGGTTATGGCGCCAATTTTACATGGGAGCGAGTAGCAGTCAGCTCGTTGGCGGCCCTGGCCAAGGGCGGCTACCAAAAGAATGCTAAAGTGGCGCCTGCGTACCTTTTGAAGCACTTCGGCTAGGGCGACATACCCAGCAAATACATTGTAGCCGTCACGCGTATGCCGTATGCTAAAGCTATGGATGCTACATCAATCCTGGTTGATAAGCTTACTGTGGTTAAGGGTAAAACTACTATTCTTGATGCGCTGACAGTTTCTGTTCAGCCTGGGCGAATTACCGGCCTTATCGGGCCGAGTGGATCGGGTAAAACAACCCTTATGCGCACACTTGTTGGAGCGCAAAAAATCACCAGCGGCTCTGTAAGCCTTCTTGGTCTGCCGGCTGGCCACAAGCATCTTCGTAGCCAGATAGGATATGTGACGCAATCGCCTGCGGTATACGATGATCTAACCGTTTGGCAGAATTTGCAGTACTTTGCAGCAGTTGTGGGCGTAGGTAAGGAAGAGTGCCGCCAAGCAATGCAGCGGGTCAGGCTCCAGGATCATTCTGGACAACTCACCGGAGCACTCTCTGGCGGGGAGCGGGCAAGGGTTTCGCTTGCCGTAGCACTTTTGCGTGATAACCCCATTCTTATTTTTGACGAGCCAACTGTGGGGCTTGACCCACTCTTACGGCACAGTTTATGGCAGCTTTTTGGCGAACTCGCTTCCAGCGGCAAGACCATGCTAGTCTCCAGCCATGTTATGGACGAGGCAGAACGATGCCAGGACATACTCTTATTACGCAATGGTACTGTATTAAGCTATGGCAGCAAGGCCGACTTGCTCGAAAGAACACATACCAAAGGCGTGGAAGACGCTTTTCTTGCACTCATAAAGGAGGCCGAAAAATGATGCGTCGGACATTTGCTACTGCCTTGCGCGTATTGCGCCAGCTGTTGCATGACAAGCGGACTATTGCCCTTATCTTTGTGGTGCCGTGTATACTTTTGGGGCTTTTGGCGTGGATATATCAAGCAACGCCGCGGCTCTTTGACTTTGTAGGTGTGACACTCTTGGGCGTGTTCCCGTTTGTTATCATGTTTTTGACCACATCAATTACGACGTTACGTGAGCGTGCTTCGGGCACGTTGGAGCGCTTGTTGGCACTTCCTATAGGCAAGCTTGATATTTTGCAGGGCTACGCTATTACTTTTGGTGGTTTGGCGGTGGTTCAGTCCATCATTGTCAGCTTGCTAGCGGTACATGTTTATGGTTTAAACGTGGCCGGGCCAGAGTGGTTTTTGGTATTGGTGGCGCTGGTAGACGCTCTGCTTGGTACAGCACTGGGCCTTTTGGTGAGTGCATTTGCGCAAAGTGAGTTCCAGGCAGTGCAATTTATGCCAGCTTTTATATTGCCGCAGTTTTTACTGTGTGGTCTGCTGGTGCCGCTCTCGCAGATGCCGCATGTGCTCGAAGTTGTTGCTAAGATGTTGCCGCTTACCTATGCCGTTGAGGCGCTGCAATCTGTTGGACAGCACGCCAGTGTACAGACCCTCGCTTACCGCGATGTGGGTATTGTGCTTGGTTTTGTAGTAGTTGCGATTATCCTGGGGGCAATTACCTTGCGGCGTCAAACAGATTAGCTAAAAAGCCTGCTATACTAATGCTATGCAAGTTGTTGTTGACTCTCTAATGACTACCTATCAGCGCCAGGGCAAAGGCAAGGTGGTTCTGATACTCCACGGGTGGGGCGACTCATCTAAAAGCTTTCATAAAATGAGCCAAGCGCTTAGTAAAAACTATGATGTTATCTGTGTTGACCTGCCTGGTTTTGGCGGCAGTCAGGCGCCGCATCAAGCCTGGGGCCTCACCGATTACGCTATTTTTTTGCAGCATTTTTTAGCTAAAATTAATGCCCCTGACGTTTGGGCTATTATTGGCCATTCTAATGGAGGTGCTATTGCTATCCGCGGGCTGGGTATGCAGCTATTGCAGAGCGAACGGTTGGTGCTGTTGGCAAGTGCAGGCATCCGTAATGTTTACAAGGGACGTAACAAAGCGCTCCGTATTGTTGCTAAAACAGGCAAGGCCATTACTATGCCTCTGCCCCAAAGCGTTAAAAAGAAGCTGCGCCGCACCCTATACACTACTGTTGGATCAGACATGCTTGTGGCGGAACATCTGCAGGAAACATTCAAAAAAGTAGTCACCGATGACGTGCGGCCAGATACCCAACATATTCGCATACCAGTTCTGCTTATATATGGCGAAAAAGATCAGGCTACGCCGCTCTGGTATGGCCAGCAGTATCATGAATTATTTGAAGACGCGACGCTTGAGGTTTTGCCTGGCGTGGAGCATTTTGTACACCTCGAACGTCCGGCTGAGGTAGAGCGCGCAATAAAGGAGTTCATCCATGCTTAAAAGTTTGCTGAGTTTATACTCGTGGCGTTATCCGGCGGCCGTAGTGTACATGCTTCAGAGTACCGAATATCAGGTAAGACCGTATTTGCGCTGGTATTGGCAGACTAACAACTTCTCGCAAGTCATGTATCGTCGCGTACTCGACCCCACCAAAGCGGCTCGGCTTTTGCTCCTAGCTATGCGACTGGGTATTATCGTGCAGCTACTCGTTGGTTTGGGGCTTATTGCCGGGTGGCAGTGGGGCCACCTAACGGGCGGACTCTATTTTGGCTTAGCAGTTATCGTCTCGTATCCGCTTATTTGGGCGCATGCTATTACATTGCCTCTCGTGCTGGGGCGATTGCTTATTGTGGCGCCTCGTCACCGGATGTACATTAAAGAATCCGAAGCTATCTTTCGCGCCCACCCTGGCGTTAAACTGGCTATTGCTGGCAGCTATGGTAAAACCAGCATGAAGGAATTGCTGCTAACGGTTTTGCAAGAGGGTAAAAAAGTTGCTGCTACGCCTGCAAATAAAAATGTATCTATTTCGCACGCTTATTTTGCCAAAAAGCTCACCGGAGACGAAGAAGTTATTATTATTGAATACGGCGAAGGTGCTCCTGGCGACGTAGAGCGGTTTGCGCACATTACCCACCCGACACACGCCATCATTACCGGCATTGCGCCAGCCCATTTGGATCGCTATAAAACCGTTCAACGGGCAACCGAGGATATTTTTTCGGTCTCTGAAGCTGTTGCTGCCCGGCAGGTGTATGTTAACGAAGAGTCGGAGCTGGCTAAACGAGCTATGCGCAAAAAGCAACAAGGATACAGCGATAAAGGCGCTCTTGGTTGGAAGGTTGCGCATATTACGGTGGGCTTGCACGGCACCTCGTTTACGCTTAAAAAGGGCAAGCGTAGCCTGGGGCTGCATAGCGGACTTGTAGGGCGCCATCAGGTTGGACCTTTGGCACTCGTAGCGGCTTTAGCTGCTGATCTGGGCCTTAGCGATGAGCAAATTGAGCGGGGAATTGCGCATACCATGCCTTTTGAGCACCGCATGCAGCCATATGAACTTGACGGCGCTTGGATTATTGACGATACCTATAACGGTAACATCGAGGGCATCCGGGCAGGGACAAAGCTGCTGGCGGAGCTTCCTGCAAAGCGCAAAATATACATCACTCCCGGTTTAGTGGATCAGGGGAGAGAAGCTGCTAGCGTGCATCAGCAAATGGGTGAGCTCATTGCCGCCGCCCAGCCGGATATTGTTGTTCTTATGGAAAACTCCGCGACGCTTGATATCAGTAAAGGACTGCAAGACGCCGGGTTTGCCGGTGAATTATTGGTAGAGAATAATCCCCTCGATTTTTATACCAATATCAACACATTTGTGGCCAGCGGTGACGTGGTACTTATGCAAAATGACTGGACCGATAACTACGCCTAGGAGCAACGGGGTAAGATTGCTATACTAAGGGCATGAAAAAGCCCACAGTTGCCGTTATATTCGGCTCCCGCTCAACTGAGCACGACATCTCCATCCTAACAGCACTCGCTGCGGTTATTAAGCCGCTTCAGCGTAGCCAGAAGTTTCAGGTAGTTCCGGTATATATCGCTAAGGATGGCCAGTGGTACAGTGGCCCCAAGTTTGAGGATATCCGTTTTTTCCAAGCCAAAGATTTTACGGAGCTTTTGGCAAAAGAAAAACCAATAGCGGTGCAGTTGGGCAAGGGGCTTACGCTGGTGGCTGCCACAGCATTTGGCACTAAAAAGACTGCCGTAGATGTCGTTTTTCCGGCAACGCACGGTACGCATGGCGAAGACGGCGAGCTTATGGCATTGTGCGAGCTAGCTGATGTGCCGTATGTGGGATGTGACGTTGAATCGAGCGTTATTGCCATGGACAAAGTGCTTGCCAAGCAAGTGGCCGAAGCACACGGCATTGCTACACCTAAGTATCACGCCCTGGCAAAAGATGCATACCAAGCTGAGCCGACCACCTATCTTAAGAAGATAAACGCCGATCTCCAATACCCGCTTTTTGTAAAGCCGGCTCACTTAGGCTCAAGCATTGGCATCACGCGCGTTACCGATAAAAAAGAACTAGCCAATGCTATTGAGGTTGCCCTACACTACGACACCAAGGCAGTTGTAGAAGAGGCGGTCAATAATCTTATCGAAGTCACCTTGCCCATAATTGGCAACGAAGAGCTCACTCCTGCTTTTGTAGAAGAGCCATTGCAGCATGAGGATTCCTTCTTTGACTTTGACACAAAGTATATGCGCGGCGGTAAGGGTAAAGGACAGGGCGGTAAAGTCGGGTCTAAAGGAGCGCAAGGCTACAGCAATTGTCCGGCTCAAATATCCGACAGCCTTTACGAAAAAGCGGAAGCTGTTGGTCTGCAAACATATCGGGCCTTAGGTTGCTCCGGTATTGCCCGGGTGGACATGCTCATTGATAAGAAAACACAAAAGGTTTACTTTAACGAAGTTAATCCGCTGCCTGGTAGTTTGTATGCCCATAACTGGCGCAAAAAAGGAATCTCCAACGTGGAGCTTGTTACCAGACTCGTGGAGCTTGCCCGCCAAAAGCATCAACAGAAGCAGGCCATGACGACAAGTTTTGCCACAAGTTTCTTGCAGCAGTTCTAGTGTTTACTCTGGATTTTACACGCTAAATCTGCCACAATAGAGGGTCGAATGGGAGAGAGGTATCATCGGTTCAGGTTAGCTTGGCCGCAGCTACTAGTGCTGGGGACCGCCCTGTGGTTGTTAGTTATTGCCATTGCAAGCTGGCAGCTATCCCTGACCTATGTGCTTCGTCCGGCATCTGTTACTACCGGCCAGGTAGTGGCTATAGAGCCACCACAGCCATACCACAGCCACCATGCTCATCCCGATTGTTCCCAGCAGCCCTGCCTGGCGCTTACTTTCGACGATGGTCCTAACCCTCAAACTACGCCGCAAATATTAGATATACTCGACCAAGAACACGTCCGGGCAACCTTCTTTGTTGTTGGCTCGCGAGTTCCCGGCCAGGAAGGCCTTTTGCGCCGCATGTATCGTAACGGCAACGAAATCGGCAACCACAGCTGGAATCATCCTAATCTTACAAAACTTTCGCCTGAGCAAATTGCCGAACAGGTTAACAAAACACAACAGGCGGTTGTTGCAGCCGGTGTACCTGCGCCACATCTGTTTCGTCCGCCGTATGGGGCAGTTAACGCCAAGGTGCAAAGCAATATTCCTCTATCAATTGCTCTCTGGAATGTGGACCCCGTAGATTGGGAGTCGAGCAATCCGACACAGTTAACTCAGGCGATAATAGACCAGGCCAAACCTGGCGGGGTGCTCGATTTGCATGATATTTACCCGGGCACCGTTGAGGCCTTGCGCCCGGCAATTGAAGTGCTTAAAACAAGATATCAACTGGTTACTTTTAGCGAAATGATGGCCCTATCGCCGGGGCAGCCAGGTCTTTATTACGGCCGCTAGGTGTAATGTCACGGTAGCGGCAGGGCACGTACTTAGAGCCCGGGGCGTTATTGTCGGCCTTGGCGTATGGCGCCTGCTGGAGATTGTAGTTGGTAAAGCGGAGGCTATTACTGCCACTTACGCCCACCAAACTCATCGTGCCTACATTCTTTAAAAAGCCTTTGGGCGGGTGTTTTGCCTCGGGCTGCTCTGTAAATAATGTGAGAACCGTAAACTTCTTGTAGCAATTGCCAAGTTGATTGCTTTGATATACATTTGGCGCTGACGTATAGCCCTGGTCGCCCTCACAAGTTACGCCAACTATCGCCGCAGTATCGTGTCCCAAGGAATCAATAAGAGGAGCAACTTGCTCTCTGTCGGGGTGCAGCGTAAGCACAGGCTCAGTACGCGGGTCGCATAAAATAGTAAAACTTGTCTGCTCTTTATGTATTTCCTGAGCCGGTGTAATTGTGGCAAGCTCATTTAACGCCAAAAATGCGGCCAAACCCGCCGCCGCGCCCCTCACGGCAGCCGGCCAATTAATTGTGTGCGAGTTCTCGAGAGGAAGATAAGGTAAATCGGGTTTGTAGCTCATGTGGCTAGTATGGAAAAAGCGTTGATACAGGTCAAGCCGTGACGATTAAGCCGGATTGTGGTATGCTAGTGGCAAATGAAAAGCGTCTATAATACTCTTAGCTTGCTCCTCGCCCCTCGGGCGTAGTTATTTCTCTCTTAAAACGGTATAATTAACAGCAATACAGGCAAAGGAGCTTTTTACAGCATGCAGCGCTACAACCCGAAAGAAATTGAGCCTAAATGGCAAAAGCAGTGGGAAGAAACCAAAATCTACGAGGCAGATGCGGCCTCTGATAAACCTAAAAAATATATTCTGGAATTTTTTCCATACCCAAGCGGTGCAGCCATGCACGTCGGCCATGTGCGCAATTACGCAATTGGTGACGCAATAGCTCGCTTCAACCGCATGCGCGGTTATAATGTCATGCACCCCATGGGATGGGACGCCTTTGGTCTGCCAGCAGAAAACTACGCCATTAAAACCGGCATCAGCCCGCAAGAAGCTATCGTGCAAAACACCGGCCGTTTTAAGCAGCAGCTTAAGCAAATGGGCTTTGGCTATGACTGGTCGCGTGAATTTGCCAGCTCAGACCCCGATTATTATCGCTGGACACAGTGGTTCTTTGGGCTTTTGTTTAAGCGTGGCTTGGCCTATCAGCAGGAGAGCTTGCAGTGGTGGTGTCCTGTTGATAAAACCGTGTTAGCCAACGAGCAAGTAGAAAACGGTGTATGTTGGCGTTGCGGCAGCGAAGTAGAAAAGAAGGCTCTAAAGCAGTGGTTCTTTAAGATTCGCGACTATGCCGACCGCCTCGCGCAAGACCTCGACGACTTAGACTGGTCAAATTCAATCAAGAATATGCAGCGCAACTGGATAGGCCGCTCTAAAGGCGCCAAAGTGACCTTTGCAATTGCTGATACCGACCAAACACTCGAAGTATTTACCACACGCCCTGACACTCTTTATGGAGCAACTTTTATGGTTGTTGCGCCTGAGCATCCAATATTAAAAACAATTGTCTCTAAAGAGCACATGCAACAGGTAGAGAACTACCAGCAAAAAGCCCGAAACAAGTCTGATGTTGAACGCCAGGAGACGAACCGCGAAAAAACCGGTGTCTTTAGCGGCGCGTATGCTATAAATCCGGTTAATGGCGAGCGCATCCCCATTTGGGTGGCTGATTATGTGCTTATGGGCTACGGCAGCGGTGCAATTATGGCCGTTCCGGCTCATGATGAACGTGATAATGCCTTCGCCAAAGAGTATAATCTGCCAATCCGTCAGGTTGTGGCCCGTCGTTTCACCCATGCCGAGAACGAGCATGTCCATGGCGCTCCGCTGGTTCCCCGACAGGTTATTACGGCGGTGGTAAAACACCCCACCGACGATACCTATCTGGTGGTAAAGCCAACAGGCAGTGATTTTTGGTCGCCGTTAATGGGCGGGATAGACGAAGGTGAGTCGCCGGCCCAGGCCGCCACTCGCGAACTGCTTGAAGAAACCGGCTACACAGATATTAAGCATATCGAAGAGAAAAACGAGATCATTAGTAGCGAATTCTACGCTCAGCATAAAAAGGAAAACCGTATCGCCTATTGCCACACCGTGATAGTTGAGCTGGCGTCGCTTGAGCAACAACCGATTAGCCCGGAAGAACAGGCTGCTCAAACCTTTGCGTGGGTGTCGCGCGAAGAAGTCGACCGCCGTTGTACCGGCGCTGGCGCAGCCGAAATTTTTGCCTTTGCCGATGGTGCCTTGCCCGATATGGTGCACGAAGGCCGCTTAGTAGATTCCGGTCCGTTCACCGGCCTCACGACAGAAGAAGCCCGCGAAAAAGTTGTGGCTGAACTTGCTAAAAATGACCAAGGCCGCGAAGAGATCAACTATCGCATCCGTGATTGGCTCATTAGCCGACAACGTTATTGGGGTGCGCCCATCCCTATTGTGCACTGCCAAAAAGACGGTGCTGTACTGGTGCCTGATAACCAGTTGCCAGTCCGTTTGCCTGATATGCAAAGTTATGAACCAAGTGGTGACGGCCGTAGTCCGCTGGCCCGCGTTCCTGAGTTTGTAAACACAACCTGTCCCACCTGCGGCGGCCCCGCTACGCGTGAAACCGACACTATGGATGGCTTTGCGTGTTCTAGCTGGTACTTCTTGCGTTTTGCCGACCCACACAATAACGAGCAGCCGTTCGACCCCGAACTAGTCAAGCAATGGTTGCCGGTGGACGATTACATCGGTGGTGCCGAACACGCTGTAATGCACTTGCTTTATGCACGTATGTGGACCAAGGTGATGAAAGATGCCGGACTCATAGGCATTAACGAACCATTCCAGGCATTGCGCAACCAGGGTATGATTTTGGCGCCCGACGGCCAAAAAATGAGCAAGTCTAAAGGCAACACCATTCAGCCCGACGATCTTATCGATCAAGGGTATGGCGCCGACTCAATCCGTATCATGGAGCTGTTCATTGGCCCCTGGAACCAGGCTGCAAACTGGAGCGTCGAGGGCATGGGCGGATCGTTCCGCTTTTTGCAGCGCGTTTGGAACCTAACACATGAAATGACCGGCCGTGAGTCTGGTAAAGCCGAGGAGTCACCTGAGCTGCGACGTGCTGTCCACAAAGCTATTAAAAAAGTGAGCGAAGACCTTCAGGGTATGAGCTTTAACACCGCCATAGCGTGCCTTATGGAAACACTCAACGAGTTATATAAGATCAAACAGGGCACTGCTTCTGCAGAAGAATGGCGCTGGGCATTGCAAGCCTATCTGCAACTTTTGGCGCCATTTGCACCGCACATCACCGAAGAGCTGTGGGCACAACTGGGCAACCAAGGCTCTATTCATACCAGTGAGTGGCCAGTGCACGACGAGAAATACCTCGTGAGCGACACTGTAAACATCGTGGTGCAGATAAACGGCAAATTGCGCGGACAGCTACAGGTAGCTGCTGACGCCAGTAAAGATGACATCCTCGCCCAGGCTAAACAAGATAAAAAAGTAGCAGCGTATCTGGCAGACGCAACTATTAAAAAAGAAATCTACGTACCCGGCAAGCTCGTTAACCTGGTTGTTTAGGCTTCGCCCAGTGCTCTATTGACGGTATCTGCGGCGCATCGCAAGGCCTGCAGGTACCGGGATAGCACGTATGCGTCGGCGGGCCGCAGCTCCTCACGCAACAGTATCCCCTCGAATCGTTCTTGCAAAAAGCCTACGTCAAACGTACTATACATGCCTTTGTGCCGCTTGTGGTCCGCAGCTTGCAACGCCTGCATAATCCGGTCTGTGTCGCATGGTACAGAAAGTGTGCGGGCGAGGCCCATAATTTCGGGCAGGGAGATTAGTTCAGTCGGCCGCTTAGCGGTAACTGTATGGGCAAGATCCCGGCTAAGCGGTTGCTGCATGGCGTCAAAGGCGCAGAGCATTTTTAGCTTTAGATCGCTCATGCCAGCTTGCTCTGGCGTAAGGGTTTTGCGGCGAAAGATATCATCCAGCAACGCATTAACGCGCGCAGGGATGACGCCTGCTCCGGTGTCTGTCTCATCACAAAAAATAGCCGATGCCGGATAGTACTTTTCGCGTTTAGCAAAAAGCGCTACCTCTTGAGCTAGTCCACCAGCCGCCCACGCTACGCTAGGTAATTGGTGGCCAGACTCGCCGTAGGGGGTAGGTTTGTAGCTTTCGTCAAATATAACGGGCGGTTTTGCGTAAGGTTCAGGAGCTTCAAATAATACCCCCGAAGCGGCCACAAGCTTAAGATAATTGCCCAAAACGTAGCGCTGGGCGGGAATTTTTGATGGCGTTGTTTCGTGGATATGTTTTACGCGGTCCACAGTAATGCCTACAGATGTATAATTAGTAAAATGCGGATCTTTGCCTGCCTCAAAACCATAGCTGTCGCCATGGGCACGTAAGGCAATACCACCGGTTACAATATCCCGGCTGCCCAACTGCCAGGCTAGCTCAACTCCCTTAAGGGCTTGTGAGCGCAAATAGCTGCCTAGCCACTGTGCGCCCTGCCGGTTGCCGAAGATACTTTGCGAGAAACGCTGAATATCCCCAAGGGACACCGCTGGCCGATCCAGGAGCGGAATATCTACGGTTGCCGGGCTGTGTCTTACAAAAAGCTCATCGACCTCTGAATCGTGCCGATAGCCAACATCAATAATAGTGTTTAGAATACGGTCGCTTAGGCTTTTGGGCCGAGGGGTGGCTTTTGTAATAATATTGTGAGCATATATCGAAGCGCCCCGCACGACCATGAGGCGCTCTCCTTTATCACGTACTACAAGTGGAATAGGCGAGTCGCTCTCCTGGCTCATAGCCTCCAGTTTGGGCCACAACGTCAGGGGCCTGCATAAGTCGGTATAGTTGCCTAGTTCACCCTCGCGTATAACTTCGCGCGGCTCGGCTGGAATGGTGGAGAAAGATTCGCTCATAATCCGCCGATTATAGCAATAGCTTCAGAATGTTACTACCCCTTGAGATCGTGGACTAAATGGAGTATAATACTTGGCAAGGTACAAAGTAACTAAATACAGATTATTTCTGGAAGGAGTCGTTTACCATGGGTAAACCTAAAAAACGTACATCACCACGTCGCACCGGCACACGCCGTAGCCACCTCGTATTAAAGCTGGCCCGCGCCGTTAACGCTAAGTCACCAATCAAAGCTTTTACTACTCGTCGCGAAAGCGGTAAAAAGCTTACTACTAAAGTTGCTGCACCTGTAGCCGACAAGAAAACAACCAAAAAAGTAACCAAAAAAGACGTCGTTAAGGCCGCTTAGCGCCTTACGCCCAGGCGTCATAACTGTAAGCGGAGGGTTTACATGGCCTCAAATCGTCACCTCGGTCGTATCATTGCGCTACAAACGCTCTACGAACAAGATTTTCGGCGTGGCTCCGCTGACAATAGCTTCAACCTCGATGAGGTTTTGCAGCGCAACATCGCGCGCTATAAAGCGACAGTCGATGACACCGACTTCGTAGAACAATTAGTTCGTGGCGTTGCTGCCGCAGAGACTGATCTGGATGCAACATTGCAGCCATTAGCACCGGAGTGGCCGCTGAAGGATATTGCCCGGATGGATCGTGTAATATTGCGTATCGGTGCATACGAGCTGCTACATAGCAAGAACGTACCGCCTAAAGTTGTCATCAACGAAGCGGTAGAGCTTGCTAAGGCGTTTGGTAGCGAGAATTCGTCCAAGTTCATCAACGGAGTACTCGGGACGCTCCTACGCCAAAAGAACCCCGAGACAGAGTCTTCACATGACACGGAAACGACAACCAAAAAGGACACCGATGAAGCGGCCTAAGCCGTTTCAGGGAATCAAGCGGCTCGTTAATAGCCGGCGGCCTTCTATCGAAGAGGTCGTTCGGGAAACAACATCAGGCGGCATTGTTTTTCGCCGTAATAAACACAATAATCAACTTGAGATTTTGCTTATTCAGGACGCCAAGAATCGTTGGACTATTCCGAAAGGCCACGTAGAAGAAGGCGAAGAGCCGCGTCAAACCGCCGAACGCGAAATTCAAGAAGAAACCGGTTTGCACGAAATGAAAGTCATGAGTTGGCTCGGCAAAGTTAACTTTCGCTATCGCCGCGGCCACACCCTTGTGCTTATGACTATGCACATCTTTTTGGTGCAGGGCAAGGGAGACACCGATGACCTCCAGGGCGAAGATTGGCTCAATGACATTAAATGGCTGCCTGCTCAAGTGGCAATAGACCGTATTGCGTATGACGATATCGGTAAACTGATCCTCCTTGGCATGAAGCGTATCCGGGAAGCAAAACTGTAATAAAGGTAAAACGATGCAAGATTTTGGCCCATACCAAGCATTTGCAGAAGAAAAACTAGGCGTTAGATTTGCTGATATTTCTTTACTGGTAACGGCGTTTACTCACCGCTCGTACGTAAATGAGCATAAAAAAACCGCTAAAGAGCATAACGAACGCCTGGAATTCCTGGGTGATGCTGTTTTGGAATTGGTAGTCACTGAATATTTGTACGGCAATTTTAGTGAACCAGAAGGCATTCTCACCAACTGGCGGAGCGCGCTGGTGCGTACCGAAAGTATTGGCGCCGCCGCCGCAAAGTTCGATTTTGAACCCATGCTTCGCTTGAGCCGTGGCGAAAAGCACGGTACGGCCCGCGCTCGTGCTCAAATCTTGGCTAACAGCTACGAAGCTGTCGTTGGTGCAATTTACCTCGATAAGGGTTACGAGGCCGCAAAGGCATTCATTACTAAAAGTATCTTGGCCACATTCAAAGACATTCTTGATAGTGGCTCATGGATGGACCCCAAGTCACATCTGCAGGAACTGGCCCAGAGCCGTGATGGCGCTACTCCCGTGTACAAAGTGCTGAGCGAAGAAGGTCCCGACCACGAGAAACAATTTACGGTGGGCGTGTTTGTGGGTGGGTCGCTTAAGGGTACCGGAACTGGCCCCAGCAAGCAGCTTGGTCAGCAAAAGGCAGCCGAAGCGGCTCTCAAACTTTACAAAAGCAAACAGGCTAAGCCTGCGCCTCAGTAAAAACTGTTGACATCAGGGGCGGTAATCT
Source organism: Saccharimonadales bacterium (SeqCode) (assembly GCA_035690865.1). Lineage (GTDB taxonomy): Bacteria > Patescibacteriota > Saccharimonadia > Saccharimonadales > UBA4665 > CAMLQK01. Next base: position 54,700 of record DASSKE010000002.1, read on the forward strand.
GTAAAATAAGGTAAGATTTCTACATAATCTTAACGAAAGACGAAAGAGAGAATTATTTAGATGTTAGCTATTCGCATGCAACGTACTGGCCGCAAAGGACACGCAATGTTCCGCCTTGTTGTTCAGGAATCGCGTTTGACCCCTACCAGCGGCAAGGTTGTGTTCTCCTTGGGTAGCTACGACCCGCACACCAAGGCTGCAAGCCTCAACAAAGAAAAGGCAGAGTTCTACCTTAAGCATGGCGCACAGCCATCTGACCGGGCTGCTGCACTTTTGAAGGCGGAAGGTATCAAGCTTCCTGAATGGGTAAAGCTTAGCTCCGAAAAGAAGCGCACTGTGCGCAACCCTGAAAAGCTTCGCAAGAACCAGCCAAAAGCAGAATCTCCAGCAGAAAACACCGAAGCGCAAAGCTAAAACGAGCGTTCTCGTATCTGAACAGTAACTTGATTTTGTCAAGTTACTGTTCGTTTTGCTATAATGGATAAGTACCAGTAAGCGGAGAATCTGCATGAGCAGTATTGACCAACAATTTGTGGAATATATCGTAAAGTCCCTGGTTAGCAATCCGGACAAGGTACAGGTTGAACGTCGCATTGACGAAAAGGGTGTACTCCTAGAGCTAACCGTTGATCCAGAGGATCTCGGACGTGTTATTGGTAAGCGAGGTGCTACTGCCCAGAGCTTACGTACGCTTTTGCGTGCGCTTGGAACCAAAAACGACGCCCGATACAATCTCAAAATCGTGGACAATGGTGTTTCAGACGGCTCAGGCGCCCCGGCAAGTACGCCAATGGCCACTGATGACACTGACGAAGAAGAAGATTCCCACAACAGTGTTGTAAGTAAAACAAGAAAAGAACTTGAAGATCTCGACGATCTCGATGTATAGTAAGTAGCAGTCCAAAGTGACGAACTTTTCAAAAAACAAAAGTATGCAGTAAAAGCTCATGCGAGCCATCCAACCCGAATAGGGAGCGATTGGGAGCTTTATGTGGCAAAATAACCCCTCTAGTAAGTGGGGTTATTTTGTTTTTATACGTAATTAATTGTATAATTACCAATAATGACAGAAACTCAGCAGCTGCTTATATTCGCAAAATCTCTGGCGTACGAAGCCGGCGAAGTCATGCGCCACTACTTTGATGCTGCTCAAATGCGCGTTACAACAAAGGCAGATAACAGCCCAGTTACCGAAGCAGATACCAAGATCAATCAGCTTCTTATCGAGAGAGTTAAGCATACATTCCCTGAGCATGCGGTTTTAGGCGAAGAAGCTTCTACAGCTACTCACGAAGATACACAGGTGTGGGTGTGCGACCCAATCGATGGTACGGCACCGTTTATCTTCGGCTTGCCAACAGGAATGTTCTCACTGGCATTTGTTAAGCATGGTGAGCCAATAGTTGCTGTAGCCTTTGATCCTTTCTTGGAGCGGCTTTTCTGGGCGGTTAAAGGCCAAGGCGCATTTTGTAACGACAAGCCGCTACATGTTGCGCCTCAGGGCCTTAAAGAGGCGCATATAGCAGGTCCGAGCTATATAAAGGGCATATTACAAGCCCGCACGCTATACGAAGGGCTTGAAGAAAAAGGCGCTCGTATTGAGATCTTTCCGGGCAATGTCTACAAATGCTGCCTAATTGCCGAAGGGCGGCTGCATGGCCGCATCTTTAGCGGGCCGGGAGCGCACGATATCGCCGCTGTTAAATTAATTGTAGAAGAAGCCGGCGGCAAAGTAACCGACCTAGATGGCAACGAACAACGCTACGATCGCCCAATAAAAGGGGCTATTATCTCCAACGGGGTTATTCATGACGATCTCTTGGCGGCTGTGCGGGCCTTTGGCGGCGCGCAAGAATTTATGGAGCAGCAAAAACCATGAATATACAAATCATTACCCTGTTCCCCGAAATGTTTGATGGCGTCCTTAACACCAGCATGATGTGGAAGGCGCAAGATAAACAAAAAGTAACGTTTAGCATTATAAATTTGCGTGATTTTGGCCTGGGCCCCCGCAAACAAGTCGATGATACGCCATATGGCGGCGGCGACGGCATGCTTCTTAAACCTGAACCTCTTATAGCTGCTATTGAACATGCCAAAAAGCAAGATCCGGGCGCAAAGGTTATCTTGCCAACACCGCGCGGTCAACTTTACAAGCAATCACAGGCAAAAGAATTTGCCCAGGCTGAGCATGGCTTTATTTTTATTTGCCCACGCTACGAAGGCTACGACGAACGCATTGTGCAATTTGTAGACTATCAGTTTTGTATTGGTACGTTCGTGCTAACTGGCGGCGAATTGCCGGCTATGGTGATGATTGATAGTATCGTACGGCTCATTCCGGGCGTTTTAGGGGGCGAAATGAGCGCCGAAATCGAATCGTTCCAGCAAGACGACGAGAATATTGAATTTCCGCAGTACACACGCCCTGAAGAATTTAGGGGTATGCGGGTGCCCGACGTGCTTTTAAGCGGCCATCACGCCGAAATCGAAGCTTGGCGGCAGGCAAATGCGCATCGTTTGCCGCAAAAGTGATATACTTTAAAGAGGTAGCAAGGAGGGGATATGTTTAAATCTTTCATCAAACCAGTGTATGCACATTGTGATCTGCCGTGTGGAGTGTATGATCCAGCCCAGGCCCGTATTGAAGCGCAAAGCGTCCTGGCAATTATGAAAAAATACGAGAGCCTTGATGAAGTGGGCAAGATCCGGGCAATCTTTATAAAAGAAGAACGAGCCGAACTTGTTAAGCATCACTTGTGGGTGCTTTGGACGGATTATTTTAAGCCTGAGCATCTCGATAAGTATCCTGACTTGCATCAAAAGTTCTGGCTGGCAACAAAGCAGGCTGGTGAGTGCAAGCATCACGTTGAGCCTGAGCATGGTCAGAGATTGCTTGATATGATCGATGAAATCGCCACAATCTTCCACGAAACCAAAAAAGCCTAGCGCTTGGGGGTTGCGACGGATTGTTGGCGAAAGTATGTTGCTTGCGTTACGCCCCGACCAACTGGTGCTTGTGAGCGGAATCGTCGGTCGGCTTAAGCCGGGCCATATAATTGTTTTTCGCCATAATGGCCTAGAGAAGATTAAGCGTATTACCGCTGTTGATAAGCAAAAAGGCTACTTTGTAGAGGGCGATAACCGCCGCCAGAGTGTTGATAGCCGCCACTTTGGCTGGATAGCGCCTCATGCGGTGGCGGGCCGGGTTATCTGGCCCAGAGTATAAGTAGTATTACATTTTATAGTGTATAATGTGAGAGTAATAGAGTTAGAGACGTATGTCGAATGCATTTGAAGAGGTAAGTACAGGGCATCCGAGCTGTATTCGTGCGGCTGCCAGTATCATCGGCGCTAAATGGACGCCGCAGCTTTTGTATGCCATGTGTCAAGGGACGACCCGTTTTTGCGAAATGCAAAAAGCCGTTGGTGGCATAAACCCGCGAACACTTTCGGCACGTCTTGACGAGCTTGAATCTGCCGGCATCGTCTGCAAAACGACCTTTAACGAAATGCCCCCTCGGGTAGAGTATTGTCTCACCGATAAGGGGGCAGATCTGGTGCCTATTTTAGAGCATATGGCTACGTGGAGCGAAAAATATCCCCCGCATAAAGCGTAGGGGATTGATTACCACTCTTCGTCACCAGTGTCGAACTGGGCCATGATGTCTGCTGCTGACATATCATCAGTAGCTTCGGGCAATTGAGGCGTGGCGGGCTCAGTATTTGGAACAAACCATGTTCCCCAGGCATCAGCGTCGAGCGAGGTAGGGAAGCGACGGACTTTGCCAAGCGCCTTCAACGTCCTAAAGCCAAGACCATGTTCTTCATTGTCGGTAAAACACTCCTCTGACTCTTCTTTTTGTACTCTAATACCATCTTCAGACGGGAAGACGATTGCTGCGAGCTTATTCTCTTCGGTCAGCCCTAGCTTAAAGTACCCACCGTGTTTGTAAATGCGTCGGATGTTTGTGACATACTCGTCCGATGCTAAGACGACATTATCGCTGATTGAGTCGGAGGGCGTCAGCTCACTTGGCAAGATAGTATCATCGACGTCGATTTCTTTTTCCCGAGCATGATCGATGCCTCGTGTGCCCAAAGATCGGGCTACGCGGTAGCGAAGATTGCTAAGGGCACGGTGTTTTTCTTCGGTTGTTTCGACCTCGCTGCTAGGCCGAATATTATCTTCGATGAGCACTGTCGTAAGCTCTGGCGGATACTCAATAGTAAGGCCGTCAAATTCCTTTTGAGAGTCGGTGCCATTCTCAAAAGCAATAAGCTCAAAAATGCGCTGCAATTGAGCGCTGCGACCAGGTAGCGCCATGGCGGTATCTAGGTCGGCTGGCCGTACGCCCTTAGTAAGGGCGGAAAGGGCAAAAAGACTAACAGTCTGGTCTTCGATTTTGAGGTCTTCGTTTTTGACAACTTTCTCTATGTCAGCCAGTGGCACGTTAGTGTCGGAGGCAACTTCAAGAGCGTCAAGTTTTGTCACAGGATCGTGCAGAACAAAAACGGGGAAATCCTCAGTATCATTAAATGTTTCTGCGAGGGCCACAGTCGTAACTACTCCTTAATTTAGAATAAAAAATCAGACTCCCACCCCTGTGGCAGTTTGATATGTGTATATTATACACCTGTGTCAAGTACCCTCATATGCTTTTTGTTCGTATCTTGCCTTTCCATTACCTTGCAAAAAATGAATGTATGTAGCCATATGATACGATGTTTATTCGGAACGTAAAAGTGATTTATGTTACAAAAATTACACCAGTATGAGTACGTAACAGAGATGTAGTGCCCCCGATTGTAGCATACATTCCTATGGAAGAAAGAGTTTAATGGGTATCTTTTACAAGTTTGAGTGCACTTTTTGCCGATGCCAGGAGTCGTTTTTCACGGAATCGCACTAACAAAAGACGATCATGCAGTAGATCTTTGCCGAGCGGCTCTACAAGGATAGTGAAGAAACCCGCACCATTGCCACCAGCGACGTCAGCACGGACTTTATCGCCAATCATGGCAATTTCATTGCTCTGTGCCCCTAAATCGCTTCTAATGCGCTCAAAAAAGGCCAAAGAGGGCTTTTTAATAAGCCTTTTGCGCTCCACAAAGGGTTGATAAAGCCGTGCACCCAAGGTTTTTGCGAAAGGAGTGACATTTCCTAGGCTGTTTGTGGCTAAGCTGAGTGTTTCAAAGGCGCCGGCTTTTTTCTGTTCGGCCAGATACGTTACGATGGCGGACTCTAGCTCCTGCGCTTTTGAGGTACGCAAGGTAAGGTCAAGATCAAACAGTACATGTTTAACTCCTAGCTTCTGCAGGTAGGCAAAGTCAATTGTTGTGACGCTTTGGGCAGTAAAATCGGGCAAATGGCGCGGTGCGGCTTGTTTGTTGGGAAAATGACCAAAAGCAATGGGTTTCATGGCCCTAGTATAGCAGTAAAAAAAGTGTATAGTAGATATATGTACAGCGAGCGAACGGATTTCCGCGTAGCACACGGCACAGAGTGGGAAACCGTGTGGTATGCAGGGCGGCGTCAAACGCAGAGTGATGGCAAAGTGGGCGTGGAATACGGCCGACCATCAAAAGCGGATTGTGCGACAATTATCCACAATCGTGACGAACGGCTCGTGGCAATAGGTAAGAACGCAGATTTGATGCTCCGTAATGGGGCTCGTTTTTATATTGACGTTGGCGAAAAGATGGAATACGCTGGCCCCGAAACCGCTAGTGCCGAAGAAGCCGAGCAGCGTCAGCTAGATGCCGAAGCTATTATGCTCGATGCCATTGAAACAACGACACAAAACCCTCGCCCTAATGACAGACTCCCGATTATCAAGGGGGCGCTGTATAAAAGAACCTACAGCAGCGGCCGCGTCTTTAACGATGACGGATCCTTTACGGTGTGCGACAGGGGGCCGCAGTCATGCGGCTTTCATTTAAACGTAGGACTACCACGCCGCGAGGAAGATACGAGCGTGGGGCTGCTTATCAACGATCAAGACTTGGCGTTGTATGGATTGTTTGTGGCAACGAGCGCGCCGTTATTGGGAAGCGGCCTGGTGGAGCCATACGAAGGACGTTTCTTGCTCCATCAGCGCCTGCCGTTTATTGGCACAGATTTTAGCACCGGTACGACGGTGCGCCGGCCGGTTGTAAACACCCGCCACGAGCCACATTCTGAAGGGGTACGGGTGCATGGTATTACGCTTGACCCCTGTATCTCGCCATGGAGCGGCATAATGCAGCGGGGTGTGCCGGAGCTTGTACTGCGGCTATCGGCCCTCAATCGTCCCGGCTGGGCACCGGCTGGTCTAAAAAGTTCGGGCATTGGCGCCTCGCTGGATGCTATCGCTAACATTGTGGGGCGGGACCTGACATTTAAAAAGACATTTAGGCTCGATGATGGCAATAAAATAACGGCGCTTAACGTACACGAGGGTCTTTATGCGGCTGCTCGAAAAATGTCAGAAGAAGTTGAGCTTTCGACCGAGAATTATTGGGTACTTGATGAGTGGGGGCGTGCCATTGACGACCTTAAAACTAACCCTATGCTTCTTGCCGACCGGCATGATTGGCCAATGAAGCTTAAAATGTTTTTGCGTGGCATCACAACCCTGGATAGCGATAGTTTGCGAGAGATACAGCAGTACCCATGGAAGAGCCAGGAAGCTGAGATAAAAGACACGGAGTTTACTCGCCTTGGTCCGGGCACGATTAGTGAAAGACTGCGTGCTCGTACATGGGCAAAATGGATGCCAAAGACAGAAGCGGGCCGAACAATGGCCGAGCGATGTGCCCCTCCTACTACAACGCGAGCGGCTATTCGCGGAGCGTATATAGATATGTATGGTGTTGCACCAAAAGAAGAAGGTTGGTATGGCGCAGTGTGGGCTACTTTGGGCGACCCTGACTACACGGATATTTACGATGTGTTCGAGACCGATACGCGCCTTGCCCTTGCCGCACCGCCGCCCCATGCTTTTATGGACTATTATGGCGCCGAGGATTGGAGCGATTAGGCAGCTTTTAGTGGTATAATGAGCAACAGGTAATAAAAAATATATGCGCAAAAAAACAACTCAACAACCAGAATTTCGACCTCGTAAGCGGATTGACCAAAGTATGCTTAATCGCTCTCTTCCCGACCTGTCTCGAAGACGAAAAGTGGGCTTTGACAATGCTACTTTAGAAGAACTAGAGCAACAGGCCAAACCAAAACGTAGCTACAAAAAGATCTTAAAAAAAACGGCTATTATACTGTGCTGCATAGCCCTTATTGCTGGCCTTTGGGTTGGCTGGAAGGTGGTTTCAAACAGCGCTAAGATATTTGGCTGGGGAAACCTGTTTGGCTTGTTCCACAAAACCAAATTAAAGGGCGAGGATGAGGGCCGTGTAACGTTATTGCTGGCTGGGAATTCTTCTGACGACCCCGGGCACGGCGGCGCCGAACTGACCGACTCAATAATGATAGCCAGCATTAACACCGAGAAGCACACGGCCTTTTTGCTGAGTATTCCCCGTGATTTATATGTAGACGTGCCAGGTTTTGGCTACTCAAAGATTAACGAAGTGTACCAGGACGGTGAATCGGAGAACTTTAAAGAAGCAGGCTATGCTAACGGTGGTATGGGGCTGCTTGAAAAGGTTGTTTCCCAAAAGTTTGGCATCACTCCCAACTACTATGCGTTGGTAAACTATAGTGCATTGCGCGATGCAGTGAACGCTGTCGGTGGCATAACGGTAAACGTCCAGAGTTCTAATCCGAATGGTTTGTATGATCCGAGTATAGATTTAACAACGCGCAAGCCACTAGTAGATTTACGGAATGGCGTTCAGACCTTGAATGGCGATCAGGCCCTTGGTTTAGCGCGCGCACGCGGCAACTCGCCCTATGCATATGGCTTTCCGCTGAGCGATTTTAGCCGGGCGGAGCACCAGCGATGGGTGCTGGTGGCCTTGAAAGATAAAGCTGGTAGCACGGCAACATTGTCAAATCCGATAAAAGTTGGTCAGCTTTTTGACTCGCTCGGCAATAACGTTAAAACAGATATGAAGCTTGCCGAAGTGCGTCGCCTGTATGAGCTGGGCAAAAAAGTGCCGAACAGTGCAATAACTTCCGCAGCGCTCAATAACGGCGAAGACCGCGCATTGCTTGGCAGCTACCAGACTAAATACGGCCAATCGGCACTTGTGCCAAAAGCGGGCGTGGATGACTACAGCCAAATACAGGCATACGTGAAAGAACTTATTGGCCAGTAGTACGCTATAATATGTAACTATAAGCGTAATTAGTTTAGAAAAAGGATATATAATGCTTGCTCAAATAGCGCATCTTGCACAAACCTACTATTACACGGACTCCTCTGCGACGAGCTCGGATACCTCGCCGGTACTGATAATTATCGCTTTGGCGGCAGCAGCGTTTATGTTTGCCGCGATGTGGCGAGTCTTTACCAAAGCTAACAGGCCAGGCTGGGCGGCGATAATTCCTATTTACAATATTATAGTGCTGCTAGAGATCGTAAACCGCCCTCTATGGTGGACAATATTGTTCTTTGTTCCTTTTGTGGGAATTATTATGTCAATTTTCGTGTACTACGATTTAGCCTTAGCTTTTGGAAAGAACGGTGGATACGCTGCGCTGCTCATTTTGTTGCCTATTATTGGGTTCCCAATGTTGGCATGGGGAGACGCACGCTACGCAAAGCCTCGTCGGTAGGTGCGATTACGTAAAGATATACAAAGAAGCCCGGACAGAGGCTTCTTTTTTATAAATCGTCTTGACCGTTTAGGTATTTTTGCATTTCTTGCGGCGAAGAAGTCATGTGGTAGTCGAGATTAGACATAATCCAAAGCGAACCGCCCACAACAATACCAATTACCAATAGAGCGCCCAAAAAAACGGCGAGATTCCAGCGGGGCTTTTGTTCTTGTCCAACGTGCAGGAAAAATACAAGTTGAACAAACAGTTGAATGACTGCCAGCGTCAGAATACAAGCAATAAGACTTGTTTGACTAAGAAAAGCATGACTGCGGTGGGCCCAAACAAGCCCAAAGGCGCTCAAGGATAGAGCGAGCGCCAGGCTAAAACCGATACTATACGATCGCAGCGAGTAGTGTTGCATTATAATACTCCCATAAGGTATACGATACTGAAAATAAAGATCCACACCACATCAAGGAAGTGCCAGAATAGGCCAAACATGCTAAAGCGACGGCGGATAACCTCCGTAAAGCCTTGTTTTTTGCTTTGTCCATAAAGGCTTGCAAGCCACATCATGCCAGCAGTAATGTGCAGCCCATGTGTTCCTACGAGTGCAAAGAAAGCTGATAAGAAGCCGCTGCGGTGCCAACTGTTTCCCTCGGCAGCTAGCTTGTGGAACTCTGATAATTCGAGCCCTAAAAAGGCAGCGCCGAGCAAAAAAGTAACCGTAAAGGCGGTATACACCGCTCGTTTTTTACTGGCCTGCATAGAAATAAGGCCAATACCGCACACAAAGCTACTAGTGAGCAATATGAGTGTTTCTGCTAATACAAACGGCAAGCTAAAAAGTTCCTGCCCAGAGGGGCCGCCATTAGTGTTCGCTTGCAACACGGCGAATGTGGCAAACAAGATGGCGAACAGAACGCAGTCGGTCATTAAGTAGACCCAAAATCCAAAAATGTTTTTTTGGCTAGTAGCTCTTTCGAGCTCTATCGGAAATTGTTGGGAATTGCTCATGCGGGGGCTCCTTTGCGGGCTGCTTCAGTCTTGGCAATCTCGTCAGGAGAGATGACGTACTCAGTATGTTGTCTGTTGCCGTGAATTACAAGACTGGCGATGACGCTCAAAATGCCTAGCACAATCAGCCAGGAGATATGCCAGATAATAGCAAATCCTAAAACGAAAGCACAGCCGGCAATTATCATGCCCATGGGCGTATTTTTAGGCATCCAGATTGGTTGGTAGGAAGTAGATGGAGAGCTATGGAGTTGTTTAGCTTCCCAGAATGCATCCCGCTTACTGCCGTCTGGCACCACTGCAAAATTGTAATGTGGTGCAGGCGAAGGCGTTGACCATTCCAGCGTCCGGCCATTCCACGGATCACCTGTTGTATCGCGTAATTTGGCGCGTTGCACAAAGCTGACGATAAGCTGCAAGACCTGTACCGCTACACCCAGTGCCACCAGCAGGGCGCCAAAACCGGCAACGATAAAGAGGGGCTGCCAGCCCATTGACGCATCGTAATGATCAAGCCGTCGAGTAGCACCCATGAGTCCTAAGAAGTAAAGCGGCACAAAAGCGAGCACAAAGCCACCGAACCAGCAAATGAAGGCCAGTCGCCCGAGGCCTTCATGCAGCCGAAAACCAAAGACTTTAGGGAACCAGTACGCCAGCCCGGCGAACATACCAAAGAGCACACCGCTAATTATCATGGTATGAAAATGGGCTACTAAAAAGAGGCTGTTATGCAGCTGAAAATCAGCCGGGGGGGTGGCGAGGAGTACACCGGCGACGCCACCGATAGTAAACATCACGACAAAACCAAGGAACCAGAGCATGGGGGTAGTAAAACGAATCCGACCCCGATACATGGTAAAGAGCCAGTTGAAGATTTTTACACCTGTCGGCACGGCAATAATCATGGTCATAATGCCAAAGAAGGCGTTAACATCGGCTCCTGCCCCCATGGTAAAGAAATGGTGTACCCAAACAATGAACGACAGAAATACAATGGCCCATATAGCCCAAACCATAGAGGTGTAGCCAAAGAGGCGTTTGCCCGAAAATGTTGAAACAACTTCGGAGAAGATGCCAAATGCCGGCAACACCAGAATATACACCTCGGGGTGACCCCACGCCCAAATCAAGTTAACGTACATCATGGCATTGCCGCCGCCGTCCATAGTAAAGAAATGTGTGCCAATGGTGCGATCGAGGGCTAGCAGGGCCAGTGTAACGGTCAGTATTGGAAAGGCAAATACCACCAACGACATACTGCCAAGAACACTCCAGGTAAACATGGGCATCTTCATGAGCGACATGCCTGGCGCGCGCATTTTTAGAATAGTCACTATAAAGTTAATGCCTGATAGCAAGCTCCCCACTCCGGCAATTTGCAAACTCCAGAGCCAATAGTCTACTCCCACGCCCGGACTGTATGCAATGCCAGAAAGGGGTGGATAAGCCAGCCAACCCGCCGCCGAGAACTCACCAAGCATAAGGGAAAGGTTTACGAGCAGCATACCAGCTACAAAAAGCCAGAAGCTGGTAGAGTTAAGGAAGGGAAAAGCAACATCCCGAGAACCGATTTGCAGCGGAAGCACCAGGTTTATCATGCCGAATATAAAGCCCATTGCCACAAAGAAGATCATAATGGTGCCGTGTGCCGAAAATACCTGCTGGAACTGGTCGGCAGGCACAATGCCATTGTGGCCGTTGGTTGCTATGGCCTGCTGGGTGCGCATCATAAGCACATCGGCTAGTCCGCGAAGCAGCATAAGACTCGCCACCAAAATGTACATAATGCCGATCTTTTTATGATCAAGCGAGGTAAGCCACTCTTTAAAAAGCCAGGTCCACCGTTTGGTATAGGTTAAAAAGGCTACTGTTGCCAGCCCAATGCAAATCATTAAAATGGCGCCGCCAATAGTGATTGGGTTGGTTGGCAGTGCATCAAGCGACAGCTTACCGAGCAAATTAGCAAACATTATTCCATCATCCCTTCCATATTCATATCATCGTGCATGTCATAGTCATGGGAGGTTGGTTGGGGGGTGTTTGGACTTTTAGGGGTGGCAGGTGACGACTCAGTGCCCATATGCTGCATAATAATGTCGTTAAACAAGCCTTTTTGGGCTTTACCGTAGAGCCGTACGGGTTCATTACTACTAGGCAGCGCGAGCTGTTTGTATGTTGCCATGGTAAGCGCAAGATCTTTTTGGCGCGTGACTGCAACCCATTGTACATAGGCATCTTTGGAGACTGCCTTCGTATCAAAACGCATGCCAGCAAAGCCATCGCCGCTGATGTTGGCCGAAGCACCGTGGTAGGTACCTTGGCGGTCTGCAATTAAGTGAAGCTGCGTAGACATGCCCGGCATAGTATAAATTTGGCCGCCGAGTTGCGGAATCCAAAAAGAATTCATAGGCGCATCCGACGTAAGGGTAAAGTTGATTGGCGTATCCACAGGAACCTGCAGGTAATTAACTGTTGCAATACCTTCTTTGGGGTAAATAAAAAGCCACTTCCACTGCAGGGAAACAACTTGGACCTCCACAGGCTTTTCTTTAGAGCTAAGAGGGCGATAGGGGTCGAGGCTATGACTGCTTTGCCAGGTAACCACCGATAAGATAGCAATAAGAATAGTTGGAATGAGCCACCAGGCAGCCTCAATTCGATTATTGCGATCCCAGTTGGGCTGATACTTTGCGTTTGTATTGCTTGCGCGGTACTTCCAGGCGATGTGGCCCAGCATAATAAATACCGGAATAACTACTAAAAGCGACAGCGCAAGCGAGAAGTAAATAAGTGACCGCTCTTTATGGCCTATATCTCCGGCTGTTTGCAATACCGCGGGCGTTTGGCTCAGCATGTACCAGGTGCCGGCTCCCAGAGCAGCAATAACAAAAAACACCAGTCCCAGCAAAAGTAGTTTTATATGACGATCGTTACGTTTCATAAGCTTCTTTTACTATACACCTTTTCTTTGCCCGCGCGAACTCTATGTTAGGGAAGGAATCGGTCAACCGATAGCAGCGCCGAAAAGGCCAGGATGACCACAAGCGAGAATCGGAACATTTTTTTGGCCCACGTAGCGTCATCTGTTGCTTGCGTTTTAAGGCCAACAAAACCGAGCCACAGCCAGTAGGCTCCCAGCACAGTCATGCTCACCATGTAGCTCGTCGAAACAGACGTGCCTAGAGGTAGCAAGAGTGTAGCCGCCACAAAGGCGAGGGTGTAGGCAAAAATATATTTCTTAGTAACGGCAATTCCCTTAACGACTGAAATAACGGGCACGCCTGCAGCCTTGTACTCGCCCTGACGGTATACCGAAATGGAATAAAATTCTGGCATTTGCCAAAAAAAGAGCGCGGCAAATAGAAGCATGGCGGTAATATCTATCTGTCCGGCTACCGCACAGTAACCCGCCAAAATAGGCGTGGCGCCCGAAATGCTGCCCACCAGTGTTCCGTGCATTGAGTGCCGTTTTGAAAAAGCTCCGTAGAGCCACACATAATCAATAAAGCCAACAATGCCGATAATAACAACTAGCCAATTAGTCCAGAGCGCCAGACTGATGATGCCAGCGACTCCAATTGCAATGCCAAAGATTGTAGCATTCTTTGCTGAAATGGCGCCGGTAACTGTTGCCCGTTTTTTAGTTCGGGCCATAATACGGTCGATGTCCCGGTCGAGCACATTGTTAATAGTGCAAGCCGCGCCAATGACTAGGCTGGTGCCCAACATGGTGATTATAAAAAGCCACCAGTCGAAGGTATGCCGGCTCGCAAATAAAAAACCGGCGCCGGCGGTCATGACATTGCCGTACAGTACGCCGGGTTTAGTGAGCGAGTAATATCGCGAAAGAGTTTGCTGGAACGTTGTCATGAATTATAGCTATTCTACAGGACGAAACGGCAATCTTCCAAATATGCTACAAGGTGCTGCGAAGTTCCTGCATAGTGTGGAGCAGTGTTTCACCGATGCTCCGATTATGGGGATCTGGTGTGTGTCCAGAGCGTGCGATTGCCACGAGCTCCTGGGCGGCCGACTCGACGCCATAGCTGTTATTAATCCACAACATGCTCGGGTCATTCAGACAGTGATGGATATTCTGCATACCCTCGTCAAGCCTTTTGCGTACCTCTGCGTATTGCTCAAATTGGCCTGCATAGCGGGCGCCAACCCTACTAACCCACTCCTCTGGCTCGCATATAACAACCACTGGCCTGACGGCATCAAAAGGAAGGTCACGAAAATGGTCAATAGCACCCGGCATCGTTTCCAGCATGCAGTAGGCGGTCATGAACGCCCCAGGGCGTGTTCCATATAAGTTGTTGGTCTCTGGGTGGGTAAAAAGGTTTATGAGCTGGCCATTTTGTACATCCTGGTGGAGCTTTTGCAGTGCGCTGGTGTCGTTTGGGTCAATAAAATGAGGACCTCGTGGTGGCTCATCCTGGCGGGGAGGGCGCGTTTTAAAACTTGCTACGTGGCAGAACTCAGGGTCCAGCGCAGCGACAGCTTTGGCTAGGGTGCTTTTTCCGGTAGCAAAGGGGCCTATAAGTGGAACGAATACTTTGCCAGTGAGCGCTTGCTGTGCTTGTTCGCTCGGCCGATATCTTTCGGCGGCAACGCTAATAGTATGGAGTAATTCGGTATTTGACATAACGGGGAGACTGTTTTGTATATTGCCTGATAATAAACCAGAATGACTTGGCTTGTAAAGCTACTCCTGGGTGTAGCTGAATGTGGGGCCGCCAGGATCAAACGTAATAATGAGGCCTAGGTCGGGCGCTTGAACTTCGGTCCAGGGGCCGTTAAGAATGTAGGGAGCGCTTTTGCGGAAAGGATTAGTGCGTAAGAGTGAAAAACGGGGGCGAATGACTGCTGTGTCACCGCCGGTTGCAGAATAGCTTGCAGCGTTAACGCTTGACCCGTCCAGCCGAAAAGCACGGGCCATGGCTTCGGCTACTCCCCGGAAGGCATCAATTTCCGTACCCGTACGAGTGGAATAGCCCACCATGTTGGCGGCGAATATGCGAATGCCGATGCTGTCGCGGTAGGCTTTGGCGGCATCGGCGCGGGTTTTTACATCCGAAATCGTCGCATAGTAAGGACTGCTGTATGCTTCGGTGTTGCAAATCCAGGATTCAAGCAGGTATACGTCGCTACTATTTGCATGAGTAGCGGTGCCGCTGGGATTATAGGTGGCATTGACGGCCGAACCGAAGACGTCACTCGACGTCCATGCATTTAATATGGCACCTACGCCCTTGCTGTGAATATAGTCGATAATGCTGTTTTGCCGGTCGCGGCTTACGCCATAGTCGTAGCCAAAGTCATCGCAAAAGATGCCGCCGGCACCAATAGCCAGCCATTGATCGACAAACGTTTGAAGTTGCGCCAGCGAATAATTATTGGTACTTACGCCGACATCAATATAGCCCCAAAGAACCGTATCAGGGTTGAGGGCGGCTACTTTGGCCATAATGGCCGTGGTGTTGGCATAGTCGGAATGCCCGGGATCCTGCAAGCCCGCGCCGAGTACGACATCGTCGTAGCGGGAGAGCACACCCGCGGCGTAATCGTTGTCGTATTTTGCATTAATAGCATTGAGCGTTGCGTAGTATATGAGCACCGATCGCAATCCATCCGCGCTGCCTGCACCTCCAGCCAGCTTGGCTTGGGTCACGGCTCCGTCGGCAATGGCTGACGAAGTCACCGAGCCAGAGGTAAGGGCACTGCTGGTGACAGCGCCAGCTGCCAGCTTGCTACTGGTAACTGCATTGCTTTGAAGTTGACTGGTGCCAACAGAATTATTTTGCAAACTGCCATCGGCAGCGTGCGATTGCAATAAGAAATCGTTGAGGACATCCCCCCACGATCCACTATCAGAGCCCGGGCTTGGTAAGCGCGCCATAATACTCGTAGTATAGCAGACTGCATACAGCCTATGCTTAGCGGATTTTTTGCTTGTTTAAAACAAAAGATACGCTATAAATGCATGTATGAATTACCACACTCTGCCCCTAGCGCTTGAGCAGCGTTTTGAGCGGACGGCTGATTTGGCTGTGTCACTCTACGCGGCAAACTCTCATTTAAATGCAGAGCAGATACGCCAGCGGCCGGGGTCATGTGCCAAGATAACCGTTATCCAGTGGATGCTTTTAAGGGAGCTGGGCACTGACGCAATGTTTATGCGGTCGGGCAACCGGACTCGTCCACACATATTCTTAGGTTATCAGGATGAGTTTATTGAGCGTACCTATAGCGACACAACCTGGCAGCAGTTTTTAGAGGGCGACACACACGACAAGCCTGCCACGTTGCTTTTTAGTGCATCGCGTGCGCAAGAGCAGCTGGGCAGTATGGCGGTCCAACCCGACATATGGTCGATCTGGACGGACGCACATGAAGGGCCAATTGACTTGCCAACGATTTTGGCATTTTCGCCGCAAGTTGCACGTGTTTTTGAAAAGCGTCGCTGGCCGCAGCATTCCTTGAACGGCCCTACCAACGTGGCGTACTATTAGTGCATGAGCTACGAGCAGGAACGACAGAAATATAGACCCCGGCAGGTGACACTGCTTTTTATTGCCGAATCGCCGCCACCGGCTGCTAACGTGCAAAGTAGCCGGCAATTTTACTATACTGACCGTATCCGCAAAGACGACCGGCTGTTTGTTAATATGATGCGTGCGTTGTATCCCGAGGCAGAAGAAATTTCGGAACAAGAATTGGAAGCGCATAAACAACAATGGCTTAACCGTTTTATGGCTGACGGATACTACATGATTGAAGCGCTCACGCAGAGCCAGCCTCACGAAATAACCAAAAAACAGCGCCAGGAACGAATTGCCCACGCATTGCCAGAACTAATGACCCGGCTTAAGGGTATCTGCCCGCCTGGCACGGATATTATTCTGATAAAATCGAACGTATTTGACATTGCTGCCGAGCCTCTGCGTGCGGCTGGCTACAACGTGCTTAATACAGAATTAGTGGATTACCCTGGCCGCTTTAATCAGCGGGCTTTTCGCCACAAAGTGCAAGGCCTTATTTTGGCCAGGCACTAGTTAATGTCGCGCCGCCGAAATCCGATGTAAGCAATAAGGCTCAGCAAGCCCACGGCTGTGATCATTGCGCTCATTTCTGTCCAATGAATAGTGCCTGTCATAATCTCGGAAGGATGAAAGTAGTTGTAGGGCAAGAGCTTTGCAGGCCACCGGAGCCAATGTACGGTGCCACTTAACGAGGTAAAAAGATAGCTAGCAACAAGTAAGAGGGTGCTAATGCCGATGCCAGCTGTACGACCGAACTTGCCTAAGGCCGACAGGGTAAATGTGACCATACCGAATAACAGGGCGATGAGCAGTGTTACGAGCGTCACTACCGTTAAATCAATAAAACTGATACCCAGGTCAATAAGCGCTGCAAAGGCTAATGTTGCAGCTAGCGTTACGCCTGTTACGACGCCGAGTATTACCAGCCCGGCCACTCCTCGACCGGCCAGTAATGTGCCGCGCGAAACAGGCCGACTCAGCAGTAGCTCTATAGTGTGATCTTGTTCATCTTGAGCAATAAGTTTGCTGCCCATGCTAATTGCCAAAATGCCTAGTAAAATAGGAAGCACCAGGTAGTAGGCATTAGAACTCATATAGCCCACCGGTGACAAAAAGTCGTTAGAGTCGCTGACGAGCGATTTTACAGCTTGCGGCAATTGGTCAAGTGATTGATTGAGCGCTGCGGCTTGATCGCGGAATGGTGGATAAGCAATGACAACCAGAGCGATAAAAGCGGCGCTACCTACTGACCACCAGAATGTTGACCACCGACGTTGCCAAAGTGTCCAGCGGATAATAGCAAAGAGGTTCATTTTGTTCCTCCTTTCTCGTAAAAGCGCAAGAACTCTTGCTCAAGGTTAATCTCCTGCTGCTGCATGCGGGTTACGGTGTGTTTGGCTAAAATGGCAAACAGCGGCGAGAGCTGGCCTCGCGTTGTAATGGTAGCATGGTGCGTACCAAGTGGCGTTATTTTACTGCGGGGCAATTTTTTAAGTTCTGCCAAAGGGACTTCGCGGGCAAAGGTAAGCGTGAACGTGTGAGCTGCCTGGTCGGCCAGTTCGGCCAGAGAACGCTCAGCGACCAACTTGCCCTCGCGGATAAATCCCACGCGCGAACACATGCGCTGTACCTCGGCAAAATTGTGGCTACTCACAAAAACGCTGGCGCCGCGTTCTTGCGCTTCGCGTACCACTGCAAAGAACTCTTCTTGCATGAGCGGGTCGAGGCCAGAGGTTGGCTCGTCTAAAATAAGCACATCAGGCTCATGCATAAAAGCCTGAATGATGCCTAGCTTTTGCCGATTGCCCTTACTGAGCGTGCCAATTGGCTTGGTAAGTTCAGCTCTAAAACGACGGACCAAATCCGTGCGATAGGCAGCGTGTTTGAGCGGCTGCAACTGTTCCATAAAAGACAAGAACTGCTTGCCGGTCATTTGCTGATACAACGCCACCTCACCCGCCAGGTAGCCAATGTGTTTTTTAATGGCCACCGCATCGCGCACACTATCATGGCCGACAATAGTGGCGGAACCTTTGCTCGGCTGAATAAAGTTCAAAAGGGTGCGGATGGTAGTTGATTTACCGGCACCATTGGCTCCTAAAAAGCCGTAGACTTCTCCGCGGTGCACCTCCAACGATAGATTGGAAAGAGCCAGTTTAGGTGCATTGCCATATCGCTTAGAGAGTTTGGTAATAGCTATTGCAACAGTGTCCTTCATTTCTTTTACTATAGGCTTATGTTTTCTTTTTGCCAAACTGCTACAATGCCTATGAAAGGATCTACTATGCATAAGCCAGATTTTAGTGATTTGCGAGCACTGTTCATCAACTGCTCCATAAAAAAAGACAAGTCAAAATCGCACACTCAGTTTTTGCTTGATAAGGCTGCCGCCATTATGAGTAAAGAAGGGGTCACGGTAGAACAACTCTACGTGCTTGACCACACCATTGCTTTTGGCATGATTAAAGATGGTGCCGAAGAAGATTTGCCTGACGAATGGCCCGAAATTCAAAAGAAAATAATGGACGCCGATATTTTAGTGATTGGCACTCCTATTTGGCTTGGCACAAAAGCCAGTGCCACAAGCCTTGTGATTGAGCGTATGTACGCTTATAGCGGTGATCGTAACGCCAAAGGCCAATATCTGTACTATGGTAAAACTGGCGGCTGTGTTATTACTGGCAACGAAGATGGTATTAAACATTGCTCCATGGATATCCTGTACGCTTTGCAGCACATAGGGTATACCATTCCGCCGCAAGCTGACTGTGGTTGGATAGGCGAAGCGGGTCCCGGGCCGAGCTATGGCGACATCGTAGAAGGCTCTAAAACACCCGTTGGATTTGATAACGACTTTACTAACCGCAATACTACTTTTATGGCTTGGAATCTTATGCACATGGCTCGGCTATTAAAAGACACTGGCGGACTGCCGGCTATTGGCAACACAGTTGAAGGCTGGGAACACGTTACTAACGCCAAACACCCAAATCCTGAATATCGTTAAGTGTGCTGTGGCAAGCGCCGCAACCGAGCAACAATCGCAAAGCATGTTGCAGAAATGCTGAATAAATGGCCTGCTATAGGTCGGCAGCAATGTAGCCAACGTATGCTATGTACATGGCAATGAGCAGTAGGCCGCTCCGGTGGCCAATGCGCCAGTTACGCAGAACCAACAAAAAGAGTGTGGCAACTACCGTGGCCAGCAAGAGGAAAATGCTGGAGTTCAAGTTGGCGGTACTTACAGCAATTGAGCCTGGATGTAGCGCAAGAGCAACAATCCATGGCAGGCCTAAACAAAACAAGACATCGAAGATATTTGACCCAACAGCGTTACTAACGGCCATATCACCTCGCCCCTGTTTGGCAACAACAATTGAACCAACAAGGTCGGGTACCGAAGTGCCAGCCGCCAAAACAGTAAGCGCCAAAAAGGTTGGGTTGATGTGTAGCGCATCAGCTAATACCACCACTTGTTGCACGAGCAACCAGCTAAGAGCCGCAATTGCCAAAATGGATACCACAAAACTGAGCACATATAGCCGTGGTTTTTTAACAGGATCAGGGATAACGAAGCTCAATAGGCGGTGCGTCAGTGCTTGTAACTGTCCTCGTTGTTTCTCTTCGACAATTTCTGGTGCGGCAACTTCGTCGTATTTGAGCCATTTGCGCCAGTTTACCACAATAAATACGTAGAAACAGTAGGTAGCTACAAAGGTAAGTGCTTCGGCCAGTACAATCTTGCCATCCCAAAAGGCCCAAAGGAGCAATAGAATAGTTATGACATAAAAGAGCTGATCCCGCAGAACCGGCTTCCACTGCAGTTTTACCGCCTTGAATGTAGCCGATGCCCCCACGATAACCAGAATATTAAAAATTGCCGAGCCTACAATTGTTCCGGCGCCTACATCGTCATGGCCTGAGCCCGCTAGGCCAACAACGGCGATGAGTGACGTAAAGAATTCGGGTGCACTCGAGCCCATTGCCAATAGGGTAGCTCCAGCGGCATCACTGCTGAGCCGCATTCTTTTAGCTAGAACGTCTATGGCTGGAACAAAAAACTCTTCAGTTAATACGGCAGTAACGTAAAAAGCCAGTCCCAAAAGAATGATAGCGACAATAATTTCCATGACTGCTAACTATACACTATCTTAGATCGTTATCCCATGCCTAGAATGTTGACGGAGCGGGCAATAACCAGGGCAAGAGTAAAAACCGACACCAGAGCTTGGGCGCCCATGAGCATCTTGGCGGCGTGAGTAAGCGGACGGGCGTCGGAGGGAGCGAAGTTGACAGCGTTTGTTACCGATAAAAAGAGATAATCTATAAAACCGGGTTGCCAACGGGGAAACTCATGCGCCATATCTTGTTGCGTAAACTGAAAGTCTTTGTCGGCCTTAGACCAGCGTTTTCGAGTAAGGTGCGGACTGTCTATCTCCCAGTACCAGAGTGAGAAAATAATAATGTTAGTTATAAAAATGGCAATCGCTGATGATAACAATTCGGCGCCGCTAATAGCGCTATGGCCGATAATAAGCGACTGCAAAACCAGTGCCAGGGAGCTAATATTGGCCAGCGAAATTAAAGCAAGCAGCCCCAGCGACAGGGTGTGGTTAAGTCGCCGAAAACTCCACCGGTTACTTACCAGGCTAAGGCCAATAAAAATTGACAACATAATCTCCACCGGAATAATGACGTATTGCGGCCCAACCAGCAATTCGTTATTGATTCGCCACACGAGTACCTGCAGGGCAATAGCTACCAGCAGAGCGCTTTGCGCCTGCCAGATCTCGCGGGACACAATGCGCTGTTCGGATTCTTGTTTGCTCATATGGTTTTATTGTACTACATCATCTGCCTTAATAATGCAGCGATAGAACGATAGTTTTAAAGATGGCATATTCTGCCGATTGAAAGAAGGCGTGGACCTCTTTTTTTGACGCGAATGTTTGTTGTAGTGTGCCGCAAAAAGAGAATAGTTGTTCGTAAGGTGCTTGCTGACCGACGTCGGATACGCCCATATACAGCGGAGAGGTGCATCCGGCGAATGTGCCATGCTGCCTGAACCACGGCTGATAGTTCGATAGCCCAAAGAATGGAATGTAACCTTGGCCTCGGGGGCCGGGCATGCATCCTTCCACATACCAGATTCTTTGTTGGGCTAAACCCGGTATAACTACTTGCCGGGTATGTAATACGGTGATAGTGGTATTCGGCTTATGGCATATCGGGTCCTGCCAAATGCTGGCCCCGCGGGCAATCCGAAAACAGAGTGAAAGGCTGCTCTTGGAGCTATGCATGGTAACGTCTTCTCGCATGCCACTGCCAAGTGGCTCTGTCGTGGCTTCAATGGTGATCGTTGCCGGATAGGTGAAACGAGTGGATGGATGAAGTGCGGAGCGGTAAACGCGACGAGTTTTAAGCTGAGGAAGAAAGCTGAATAAGCGGGGCATGGTGGTTCGTGAAGTTACGTAATGACCTGTCTATTATTACACGTAGCATTACATAAGTTAATGTACATTTTATGCATTGCGTGTGGGTTGGGGCTTGTGCTGAAGTCGCCAAACCCGTATGCTTGAGGCGATGAAGGCAGTAGAATTCCTCGAAGCGTATCCGTACGAAGTACCTACCGAGCATCTCCATTCCGAAAAGATAGGAGGCCATATCGAAGGAATGCGTTCGACGTTAGATTACTCGCATGTGTACGGCAAGGTTCTCCATATTGCGTTGGGTGGCGGCCAGCCCCAAGATCTGCCTGGTCTTTTTAACCGGGCGCATAGGTACGAGATGAGTCATATCTATTCCGGCACCGAAGAAACGTTGTTTGATGCCGGTGACGAAGCCTGGAGTAAATACCGAAGCTTTATGCAGTTTGAGTGCCTCAATAGTGGCATGCGCTTAATGTGGCGGCCTCTTTTTAGTGATGGACAACCCGACTTTAACGGTAAAACACCCCGTGGGGCTAAGCATGCTGCGATGAATGCTCTTGCACTATTCGGTACGGATTATTTTGGCCAGCGTCTGCGATTTGTACAAGAATATGGTACAGAGGCGCTCTATACAAAAGAAGAAGAAAAAGTTTTAGCCATGCACACTGGCCTGCTGCAAGAAATTGATGTGGCAATTGTTGCGTTACAGGCTGTGCTGGATGAGCCTGACGTGACTATTGTACCTGCGCCTATTCAGTTTCAGGCCTTTAGCGAGCGAGCCAAAGTAAACTTTATTGCTGTTAATCACCGTAACCATCAGGCCATTGGCATCCAGGCAATGACATCTGTTTATAAAGAAGATCGTGAGCGTTACGATCCTGATAGGGTGGTGCTTATTGATGGCGGCATAGATCTTGACAACAGGCTGGCGGTGCGTACGCAGCGAAGGAGCTCAAAGGTGCAGAGCAAATCGTGGCCAGGCATGGTCTCGGCCGCACGCACTAATAGCATTACGGCTCGCGAGACCGCATCTATGCCCGCTCGCGACAGGATGTTTATTCTTCAGCAAAAAGCTACTGCAAGAGGGATGCTTGGCAAGGCCAAGGTAAGGTATCCGGAGTTTGCTAATCGTATCCGTGGACGAATCCTGGAAAAGCTTGAGGCGTAACGCAAACTTACGGCTCGTGAGACCGCTGCTTTGCTAAGTCATGCAAAAGCTCGGAGCGCTTGATAGCGTGAAGGCTGCGCAATGCCACCAGAGCTACTGTACCAGGAGCGACACATTCTTTGCGCACAGGACTTTCTTTGGGGTAATCATGCATATCAAACGCTGCGCGCACGGCGCGGATTGCATGCAGCGCGCCGCCCCAATCGTCATTCTCAGCTCGTGTTCGGGCAATAATTGTTTGCCGCTTAAAGTATTCCTCCGGCTGTTCGCGATAGCCGTGGCTCTGTTGTAGGGTGTTCAACAACGTGTGAGCGTTATCATCGGGCAGTGTTTTATGCAAGCTACACAAAATGTCGTTAATAATGCCAGGAACGAACTTTTGCAGATGTGTCAGCACTTGCGCCATTGCCGGTATCGCTCCCTGCTTATGGGGTACGGCTACGATATCAACGGCGATATCGTTGGTAAAATCTGCGGGAGTGTGGGGCAGTAGCTCGTAAACCTGCCGCCAATTGTTTTGCCGAGCGGCTTGCACAACAACCGCTGCCGCCATAACACCGTCAATCCTGAGCGGATTGCGAAAACTTTGGCCCTCCCTCGGATCTTGAGCGGCCAGGTTGTGCGATAAGAATTCGTACATTTCTAGCTCACCCTCGCTTGCGGCAAGATTACCCGCCAGGCAGATAATGTCAGCGGGAAGATTATCGATGTGGGCGGTGAAGTACTCCCAGTCACGCATGGCAATGGCTGCGTCAAGACCGGTTTGAGGGGTGTCTATTTCGTGGGGCTTATGATTGACCATAAACCAGAGGGCTGCCTCGTAGTCGCCGTCGGTAATTAACGTTTTAAGATCGCGGAAGGTTTGCATTCGTCGTATCTGTGCTAAGTCTACAAGCGGTGTTTCAGGAAGCCCATGTGTAGCTTCCATTGCTGCCATAAGAGCCCCGCTGTCGGTTGCTTCTTCAATGAGTGATCCAAGAGCGCCGTTTGCAAGCTCGCGTAAAACACGTTGTGAGGTTTGTGCAGCGTACTTTTTGTCTTTAGCTTGCTCCAGGCCGAGCGCGATGTAGTTTTTTGCCTCTTCGAAGCGCCCAGCGTGTGCTGCTGAATACGCTATGCTTAGGTTTCCCGAAGGGGAGATCTGCGAAGCGTCAATCGTAGAAAGATACTCCCAGTTGCGTGCCCCGGCTTGATATACCGCAGCTGATGTAAAGGCGAGTTCTAAAGCTTG
Organism: Saccharimonadales bacterium (SeqCode); assembly: GCA_035690865.1. Lineage (GTDB taxonomy): Bacteria > Patescibacteriota > Saccharimonadia > Saccharimonadales > UBA4665 > CAMLQK01. The sequence goes on from DASSKE010000002.1 coordinate 78,797, forward strand.
CTCATTGTTGCCAAGATAGTGCTGTGCAATAAAAAAGGGCGCAGTGCTAGATCCACCGCACGCCGTGTGCGTAATAAGTCCTTTAAGGGCATTGCTCGTGCGCAAGGCCGGGTCTTGCTGAATGTAGGTTTGCATTCTATCGATGTAATCTCCAGCGCCAAATGCCACAGGCCAGGACAGAGGGTCGGCGGGTGTTGGAACGGTGGTAAGGCTCTCTGCGTCATCCTCTCCAAAATACTCCGAAAAAGTCTCCCACATACCGCGCGTAGCGGCACCTTGTGCCAATTCAACAAGATGTTGGGTGCGAAACTCTGGATCACTGTCAGCTTGGATGCAATCAATGCCCGCCCGAAATGCCGTAAGCGCGCCTTGTTTAGTATTCTCGCGTTGTAAAAGTAGCTGTTCGTTCATGCATGCTTGGCTTCTTTGCTCAAAATTGGCGCTTGTCCAATGTAGCTCCCATCTTCGAGCACATGCAGCGCTGCTTGAGCAACCTCTTCGCGGCTTACATACCATTTTGTTGGCCCATGAAGCTGCAGGCTGAAGGGCTGGGGCGCCACATTACGCAGTTTTAATACACGGAGGACCGTCCAGTTCATGCCGCTTTCTTCCAGCACCTTAACATGATTGCGGCCATCTGTTACGCGCGCAGGGTCAAGGACGCTGATGCATGCGTTCAGGATGCGATCAATAAGAGGAATATGGTCGCCAGGATAGCGCACGCCTGTTCCGGTAAGGCTGACTATGCGGGTTACGCCGGTAGCTTGCATAGCACTAATAATAGTTTGCATGGCGACTGTCTGCACGTCGGGTGCCGAATCTTTAACGTGACCAATAAAGCTAACCACAGCGTCTTGATTGGTGATGAGGCTTATGACCTCATCTTTATTTGTTGCATCACAAGGCATGATGGTAAGGTTGGGCTGGGCCGAAAGGGTGGAAGCGTGGTGAACGCCAGCCCGGATACTATGGCCAGCGGCGAGGGCGGCTTTTACAAAGGCTTGTCCGGAACGACCATTAGCGGCTATGACAGCAATTTTCATATGCTCCTACTCCTCAACTATATAGATAAAGTTATATACCTATGGTATCAAAAAATTGAGTTAGCGGTGAGCAATGCTGGCAGAATTGCGCCTAATAACGGCCTCTACGTACAAAAGCGAGTCATTTGGCTGCAGTGCGATTTGTGCAAGGTGGGCAAAACCTTGTTCAAACGTTGCCAGTTGTTCGGGGTCCGTGACCGGTGGAGCAAGCCCTTCCTGTCCTTCATGGAATACCACTTTCTTGCCATCTTCAAAGTTGTATAGCATAGCATTCTCAAAGGGTGGCTGCTCGCAGTGATCGGGGACGACGCGTATGTCAAGGTGAGGATCCGCGGATTTAGTGGCGATCCGGGCAAGCTGCTCCTGGCGCTGTGAGTGCGACAGCGCAAGCTTCCGCCGCTGCATGATGCCTTCTTTCAAAAAGGCCACACTGCTAAGCTCCAGGCTATACTGACTCACGTATAAATGGTTGCCTTTATTGCAGCGCCTGCGGGCGTCTCGTTCCAGGATTCTTCGGGAATCGACCGCGTAGTCGAGCTGCTCGGGAGTAACATCGGGTAAAAATGCCTTTACGTAAGCACGTGCCACAGCTGGGGTCTGAAGGTATGTGGGGACGGCACCGTACATGTATTCTTCAAATCTAACTGCTCGTTCATCTGCTTCAAAAAAAGCTCGGGCATTGTCAATATCGGGGGTTCCTATTTCGGCGCTTCGGGCGATAAGCTCTTGACGGTTTGTGGCCACAATATACCTCTTATTTACGTATACTATAATAGCACTTATATTAGCTGTGGAGCGTTGCTCTTATCTGTAAAGAATGGTATAAATATATAATGCAAGAGACTTCTCCAAAACCAGCTACACTTGGTGATTTGGCCGGTAGATTACGACAATCGGGGCTGCTGCCCGAAGGTGACCACGGCGCCACCCACATAATTGCCTATTATTCGCAGCAAGAGGTTAGATCGGGGATCGCTCAAACGGAAGGAAATATTGCCTATCACACTGTGCGGGCTGATAGGCTCGGTAAGATGACAGCAGGTGATTCACCAGAGCTAGAAGGGGCGGAGCTTGCCAAAGGCAGACAGCTTCAAGAGGAGTCAGAGATTGCTCTTAGGCGGCTTGGCCCAGAGGCGGAGCTGGCAGAGATGGTTCGCGGCCGCTACAGTCAGTTTAGCCGCCGAGACCGAATAGCTTGTTTAATCGCCGGCGGGGCTTTAGGGCTTGGCGTGGCCACCGGAATTGTTGCCACGCATCCATGGCCACGTCCACAATCTGCAGAATACGCGGTTATGACCGTGAAGGAACAGCAAGATATTAAAAACAAGCAGACAGAGGCGATAGTGGCCACCGGAGCTTCTGCCATAGCCCTTGCTTTGGGTTTGATTGCCGGCTATGGTGTCGGCCAAAAAGCCGGACCTTCATTCGCACGCCGCCGAGCACGCGCCGCCCTTAGCCTAACGTACTAAAAAAGGTATACTGGCTGTATGTCTCCTGTAAACCCACGATTCTCTGCTGATGAATTACGTCAATTTGCCGGAAAAACCGTTCCAGATTGCATCAAGCCTAATCTTGATATTCTTTTTTGCGGCATCAATCCTGGCCTCTATACGGCAGCTACGGGTCATCATTTTGCGCGGCCAGGCAACAGGTTCTGGCCGGCGTTATTTGCTGGTGGTCTTACACCGCGCGTGCTCCATCCAAGCGAAGAAGCGACATTGCTTGACCTAGGAATGGGTATTACTAGCCTTATCCAAAGGGCCACCGTAGGTGAAGCGGACCTCTCCAAGGAAGAATATGAAGCTGGTGCTCTACGCCTGGAAAAAACGGTTAAGCAATACAAACCCCGATGGGTTGTAGTCCTGGGAATGGGCGCGTACCGCAAAGGCTTTGGCGAGCCTAAGGCGGCGCTCGGCTTGCAAGCTCGCACTATCGACCAAGCCAACGTTTGGCTTTTACCCAACCCCAGCGGACTAAACGCTCACTTTACCCCAAAAGTACTAGCAATTTTGTTTAACGAACTGCGTATCGCCGCTGGAATGCCTAAGCGCAACTAAGTGCGGATATATGTCATGGTGTTGATATAGCTCTGAAGGGCAAAGTGGGAGTCGTAGATCTTTGGTAAATGTATAGGCGCTGGTAACTTGGCTAATGTATCTTCGGTCTCGCCAATATCACGCCATGTATAATGCGCGCCACTTGATACGGGTACCTCAGTTGATGATAAATCAATTTCCACTGCACAGGGTACCATGAGCTTGCTATGAGGCGCAGGTGTGAGGCGCGTTTCTCCTAAGAATGTCACTTCGGCATTCTTTTCGAGCTCGTCAGGATGTATATCCAAGATGTGTCCGAGTCTGCCTGACGTAAGAATCTGTTCTTCAAAACGGTCGTAATCGCCTGTAATTTTGACAAGCGGCACAATAAGACCGTTTGCTCCTCCATAGCGCCGACTTGAAATAAGTATTTGGCTATCGTTTGTTGTAACGGCGCAGGTTGCTTCGACAGGGGTATGCGACCGGACTCGCTTAAAGATTTCGGTGCGCCCAATGGGGTTATACTCATGCTTGCTCATTGTTTGTGATAATAACGCACTTACTTACCTAATTCAACAACACCAAAAACAGCCTGCTAAAAATCCATTGCAATCATCAACCGAGCTGCTATACTTTGTATAGTAAAATAAATGGAGAATTCATATGGTGCAAGATAACTTTGGTGAAGTAGCTTCGCAAGAGGCGCTTGAGCGGGCAACTGAGGCGCTACAGGCAAATGGCATGACCGTTCAGGTGGTGGAGAATCTTGCCGAGGCAAAAGAACTCGTACTTCACATGATTCCAAAAGGTAGCGAAGTATTTACAGCAACTTCAGCAACCCTCCAAGAGGCAGGTCTGGATGAAGCGCTCAACAATAACGACCAATATGTTTCGTTACGCAATGCCTTTATGGCGTTGCAGGGTAATGCCGAAAAGCGGCACGAAATGCGTCGTATCGGTTCTGTTTCTGACTATGCTCTAAGCAGTGTGCACGCTGTGACCGAAGACGGTGAGGTGTTGGTGGCATCCGCTACCGGTAGCCAATATCCAAATATGGTTTTTGGCGCTGACCATGTTATTTGGGTTGTAGGCACGCAAAAGATTGTTCCCACAATGGAAAAGGCCATGCAACGTCTGGAGCAGCACGTCTTTCCGCGCGAAGACGTTCGTTCGCTTAAAGCTTACGGCGTCAACTCGTCAATTAATCAGATACACATCTTTAAGAAAGACCCCACACACCGCTTAACGATTGTGTTTGTAAAACAATCAGCTGGGTTTTAAAATAAGGGCAGATGCACGGCGCTGAGTATTTACCTTTTGCAGAACGAGGGGCTTATAGTCCCGATACGCTCAGCGCATTTTATGCCCATTTACGCCAACAAGATCATGCTGGCTTTGTAGATGAACGTACGGGTTATCATGTGGTACATCGATATCAAGATGTTGGCCAGTTGCTCAAGGGCCATTCGGTTGTAGGAGATACGCCGGACAGTGCTATTGATAACAGTACTACTCTTGACCCGTATGTCAGCAAAGCCCGGATAGCAAGTAACCCGGCCTGTTGGCAAGGCCTGGCTAATCTTGTGCGCTATACAACTCCAGCGACAGCTAATGCTGCTGGCGAAACGCACCGAATTGTAAAGCGGGCAGTATACGACGGCGAAAGTCTTACGTCACTTAACCGTTCTTTTACCGAGCGCAATTATGGGCGTCATGTAGAGCGTGTCGCGCAGCTCTCAATCCAGAATCTTAAGCAACAGTTTGAATCACAAGAGGTTGTTGACTTAAGCGAGGCGTTTGTGCGCCCGTATGTAACAAACGTTATTGCTAAAGTAGTTGGTTTTGAGGGGCACGATGACGAAATCAAAGAATGGAGCGATGCACAGTCGGCTCTGCTTGGCCGCGATTTGTCACGCAAGGAGTTGTCGGCGGCAATAAGCGGCCTAGGCGGTTTGGCAAGAGCCTGTCACGATTTAGCCCTGAGCCGTCGTTTGCGGCCCCAAAAAGACCTCACCAGTTTAATGGTCGGCCCCAAGCATCATTTGGAGCCCGTCCTGGCCGGCTCAACAATAATGAACCTGATTGCTGCCGGCTATGCTACTACCTACGGCACGCTTCTTAACAGTATGCGGTACCTCTCAACATCCCAGGGTCGCCACCATTGGGATCGTTTAGACGAGGCGGGGTACAATAAAGTACTGGTTCCTGAACTTACCCGCATGGAGACCGGCTTGGTAGGTTGGCGTCGCAAGGCGGCCCACGCCATAGAGCTGAGCGACGGATCTTTTATTGAAGCGGGACGGAATATCTTACTGCTTATTGGTGCTGCAAACCGTGATGCGGTCTTTGAATCTCCCGATACATTTGACGTAACCCGTGCTCGCGCCCCTCAGCAGTTAAGTTTTGGGAGGGGTCCTCATTTATGTATGGGGCGTGAGCTTGCTAACCTCGAAATGGGCGTTGCCTTGCGGGCTTTGCGCCGCGCGTTCCCAACTTTGCGGGTGCTGCCAACGGCAGAGATTCAATATGATCCTGATATGCTTTTTAGAACACCGCAAGAATTGCCAGTGATCCGCTAAGATTTGGTAAGTACCGTTGCAATATTAGTTAGGCCATTGCGGGTGCCTGTGATGGTGAAGGTGTCGGCTTTGCTGGGTGTAAAGCCGGTCTGCTCGGCACAATCCATCATTTCTTCGACTGACATCTGATTGTTCTTGCTGTGCTTTTGCGTTGGTGCCCACAAGATAAGCTTGCCTTCGTCTACGAGCAGTTCGTGGGCGTTTTGTATGCCGGTTGTAATCTCTGATGTGTCCATGTAGGCATGAAGTCCGCAGGCAATGACAACATCGGCAAGAGCAGGGCTTGCGTCTTGCTGGCGGGCGCTAGCAATAAGCTCGTTTGTGGCGTGCGCCAAACCTTCTTCGCTGCTAACATATAATGCTCGTAAGGTGCGCTCAAGTGCGCCCGGATTATCACCTATATGCGCTGAGTAATACCCCTTGAGAAATTCATTATTATATGGGCCTTTGTCGTAGGCAACCAGGCTAAAAGGACGCTCGCCTCGATCCATAGCTCTAAACTGGTCATCAATATGATGTGCTGCGTGCAATCCTGGTCCGTAGTCGATAACCACCTGGGCGGGTTTGGCCAGAGGAACGTAGTTATCGGCCACAACCATATACGGTTGTTCGCTTCCACGTACACTGATTTTTTGTTTTTGTGCCAGATCAATATCACCCCTGTGGCATTGGTGCGCAAAAAAGTTTGCAAAAAAGCGCACAAAACCATCAGTTTTTTGGCTCATTTCTTCGTTAGGCCCTTCGTGAAGCGCGCGCAGATTAGTGCCAAAAGTGCCTTCGCTAAAGTGTTGCTTACCAAATACGTCGGATAACAGCGTATTTACCTGAGGAGGGTGAGTAATATCGGCATAAGCAAACTCAGCGGCCACAGCCGGGCTGATAAGTGACCGCAAAATATTGTGGTTTGCAGCAAGATCTTTGGGCAGCCCAATTGTTTCGCATACCTCTATAAGGTCGCCCATACTATAGGATTCAACAGGTGCAGACATGATTATTTATTGAGTCCCCAGCCTTGACCGTACCATTTGTGGGCATCGTTTATAAGAGCGGCCTTACCCAGGTTTTTATATACAAAAGGTTCGTTGTATAAGGGTGACTCCTCAATGAGGGATAGTGGCACTCTTGACTCAACTACCGCCGGTCGTACATCCCACTGCATGCCGTTTTGGGGTGCCTCAGGAGGAGTTGGTTCGGTATAGGAGATGCTGTTTTGGCCAGCGTATGGGTCGTCGGGGTTATAGAATCGTGTCATGGAGTCTAGTGTACACCGAAATGCTGCTCGTGATCTGCCATTGTGGCAACAAATACATGTTGTTATTTTGTAGAATATAGCGCATACTTAATGGCAATAAGGGGGCTTATGAGGATACTTCGCGTGCGGATGATATTGGGCGCTTTGATGTTTGCTGTAACACTTTGTTTGTCAGCAGTGCCTCCCATAGCGAGCGCGGCAGCCGACACCTGTACTTGGACGGGGGCAGTAAACGGCAACTGGAGCAATGGCGGCAACTGGTCTGGCTGTGACAACGCTGGCGTTCCGGAGGCAGGCGACAGCCTTGTGTTCTCGAGCGGTGCTTCTAACATGAGCATGACGAACGATCTTAGTCTTACCTTTAACGAGATTACATTTAACAATGGCGGAAGCTACACGGTAGCTGGCAACGCCGTAAGTGTGTCGAGCGCGCTTAATATCTACGGCGCGGTTACGTTTAACTCGGCGGTAAACTTTACAGCAAGTTCCGGGAGCACCGTATTGAGCTACCAAGATCCATCGGCTGTTTTGCCTAGTACCATTGCCCTCAACCTCTCTGGAACTGCTAACTTTCAGCTGTTTTCGACGGTGTCTAGCTTGCCTATGCCAACCTTTAGCGGTTCCGTGAACCAGTTTTTGATAGTAGGGAGTGCATCGGGCGGGCAACGATCTTTTATAGCCGCTTCAGATTCTACCTTTACGGCGGCTGGTGGGGTAGCCATTGCTCGTGCTACTGTGCTCTGCGAATCAAATAACTGCTTAGGGGCGAGTAATAACGCCGTTTCGGTGGTGAACGGCAACAGCCGTGGAGCGGAGCTGAATTTGTGGACCAACAACCTTACCATTCCCTATGACATTTCGTTAAACAGCAATGGCTTTGACGGTCCGCCCACCTTAGCGGTCGCGGGCAGCGGCGCCACATTAACGGGCAGCCTAAATGTAGTTACCGACGCAGAATTAGATTTAAGCGGCAGCCACGTAACAACACTGAGCGGCACGAGCAAAACTATTACCATTGGCAGCGGCGCCACGCTTGCGGTTGTTGGAGCTACCTACAACGACCAAGCGGTATTTGTAAATCCGGTCGCGGGCAGCGGTGTTTTGAATGTGGTAACTAGCACCGTGCTGGCAAGCGGGAACGGCAGTTCCTTTGATGGACGGATTGTTATAGATGATGGCGGGGTGTATAAAGGCGACAGCGCCACACTCGGCACCACTACTGGCGATATTGCAGTAAACAGCGGTGGCACGTGGGTGCTTACCAATACAACCGATCAAACAATTAGCGATGGCGTTACTATTAGCGGCAACGGTGGCACCTATACGCCGGCAGCGTTGGTGGTTTCTGACCACTCGGTAGAATTTGGCGGCATGGTAAGTGTTGGCACGGCATCAACCATTGATAATACTAGCACTACAGGTGCTCAAGTAACATTTAGTGCCAATGTGGTAGGAGCAGGGGCGCTTACGCTCAAACATTCCTCGGGGAATGCAGCCGATGCTTTTCATTTTACGAATAGTTCGGATAACTCATATTCTGGCGGCACAACAGTGAATGGCACCAAAGCGGTGCTGAGCGGCGGCACGTTGGCGATGCCCGGTAACGTAAATATCCAGGCAACCAGTACTTCTGCGGCGAGTGTCTCGGTTTTGGCAGCCACAGTATTAAGTGACACAGCAACGGTTACTACGGCTAATACGGGCAGCTATAAAGCTTCGCTATTGCTCAACACGCCCGCAACGACGTTCGGTATGGTTACTGGCGACGGTGAGATTGGCTTTCTGTCTACAGGGCAGAATTTGCAGGTTGGCAATGGCAATGCCAGCGGTACATTCTCTGGAACATTCTCTGGCAGCGGCAATACCATTACTAAAATAGGCACGGGAACATGGACGCTGACCGACGCTAGTTTTGCGGGCGGAAGCGATAGCGCCAGTTTTGTAATCAACGGTGGCACCGTTTCGTTTGGCGGATCACTGGCAGGCGCAGCAATTACTTTAGCCAGCGGCACTACCTTAAAAGGCACGGGGGCGGTCGGTGCGGTTACTGCTCAATCTGGCTCAACCGTAAGTATCGGGAATAGTCCCGGGTGCCTGACAATGAGCAGTTTAAGCTTAGCCAGCGGCACGGTATATCAACAGCAGATAGCGGGTGCTGCTGCTTGCTCTGGCTACGACCAGGCCACTATTTCTGGCACGGCTGCACTCAACAACGCAACCTTGCAGGTTGATTTGAGCTACACACCAACTGCCTCCACAACATTTACCATTATGAATGCTGGTAGTGTGACAGGCACCTTTAATGGCTTGCCCGACGGTGCAACCATTGTGTCTAATGGTGTGACCTTACGCATTAACTACACGCCAACTTCGGTAACGTTGAGCTATGTATCCGGTGCAACTGGTGGGTCATTGGCGGATACGGGTATGAATCAGTCTGCATTGCTAATCTTTGCGCTGGCTGGTATTGGTGTGGGAGTAGCGCTTCGCGCCCGTCGCTTAGGCGCCAAGTTCTGCCAATAGTTTGGCGGCGCGCTTGCGCACTGACGACGAAGTGTGGTCTTGCTGTGTGGTAATGAGTGCGACCGCATCTTTAACGGGTATGCGTTGCTGCTTGGCAAATTGCGCTAAGGTTGTCATTACATTGGCGGCAACAATCCAGTCTACGTCTTTGTTGCGAAGCTGCTGCTTGAGCCAATCAATAGCACGCTCTTCTTGCGTAGGTGTGAGTGATATCTCGGCTATCATTTGTGCCAGGTGCCATTGCAGCGACGGCTGAGAGCTTTTAGCTACATCATTTAGCAGACGGTCTGTGTACGGCTCAAGCCACTCGGGATGAATACGACAAACCTTTTCGAGGCTATCGGCTGCACGCATGCGCAGCCAGGCATCATCTTCAAAAAGGCAATCGTACAGCTCTGCTAAGCGCTCTGGGTTATGTAATACATTGTCTACAACTTCCGCTGCGCGCCCCAGGGAGTTTGATTTGCCGCCTATGGCTAGTATCTGTGCATATGATTCTGTCATAGCAACATCATAACCATAACAAGTAGTTGCGTAAAGATGCTACAATGGTTCCTGTCGTCATTTTTTAAGGATAAGCATTTATCCATACAGAAAGGGTTTGCCAGTGAAACCTGTTAGTTCAATGCGCATCGGTATGATTGGTATGTACGGCGGTATGTGGCGGGAATTTAACCCCGGCTGCTTCCTTATAGCTCATAAGACAAAGCAGGAGCTTCAAAAGCGCTTGCCGTCGGCGACTATAGATATATTCTCGATTGACAATAAATCTCAAAAAGATCTGCCTAATACCGTTTCGGTAGGTGGTTTGGACCTCACATTTTTTGGGAGCGATGAGCAGCACGCTTTTTTGGATGCTACTATCGGAAAATACGACGCTCTGATTATGGGAGGCGATATAATTTGGGGTGGTGACGATGTTGTGCAAGATAACGACATCTTTTTTCTGAATACACCGCGGTTCCTGGCCAGTAAAACGCCACGAGTTGCCTTTAACTCGGTCCATACATTTTATGATGATGAAACAATTGTGCCGCAGCGGGATATGTTCCGTAAGGCGCATGAGCGAGCAGTGTACACCGCTGTGAGAACGCACGCGGTTCGTAACCGCCTGAAGCAGAACGCATTACAAGGGGTTCGCTATACACCAGACCCTGTGCTCGATTTGGATATGCAAACGCTCCCAAGCTCCGAGCCGCTGCTCACAGTGCCGCGCGATAAGCCGGTTTTGGGTATTTCGGTCCGCAAAAAACTTGCTGCAGATACAATACAGGCATTAAAAAAGATCGATTTAAGCGCTTACACGGTCGTCATTCTGCCGTTTAGTAAACAGTATGATAATTTAGGCGCGCTTCATGAAATTCGAGAGCAGTTTGGGGATGCATTTTACTACTTTGACCACTATGTTGATCCGGTTAAGACGTACCAGCTCGTGGGTGAGCTCGATGTATTTCTAAATGACACCTACCATGGCAATATCGCCGCCATTATTCAGCGTAAGCCGTTTATATCGCTTGACGTTGAACCTGAGTTACATCGCGCAAGCAGCAATTGTTAGATATAACAGGCATCGACCAGCGTTACAACGTGCGCTTGGAGATTGGCAATCCTCAGAACAGTGCAACACTTACGCGTGAGATCCCCGCGCTGCTTGCAACGCCACTTAGTTATGATCCGCATGCCATGCATAACGTGCATACCTTAATTCAGCGGCATTTTGACGCAATGGCAGCTGCTATTAGCGGTGCCTCAGCTGTGGCGCCTATTCTTGAGCGAGAGAAGGTTATTGCCTAGGAATGCTATACATGCAGAGCTTGCAAAACGTGGTACACGACAATGCCTGGCCAAACCATGGCTTTTATGAGTGCCCATAGCACCTGTAAAAATCCTGATGCCTGGTTAATAAAGTACACCGCGGCACCAATGTAGGTGACAAAGAAGATTCCTTTAGGTCCACCCGATTGCAGCTGTGTGGCATTTAGAGCTTTTTTTGACATTGCAAAACCCTCCATTACTCCTTCTATAGTACTACAAAATAACGTTCAGCGCGCCGTGGCCGGTTTCTACAAAGCCGTCTTTCGACAGCTTTGAGAGTGTTTTACTCACCGTTTCTCGGGCGAGGCCGGTCAGTTCGGCAAGCTCCTGCTCAGTAATTCTGATACGAATGCGCCCGTCGGGCTGTTCATGGCCAAAACGTTTGGCTAAAATAGTTAACTCGTTTTTGAGCCGGTGATACGCATTTCCTCCCATAAGCTCAGCCAGTTTGGCCAGCAAACCATCTGTGCCACGGTAGACACGTTTGAGTAGATCGAGCGCCACATCAGGATGTTCTTGTAGGAAGGTGGTAGCTTGCTCTGGAGTTGCCGAGTGTACGTCGCACGCCTCGAGCGCCTCAAAAAAGTATTGATTGGGAACGGCATTAAGCGCCGCGGACATAGGGAAGAACGACCCCGCCTTAAAAACGGTGAGCATTACCTTGCCGCCTGCCTCATTGATGGCGTATTGGCCTACCATTCCCGACTTAAGGTAGAACACGTCTGGCACGGTGCCGTCAGCAAAAATAAGCACCTCGCCTTTGGCAAGATGCTTGGTTGGTTTATCTGCAAAAAAATCAGCTACAATCTGCTCCATAATAGTATCTGTGACCCCGGTTACATACTTTTTCTTTATACGCATATAGTATCGTAAGTATGACAAAGTATCCATCCCTTGCGCTGTCTTCAACCTGGCAGCAATCATTACCGTACATCATGCTTATAGCAAGCGCCGTGGGCCTTGTGGCTTCGCTGGCGCTCAGCTACGACAAAATGCAGGTGCTTGCCGATCCAACATTTCAGCCGGGGTGCAATATTAACCCTATCTTGAGTTGTGGCTCGGTAATGTCAACGACGCAGGCCGAAATCGCCGGTATACCCAACACTTTTTTTGGGCTGATTGCATTTGGCGGTCTGAGCGGCGTAGCGGCTAGCTTGCTTGCGGGTGCAACATTTAAGCGGTGGTTCTGGATAGCAGTGCACGCCATTTCGGCCATGGGGGTTGGTTTTATGCTGTACCTTTTCTTTCAGAGTGTGTTTAGGATCCATGCAATTTGCCCCTGGTGTTTCTTTGTTTGGCTGGTGACATTCCCCGTCTTTTTAGCGGTGAGCGTCTATACTATTAGGGAGCATATCTACCACGTGCCGCGTAACATTATTGTGGCGCTTGTGATGTATGGCGTGCAAAAACATCCCGGTAAAATACTAGCAGCGTGGTATGCGGTATTATTCGGCATTTTGCTGACTCACTTTTGGTACTACTGGAGTACGTTGCTATGATCGTTCCTTTGAGTGTGGCAGCAGCAGTCACCTATAAGCGAATTGCAAAGCCAGTCCTATTCCATCACGCACCCGACATTGTGCACGAGAGAATGCTACGTGTCGCAACGCATCTGCAACATCATCCTAATCTGTTGGCTATGCTTCGTGCCAGCTGGTCATACCAGAATGCGCCGCTGCTAAGCCAAACCTTACACGGCATTTATTTTGCAAACCCCGTTGGACTCTCGGCGGGTTTTGATAAGAATGTTGAACTGTCGCCACTTGTTCATGCCATTGGCTTTGGCTTTATGGAGGGCGGCTCGGTAACGCGATATCCGTGCGCCGGTAATCCGAGGCCTTGGTTCTACCGTTTGCCAAAATCGCGCTCCCTGGTTGTGCATGCTGGGCTGGGAAACTACGGGGCAAATAAAATTGCAAAAAAGATCGACGATTATCCCCGTGAGCTGTTTGATTACTTTCCACTCAATATTTCTATCGCAAAGACTAATTCGCCGTCAGTCGTAGACCGCAAAGAGGGCATCGACGATTATGCGTACAGCTTCCAGAAGTTTGCCAAGAAAAAAGAAGTACGTATGATTACGCTCAACATTTCGTGTCCTAATGCCTATGGTGGCGAGCCTTTTACCGATCCTAAATCGCTTAATGCGCTTTTAAACCGGCTCGACCGCAAACCTGCACCCGACAAAGCCGTGTTTATTAAAATGCCGAGTGATCTTTCGTGGCCGCAGTTTAAAGCGTTGCTTGCGGTTGCTGATAGGCATAATATTCAGGGCATAACCATTGGCAATCTTACCAAAGACCGTCAACACGCGCGCTTGCGCGATCCGCTTCCCGACAATGTGCAAGGCGGACTCAGCGGCAAGCCTACTTGGGAGCGAACGAATAACCTTATTAAACAAACCTATCGTCAGTATGGCAAACGTTTTACTATCATCGGTGTGGGTGGTATTTTTAGCGCCGAAGATGCGTACACAAAGATCACGCTTGGGGCCAGCCTTGTGGAGCTTATTACGGGCATGGTTTTTGAGGGGCCGCAGCTTATCGGACAGGTAAATAAAGGTTTAGCAGCGCTATTGGCACACGATGGCTATGCAAATATAGGCGAGGCAATTGGCTCAAGAGCCTGATGTAGTGAGCAAACATATAAGTGCGGTACACTAATATGTATGGCGCATATCTTTATCGGCACATCGGGCTGGCACTATAACGATTGGATAGGGCAATTTTACCCACCGGATATCACGGGTTACCACGAGCTAACATATCACGCCCGCTTTTTTAATACGGTCGAGAATAACTCTTCTTTTTATCGCATTGCAAGCGAACCCACCTACAAAACCTGGGGCAAAATGGTCCCCGCTGACTACAGATTCTCTATAAAGTTGAATAAGCAGATTACACATATTAGCAGGTTGCAGGTAACCGATGCCGTGCGTGAACGAGTGCAGTACATTTTGGACACGACGCAGGTTTTAGAACAAAAGCTCGGAGCCTTGCTTATTCAGCTTCCGGCCAGTTTTACATTTGATTTACAACGCCTAGAAACATTCTTAGCCTTTTTTACCAAAGAAGTCCGGTCTCATCCGTTTGTATTTGATTTGGCTATAGAATTCCGCAATCGTTATTGGTTTACCAACGAAACCTATGCGCTTTTGCGAAAATACAATGTAGCGCTGGTGGCGGCGAACTCGTCGCGGTATCCTGGTACGCGCCAGGTAACGGCAAATATTGCCTATATCCGCATGCACGGCCCGGCAAAATTATTTGCATCGTCGTATTCAGACGAACAATTGCATGAACTAGCGGCGTATATTAACGGCATCTCACCTACAGTTGACCGGGTGTACGTGTATTTCAACAACGACTTTCATGGCTACGCAATTGCAAATGCCCAAACGCTGCAAAAGTTTCTTTGAGTGCTTTGGCCATAACGACGATGGGCTAGTGACGTTACTGAGCAGTGTTATGAGAATGCAGCAACGCTTCGTCTAAGAGGCCCGCAAGTATAAAGGCGAAGCTCACACCAGTACCGCCCTCAAGAGTCGGACTATGTAAGGTCGGCACGTTTTCGGTAGATGGCCCAAGCCCACAAAATAGCACCAACCACCGTGGTTGCAAATACCATTGCGCGCTTCTCGGGCAGGATGTACATCATGTCAAAGAGTATCTTTGTACCAAAATAGCCGGCAAGTACGTACACCGCCCACTTTTTTAGGCGCCACATGCCAATAATTATGGCAATATTACTGGCAAGGCCCAGCACGGCATATATGGCGTACCAGCCCGGGAGATCTCGGTAAATTGTATGCAAAGCATCCGTATTTGCGAGGTAGTAAGGTATTTGCAAATCACCAATTAGCAAGAACAAGATCATAATTGCTAGGAATATACCTGGTTGTTTTTTCATATTTTTGCGCTCCTTGCGTTTAACTTACTTATCAAGTTACTTTATTTTCAAGATAATGTCAAGAAAAATAGGCAGGAAACTTGTTGGCGCAGACGGCTTACCCTATATACTATAACCATGAATTTACAGCGAGCTCTAGCACACCCTATTGAAAGCTTTAGAACGGCACCGGTTTGGACTACAAAAGCGGCCCTTGGTGGCTTGCTTTTGACAGGAAGCATATATGCTGGAGGAGTACTGCTCGAATCAGGTGAGGATATTATCGAAAAAACAGTGGTGAGCACCCTTTTTGGCGCTAATGCCGCCACGCTAGGCTACAGTATAAAGAATGACCTTAAGGCGATTGCGTACTATCATAATGTGCGGGATAGTGCGGAGGCCGCATTTGCGCGCCGCGGTGGTTACAGCGAAGCGTATGCTAGTCGAACACTAGGCTTATGGTGCGGACGGCAAGCCACCCTCGTGGCCTGCGAACAGTTCGGTGAGGATGCCGCTCAGCAATATCGTGCTCTCGTGGCTGCCAATCGCAACGAGATCGCTCTTGGCATGATCCCTCACATATAAGAAGCCGAAAGACTTGCGACTTGCTCGGTTACTTATCTAGCCAAAGCTTAAAGTGCAGGAGAGCGCCAAGCGACTGGCCATCAGTTAGTTCACCGTCTGAAACCATTTTAAAAACATCTTGAATCGAAAACGCCTGCGGTTCTCGGATAGCCTCACCAGCTTCATGATGCGTGGCAGTTTTTTGCAGGTCCTGAGCCACAAAAACGTAGTTGTGGTCGTTGAGCGGTCCGTTATTCGACGGGTACATATCACCAAGTTGGGTCCATTTTTTTGCCGTAAAGCCAAGCTCTTCGGCAAGCTCATTTTGCGCCGCTTTCAGTGGCGCAGTGTTTCCGTCAATACCGCCACCAGGAATTTCCCATCGCCATGCCTGGAGCGGATACCTGAATGACTCTATGAGATATATTTCACGGCGCTCAGTAAGCGCAATAACAATAACGCCCGGCTTTGACTCGATGACACTGTAGAGACCTTCTTCGCCGCCAGGGTTAATAATTTTATCTTCGCGCACAGTGAGCCAGGGGCTTTGGTATGCGATTCTTGAGCTTACTTTTTTCCATGGGTTGTCTGCTTGTGTGCGCATGTAAAATAGTATACCAAGTAAAGCTTGGGCGTTCTATCTCTCCCGTGAGATGCCAGAATGCAGAAACCACCCCATAAAGAGGTGGTTTCTTGCCTGAAATAATTTTGGCTGGGCATAGGGTACGGCAATATAACCTTCTATGATATGATTTGCGGAGCTTTATATGTTTGGTATTAACGATGAGAAATACGAAGAACTGCGACGGATACTAGAAAAGCAAAACGGACATTCATACACCCTCGAAGAGGTAAAGAAAATCGGCAGTAGTCTTATAGACTTTTTTTATCTGCTGATTGAACTCAGCGACCAGGAAGAGAGTTAGCCAATGATATAGCCTTCGAGTTCCTGGTATAGTGGCTTAACTTTAGGGTCTTCTCTCTTCTCGTAAATTATTTCGGCCAGCCGATGCATGATTTTAATTTTGTCACCAGTGAATTTAATCCTATCTTTAACCTCGCCGTTAATGACGTCCAAATCATCCGGTATCTCTAAAAGCTTTTGCTCACTCTTAGTAAGAAATGCGACCACCGCCGGGTCAAAAAGGTAGTTCTCAATTTCTTTACGCAACAAAACTTGAATACGATTTTCACTATCGGTTGCCATAATCTTTTGGCGTTCGTCGTCTGTAAACAATGGTTTATTGGGATGAGTCTTTTCGATCGTTGTATGTTTACTCAAAACTAAGTCGTGAGAATGCGGCTCAACACCTTGCTTATCACATCTTTTAACTCGACATCCATACGACCTGTCAACCAAAGCCATGACTCGGGTTTCTTTGCCCAGCATGAATCTTGCACCCTCAAGTCCAAGTCGGAATGCATAGACAGCATTTACAAGATCGGCGCAACTAATGAAGATAATATTTTTATCTGCAAAGATTCTCTTGTATAGGATTGAGTCTCTCAGGTCTTTACTGGCGCCTTCGCAATACACGACGGTAAATTGCTCACTCGTGCGGGGCATTACTCCCATATCTCCAAAACCGGCACCAAGCATTTGCGCTATGACGTTAAGACAGAGCCCGCCCTTATAACCACTGCTCTCATCCACATGATCTTGGTTTAAGTCTACTAAACTGCCCTTGTCGAAGAGGTATAGTCTTTGACTTTCCTCGAAACCAGATGCAGCACTTGCTACGAACGGACTATGTGTAGTAACGAAGAAAGTCACATCAGAATATCGATTCACAAAATCTTGAAGAATACCAGGTAGCTCTTTTTGCAACTTAGGGTGAAAGCCGATCTCGGGCTCTTCAATACAGATGATCCGCATAATATTTTCTTTGGTGGGAATATTGCGAAGCTGACCTTCAATGCCATAATAAAGTCGTATCATTGATCGCAATCCACCCGACAAAGAAGCGATCGGCACATGTTCTTCGCTGTCTTCGAAGTATATTACTCGTCCACCGTGTTCAGCTTTTTCAACCAGTTGCAACATAATTGCATTATCGCTACGCATTGTTTTAATGATTGAATTGATTCTCTGTTTGCCGATGTGCGGGTAATAATTATTCAGGAATGTAATTAGGTGGTCTGAACTTGTTATATCAATGTCACCAAAATTAAAGTCCATGAAGGTCGGACGAATGTAATATCCGGACTCTAATTCCTGAATGGCCGAAACGTATGCCGTCGTAAAGCTTAGTGCTTCGACTCTCCGCAGCGCCTCGCGCCGACTATCGCCGTCGTGGTATCGCCATAATGGTTCGTCGTCAATCGTTATAATTTCGTTTGCGCCGTGGTTCACTTGTCCATTCTGAATGTCGCTATCGACCGGCACCTGCATTTTAATAACCCGCCCGCTGGGCCTATTAATGCTAAATTTAAAGCCGCTATTATTAAAAGCATGCTTGTTTAGGCCTACGATATTAAAACTGCCGCTTCTAACATTAGTGTTGAGGGCAGCATTAAAAACCTGAAGACACTCCAAAACACTTGATTTACCCGAAGCATTTTCGCCAATAAGATAGTTAACTCTGGTAAGGTCATTCAATCTTACCTTTTTGAGACTTTTAAAACCCTCTATAGTTATATCCATCGTTTTCCTCGATGTATCCTCAATTCCAAACCGATTGAGCACACATCATGGCTGGGGATGAGGGATTCGAACCCCCGATCATGGGACCAGAACCCACTGCCTTACCACTTGGCCAATCCCCAATATGTCGTTAACGTAAGCTATTATATCAAGTTACGCTGGCAATTTCCAGTCTTTCATGGCTCCATGCCACGTATAGTCTGCGACATTTTTTGTTCGCGTTGGGACCAAAAGAGCCTTGCAACTTCCGCAGGACTATTGTGCCCGAGCGTCTCCAACATCGTACGGAGCACCTCAGGAGCTGGTGTGCGGCCGTAGACGATTCTACTAAGCCCCATCGTATAGATAACAATTTGCTGTACTGCCTCTGCTTCGGTGCTCAGTGCAGGCCCAATGATGACACTTTCTTGTTTGCATTCTAACGTATCCTCGAGTTCTTCTTGGGGCAGGCCAGCAGTTTTTGAAAATTGAATAACGCCTGTTTTAATAGCTTGCCGCATTGTCTTGATGAGCCGGGCGCGTACTGCCTTGTTCATGTCTGCCGCGTAACTCTGCACGAACGTATTGAGCTGCTCGGTTTGTTGCTGTCGCGCATATCGCGCATACTTAGGTAATTCAACCGTACACCCTGGGCGTGGGGTGCCCTTTAACGCCATCCCTGCCTGGGTCAGAGCGTAGCGATTGCGGCTAGCTACAGTATCGGCATGTACCTTCTCGACAATTGGATTCTCACCGTCTGCCAATTGCTCAAGGGCAGCGGCAAACAATGCCGGACTTACTTCCGAACAAGCACGAACACTCGCCGTATTTATATTTACACCAGCCTGAGCAACGCCTCTTCCTACAATACATCCAATACAGGCTGCTACCTTTTCGTTTGCAACTCGAGCAGCTGGCGTTGTATATGTCTCCCCAGGATGCCGTAGCTGGTAAAGCACCTTGCGGGCCAGTGACGATATATTTGATTGCTTTCCAGGAGCAAACTGGGCTTTTATCTCTCGTTTGTCGAACCGTTTACCATATAGCAACCAGTCGATACACAAGCTACTGAGTATAAGGTTTCGTGTAGCTTCTGGCTGTGCTACAAGTTGCTCCCCGAGTGCCAAGACATTCTGCGTATGAGGAAACGTGGTGCTGTGTTCCTGCTGTTCAGGGGTGAGGGCATCGGGCGCATCAAAAACTAACAGCCCTTCGGACAAAAATTCGGCTACTGTCTGACGAAGCGCTTCCCGTTCGCTACGTTGCAAGCCAGGTTCGCGTAGTATATGATCCCTGACCATATACGGCAGCGACTGCTGGTCGGGTTGTTCTGGTGTTGATTGATGCACAGGCTTATTATATCCAATGTGCATATGGTGAGGTGCGTGCTAGGTTATAGATATGCCGCTGCCCAGTAAGCGGACTTGTGCGGGCGCTAAAGTAGCCCGTATGCAATCTGGCGTTCACGCAAAAACTGTACGTAGGCGGCTTGCTCAGCAAGCTCTTCGGCTGTGGGCTCAGGAATATCAAACGCGCCAACATCTTCTAAGAGTTCACGATCTTCGGCAGAAAGCGGCTCTGGTTCAATAACATCAGGATTAATAAGTTTTTCGATAGTGCGGGGCAGCAAATGACCCAAGCTGGAGTATGCTGCACGCGGATGGTTCTGGCGTAAGCCTTGCATTACGGTGTCGAGCGGTTGCCACTGCTCGGCTTCGTACCACGAACCAACAAATGAGTTATTAACGTCCCTTTGGTTTGTTTCAAAAGCGCCCATCATGTGTAAAAGCGAGTACTCCGGCAACACGCCGTCTCTTTCGGCAGCAACTACAGCCTGAATGGTGTCCATGGTGGCTTGTGCCACGCCCAAGCGGCCAAGCTGCGGCGCATAGTGCTCAGCGTTTTCAAAAAGCGTGCGCTGCCGTTCTAGGTTTGTGGCATCTATGCTTAATAACTCGGGATAGGCCTCAAGTACTTCAGTCGTTTGCGGGTAGCGGCGGAGTAGCTCGTTTATATCCCGAGCGGCACCAACCAAACATGCATTTTGCAACTCCATAGTGAATAGTGTGTCTATTTCTTGTGCGGCTACAGCACTCACTGTGTCGTGTGGTGTTTCGGCAAGGGCCTGCGTAAAGCGCTCCGGGCTTTCAAAAGCAGGTGCCATATAGCCAAAGCCTGCTGAGCGAGCACTTAACCCTACCGCACCAAGCGCCTGACCAAGTTCCAGTTGGGCAAAGTCTGCAATGGTGCGTTTGTCTTCGTCCATCGCTGCACCCTCAACGGCGCTGACACTTTTTTGTACCTCGCCAGAATCTACGCCTGCTTTTTCTAGCTCGTCTTTTGCGGTCAAAACATGCATAGCATGGACCATAAAAGCGCCTGACTCCTCGCGGCGCTCAGGAGCCTCATTGTAACTATGTACTGCTTCAAAAGCGGTGTTAATTGGGTGGGGCAATGCTGACATAAAGTAAAATTATACCATCTTTCAGGTAGGAACGCCACAGCATGACTCCAAAAAAGAGCAGCCCCTGTAGGAGCTGCCCATACGCGAACGTGTTACTAGCTAGCGTTGATTAATAATTTTGTACTAAAGGTCGCCCGTAAAGTAGGATGGGTAATTCCAGCTACCTGACGTGACTGATGATATGCCGTAAGGGCTATATCCAACGTAGAACCAGCGATAAACAGCGGCACCACCAGCAGTTGGGTAGTCATACAATGTGCCTGTGTATGGCGAGTATGTGCTGTTAAGCGGGTAAGGAGCAAGCTCTGAAGAAACCTGGGTTGCGTAAGCTGTACCCGTGTTCTGGATCTTAAGCTGTACCCAACCACCAGAGTTGTAGGTGCGGCTTACAGAAACTTGGCAAGTGTTGTTACCGCTCATGTACTCGTCGTAGCTGTAGCTAGTGCCGTTCCATACGTAAGCGTATGCGTACCATGCGCCATCTACACCGTAGAATGCAGGGTATGCGTAGCTGTTAGCAGCAACACTTGTGTAAATGTCGCGGTAGCCAGTTTGGTTGTACAAGCGAACCTGTACGTACTGGGTGGACGACGTGTTGTTCTTGAGTGTGGTGTAAGTCAAGTTGTGGTAACAGTAGTTGTAAGGTGTTGAAAAGTCAACAGCAGAGTTGTAGCCTGCGGCCGCAGCCATAGTCTGCTTTGTGGCAACTTTAGAGCCATCTGCGTTTGCAGCAACATAGTTGGTGCTACCCTTTGCGGCTTCTTTAGTTGCGTCTACTTTACCAGCTTCTACGGCAGGCTTACTTTGAGGACCGGAAACATTGTTGGTGTGAGGTGGTTTCAGATTAGACCGTGACGCAGTTGGTGCTGCGGCGAGGGCTGAGGCTGAAACACCGGCAAGAACAAGCACCGCCAGGGTAGAACCACCCAGGAAGGCTTTCAATTTCTGCAGTTGCTTCATAACTTCTCCTTTTAACTAGTAACTAGTACATCTTACTTAATAATGCTTACGTTTAACAAGACAAACTTTTGTTCGTTTTTTACAATTGACCAGAAATAACGGTCTTGCAGGTTAACGTATCAGCTTGTTCTCTTTCTAAAAATCTTAGCTGCTAAGGCTTTTCAAGGTAATCATTTGCTGGTACTATAAAGGAGAAAAATAGCGTAAGGGGATACCTGTGAACAAAAGCCTTAAAAAGACGTACGCCAAAGACGGCCAGGACCGGTTGTTATCGCGTTTGAGTCTCTTTGCATTCGACAGACCGCGGTTTATCGCGCTCGTATGGCTCGTTATTGCCGCCATGGGCGTGCTTAGTTACACAACATTTATGAAGCGGGAGGGCTTTCCGAGCGTAGCGATTCCGTACTCGGTGGCAACTGGCGCATACTTGGTAAATGACGCTCAAAAGGTGGATGCCAATGTGGCAAAGCCCGTGAGTGACATTATTCTTAAGGATAGTCGTGTTCAAAGCGTGCAGGCACAGTCACGCAGCAACTTTTACAGTGTGGCAGTGCAGTATAAAGAAGGCACCGATGCCAACGTAGCTGGTAAAGACATCCAAAAGGCAATTGATACTGCCCATGTTTTGCCTAAGCAAGCCACACTCAAAATAGAATCGCCAAAGTTTGGTTTTACCGAGCGGGGTGACGACATTGTTATCTCGGTATATGCCAAAAAGGCTGGTACCTCTACTGCGCAGCTAACGGCGGAAGCTCAAAAAGTTGTAACGTACCTAAAAGACCAGCATGTTGCCGATATTAAGAGTGTGTCAGTCGTTGACCCGTATGTAACAGGCACCGACCCGCTAACCGGTAAGCAGGGCACAAGCCAAACTCTTTTTGACCGCTTTGGTGAGCGTCAGAATGGCCAGTCTGCTTTTTATAATTCAGTATCAGTGGGCATTGTGCAACGGAGTGGTACCGATGTTATTAAGTTGGACGAACAGCTTCAGGACTTACTAAACAAATACAATGCTCAGCACGCTAACTCATCTGTAACAACTAAGGTGAGCGCTAGCTATGCCGAAGATATCAAGCACCAAATTGGCGAACTGCAGCGATCACTCTTCGAGGGGTTAATTGCCGTATTGATAGTCGGGTCAATCGTTATTGCCGTACGCGCCTCATTGATTACCGTGGTGACCATGCTGACCGTTTTGGCCACAACTATTGGTATTCTATTCTTGGCGGGATACACCCTTAATACTATTACGCTTTTTGCGCTCATTTTGTGTCTTGGTTTGATTGTTGATGACACCATCATTATGATTGAGGCCATCGACGCTCAGCGGCGCCGCAGTAAAGACCCGCGCGATACGGTTAAAGTAGCTACGCGTAAGGTAAGCCGGGCAATGGTTGCGGCAACATCAACAGCTGCTTTGAGCTTTGCGCCATTGTTGTTCGTGAGTGGCATTTTAGGTAGCTTTATCCGTGCTATTCCAATAACAGTTATTACAAGCCTACTTGTGAGCTTGTGCGTGGCCTTGGTGTTTATCCCATTCTTTGCTAAGTATTTACTGCTCGGCAAAAAGCAAATGGGCGAAAAGAACGTGCGCGAAGTAGCGGCCGGTTTTGAAACGAGTGTCGCCAACTTTATTCTCAAGCCGATGCTCTGGGCGCGTCATTCGGGAAAGAAACTACTGGGCGTTGGACTTGGCGCAGTATTGGTGGGCGCACTATTTATGGGCTTGAGCGGTTATTTGTTTAAAAAAGTGACCTTTAACATTTTCCCACCCAGCAAAGACTCTAACGGCTTAATTGTAAAACTCGATTTTGCCCAAGGAACTACCTTGGCGCAGGCCGAGAAAGTTACCGATAAAGCTGACACAGTTATGTCTCAAATACTGGGCGACAATTTTGTGAAAGGTGCCTATTACAGTAATGCCAACCAGCAAACGGCAACGGCGCAAGTTGCTATTACACCCTACGAAAAACGTGATGTGCGAGCACCAGAGTTGCAAAAACAGCTCGAAACAGCCTTTAAGGACTTTAACGGCGCCAATGTATCGGTGAGTCAGCAAGATGTCGGTCCTCCAGCGTCAGCATTTACCGTACGAGTACAAACTACCGATCGCAAAGCTGGTGAAAAGCTTGCGGCTGACGTTGAGTCGTACCTCAAGCACCTAACCTTAACCCGCGCCAGCGGCGAGAAGGCGCACGTTACCACTAGTGCTGTTTCGTCACTAGACACCTATTTGCGCGCCGATGGCAAATCGTACATAGAGGTCACGGCTAACTTTGACGGTACGGACACTACCACGCTGGTGACCTTGGCCAAAAAAGCCGTTCAGGATGAATTTACTGCCAATAAATTGGCAACCTATAATCTTAAAGCAGATGCATTAAACTTTAACTTCGGTCAAGAAGACGAGAACCAAAAGTCATTTGCTTCGCTGGCATTGGCATTCCCCATTCTGCTGTTTGTGATTTACTTGCTGTTGGCCGTGCAGTTCCGCTCCTTGGCGCAACCACTGCTCATCTTCTTGGCTATTCCATTTAGCCTGCTTGGTGTAACGTTTGGCTTGTTCATTACCGACAACGCCTTTAGCTTCTTTGCGATGCTCGGATTCTTCGCGCTCATTGGCCTGAGCATTAAGAACACCATTCTGCTTACAGACTACGCCAACCAATTGCGGCGTAAGGGAGAGCCGGTTGTTGATGCTGTGGTGGGTGCCCTGAGCGAGCGATTCCGGCCACTGATTGCAACCAGCTTTACCGCTGTTGTGTCACTTATCCCGTTGGCGATTGCCAGTCCATTCTGGGAAGGTTTGGCGGTGGTGCTGATATTTGGTCTGCTGTCGAGCACCTTCTTGGTGATAATCGTTTTCCCATACTACTACCTGGGCGCAGAGTGGTTGCGAATGCGCGTGAGCCGCAAGGCGGGCCTCATAACGTTGGCTATTATCGTGGCTTCGTTTGTGCTCATTTCGAGAGCCGGTGCTTTGTAACACTCTTTGAACCTCAAAAACACCCCTCAGGCCAAGGGGTGTTTTTTGTTTATTCTTGCGCCACGGATGCTAGCTGCCGGGCTGCATGGCCGTTGCGGAGAAGCCGGGACACCAGTATTCTTCCAGGGTAGTCTGAAGCGAATCGGTTGATCCGGGCAAATAGAGCTTGAGCATGGTAGAAGTGCCACTGCTACAGCTGCCACTTGGGAAATTCCCATGCTGGGGGAATCCAAGCGTTGTGTGGGCTGTTTCACCTGGGGCAAGTGTCACTGCCGTAGGTGCTGGGTTGGGCGAAAGTGCCGCCGACGATCCAATGGCGTAGCCGTCATTGCCATACAGGAATGCTGCAGGGTATCCACCGATGGCGCAGGTTCGTTTACCGGTATTCTTGACGTTCATATTCTGGTAAATAGTGCCGGCCGCACCGCTTTGTTGGCCAGCAGTTAACTGCAAATTGTTCACATTACACAGAGCCATGGCATGACGTTTCCACGACCACCAGCATACAACGGACGATACAAGAAACAAGAATATTACCACACATATTACATAGGGAAGTGTCCACCAGGGGCCTTTTGCTGGCGATTTGGCTTGTACTTTCGGCATTTTATGTAACCCACCTTTCATTTAATAATCCTCTACTACGCTAGCAGAGATCGAAGGGGGATGCAAACCAAGCTTATGATTTTTGAAAAACAAGCGCCGAGGCAGGGAGCGAACCAAAACGTTGCGGATCGGACAAATATTTATTAGAGCCACAAGGTTTGTCGAGCTTCGGCTCGCCAAAGAGGTCACGAGCTACTGGCGTGAGCTTGTCGAGGCCCGCTAAAGGCCCTACAGATGTATCTATGGAAAGCATCAGCAGGTAGCCGCCAGGGCGGAGTAGTTGCGCGCTCTGTTCAATGCCGCTTGTGCACTCCGCAATACCTGCGCTATGCACCGAGCTCATAATGACGGTGTCAAGTGAAACTTCTTTATCCCTAAGCACCCCGAGGCCTTTGGCGATACCTGCGCTTGAATGATGTGATTGCGGAAGCATAGTGAATTCTTCTGGGAGCGGGCCGGGGAGGTCGCTCTCTGCGGTACTTTCGAGCCGGTAGCGTAAGCCTTCTTCGTTAAGACGGTTCCAATCGGAGCAAAAGACACCGCCCATACCACCATGTATCTGGTAAAAATTCTTAGCGATGCCGCCGAGCAGCATATGTAATACGTTGCCACTCAGGCCAGGGCCGAGGCTGGCAATACGCTCTTGCGGCCCTTCGAGCGGGTGAGTCAAGGCTCTGCCCGAATCGATTATAAAATGTGCAGACGACGTATCTTGATCCATTGTAATAATGGTATGCGGCAGGGTTGCCGCGTCGCGAAAATGGTCATTCCAGTGGGGCATGGAGTCGTTTAATATAAAGATAAACTCGGCAGTGCGGCTGCTTAGTCTGTCGAAGCGTTTTTGGGCCAACTCATCGCCATTGCATGCACGCTCGTAGAGGCTTTTGACGCGCTTGCCAAGAATGCCATGCTCAAAGTGATGTGTGGGTGCGTCAGGATAATCGGCTCCCACCAACAACGGATCGTCCGGCGCTTTGTCTTTAGGGATAGCGTAAGAGAAATCTTGCGCAGCAAAGGTGCACACTGCCCATGTGGCCAGTCTGCTGACATGGTTGTTTCCCAGGTCAGCCCATTCACTTTTGGTTAAGGCAAGCCCATCATACAGGGCTTGACCCATATTCTCCTTAATCTCAAAAGCAGACAGCTGGCGAAGTTCTGTATATGTTCTCATGTGTGGGCAAATAGTACCATGTATCAAGGCGTTCGTCAAAGATGCGACTTGCATTAGTATTGGCAAAAGTGCTACAGTATAGGAGCTTAACAATCAAGAATATACAGAGTGCAGCGAGAGATCTAGCTTTATGACCTGCCAGCAACCTGTCGATAAGCCGATAAGGTGCTCCATCTAGCCCGCCACAGCGGGAGAGATATTTGCTTCTTTAGAGGTATCCTTTCCCGCCGTAATGGCAGAAAGGATATTTTTATGTCAAAAGTAACGCAGTTCGCCAGTGAGTCAGTGTGCGCCGGTCACCCCGATAAGGTGGCCGACCAGATCAGTGACGCGCTCCTAGACGCCTATTTAGCGCAGGATAGCACCAGTCACGTTGCGATTGAAACCCTGGTAGCGCACGACAGAGTGGTGCTTGCCGGCGAGGTTACCAGCACCGGTAAGGTCAACGTCGAGGACGTGGTCCGCGCCTGCATTAAACGACTTGGCTACACCAATCCGGCGTGGGGCTTTAGCGACCAAACGGTTATTGAGAATTATTTACACACGCAATCGCCGCAAATTGCGCAAACCGTTGATGATTTTGGGGCGGGTGACCAAGGGATGATGTTTGGCTATGCCTGCGACGAAACGCCCGAACTGCTGCCGCTGCCGATTGCCCTGGCTCATGCACTTACAAAGGCGCTCGATGCCGCCCGCGAAGCACAGGATATCCCCTATCTGCGTCCCGATGGTAAAGCACAGGTGGTGGTTAGCTATCAGAATGATCGGCCGGTAAGCGTTGAGCATGTAACAATTGCCGTGCCACATAGCGAAGATGTATCGCCCCAAACAGTGGCCGATGACATATACACTAAGCTTGTGCAGCCCGTTTTGGCGCGGTATGGCTATAGTGTGGAGCGCCAGAATGTGGTTATAAATGGCGGCGGTGTTTGGTATATTCCCGGCCCGTCAACGGACGCCGGACTAACCGGTCGCAAGATAATTGTGGATAGCTATGGCGGATTTGCGCGCGTTGGCGGCGGAGCGTTTAGCGGAAAGGACCCTAGTAAGGTTGATCGCTCGGGAGCATATGCCGCCCGGTATATTGCTAAGAATATCGTCGCAGCAGGCTTGGCCCGCGAGGTCGAAGTTGCCTTGGCCTATTACATCGGCGCAAAAGAACCGGTCATGCTCACCTTAAACACCTATGATACGGCCTCCGCTGCCGAAAAAGAGCTGTATGACTTTGCTCGCCGAGTGCTGGTTCCGTCTGTCAAGAATATTGTCACGCAGCTTAATCTCCAGCGGCCTTTATACGCGGCCACTGCTGCCTATGGTCATTTTGGCAGGCCTGAGTTCCCCTGGGAGCAGGTTGTTACTTTAAAATAGCTTTCGCGGCCAGAGCTTTTTGCTCACCACTACATCGGCTTCAATGGCATAGAGTACCATGCGGGCAAGCAGGTAAAGCCAAAATAAAAGCCCTAATACAGCGGCAAAGCTGCCATATAGGGGACTCAAATGCCGCAGTTGATGCCGTACTAAATATTGGCCAATAAGTTGGAGTATAAACCAGCCCAAACCGGTTAGGATAGTCTGAATAAGCAGCTTGCGGCTGGCGATACTAGGCGGCGTGGCTAACCTGAAGAATAAAAAGAAAAGCCCGGTGTTGATACAGAGCGACAGTAAGCTATACCACACCGTGCCGCGACCCACGAGAAATTGTGTTAAAACAGTGGTGATTATCCAAATGCTGCCTCCTGTTGCCAGCATGCCCAAGCTTGCCAGCAGATCGTGCGGGAACGCGCGCCTTGCTTTTGCTGGCACGCCCCAAAAATCGCCTATCATGCGCCTGGTGGTATTGGCAATGCCAAGGCCAGCCATAACGGCTACCAGTACGCTGCCAACCACGCGCAGCCAGGTACCTGACTGAACTTCTATATTGCGACTCAGCGTATCAGATAGTAGGGGAAAACTATTAAGCGCGGACCGTTCAATTGATTCACGGAACTGGGGGTGCGTCGCCAGACCTACTTCCAGCAAGCTTAGGAGCGCCAGTAAAAGAGGGAATATCGCTAAGAAACCATAATAGGTAAGAATAGCTGCCTGGTCGTTGCCCTGGTCGGCCCGGTACTTCTGAAAAACAGCAACCGGCACCGCCAAGCTAGGGTGCTTCTGCTGAAAGCGATCAAGTGAATCAAGCAACTGCATATTACTTAGTATGCACTATGCTGGGGCTAACAAGCAAAAAACAACCACCGCGTTTGGGGCGGTGGTTGTTAGAGGAGGTCGTTTTGTGACTGCTTATTAGCGGTCGCCGCGACGACGGGTGAAGAGGCGGTGAGCTGCCGTACCGGCAATACTAAAGCCTGAGAACAAACCGATCATGTTACCTGCACCGGTGTTAGGAAGTTCCTGGGCAGGAGTTTCCGGGGTGCTAGGAGTTTCTGGGGTTTCAGGTGGAGTTGGGGTTTCAGGGATGGTTACCTGACCAACACACTTGTCACCAGAGACAACCACGGTTTTGCCATTTGCAGTTACCTTAACGCTAGCCTTAGCGGTGTAGGTGCCAGCCTTAGCGTAGGTGTGGTCAACGCTACCGTCGGTGCCTTCGTAGGCAGCGGTGCCGTCACCAAAGTCTACAGTGTAGCCGTTGATTACAGCGTTTTCGGCAGTAGCCTTAACGGTAAAGTTATATTGCTTGGTGTTGTTTTCGGTTGCGGTGATAACCAGCTCGTTACAAGCGTATACTGGCTTTTCTTCACAGCGTTGGTCACCAACAGGGATGCCAGGCTTACACTCAGGTTGAGCAATCTTTACCTGAACAGCACATTTAGCAGAAGTTACTGTTTTGGTTTTGCCATCGGCAACAACCGTTACTTTTACGCTGGCAGTGTAGGTACCGGCCTTAGCGTAGCTGTGGCTGGTAGAAGCACTAGTGGCGCTAGTAGGAACGTCTTTGTTCTGGCCATCGCCAAAGTCAAAGCTGTAGTTCTTGATGGTAGCGTTCTTTACGCTTGCTTTAGCGTTAAAGCCAAAGTCTTTGTCACCCTTCTTGTCCAAAGTAAGCAGATCACAGCTCATGCTGGCTACTGGCTTTGGAGTGGTCTTAGGGGTTGCCTTAACGGCGTTACCACAGTCGAGCATTACAGCGAAGCCCATCTTGTCACCGTTAAAGTACACAAGTACAGGAGCGGAGCTGTTAGCGAATGAAGTGGTGGTTTTGCGAGCGTATACATTGCTCGTAACGTGGGTGAAACCACTACCGCTGTTAAAGCGGGCAGATACCCAAGCGTCAGTACCGACGGTTTGACCGTTTACAACGATACGACCGTCCTTGTACAAGGTACCCAGCTTAGTGTTGCTGGTGGTCATACCACTGACGATGCTTTTAGAAGCACCAGCCCAGTTGTATACAGCCTGAATGTCAGTGTAGTCTTTCTTTACGGTTGGCGAAGACTTGTGGCCAGATTTGTTAGTGTTGTAGTAGTCCTTGAACGAGTTAATGTCGCTCGAAAGGCTACCTTTGTTGACACCACAATAAACGATGTTTACTTTGTCACAAGACGAAGCAGCAGCGGCTGTAGTGTTGTTCATAAGTGTCGTAGCAGCAGAAGCGATCATTGCGAAAGCCATGATGGCACCTACGAGCATAAAACGACCCTTATTAAGTATGTTCTTAAACATGATGAATTTCTCTCCTCCTCACCTAATTGAGAACTGAAAACATTCTATACTAAATTAGTAAAAATGTCAATACCCTTATGGTATTAAATTACACACACTACAGGGTACAGTAGCATCTGTTAGGTATGTTTTCAAGTAACAAATAGCGAATATATATCTGTTATTGCTTATGGTGGTGGGTAGAACTGGCGGTGGTTGCTTCGGTGTTAGCCGGAGTGTCGGGCCTGTCTACTCTATGGAGAGCTACCACTGTTGATCCGATGAGGACAGCGAGTGCTAGCGCGCTCATAATTCGTTTCATATGCGAACAAGTATAGCGCACTTTGCAAGCATATGCAGTATAAAATTGTGATGAAAATCACAATATCATGCCAAGGGAAGGGTGTGCTTCAGGGCCTTTTTGGCTAGTTTTTGCATTTTTTCCAAGGTGTAAGTGGCGTATACTTTGCTTCTCTCGGGCTTTGTCGAAAAGTCGACGGGGTTTATGTGTTGACGCGCGGCTGGTTCTTCTGCCAGGGCGGTAAGCCGTCGGAAGGTCATATGCGTTACTCTTTCGACGCCAATGTGTTGCTGGCGGCCCTCGCGTACGTGGGTGTAATAGGTGTGGCCGTCCCAATCCTCGCGGAGCTGCATACGAAATAAGGAGCCTGCCGGGTACGCAATCCCATTCACGCAGACGTCTACCAAAGAGAGGGTAGAGGGTACGCCCTTACCTTTACGTACGGCAATCGGCCGATTATTCTCCCCGGTAATAATCTGGTAGCCGGCAATACCTGGCTCGCCTGTGAGCTTCTTTTTGGGTGCCTCCATTTGGGCAAAGACAGTGGCAAATGAACCTTCGGCGTATTCGCAGGCTTCAATAGCGGTACCTTTATCGCAGGTAAACGTTTGATCCCAGGGCAAACCGCCAGTTGGCTCTAAGCTGTTGTTGAGTATTGAGGTTAGTGTCCGTGGAGCGAGAAAAGCACCTATGTCGCTTTGGTCGCCCTGCTCAAGTTGGATGGGTTTGTCGGTGAGCTGACGCGTGGCAGTGTCCAGGTGTATTTCGGCACATGCAGCGATAGCAGCATAGAATGGGTTGGGGTTAAAAGTATGAGTCTCTTTAACAAAGCCCAACGTCCCGGCTTTTATAACGTCGGGATGAACGCTGACCTCTTGCTCACGGCACAGCTGCTGAAAATCTTTAAATGAGGGATAAGCCTCTGGCATAATCTCTAAAATGTATACTACACAATGATATATGTCAATTTACAAGGCTACTGCGGCCAAATAGTGAGGTCGGATATCTCTTGAGGCAAAAAGCCTTGCCCTGGCTTAAAATTAGCCTCCCACTGGTAGTCTTTTTGGTATCCCAAGTCCTTCATAAGTTTGGTGGGCGCGTTACGTAGGTGGAGCGGCACTGGCAAGTCGGGGTGCTGGCGCGCAGCACTTTGGGCAGCATACATAGCGCTGGTAACCTGGCGCGATTTAGCGGTTTTAGCCAAAACACTGGCACAGTGGTAGAGCACATATTGGCATTCGGGCATGCCGATTCTTTCTACTGCCTGAAAAGTAGCCACGGCCAAATTAAGCGCGGCAGGTGCGGCAATGCCAACATCTTCTGAGGCAAAAATAATCATGCGGCGGGCCACGAATAATGGATCTTCGCCAGCTTGCAACATGCGCGCCATATAATATAGAGCGGCATCAACGTTGCTGCCGCGGAGCGATTTAATAAAGGCGCTAATAAGGTTATAGTGGTTTTCGCCGTTCTTATCATAACCGGGGACTCTTTTTTGCGCGGCGGTTTCGACCACGGTGATTGTGATCGGCGCATTGCCGGCTAGTTTTATAGCCAGCTCAAGATTACCTAACGCTACTCGTGCGTCACCACCTGATAATTCGGCTAACAGGTCGATGCTTTTAGCCGGAAGCTTTTTGGCAGTGAGCTTCTCGTGCTTGGCGGCTCGCTTAAGAATTGACGTTATAGCTTCTTTGCTCAGCGGCTCCAATACCAGCACGCGTGAGCGGCTGAGGAGCGGGGTGATAACTTCGAAGCTGGGATTCTCTGTGGTTGCACCAATAAGTATAATGGTGCCGTCTTCTACATGGGGCAAAAAAGCATCTTGCTGTGCCTTGTTAAAGCGGTGGATTTCGTCAACAAAGAGTACGGTTTTA
The DNA here is from genome assembly GCA_035690865.1 of Saccharimonadales bacterium (SeqCode). Lineage (GTDB taxonomy): Bacteria > Patescibacteriota > Saccharimonadia > Saccharimonadales > UBA4665 > CAMLQK01. Next base: position 111,127 of record DASSKE010000002.1, read on the forward strand.
AGGCCAAGGCGTTGGTTTGCCTTAGCGTGCTCGATAACTTTAGTCACATCTGCTTTTCCGCTGGTAACAGCGCTAAGCTCGACAAACTCCGCCTCGGTCTCCTCGGCAATAATACGGGCCAAAGTAGTTTTTCCACTGCCAGGCGGCCCCCATAATATTAAACTGGTCGGCTCTTTGCTTTCTATGATGCGCTGAATAATCTTGCCTTGAGCAATCAAATGTTCCTGACCAATAACATCGGCCAGATGTGTGGGGCGTAGTTTTTCGGCGAGCGGCTGCATACTTTTAGTATAACTTATGCTGGCTGAAGGCTGGGATTCTGCGGAATATCAGGCGCAAGCAAAACGCCATGCGAAACGATTGACTGGGTAAAAACGCCGCCTTTACGGCTGCTTAACACAGTACCAACTGGTTGATTGGATACGGATATTGCTTGATGGTGCATCCCACCTTTACCTAAAAGATAGCTTGGCTTACCAATGAGCTGCGCCCCGCTTGCCGTTGCTTGGGCATACACAACGGTGCGCTCAACACCGTACACTCCGTCGTCGCCGTTTACAAAGGTCGAAGCTTTATCACCGCTATAAAATGGCTCTTGCTCCATTGCGGCAGCCTGATCGTTAAATCTTTGCCAGTGTTCTTGGTCGTTTAATGTTGTGCTGGTAATAAGGCGGCGGCTATCAATGATAAGTTTGAGTAGTGAACCTCTATTGGGGATCGGCGGCTCCTGGCTAAAGGTAAGCGGCGCAGTAACTACACCGTCAAAAGCGAATCTAAAGTAGGTATCATCAATAGCTTGCAGTTCGGCTTTGGTCTGCTTCTTGCCGAGTGCCAAGCCAGCTAGTGCCTTAAAGATAATGCCTCCGGTGGCGGGCTTTTGTGGCTCCCAATCGGGACCTTGCCAGTACGCATCTGACGCGAGTAATTCATGGAAATTGGACATGCTTGTTAGTGTAGCAATAACTGCCTGCAAAAATCTGAGTTTTTACGACAACGGATGACTAAGGAATTTCCGTAGGAAAACATTGTCATCGTAGGTGAGTGACGCCACTGAAGCGTCTTGCGGCAGGATGACCTGCCATGTGCGTCGAGGACCCGAAAAGAGGCGGATACAACGGTTCTTTCCCTCGATAGTGGCGGTAAAGCGATCAAACCGAACCTTATCGTGTCCGTGTTGCAAACTGTAAGTAGTCGGTAACTGCTTTACTCTAGTATGCGCCGTGTACGACCAAAAATCACGAAGGCTGGAAAGCATGAGGTCACATGGTATTGCCTGATCAAGCGGGAGGCGTTGGCCTTTTTGGTCGGTAATTCGTTTTATAAAAGAATGAACAGCCTCAGCTACGAAAAAGCAGGCTGTATCAACGGCGTTTTGCGTTTTGGGCGGTGCCTCTTTGCCATCTAGGAGAAGCCGAGCAAGAGCCTGGGCGTTAGACTCGTTGGCGGCGGTAAGGCTGGTGAGCTCGGGAACGGTATCCAGGAGAGGACCGGTCTTTATTTGGAATACGCCTGCTTGCATATTGCCGCTTTTGGTATTGCCAAGGGTTGCTTGCAGCGGCACTTTAAGCCCATCTGCCAGTACATAAAGGTTGTGTCTTGCATTCTGATGCTCTTCTGATGCTTCGCGCGGCGAGGCAAAGTAAGGGAAGAGGTGCGGATCGCCATGCCGCAGAAGGCTATGGTATATGACTACAGGCGCGAGCTTTCGCCCGGTCTTGTCAGTGGGGACCCGGGAGAGAGTAAGTACTGCGTCCGCCGTGGGTTTAAAGGCTTCTTCGGCGTCTTGCATGAGTGCTGTATCTGGTGTTTGACGGGCAGCACGCGCGGCAAGCGGCCCAAGACTGGCTTGCAGAGCAAGTGCTCGACCAAAATTATGACTATCTTGGGGTGCCAAGGTAAACGTGCGTAAGGGTCGTTCCAGGGAGCGGATGGCTTGCGCAGGGTCAGCTACCTTATCAGGGTTGGCAATGACAAACTCCGCTGTTTGCCACATGTGCCACGGGGTAACGGGAGTTCCGTGGTGCGACGGAAATGCCCGGGGGTCATTTTGTTCAATGCTGAGGCGATGATCGGGTAAGGGCTTTGGCATACATTCAGTATACGATATGTTACTGCCATGCATGGCCGACGACTCACGCGCGGCGAACCATGTTATAAGGTCGTTTTGCGTTGTAAAGTACGATATACTTTTACTATGAAACAGGGGATTGTTATGAAAGTACGATTAAAATGGTTGGCGCTACCGGTGTTTGCGCTGGCCTTGACTGGCCTTTTTTGGACGGCAGTTGGTAATGCGCAGTCATTTGCAAAACATGTGGCAAAAGATAAGACCGTGCACAGTTCAATCTATGCCGTAGGCGAAGCAGTAACCATTGATGGCACTGTGGAGGGCGACGTATTCTGTGCTGCCCAACGCGTAACCATTAGTGGTACGGTGAAGGGCGATGTGCTCTGTGCTGGCCGTGACGTAAAAGTGAGCGGTACGGTTACTGGCAGTATTCGGGCCGCAGGCCAAGAAGTACAATTGGACGGCGCTAAAGTTAGCCACGCCGTTACCTTGGCGGGCCAAAAGATTACCGTAAATAAAGAGAGCGTTGTAGGCCAGGATGCTACTTTGGCCGGTGATGAAACTGAACTGCTGGGCCGGATTGGCCGCGACGCCACGATTGCCTCGGGAACTTTATCGCAGGTTGGTGGAAATATTGGCCGCAATGTGCAGTTTAACGGTGGCGAGCTTGAGCTTACCGACGATGCTGTGGTAAAGGGTAAAGTGACCTACTCCAGTGACCAGATGATTTCCAAAGGTGACAATATCGCCGTTGCCGGGGGTATTGAGTATCACGAGCCACAGCAGAAAAAAGAGGATTTTACATCAGGCATTCTGGATATGCTCGGTGTTCTGGTGACCTTTGTCGTGTTCAGCATGGTGTTGGTGCTGCTGCTTCCGCGCCTGACTCATAAGGTGAGCGAAGTAGCGAGTAAAAGCCTGCTTAAAAGCATGCTGGCTGGTTTTGTAGCACTGTTTGCTTTTCCGGCGGCAATTATCGCGCTCCTTATAAGTACTATCGGCATTCCGTTAGCAGTATTGGTGCTACTGCTTGGCATTGTACTGGCGATGCTCAGTGGCCCGGTGGCAGCATACTATCTTGGCCGTCTATTGTTAGCTAAAACCAAGAATCCACTGTACTTTATGCTTTTAGGAAGCGTTGTATTGGGCCTGTTGGTATACGCGCCAGTTCTCGGTGGCTTGGTGCTCTTTGTGGCCTACATTTTAGGAAGCGGCGCGATATTGCTTGCGGCCAAGCGTCACTGGCCACAGCCAGAATACAAGGTGTAAGCCATGCTGCGGTGGCATAGGAATAGGAATCGGCTCTTTTGTTTCTCTCCTCCTGTAATGATCGCGACATGTGTCATTGAATTGGGGCTGCTTTTATACACGCTGTGGCGGTATAAGCTTTCGACTATCGGGCGATTGGTAGCAACGTTACTTGCTTTGCTGGCAACGTTCCAGCTGGCAGAGTTTCAGGTATGTACGCCTGCGCTGGGCGAAATGCCTATTGGCTGGGTGCAACTTGGCTACATAGCGATTACTCTTTTACCTGCCGTGGGCATACATTTGGTTTTGGCAATCGCCGGCAAAAAACAGCCCGTATTGTTGTGGGCCGCGTATGGTTCCAGCACTGCTTTTGCGCTGCTCTTTGGCCTGCGAGATGAAATCTTCAGGGGGTATGTGTGCGCTGGCAACTACAATATATTTCAGCTTGCAAGCCCATTTGGTGGCGTATATTTTGCCTTTTATTATTTTTGGCTCGCTGTTGGCATTGGGTTGGCGTGGTCCTTGGCAATAAGAGCTTCAAAGACTATCCAAAAGGCGTTGTATTTGCAAATAGTTGGCTATCTCTGTTTTATGGTACCTACTGCCATTATCAACACGCTAGCGCCGCAAACACTCAAAGGCTTGCCGAGTATCATGTGCGGCTTTGCAGTTCTGTATGCGATTATTTTAACGATTGGAATTGTGCCACTATTGCTTAAGCCCCGGACAAAATAACAAGCTATTATCGACCTGGACGGCCGTCATCGTAGGTTATGCCGATATGCCACTTGGTAGTGCTACCACGGAGGGCGCCGCCAGTTTGCTGCGCTCTCCTTTCTTTACCGCCGGTCATATGGCCGCCTGCAACGGTGCGGTGCCTGAGTGCGCTGCCATATCCGCTTGCTAACGCTGGTTTAATAATCTGACGCCGGATAGTGCGGGTGATGCGGTCTGGCCGTCGTTTTGATCCGCTGGCCTTAAGTACTTCGCGGAGGGCAGCTTTACCTTCGCGGCTCATAACAAAATCTAAATATTCGATAGCTGTTTCGTGCGATATGTCGGGGCGAGGGGCAGCCTTTTCTTCGTCGGCAGGAAACATTGCTTCTACGTACGACAGCAGTGTTGAGGCCAATTGGCGGTCTTCGTCGGTAATCTCAATAGGATCTTTGTAGCTGCTAATTTCAAGGCGCGATGTTCCTGGCGGGAACAGCAATGCCGAGCGTTTATCTGCCAACATATCAGGTTCAGGACTCGACTCGTGGAAGCTTACACTAAAATCAGACATAATAATTCTAAAGTCTTCATTGCCTTGTTCGCGCGTAATCTTCATACGATTAGTAAGGCCGCGCAGTACCATAAGCACTTCTTTACGGATAGCAGTGCCTTGCTTTTCCTGCAAGAGCTTGCGGCTACTGGCAAATAATTTGCGTTCGACCGGTGGCATGTTCTTCCAAATCGACTCAGCTATGTCTATGTACCTATGGTCTATACCTCTTTCTTCGGTTGCGAGCACCTCAAGGCAGCGAGCTGTAAGAATAGCGCCGCTGCTCGAAAGCGGAAGGACAAACGGACGGTCGGGAGTGGTAATAATGGCATGGTCGTATTCTGTTAGGCCGAGGTCTTCAGCTTCGTCTATAACTTCTGCTGGTTCAACTTTTTCGGCGGTCTTTGCAGGGGCTTTTTTAGAAGTACGAGGCACTCGATCTTGAGGAGTCTCGGAAAGGGCGCTCGCTACGGCAATATTGCCAAAAGATACCATATAGCCACCGGAAATCAGCTCAAGCGTTCCCTCGGGAGCTTTATTGGCAATGTTTTGCAAGATTGTCCGTGTGGGACTTGGCTTGCGGCCTATATGAGGTGCTGCAAAGTTAAGATTTACCTGGGGTGCCCGGTAAGGATCTTCAAAGCTGATAACTCCGCACAGGGCGTCAAAGGCATTGGCAGCACTCGTTGCGTTGCTATATTCACAGGGCGGTGCGATATCCTGACCCTGATTATTGCGGAAGAATAACCGACGGTTGCCACGCACATAGGTAACAACGACCGTTTTGTCCTGCTCATTCGTATTGGCAGGAGTTTCTGCAGCCGCGGGCGGCGGTGCAGTCGTTTGTTGGTGCCGCTGGAATCTTGGCCAGCGATGAGGAGATAGATCGTCGTCTTCCTCTCCATCATCCTCCCCCTGAATGGCAAAGGGCCGATATCTATTAGGGTCAACTGGCGGCTGTTGTCTTGGTGGCGTGGCAGTTGGCGGCGCCGAAAAGCTGGTCGGTGGCCTATGGTCAGTAGGAAGCGCCGTACCGGATTGCTCCGGGTAGCCGATATGTTCGCCGTAGGGCTGCCAAAAGTCCTGCGGAAGCTCATACGGCCCTTCCGAAAACGGCGTAGGCTCTGGCAACGGACCCATTTCAGGCGCAGGCGCGGCTTCAGACTGCCCGCTACTTATAAATGGTCGCATGAGCCACCGGCCAAAGCGTTTGAATGCGCCTGGTCCGCGATGCTTTCCTTTTGAATTGTGTGGGTCGTTTTCCATAAAGCTTTAAAATACCAAACTACCGTATCACTCACCGACAGCGCCTGTCAAAACGGTTGTGAAAATATACAACAAATGGTATAATTAACGGAAAGAACATCAGGTTAGAAGCTGGCGTAAAAAGGACCGGCCATTAGTTATGTCTACAGCAACACAAGATCCAGCAAAAATTCGTAATATTGCTATTATTGCCCACGTTGACCACGGTAAGACCACACTTGTTGACGGTTTGCTTAAGCAGTCTAAAACATTTCGTGACAACCAGGCCGAAATGAACCAATCGCTCATTATGGACAGCGGCGACCAAGAAGGCGAGCGCGGCATTACCATTACTGCCAAAGTTACGGCCGTGCAGCATGACGATTACCGCATTAATATTATTGATACGCCGGGCCACGCCGACTTCTCTGGCGAAGTAGAACGTACTCTTAACATGGCTGATGGTTGCTTGCTGATTGTGGATGCCCAAGAAGGCCCGATGCCCCAAACCAAGTTTGTGCTGAGCAAAGCGCTCGCCTCTGGCCTTAAGCCAATTGTTATTATCAACAAGATCGATAAGCCCGCCAGCCGTATTCAGGATGTCGAGAACGAGCTTGCTGATCTGTTCTTGGAACTTGCCGTTCACGAAGACCAATTGCACTACCCGGTATACTACGCCATCGGCCGCGAAGGCAAGGCCTGGAAGCAGCCGCCTGCCGACCCTACTGAAGCAGCGAATCTTGATGTTATCTTTGATGCCATTACTAACGATATTCCTGCACCGCAAGTTGAGATTGAAAAACCTTTCCAGATGTTGGTAACCGGCCTGGCATGGGACTCTTACAAGGGTAAATATGCCATCGGCCGCATTAACCGAGGCAGCATTAAGGCTGGCCAACAGGTTACGCTATGCCAAAAAGACGGCTCAATGAGCAAAGCCAAGGTTGAATTAGTGTTCATGAGTCATGGACTTACCAAGTTTGAAGTGCCCGAAGGTGTTGCTGGTGATATCGTACAGCTTACCGGTGTGGCCAACGCAAAGATTGGTGAAACTATTGCTGACGCCGACCAACCAGAGGCTTTACCAATCATGGAAGTTGAAGCACCTACTTTGAGTATTTATCTTGGGCCTAACACCAGCCCTATGAAAGGTCAGGAAGGTGAGTTCTCTACCTCCCGCCAGATTGGCGACCGCCTGCAAAAAGAGCTTGAAACCAACGTTGGTCTGCGTGTTGACGATAACGGCATTGGCTTTACGGTAGCTGGCCGTGGCGAGCTACACCTTTCGGTGCTTATTGAGGCAATGCGACGCGAAGGGTACGAATTTGAAGTTGGCCGCCCACAAGTAGTAATGCACGAAGAAAACGGCCAAATGGTTGAACCAATTGAAGAAGTTATTATCGAAGTGCCTGCCGAACATGTTGGTACCGTGCAAATGGAACTTGGCCAGCGTCGCGCAACACTTAAGGAGCAGTTTGCCAGCCCTAAGGGTGTTACTAAACTGGTTTACGAAATGCCAACCCGCGCCTTGCTTGGTATGCGCAATATTCTTATGACCAACACCAAGGGCACTATTATTATGAATAGCCTGCCGGTTGGCTATCAGCCGCAAGGTGCTGCACTGCAGCAGATCCGCAACGGTGTGCTCATTGCCTTTGAGACTGGCACGACCACCCCTTACGCACTGCAAAACGCCGAAGCCCGCGGAACTATCTTTGTTGGTCCGGCCCAAAAAGTATATGCTGGTCAGGTTATTGGCCTCAATACTCGCCAAGAGGATATGGAGATTAACGTTTGTAAGGCAAAACATCTTACAAACATGCGAAGTTCTAGTAGCGACGGTGTGGTACAACTGACTCCGCCTACCATTTTAAGCCTCGAAGAATGTCTCGACTTTATCGAGAACGACGAATTGCTCGAGGTAACGCCAGCTGCATTGCGCCTCCGCAAGCGCGAGCTTGACCCAAACAAGCGCAAACGCCAAAAATAGTCTATGCGAAAGCGCCGTAGTCAAAACACGCAGCCGCGAGGTGATGTTATCCCTATGTTCTTATCGGCTGTAGCTTCGCTCCCGGTAATGGTGGGTATCGTTGACGGAGTTACATATGCACGGGGCCATGATTGGCTGGCTGACATTCCGCAATGGGCGAATCCTTTCGAGCATCTTAACAATGTTGCAACACAGGTTTTGCCCCAAGCAGTCACGATTGCGGCGATGATAGTGGTGGCAGATAGGTATAGAGCTGCCGCACCAACGCTTACCAAGATTGCCGGTGCGGGTCTACTCGCAAGCGTGGCTTATCAGGGGGTGGGCGAATTGCCGCAAACACAAAAGCTCGTAATGGAGACCGGACTATTCCCATCGAGCAGTCCCGGTGCTGTGGACTTTGGCTATGGGGCTTTGGCGGCAGCCGCTTGCTATGGAGCAAACCGCAAAACAATCGCCCACTACGAGAGCACTCGTAGTGAAGCGCTCCGCAAGGATATGCTCTATGGCCCGGCGGCCCTCCAACTTATAACCCAGCCCGGTCAGTTCACCTCGATTACAGTGCCTTCTTCAAATACGGTATACTAAGAAGTATGTTACAAATCAGTGATGAACAGTTTGAGCAGCTCATTGCTCAAGCCCTCGACGAACTTCCTAAGGAGCATATGGACGCGGTTAAGAATGTGGCTATTGTGTATGCCGACGAGCCTACGCCGCAGCAGCGGGAGCAGCTCAAATTACGTCATGACCAAACGTTATTCGGCTTGTATGAGGGTGTGCCGCTTACTTCGCGCCAAGGCGTAACTTCGTACGGCCCAGATAAGATCACGATATTCAAATGGCCTATTTTGCAGCATGTCAGTACGCCCGCTCAGCTCAAAGAAGAGATTAAGCACACTGTTTGGCACGAACTTGCCCATTATTTTGGCCTGAATCACGACCAGATTCACGCTTTAGAATAACCGCTATTGCTCTAAGGCTCGCTCATCATCAGCGCCCTTGAGCGCTAAGATGGCGTCGAGCTCTTGGTTGAGGCGAGTGAGCTTTTCTGGATTAGTTTCGGGACCACGCGGACCGTAATGTTTGGCGTACTTCTCTCGAAGAGCTTTTACAAACAATGCACAAGCACAGACACCCACACGAATTGACATGCCGTGCTTGTCAAATAAAAGCTCCTCCGGCGACTGGGTAAAGACCTCGTTATTAGAAACATAGCCTCGGCGGATCTCATCGAGGAGCTGCTGATGTCGCGCCGAAAGCTCGGCATACGCTGTGTTGCGCGCCGCCAAATCGCCTTGTAGACCTTTAATTTGAAGCGCTTGGCGGCCAATAGTTGCCCGGAGTGTTTCTGGGTCATCTTCTGCTTCTGAGCCAGCCAAAAGATCGTTAAGACCAAGCTGGCGATCGGCCATTTGCTGCCGCGAACCTGGCATGGCAAACACGGTATTAAAGGCGGCATCATCGGCAAAGATAATATCTTTAACTGGCTCCGAAAGCTGCACGGTACTTGCGAGGTCGCGTATATAGCCAGGCCGTACATAGTCACCGAATATACGCAACAGGAGCACTTGAACGTAGTCTTTGGGGCGTTCTTGCAGCAACGAAGCCAGGCCGTCGGCCCGCGGCTCAAACGGTTTACCAAAATATTGAGTAATGACCGCGTTTTGCCGCCATTGCGGATGGTGCGCGCCTGCGAGTTCCTGATGCGTTTGTTGCATAGACCACGGCAGCCGCATCACTGGCGATGCCTTGGCCATAGTATGAGTGTGTAGGTAACTCTCAATGGGCTTGGTTTCGATATTCCGCTGGTCTGTTTCAAAATCTTCCTGGCTAGCATGAGCGCTAAAGAGTTCAATCGCCCGGCGCTTCATAGTGGCGCTGCATTTTTCGGGCGGCAAAAGCAGAACACTCAACAGGCTGCCGAGCGCCCAGTTGGTCGCATTGTAAAGAGATGCCGGCGTGTCGGGTGTTTCATTTGTGAATGGCGCCGTAGGTGGTATGGCCAATGTATCAACAGCTTGTAAGTACGGCGTGTAGGTATTATCTTGGTCCGGCAGGAGCGAACGCATAAAATGGGCGTGCGCAAGATGCCGCTGCCGTATGTAACGAATAAAGAACATATCCCACTGGCGTGACAAGTGGTCTTGAGATGGTGCACCATATGGTGTCTTGCCGTTTACGCCATACCAGTGGTGCTCTTTCTTACGCCCCGCAATGCTAGCTGATAAAAGATGCGTGCTCTTACAAAAAGATGGCTCAACAATATCGTCATGAAAAAGCTGAGGCCGGCCAGCGTCAATAACACTTTTTTGATAATAGTCACCCGACGTGCAGTAATGAGACATGAGTGTGGCTTCTGCGCCGTGTGGATAATAATATGGAGGGAAGGCTGCCGGAATAGTTCTTACGTGCTCGAAAATGGCTGCCACATATGCTGCCTGGCTGGTGTCATCCTCGGGGGTGAACTCGGTATCAAGCGGTCGCTCAGGACCGAGTGGGGCCGGCAGATTCTCTGTCATAATATGTCAATATATTTTACGTAAAGTTGCTAAAAAGTCTAGTCGCAGCCCAGGGCATTTGGTGCTATACTTTGAGCTACAATGAAAAGCAAAACCGACACTACCCTTTATCATGGACGCCGCAGCTGGTATATAGTCGGCCTCATTCTGTCCTTTTTAACAGTGCTTGTAAGCAGCTATTTGGCTAATAAACATCAGCTGTTTGGTTGGGAGCGAAGTATCTTTGAGTGGGTCAATGGTTGGCCCAATAACCTCACGACCTTCTTTAAGGTAGTGAGTATTTCGCGCGAAGCTTTGGTGCTTGGCGCTATCGCCGTGGTCTTGACGTTTGCTTTACGCCATTGGCGACTTTCGTGGCGCCTGGCGGCTTCCATTATAGGAGGGTCGGCGATCGCATTCTTACTAAAGCACGTTATTGACAGGGCGCGGCCTGATGGCCTGATGCAAAACGTGCACGTTCGCTGGGCAGATAGCGGTGCTGGTTTTCCATCGGGTCACGTGACCGTTGCCACAATCGTACTGCTGACTATCTTGCCATATCTGCCGACGCGTTGGCGTTGGACGGTCCCTACGGGTATCATTCTTATGGCTTTGTCACGTATGTACTTGGGCGTGCACGAGCCGCTTGATATCATCGGTGGCTTTGCAATTGGCCTGTTCGTTGTATGCTTTATCAGGATTATGCCGCAGCCACTACGCGTTTTCTTTAAACTCGATTAAGCATAAGAGTGGTATACTAGCTACATGGAAGCGGGACTGATTGTTTTAGGGGTATTAAACCTGGCTGGGCTGGGTATGGTTATTATGCGTTTGCAAAAAGGCGGCGTAGATAAAACGCTGCGTGATGAGTTTGCCTTGAGCCGACGCGAATTTGCCGAGGCTAATAAAGATCTGCGCCAAGAAGTAACGGCCGGCATCACTCAGAGCCGCGAAGCGCTTGATAAACGCATTGAGCATCTACGCGACAAGAACGATGAAAAGCTCGAGCACATCCGCAAAACAGTTGAAGGACGTCTGGAGTCATTGCAAAAAGATAACGCCGACAAGCTCGAAAAGATGCGCGCTACGGTTGACGAAAAGCTGCAAAGTACGCTCGAAAAACGCCTGGGCCAGAGCTTTAAGCTTGTAAGCGAACGCTTGGAGCAAGTTCAGCGTGGCCTTGGCGAGATGCAAGGGCTGGCCAGCGATGTAAGCGACTTTAAACGCGTTCTGACAAACGTTAAAACGCGTGGCACCTGGGGCGAAGTACAGCTCGAAAGCCTCCTGGAACAGGTTTTTATTAAAGACCATTATCAAAAACAGGTGCAACTTGCAGCCGGTAGCCGGGATGCGGTGGATTTTGCTATTAAGCTGCCCGACAAAACAGCTCGTGACGGTTTTATCTACCTGCCAATTGACGCTAAATTCCCCATAGAAGATTACCAGCGGCTTGTTGCGGCGCAAGAAAAGGGCGATGCCACCGAGGCCGAAGCAGCTCACAAGGCACTCATTACGCGCATCAAAATAGAAGCCAAGAGTATTAAAGAAAAGTACATTCTACCGCCGCGCACCACCGACTTTGCGGTGCTATACGTGCCTACAGAAGGGCTGTACGCCGAGATCCTGCGCTCGCCCGGCTTATTTGAGCAGTTGCAATCTAGCTATCGTGTAACGGTGGCCGGCCCGACTACTATTGCTGCTATCCTTAATAGCTACCAGTTAGGGTTTCGTACTTTGGCAATTGCCGAACAGACCAGTGAGGTATGGGAGCTGCTTACTGTTATCAAGGGCGAGTTTGGCAAGTTTGGCGATTTATTGGATAAAACGCGTGAGAAACTGGTGCAAGCCACTAAGACTATTGATTCTGCTAGCACTAAATCTCGTACCATTGAGCGCAAACTTGGCAAAGTGCAAAAACTGGCCGACAAAACTGCTGAGTCAGCCGAAGATGTTCGGCTACTCGATGTAGAATAATCGCGTCCTAATGTTTCTTTTTACGGGAGGCGACCCAATCAATAGTCAGTGCAGCCGTCCAGCTAAAGTTTTGGGCACCAAGCGGTTCACCATTTACAGGGTTAAAGTACTCATTAAACGAGCCATTACGCACAAGTTCAAGCGAAGCTTCGGTTAATGCTTCGGCATGTTCATGGTAGCCATAGCGCCGCAAGCCGTCGATAATCAGCCAGTTGGTATTAAACCAGGTAGGGCCTTGCCAAAAGCGTTGCTGTTTAAACCAGGCCGAATTAAGTGGTACGCTCGGCACCGGAAAAGTGGCGCCAAAAATATGTTCGTTCTCGAGGCTTTTTACGAGCAATGCAGCCCGCTCTTTGCTGGCCGTACCAGCGTATAGTGGCATGAGCGTCGCAATGCTCGGCACCTTTATGAGCCGGTGTGTGACAAAATCACGCGAGTAATATTGCTCAGTGTACGGATCCCACAATTCCTCAAGCGTTTTGCGGGTTTTTTCGATGCGTTTTAATAATTCTGGCGGCAGAGGTTCACGAATGCTACGAGCAATGTCGAGCAGATGGTCATTTGCGCGTACAAAAATAGCGTTAAATGTCATATCTTCGATAGCAAAAAGGGCATGATCGAGGATTTTGTCAATATTATAGGCTTTGCGGCGCAGGCGGCGCTGGGTGTCATAAAGCGCCAAAGCATCGACATTTGAAAAGCGCTGCTCTTTGGGGATTATCCGTGTGTCGCGCCTAAAATAGCCAAAAATGGCATCCAGCTTAGTCTTTTGTAAACCCCGGATCCACCAAGGCAGCAAATGTGAGTGTAATTCTGACATCCATGGTGGCGTATCGTCCAGGCCTGTCTCCCATGGGTGTACTTGCAGCGCCAACCCTTCGCCATGAGGGTCGCGTTCAGAATAGAGCCAAAGATGATGTTGTAGCAGGGGTTTAAACACCTGGCGATACCAACTGCGCCGTTCAGTCACGGGCAGCTTTTGACCAATACGTACGATGGCTTCGGCGAGCATCGGCGGCTGGGTGATGCCGCTCGTTACGACATCTTCGGGGGCAAAGGGGCTAATCCAACTACGCCAAATGCTACGGTCGCGGGCGTATGCTTTGTCGGAGTTAAAGAGCATGTGCGGGATCATGCCATTGCTCCACTGGCCCCGCAGGACGCTTAGAATCTCCATTTTTGCACGTTCAACATCGAGGTGGCGCAAGCCGATGGCTATAAAGCAGCTGTCCCAGAACCATTGGTGTGGATACAGGCCGTGAGCGGGAATAGTGTACAGCCCGCGGTCGTTGCCGTTCAGCACCGTTTTGGCTTGCTCTAAAATGGCCTGATCGTCGCGCATATGCTTTTAGTATACCGATTTTGCTCCGGCAAGTACATTAGCGGTAATTGGTGTAGTGCAAAGGAAAGTCAAGATCTTGCGCATTCAGGAACTGCATCACAGCCTGTAAATCATTTTTGCTCGCTGACATAACTCGTACGGCGTCACCTTGAATTTGGGTTTTTACCTTGGGGAACTCGTCGCGGATAAGCTTGGTGAGCAGTTTGGACTTAGCTTGATCAAGACCTTGCTGAAAAGGCACCTCTTTACTGCTCTTTAGGTTACTGGTAACGATTTCTTTCGAGGTGTCGAGCACTTTTTGACTCTGGCCACGGGCGGCGAGCTTTTTGCGGATAATCTCGATAATTGTGTCAATTTGCCATTCACCACTACCTGTTACCTTAAAGCCGAGCTTGTCGCCAAGCCATTCAATGGCTGCAGGCGTGTCTTTAAAGTCGTAGCGGCTGGCGATTTCGCGGGTTACTTGATCGAAGACGTTGTTCATTTCGGCCTTGTCGTAGTCCGAAACAATATCAAATGAAAATTGTGCCATAGCTAAAGTATAGCAGGTACTTTACAGACGCAGGTAGACGTACTAGACTCGCTACATGTATTTGTACACAAAGGGCGAAGTGCGGGTTGCAATGCCCGATCCACAAGCAGTCACCGAAGCGCGTAGCCGATTAGGCGAGCTTGTTGCTGGAGCCGGCGATCCGCTCAAACTATTTAATGGCGAAGATGTTTGGACAATCATGACCGGTGTTTCCAAGGGGATTGTTGAAGAGTTTGCCATGCCACAGGACGTTTCCCAGTTGCCTTATTGCATCGCACCGGAGTTAGCGCCGGTGTGGGGTGTAGCCGAAAAAGGCCCGGTAGAAGAGCTTACGAAGAATGCCCGTCATGCGTTCCGGATAGGTTATTTTCCAGATGAGAGCCGCCAGCGGATTGTGGCGGAGATTAGGGGCGACTTTGGCAGACACGAAGAAGTGCCGGTGTGGCATATCGAAATGCCGAGCGGCCGGTTCCCCGAGGGTAAGGCAAACGTCCCACCTTACATGGCCGTTGACATGAACATGCCGCCTCCGGCCAATCTTGCGGCATGGGAAGTCGGCTCAATGCCAGGCTCTATTGACTACGACAAACGTTTACGCTGGTTTGCGCGCATTGCGTGTCGTCTGGCCGACGAGAACATCTAGCTTTTATTTGCCAAAGAACAGGGGTGCAGGGTATACTAAAAACAACATGAACTATCAAAACCCTCGCATCGCCTCAGTTGCAGATGACCTCAAGAAACGGTTTAATGATTTGCCCGTTAAAGCAGATATTTTAAAGGCGGTCGAAGTTAAGGCTTTATACGACGAGATTCCGCAATTACCACCTGAAGAGCGCGGTAGCTTTGGTAAGGAAGTAAACATGCTTCGCCAAGAATTGCAGGCAATGGTTGCCGACCATCAAGAAGCTGCTACGGCATTGCCTTCTATTGATGTTACGGCGCCTTTTGACAAAAATGTAGCTCCTGAGAGTCGGCCCCGGCTGCTACCAAGTGAGCAGGGCACCAAGCATCCACTCATGGCAGAGCTGGAGATTATTCTGGATATCTTTTACCGGATGGGCTTTGCGGCAGTCGAACCGCGTCAGCTTGATGATGACGAGCACATGTTTGGCATGCTTAATTTTCCCGAAGGCCACCCGGCTCGCGACGACTATGACACCTTTATGACAACCCAAACAAATGCTGCTGGCAAGCAGTTTATCGCTCCGGCACATACCAGTACTATGCAGAACCGCGTGCTGCAAATGCAAAAGGCCAACCTCGAACAAGGGCGTCCGATTGCAGCAGTTATACCGGGCCGCGTGTTTCGCAACGAAGACGTGGATGCCCGCCACGAACATACCTTTAACCAAATCGAAGGCGTGTACGTAGGCAAGAATATTACCGTCGGCAACCTTATCGCCACCCTTAAAACATTTTTGCAGGAGTACTACCAAAAAGAGCTCGATGTTAAAACACAGCCCTTTTACTTTCCGTTTACCGAGCCAAGCTTTGAATTTGCCTTAAGTTGCCCTTTCTGTGATAAAAAAGGCTGCTCAGTGTGTAGCTACAGCGGCTGGATTGAATTGCTGGGCTGCGGCATGATCCACCCTAACGTGTTGCGTATGGCTGGCATTGATCCGGCCATATATTCCGGTTTTGCCTGGGGGTGTGGCATGGAGCGTTTAGTGATGATGAAGTACGATATCGAAGATGTGCGCCACTTTGAGTCGGCAAAATTGAGCTTTTTGAGGCAATTCTAATGACAGAACCAACCTTATTTGACAGAATTATCGCCCGGGAGATTCCGGCACATATCATCTGGGAAGACGACCAGTATTGCGCCTTTTTAACACCGTTTGCAAACACACCTGGCGTAACGGTGGTTGTACCTAAAAAGAATCCCGGTGAGTATGCCTTTGATCTGTCCGACGAACAGCTTACCGGCTTAATGCTGGCCACAAAAAAAGTTGCCCGTGCGCTCGGCAGAGCACTAAACGCTCGCATTGGGATGGTATTTGAAGGAGAGGCAGTGCCACATGTGCATGCCAAGTTGTATCCAATGCACAACATGCAAGCCGATCGCAGTACGTTCCCTAAAGCAACCGTATTCAATCCAGTGTACCCCGGATACATAACGACCCAAGAAGGACCAAAAATGGCCGACGAGCAGCTTACTGCCATAAGCCAAACCATCAAAGAGGCATTTGACCATGAAGATTAGTCGCAACACCCTACGTTTTATAAACACAAAGTACGAGTCCGCTGGTGACCCAGCCCCGCAAGGGGTAGCTGATTTAGTAGAGCGCATTGGCGCGCAACTAGGAGCCATAGAGGAAGTGGTTGATTTTGGTAGCCGCTTTGCCGACGTTGTGGTAGCAAGAGTTATGTCTTGTGATAATCACCCCAACGCCGACAGGTTACATGTATGCAAGCTCGACGACGACGGCGCAACGCCAAATGTGGAGCGTGACGAGAATGGCTATGTGCAGGTTGTTTGTGGAGCGCCAAATGTGCGCGAAGGTTTGTTGGTCGCTTGGTTGCCGCCAGGTGCGACAGTGCCCGAAAGCATGGTTGAGGGCGAACCATTTGTACTCGAAGCCCGTCCTTTGCGCGGTGTGGTCAGCAACGGTATGCTGGCTAGTCCGCGCGAGCTTACTTTAGGCGATAGCCACGACGGCATCCTTGAGATTAATCGTGACGTGCAGCCAGGCACACCATTTGCAGACGCTTTTAACCTGCGCAACGACACCATACTTGATATAGAAAACAAAATGTTTACCCACCGGCCCGACTGTTTTGGCTGGCTTGGTGTAGCTCGTGAAATCGAAGGTATCTATGGCCGCGCTTACAAGAGTCCGGCTTGGTATACGCTCAAGCCTGCTTTTCCCGAGGTAGAAGCCGAAGAATTGCCACTCGAAGTACACAACCAATTGCCAGCGCTCGTACCACGCTTTATGGCTGTTGCCTTGCGTGATGTTGCTGTACAACCCAGCCCATTGTCTATTCAGATTCATCTTGCCAAGCATGGCATTCGTCCGATTAACAATATCGTAGACTATACGAACTTCTTTATGCTCGAAACCGGCCAACCGCTACACGCTTATGACTACGATAAGGTAAAAGCCAAAGACGCCGGTGCGGCTAAGGCTACACTGACGGTGCGCTATCCAGAGCCTAACGAAAAACTTACTCTTTTAAATGGCAAAGAGATTCAGCCACGCCAGGAAGCAATTATGATTGCCACGCAGGGCGAGCTTATCGGCGTAGGCGGTGTTATGGGTGGTGCCGATTGTGAAGTAGACGGCAATACCACGAATATTATTATCGAATGTGCTTCGTTTGATATGTACTCAATTAGGCGTACGAGTATGGCCCATGGCTTGTTCACCGATGCCGTAACGCGCAATAACAAGGGGCAAAGCCCTCTGCAGACGGCAGCTGTGCTGGCTAAGATCGTTGATGAGGTCCGCCAGTTTGCCGGCGGCAAAGTAGCTTCGGCGGTTATTGATGACAACCATCTTGAAGCGGCTGTTATGCAGCGCGGCAGCCTGTATGCCCCGGTTAAGTTAGGTGCTCGTTTTGTGAATAGCCGCTTGGGCTTGCAGCTTTCGGCGCAGGACATGGCCACCCTATTGCGCAATGTGGAGTTCTTAGTGGAGCTCGACGGCGATGACCTCGTGGTGACGGCTCCTTTTTGGCGTACCGATATTGAAATTGCCGAGGATATTGTAGAAGAGATTGGCCGTTTATACGGATTTGACCGGCTGCCGCTTAGCTTGCCGCATCGCGACCTAACGCCTGCGCCTAAAAATCCATTATTCGAGCTAAAAAGCCGGCTGCGGGCCTTGTTGAGCAAGGGGGGCGCTAACGAAGTGCTCACCTACAACTTTGTGCACGGCAATTTGCTGCAAAAAGTTGGCCAAGATTCTAGCAAAGCTTTTACATTGGCAAACGCGTTGAGTCCCGATCTGCAATATTATCGCATGAGTCTTAGCCCAAGCTTGCTCGACAAAGTGCACGCCAACATCAAGGCAGGTTTTGATACATTTGCTTTGTTTGAGATGAATAAGTCCCATGTGCTTGGCGTTACGGACGCCCAGGAGCCGGCATTGCCAGCCGAAAGCAATCGTCTGAGCTTGGTGTTTGCGAGCAAGAAGCCACAAGAGGGCGCAGCGTACTACCGTGCCAAGTACTATCTTCAGAATATTCTTAGTCAGGTGCATAGCGGGTACGAGATTGTTGCCTGGAAAGATCTTGGCGATCTTGCGCAACAGGCGCTTAAAGGTGAACAAAAAGAGCTGCCGCAGTACGCCGCCTTGGCTGCTCCTTTTGATCTGGACCGAAGCGGCTTTGTTATTGACACCAACGAGGCCGAAAGCTTGCCGATTGCTATTGTAGGCGAGTATAGACGGCGAGTTGCTAAAGACCTTAAGCTGCCAGAGTACACGGCGGGTTTTGAGGTAATTTTGGACTGCCTCGCAGTTCCGGACCGCTCTCCGTACCAAATGCAAAGCCGCTATCCGGCAACAGAACAGGATATCTGTCTTAAGGTATCGGACCAAACTTCGTATGCCCAGGTGCTAGCCGTGGCAAGTGCAACCCTGCAGGCGCGACAAGCGAACGAATATGTTAGTCTGATGCCGGTAGACATTTACCAGCGTGACGACGAACCAGACTTTAAACAAATCACACTTCGCCTTACAATCGCGAGCTATGAAAAAACTCTTCGCGACGAAGAAGTCGCTGGTATTCTTGATGCCATCACTACCGAAGCTGCAGAAAAGCTTCACGCCACCCGAATCTAGCTTATATCTGTAGACGGTTGCACGCTTTTATGGTATAATACTCACCTTATGGTACGACGAATTGGTGATATGAGCGGTGCTGGAAATCCCGGCGGTCAAGAGCGTATAAACGTTGAGCTTGACGTGGGTGATAACCCTGGACTACCAGAGCTGACGGCATTTACGGCTGCATCGCCCTTACATCGAGCTTGGCACGACGGCCAGAATGGTGACGGCGGCAACCTTACCTACGCAATACATGACAAGATGCTTGAGGGTGCCTATCTAAAGAAGCGGCTGGCCCTTTTGCGGGCCGAAGCCAGCGAAGAGGCTTTGCAGCAGCTCGAAGTTTGTAACGATATTTTAAAATGGCGTATGTTTGCCGAAGCGCGAGATGTATTGCCCCAGGGCCTCGCATACGAGCAGACAGACCTCGGCCCCAAAATTGTTTTGACTGACGAAGAACTGGGCTGGCGCCTGCAAGACTTAAACGAAGAATACGAAAAAGGCCAGGCGGCCGGCATATCACTCGAACGCCAAGTCAATCTCGATAAAAGTGTCATGTTCGACCAAGCACTTGATGAAACAGTCCAAGCCATGCCTGCATACAACAGCCTTTTGGCGCTGTGTACTATCGATGAACGTGTGGAGCACGAGCAGCCGCTTACCAAGGCGCAGCGTCAAATTGTTGCTAGTAATGCGTTGCAAGATCTTCAGAGACAAGGCGGATCGCTTGAGCGACTCCACGAACAGCCTAACCTTCGCCGAAAGTATCAGGAAACACTCTATACGATAGACGAAAGAACTGTTCGTCAGCCTGAGCGTACCAAAACTAACCATGAGCAGCGCGCTCGCACAAAAGTTATTACGGCAATTTGGCAACAAATGCGAAAGATGGGCCTTTCTGAGGCGCACATCCGTAGGCTGCAGCGCGATGGCCCGCAAGAACGTGCCGATAGTTTTGGTATGGAAACAGCGTTGGCTCATTGCATCAGCGCGGGCGAGCCTCGAGATACCGTTGACATGATTAGTGCAAACGAAACGTTTATTGCAGATTTCTTGGCTGGCGAAAAAGACCTGGCAGAGCTATGCCACGACTGGAAGACGTGGATGAAAGCGCGAATATATTCTCATGTCGTCTCAGTATTCTCACGGCCTATAACTGATAATGGCTTCACGCACATTCCCATTCTATATGGCGATGCTTTACCAAAGGGGCCTATTGTTCAGCGGAAATCAATTTCAGCAGAAACATCGGTCACTACCGTCGATAAACAGGTGTCGCCATCTTTCTTTACGCTGCAAGAGTATGCTGCCAGTCAGCAAGTGCGTGTTGGTGAAGCGCGGGGCATACTGCCTGGTATGGATATTCCGCGAATGCTGGTGGCCGCCGCAAGCATGAATGAACATGATCCTTCGCACGATGTTGGTGCTGGCGATGCGATTCATCTGCGCTGGAAGGGCATACCGCCACATTTGCTCGGATACGATCTGCGGACGACGCTCTCTACGGGCGAGCACGTCTATGCCCCAAATGATGAGCACGACCCCTATGGCCTGCCCGCCACTGGGGATATGCTCATCCAGCCACGTCTTACCCGAAACCTTTTGCGCGATATGGGCCTAGATGAAATGGCCAGCTACTTATGGCAGAATCGCGACCGCGGTCTTACCGTTTGGCATCTTGCAGGCATAGTTAGCAGGGCAAGTGATTATTATGTGCCAGACCAAACCGAATGGCTGGCAATGCAGGAAGCACTCAATCAACGTGACTTTAAGAGGCTCAAGGTTGGCGGCTACCTGCTCTCGATGTGTACGGTTGCCGATGTTGTGCTGGACGAGTTAGTGAGGGCAAATGGCTATGACACGTATCAGGTATCTGGCTGGAGCCTTCCGTACGAGCCGGGGCCAATTAGTGCCACAAAGCATGTTCAAACAGGGGTGGTACTAGCCGGAAAAGACTACGTCTTTGACGCCACGCCACAGCGTATGAGAGACCATTCTGCTGTAGCTAGTATGCCACAACAGCCGTTAGCGCAGCCTACCGCAGCCGCCGGCCGTTTTAGTGCATTGTTGCGGCGGACAGCAAAGCCTCAAGCTCAAGTGCCTGAGTTTGGCCACGGCGACCGTGACAAACAGTTTGAGGCGGTAACAACCAAGCCCAAGGCAAAAGTTCCCGCGCCAGCTACGGCGGCTGAGCTGCGTCAAGCCGAAGAAGCCCTTACACAAGCCCGCCAAGAAGACCGCACACAGGTTTTGCAAGCCCTCGAGCGCCAGATGGGGGCTTTGTATGGAATTCAGAAGCCCGAAATGCTCTATAAAGAAATTGCCCGGCGTGTACCGCAAGGACAGCGTCGTGTAAGCCCCTTATGGCGCACGTTGTCGTTAGCGCGTCAGGTGGCCGCAGGCCAGTCAGTTACGCGCCAAGCCCTCGAGCAAGAGATGCGCTACATTACTGCCGTTACGCAGGCTGGCGAAAGTACACTTCGTCGCGGCCAAGACACCACACCGCAGATGGCCTCTATGCTTCGGCACGCACTCCAGGCCCTGCATGATAATCTGCCAGAAACAACCTCTTAGCAATCAAGAGATTTTACGGTATACTAGGCACCAGATATGAAAGAAATTTGGCGGATCATCACCTTTACCAAACAATTACGTAAATACTACGCTGTTATTTCAGTGAGTACCATTCTGCTCGCTATTGTAACCCAGCTGCAGCCGATCTTTACCAAGATCGCCATTGATGAAATTACGAAAGCGCAAGGCGGCGGCCATGTTGATATAGCCTTAGTGGCCTGGATGGCAACGGCTATCTTTTTGACCGATCTAGGCCAAAACCTCATCAGTAATTATGGTGGCTATTGGGGCGACATGATGTCGGCCCGTCTGCAAAAGCTACTCAGTGAACGCTACTATGAGCATTTGCTCAGCCTGCCGCAAAAATACTTCGATCAAGAGCTTTCAGGCAAAATAATTAACCGCATGAATCGTGGTATTACGCAAATAAGTACGTTCATGCAAATGCTCAGTAACAACTTTTTACAGTTCTTATTTAGTACGATCTTTTCGTTGGCGGTAGTAGCGTACTTTAGCTGGCAGGTGGCGCTGATGCTCTTTATGCTGTATCCGGTTTTTGTATATCTCACTACGCGCAGCAGCAGTAAGTGGCAAGCTTATCAGGCAACCATTAACCAGGAGCAGGATATCGCCAGTGGTCGCTTTGCGGAGTCAATCGGCCAGGTGCGCGTCGTAAAAAGCTTTTTGCAGGAGACCCGCGAGTTAAGCTTCCTCAAGAATCGCTTTAGCACCGTAGTCAAAACCACCAAGCCGCAAAGTCGTTATTGGCACACACAGGATGTTAAGCGGCGGCTGGTGCTTAATCTGATCTTCTTTGCTGTGTTTGCCTACATATTTATAGAGGCAGCACATGGCAGGTACAGTATCGGTACGGCTGTGCTGCTTATTCAATACGCCATGCTTATCCGTATTCCTATCTTTACGATTAGCTTTTTAGTAGACAGCACTCAGCGCGCAATGAGTAACACGCGAGACTATTTTGAAGCTATGGATGAACAACCCGAACCGCTTACCCACGGACACCCCAGCCTTGCCGTGACAAAGGGTGAGATTGTATTTGACGACGTAACCTTTGGCTACGACGAAAAACCGGTGTTGCAAGGCATTAGTTTTACGGCTCAGGCCAATACCAAAATTGCCTTAGTGGGCGAAAGCGGCCAAGGTAAAACAACGCTGGCTAACCTGGTGTTGCGTTTATACGATGTGCAAGATGGGCAGATCCGCATTGATGGTCAGAACATTGCCGAGGTACAGCAAAAAAGCTTGCGCCATAATATCGGTGTCGTTTTTCAGGATCCGGCGCTTTTTAGCGGTACTATCCGCGATAACATCGCCTATGCTAACCCAGGTGCTGACCAAAAAGATATCGAAAAAGCCGCAAAAGCTGCGAATGCCCACGAGTTTATTAGCAAGCTCGAAAAAGGCTATGACACCGAGATTGGCGAGCGTGGCCTCAAGCTGAGCGGCGGCCAGAAACAGCGGATTGCTATTGCGCGGGCAATTCTTAAAGATGCACCAATCCTTATATTAGATGAAGCAACCAGCAGCCTTGATAGCCGGAGCGAGCATATGGTACAAGAAGCTTTAGAACGTCTTATGAAAGATCGCACGACGCTGATTATCGCTCATCGCCTGAGCACTATTCAACATGTTGACCAGATTGTAACACTTGTAAACGGTAAGGTCGCCGAGATTGGTACCCCACAAGAACTGGCCCAGACCGAAGGAGTTTACGCGCAGCTTCTTAAACTACAAGGCAGTAAGACCGAGGCTACCAAGCGCAAACTTAAGGCGTTTGACCTTGCGGCCTAAACAATCCCTATAATCCGGCGCGTGTACTTCCAAAAAGCTGGCGCTTGGGCGAGCAAAGGTCTATACTAAAAATAGGTATGAGACGTGCAGTGAGGGCATTGGTCGTACACGATGGTCACTTACTAGTGATGCATCGTAACAAGTTTGGTGAGCAATACTACACCTTACTTGGAGGCGGCGTTGACTTGGGCGAAGACCTTGTTCCAGCGCTCATGCGTGAGATACAAGAAGAAGCTGGCATCGAGCTGGCATCGCCGCAACTCGTGCTCGTAGAAGAAGCCGGTGTTCCATACGGTAATCAGTATATTTATCAGTGTCAATACGTGCGCGGCACGCCACAGCTGCATACCGATTCGGAGGAGGCAAAAATTCACGCCCTCGGCCAGAACCTATACACGCCCATGTGGTTGCCGCTATCCGAGCTACCCAAAGTCCGGTTCCGGTCTGAAAAGCTCAAACAGGCAATCTTGCATGGCTTGCAGCATGGCTTTCAGCAGCCTCCACAGATCATTCATACCGCCTAAGAATACAGTAAAAGGGAATATCCATGAGCAGCAAGCGCGAACGAGTTTTTGTTTTAACCGGCCTAATAGTATTTATTATTTCTACCTGTAGCTTCAGTGCGCTGGTTATCTGGACCATGACCAAAGGTAACGATAGCAAGGACACAACAAGCAGTAATACGAATAAGGAGAAAAAAGTGGATCAAAAAGATAAACTAGAGGGAACAAAGCTCAAAGATTTTGGCCCGGTAAGTGATGTAAAAGAACTTAAAATAACCGACCTCCAAGAAGGCAAGGGCAGCGTCGTCAAAGCCGGTGACACCGTGACCGTTGACTACACGGGTGCAGTTGCGGCGACAGGTGTTATTTTTCAGAGTTCCATTGATAGCGGTCAGCCAGTTACTTTTAGCCTTGACCAGGTTAT
Organism: Saccharimonadales bacterium (SeqCode); assembly: GCA_035690865.1. Classification (GTDB taxonomy): domain Bacteria; phylum Patescibacteriota; class Saccharimonadia; order Saccharimonadales; family UBA4665; genus CAMLQK01. The sequence goes on from DASSKE010000002.1 coordinate 135,370, forward strand.
CGATGGCTGGAAAGAAGGTATGGTCGGTATGAAGATTGGTGGCAAACGCCGACTGATTATTCCGGCAGATAAAGCCTATGGCGCTAACCCACCACAGAATTCCGGCATCCCTGCTAATGCGCCCCTAGTGTTTGACGTTACACTATACTCTATTGGGCAGTAATATGTAAAAAACACAATATATAGTGCGCTTGATGTAGGCATAAACGCTATATATAATGAAAACGTAAGCAAAAAACAAAGTGAGGGGGATAAAGAGGTGGCAAAAAATATAACAATCTTTACGACGACAACCTGCGGTTCATGCGGTATGGTCAAAAAGTACTTGGCCGCTAAAGGCCATCGCTACGACGAGGTAAACGTAGACCATTTTCCGGAGCGACAAGCCGAAGCAATCGCATTAAGCGGTGCGATGACCGTGCCGATTACAGTTGTTACTAAAGACGACGATAGCAAAGAGGTTGTAATTGGCTACAACTTAGCCAAATTGGCACCGGCTATTGCCTAATATCTAGGATTATTATGAGCGAAACGCAAGAAATACCCACCCATCAAGTTGTTATCGTCGGTGCCGGGCCGGCAGCCTTGGCGGCCGCAGTATATACTACACGTGAAGATATTGAGACGCGACTTTTTGAGCGTGGCGTCGTTGGCGGCCTGGCGGCAATTACCGACTGGGTTGATAATTATCCGGGCTTTCCCGATGGCTTGCAGGGACTGGAACTGGCCGAAAACTTGCGCAAACAAGCTGAACGTTTTGGTGCGGTTATTGATCTTGGCGAAGTAACTAAGATTACCGACGAAGGTGAATATAAATTGCTTGAAACTACCGATGGTCCTGTTCGCGCAAAAGTAGTGCTCCTTGCTACGGGCTGTGATTATAAAAAGATCGGCGTACCAGGCGAGCAAGAATACTATGCACGCGGTGTTCACTATTGCGCTACCTGTGACGGTGCATTTTACCGCGACAAGCGAATCGTTTCGGTGGGCGGCGGTAACTCTTCCATCCAGGAATCTATGTTCTTGACCAGATTTGCTTCGCACGTCGATATCTTGGTACGTAGCGACAAAATGCGCGCCTCCGAAATATTACAGCACGAGCTCGAAAAGTTCAAAGATAAAATCACGGTGCATTTTAATACGACGACCGACGAAATTGTAGGAGAGAACGGTAAGGTGACCAAAGTAATCGGTACCGACACTACAACCGGTAAAAAAGTGGAGTTCCCCACCGATGGTGTATTTGTGTTTGTAGGCCTTAAACCGAATACCGACTTTTTGAAAGACAGTGCTATCGAGTTGGATGACCGCGGTTTTGTAAAAACCAACGAACGCCTCGAAACCTCAATGCCTGGCGTATTCGCCGCCGGTGATGTTCGTAGCGGTGCTACTATGCAGATTGCCACTGCCACTGGAGAAGGCGCTTCGGCGGCGCTCTATATCCGCGAATATCTAACAGGCCACACTAAAGATATTCAATAGCTAATAGCCTGGAAAGTAATCAAGCACAATCTGCTGGCGGTTTATACCATGTGCCAGCAGATTTTCCATGGTGGCAATAACCGGCGGTTCTGGCCCGGAAAGATAAAACATACTTTCTGCAGGCGAAGGCACGGTAGTTAAGATGTGGTCTGTAAAATGGCTAATCCTACCCAGAGTGGTCGAAAGTGGTGTTTTGTGGTGAGGGATAGCGTCCAGGATATCGGTAAAAAGATATTCCGTGGGCGTGGCTACATGGAATGAGGTAAGGTGGCCCCGTTGCTCATGTTGCGCTTGACAGACCATACTTCTCATGGGGGTAATACCTATACCAAAGGCTACGAGTACGCCTGGCACAGTGGTCAGGCGCGGTAGTACAAAATCACCTATTGGCTCCGAGATATGGAGCAAAGAGCCTGGCTTAACGGCCATGAGGGCACGCTTAAAACTGCTGCAAGTTGCTGGAATGCGCATGGTAAATAACAGCGGCGTTCCTTCGTGGGGCGCAGAGGCGATGCTCAGCCAACGACGATCACCGCGGCTGTCCATGGGTGTGTGCGGTACGGTCAGCTCTACGTATTGACCGGCAATATAGTGCAGCGGCTGCTGTGGCTCAAACCAAAAAGCCCAAATGTCGTTGATGACATGCTCTTTCGCCGTAAGTTGCACTAACACCCGAGGCTACTCCTTGGCAAACAAATCTGGTCGGTCGGTGATAACGCCAGCCAATCCGGCAGCTTGTAGTTTCGCGGCCCGAACGGGCTGATTAACGGTATACGCATATACGTTGTAGCCACGGTGTGTGGCCTTACGGATAAAGCTTTGACGCAAGAAGATATGGTTTAAGCTGATAGTGTGTGTATCTACTCCTTGAGCACGGCGCAAGGCCCGGCGGCCCGAAAAATGCTCAATCACAACGCAGGGAATTTGCGGCATGGCTGCATGAAGTGCCTCAAGTGTACGCTGGCTAAATGAACCAAACGAAAAGTCCTGGGGTTGCCAGCCAGCATCCAAAAAGCTTTGCACAATAGCAACAACCGGCTCAATGGGCACAGCGGCCTTAACCTCGATCATCAGCGGCACGCGCCTATTAATAAGACTAATCGCTTCGTCCAAGAAGGCAACATCAGGCTTGGCGGCTTTAATAGAACGCTTTGACAAAAACGCTACGAGTTGTAATTTAGCCCCAACAGGCATCACTCGGTCGTGTAAGAGCACGACGACCCCATCTTTACTCAATCGTACGTCGATTTCAATCTCATCAACGCCGGCATCGAGGGCTGCGCTAATAGCAGCCAAAGTGTTCTCTGGAGCTAACCCTCGAGCTCCTCTGTGTCCAACAATTTTCATACAATCGCTTCCCATGTAGTGTACAATACTTAGTGACACATAAGCTAGTTGTTAAATCACCAAAAGGAGTTTGTAATATGGCTGATTTTAACCAGGTATTGACCCCCGGTAGCTACCAGGATGGCACCGTTAATACTGTTGTAGAAATTTCTGAAGGCTCATTCCTCAAAATTGAATGGGACCGCAAACGCGCTGCCTTTATGCTTGACCGTGTAGAGCCAGCTATTTTTGCCAAGCCAGTTAACTACGGTTTTATTCCGCAGACGCTTGACGAGGACGGCGATGAGCTCGACACGCTCATTGTTTGCGACGAGCCAATTCCCACAGGTGTATGGTTGGAAGCTAAAATTGTCGGCTTGCTCAAGTTTGAAGACGGCGGCGAAATGGACCACAAAGTGGTGGTTGTGCCAGTTGACGACCGCAATACAGGCGACAGCATTAATTCGCTTGAAGATTTGGGCGAACGCTGGAAACAAAAGATCGAGCATCACTTTACGCACTACAAAGACCTCAAAAAGCCTGGCACGACAATTGTCGAAGGCTGGGGCGACGTAGAAGAAGCCAAGGCTTGTATTGCTGAATCTATTGAGCGCTGGAACCAACAGCAAGCCGCTTAGGTTTGTACGCTGGTTGTAATCTAAAAAGCCCCTTGCGTCGCGAGGGGCTCTCCTTTTACAATAAGACCATAAGCATTATGCGAGAGTAAAAGGATAAGGATTGCCATGAAAACACGTATCGCCATAAATGGGTTCGGCCGAATTGGCCGCAATGCCTTTAAGGTGGCTTTTGACCGCAGCGATGTTGAAATCGTTGCCCTCAACGATCTTACTGACACTAAAACACTGGCCCATTTGCTCAAGTACGATAGCAATTACGGTACCTACGTGCACGACGTATCGTATGACGACGAACATATTATTGTTGATGGCACTAAAATTACCGTACTGGCCGAAAAAGACCCTGCCGCTTTGCCCTGGAAAGACATGAATGTTGATGTGGTTATTGAATCAACCGGCTTTTTTGTTGACCCTGCAAAGGCAAGAGCTCACATTGACCCAGCTGGTGCGAGGCGCGTTGTTATCAGCGCACCGGCTAAAGGCGAAGGCGCGTCCACCGTTGTTTTGGGTGTAAACGAGGATGTCCTGTCTGAGGAAGAGACAGGCGTCATCAGTAATGCCTCATGTACCACAAACTGCATTTCGCCGGTTGCGGCGATTATCGAGAACCACTTTGGTATTGAAAAAGCTTTTATGACAACGACGCACAGCTACACTGCCAGCCAACGATTGCAGGATGCTCCTGCCAAAGATTTGCGTGAGGCGCGTAGCGCGGCTGAAAATATTATTCCTACCACAACCGGTGCTTCTATTGCGGCAGCCAAGGCATTGCCGGCACTGGAGGGAATATTTGGCGGTTTGAGTATCCGTGTTCCCACGCCAGTTGTCAGCCTGTGTGACTTTACGATTGTTACCAAGCGCAATGTGTCCGTCGAAGAGGTAAACGAAGTCTTTAAAAAGGCTGCAAAAGAGCCATACTTCCAGGGCATTTTGGATGCGACCGAAGAGGAGCTGGTGAGCAGCGACTACATTGGCAACAGCCACTCAGCAATTGTAGATCTCAAGCTTACTGCCGTAACGGGTGGTAACTTGCTCAAAGTAGTAGCTTGGTACGATAACGAGTGGGGATACAGCAATCGCCTAGTAGAAGTGACTGTTGATGTGGGCAAGGTGCTGCGCGAAAAAGAAGGCGCACCAGCGGAGCAATAATGCAGGTTTTTATTGGTGCTGACCATAACGGATTTGACATGAAAGCCTTTTTGGCGGATGCACTTGCCCGCCAGGGCATCAACGTGCACGATGAAGGTGACGCACAATTGAAGCCGGAAGATGATTTTCCGCAGTTTGCCGCTAAAACAGTGCAGGCGCTGTTGGCAAGCGGCGATCAAGACGCCCGAGGGATTCTTATTTGTGGTAGTGGCCAGGGTATGTGCATTGCGGCGAACCGCTTTAAGGGAATTCGCGCCAGCCTTGTATGGAACGAGCACGAAGCCATTGCCGCCCGTAACGATGACGACAGTAATGTGCTGTGTTTGCCCGCCCGTTCAATGAGTAATGACGAAGCGTTGCGCGTTGCCCAAGTATGGCTCAATACTGCCTTTGCCGGCGCAGCACGTTTTAGGCGCCGTATCGCAGAGCTAGACCAACTCACGTAAGTTCCTAGTACAAACTAACAATAAGCGGTATGATGGGTGGTATGAAACCGACAATTTGTCCGGCCGTAACGGCCTCAACGCCAGATGAATATCGGAGGCAGATCGAAAAGGCCTCAGCAGTGGCAGTGCGTCTGCATTTAGACGTTAGCGACGGTATTCTAACGCCCTCAAAACTTATTCCTATTGAAGAATTGTGGTGGCCGGGCAATACGCGTGCCGACCTACATGTCATGTACAAACAGCCGTTTGAGCATGCGGCGCTCTTGCTCAATCTACGGCCACAGCTAGTGATTGTCCATGCCGAGGCGGAGGGCGATTTTGCACGTTTTGCCCAAAAAGCCCACGCACAGGGAGTTGAGGTCGGGGTGGCTATCCAGCAGGATACTCCGCCCGAAATTCTGCAATCTGCAATAGAGATGATAGATCACGTACTTATCTTTTCAGGTAAGCTTGGTTACTTTGGCGGAAAGGCAGATTTGGCGTTACTCGATAAAGTCAAACGTTTACGAGCAATGAAACCGCAACTGGAGATCGGTTGGGACGGTGGCGTGAACCCCGATAATGTAAAACAACTCGCCGAAGGCGGCGTCGATGTTCTTAACAGCGGTGGTTTCTTCCAGCATGGTGCAGATCCGAATGAGGCCTATGAGTCGCTTCGCGAAGGTTTACTAAAACAAGCATAAGCCTTTAACTCCTTGCGAGAATAGGGTATCATAAGCACTATGAGATACATCTATTCAATTGAGCAGCTTGAGCTCAAGGCTAACGAGGTGCGCCAGCTCATTATAAAAATGCTGGAAGAGGCAGGGAGCGGGCATTCCGCGGGTCCATTAGGCCTCGCCGATTTGTACACCGCCCTTTACTTTAATATCATGCAACACGACCCCAAGAATCCAATGTGGTCGGAGCGGGATATCTTAGTGCAAAGTAATGGCCACTGCGTGCCAGTGCGCTATGCGGTTATGGCTGAGGCTGGATATTTCCCCAAGTCGGAGCTGATGACGCTTCGCAAATTCGGCTCTATGTTGCAGGGGCATCCCGAACGCCTGCGTATTCCCGCGCTCGAGACTACGAGTGGTCCGCTTGGAAGCGGTTTGAGCCAGGCGGCGGGCTTTGCTCTGGCTTTACGTATGAATAAGCAGTCAAAGCGCTGGGTATATGCGTGTTTAAGCGACGGCGAGCTTGATGAAGGCAACTCATGGGAAGCAGCCATGCTTATTGGTAAGGAAAAACTTCATAACCTCATTGCCATCGTTGACCGCAATAATATTCAAATTGATGGCCCTACTGAAGTAGTAATGCCCTTGGGCGATCTCCGCGACAAATGGGAGGCGTTTGGCTGGCATGTGCTTGAAATTGACGGTAACGATGTCGAGGCTATTATTGATGCATGCGCAATGGCAAAGGCGATTGTCGAAAAGCCAGTAGTGATTATTGCACACACCATCCCGGGCAAGGGCGTAGATTTTATGGAGTACGATTACCAATGGCATGGAGCGCCGCCTAACCATGAACAGGCCAAAACAGCTCTTAACGAACTCCGTACGCTCCGCGGCAAAATTAAAAGTGAGGCCGAATAATGTCAGACATGCATCTTGTCCCTCATCTGCGGGCAACAGATAGTAAAAACGAACCGATACGCGCCGGCTTTGGGCGTGGTTTGCTTGCGGCAGGCCAGCAAAACGAAAATGTTGTTGCGGCCTGCGCCGACTTAACCACCAGTACTAAAATGGATGCTTTTGCCAAGGCGTTTCCAGAGCGTTTTGTAGAAATCGGCGTCGCAGAGCAAAACTTGGTAACAGTTGGTGCGGGCATGGCCGCAATGGGCAAGATTCCTTTTGTGAGTAGCTACGCGGCATTTAGCCCCGGACGCAACTGGGAGCAGATCCGTACTACCATTTGCCTAAACAACCAGCCGGTAAAAATTGTTGGTTCTCACGCTGGCGTGAGTGTTGGCCCGGATGGCGCCACGCACCAAATGCTCGAGGACATCGCTTTAATGCGCGTGCTACCTAACATGGTGGTGATAGCGCCGTGCGACAGTGTTGAGGCCGAAAAAGCTACCTTGGCCATGGCTGCTGACCCGCGCCCTAACTACATACGATTAGCCCGAGAAGGAACACCAGTATTTACTACCGAGAAGACGCCATTCGAGATTGGTAAGGCGTACGTTTTTCGGCCCGGCAAAGACGTAACGATTATCGCCACAGGCACTATGACCTACCAAGCGTTAGTTGCTGCTGATATCCTGCAAAAAGACGGTATTGATGCCGAAGTAGTGCACGTGCCCACTATTAAACCACTCGACACTAAAACTATCCTGAGCAGCGTAGAAAAGACCGGCGCGGTTATAACCGCCGAAGAGGCACAGGTTGCCGGAGGTTTGGGCGGCACCATCGCCGAACTTCTGAGCGAAGAGCTTCCGACGCCAATGATTCGCATTGGTATGCGTGATCGGTTTGGCGAGTCTGGCGAACCCGGCGAGTTGCTGGAACATTTTGGCCTTACCGGGTCGCATATTGCTATGGCAGCTCATCAACTCATCGAAACTGCCGTTCCACCTAAAGAATAAAAAGGATAGAGGTATGGATACCAAACGCTTAGAAGATATTGCAAAAAAGATTGTTACTCCAGGAAAGGGAGTGTTGGCTGCCGACGAAAGCGCCAATACCTGCAAAAAGCGTTTTGACGCAGTTGGTGTTGAGTGCACCGAAGAAACCCGACGCCAATATCGTCAGTTGTTGTTGACCACACCAGGGGCTGAACATAGTTTGAGTGGCATCATCTTTTACGACGAAACGTTTTGGCAAAAAACCGATCACGGCCAAACCTTTCGGGCCTACCTCAACCAGCACGACGTAATGCCGGGCATCAAAGTAGACATGGGGCTTATCGATTTGCCAGGCTTTGACGGCGAAAAGTTCACACAAGGGACTGATGGCTTGCAAGAGCGCCTGGCAAAGTATGCCGAAGCAGGCGGACAGTTTGCCAAGTGGCGCGCTGTAATTACTATTGGCGAGGGCATCCCTACCGATGAATGCATCGGTGCAAACGCCGTGCATCTGGCGTTATACGCACGGATGTGCCAAGATGCTGGCCTGGTGCCTTTTGTAGAGCCAGAGGTACTCTTTGACGGCAATCATACCAGCGAACAATGTGAGACAACCATGGCTCACACCTTTGATATTCTGTTTCAGACGTTACGCTCATTTAGAGTTCATCTTCCAGGGGTTATTCTTAAAACGAGCATGGTTCTGCCGGGCAAAGACAGCGGTACGCCAATAGACCACAATGAAGTAGCCGACCGGACTTGTCGTGTTTTACATGAGCATGTACCTCATGAACTTGGCGGCATCGTGTTCTTAAGCGGCGGACAAAGCTCAACAGATGCACTTATCAATTTGAATCGTATCGCGCAACGCGGCGGCCATCCGTGGGGCGTGACCTTTTCTTATTCTCGAGCTTTGCAAGACCCGGTCCTCAAGGCATGGGCCAAGGATCGCCAAGCAGTAGCCGAAGTACAAGATCTGTTCCACCGGCAGTTAGTACTTGCTTCGGCTGCATCTAAGGGCGAGCTTGATGAGCCAAAGCTCCAGCAAGACGCCTTTGTATCGCACAGCCAAGATCTGTAAGATAGTTTGCGCAAATGTTTCCGAAGTATTTTCCCGACAGCCTGATTGCTGCTTCTGGCCGTGAACCCGTTCAGATGGAACAGGCGGCACATACGCTTTATGACCTTGGTTTTGTCGTAGTTCGCAATGGTTTGACCGTTTCTCAATGTAAAGGTTTGGCTCAGCGGCCGGATTTGCCACGAGTGACGCCTACTGCCGCCAAACCGTTGCATATCTTGCGTCGACAGCTTGCTAAAAACACACCAGATGACTCGGCGTTGCGAGCGATTGATGACGCAACATTTACGGGTACTAAAGTACGCACTGGCCAGCAAAGGTTTAAACACACACTTGCCGAAGAAGAAAACAGCCTTATTCTTATTGCAGATGTGGCTGGCCCTCATAAGGTGTGTTTGGAGCGACCGGGCCGGTTCGCCAGACCAGTAGGCATGTTGCTCAGCAGGAGGGACGTGTTGGTGATTGAGGACGCTTCGCTGGATTACAGCCAGATAGTCGCCCGCCAGCACCGGGATGTGGTTGGTGGCACGGCACTTGCTGTGGTGCGCTATCCGTTGCAAAACCCAGTTGCACCCGAGGCCTAAGCTGTGGCACAATATATGCAAGAAAGCATAAGCAATAAAGGGTAGGCATGCAGCAATTCGATATACTGAGCGTGGGCGACATCGTAACCGATGCGTTTATCCGCTTAATAGATGACACCGTTAAAACCTACGAGAACGAAGAAGGTAAGTGGCTGGCATTTCCTTTTGGCACTAAAATGCCTTTCGAGAAAGTCATTGAAGTAAAAGCCGTAGGCAATGCTGCTAATGCTGCTGTTGCCTTTGCCCGGCTGGGCCTTAAAAGCGGGTACGTTGCCAATGTAGGCGGCGACCAAGCTGGGCGCGACATGCTGGAAGCGCTACATAACAACCAGGTAGACACTCGTCTTATCCGCATCAATCCTGGCAAGCGTAGCAACTACCACTACGTGCTGTGGTATAAAGATGAACGTACCATTCTTATTAAGCACGAGGAGTATGACTATCATTGGCCGCACCTTAGCGCCAAAGAAGTTCCGCGGTGGATCTATTTTAGTTCAATTAGTGAGCATGCTCTGGAGTTCCACGACCAGTTGGTAGATTGGCTGCATGAACACAAAAATGTAAAGCTTGCATTTCAGCCTGGTACCTTCCAGATGTCAGTCGGCACCGAACGCTTACAACATGTGTACCAGCGCAGCGAAGTGCTTATTCTTAATCGCGAAGAAGCCGTAACTGTCGGCGGAGGTAATCACGAAGACGTCCACGATCTTATCAACCACCTCCATGCTCTTGGCCCACGTATTGTGGTGATAACTGATGGCCCTGACGGGGCATATGCCAGTGATGGCCCTAACCGTTTTAAAATGCCTTCGTACCCCGACCCGGGCAAGCCGTATGACCGTACCGGGGCTGGTGATGCTTTTGCCTCTACGCTTGTAGCCGCGCTGGCCAAAGGAAAAAGCCTGGAAGAGGCACTGCAATGGGCGCCAATTAACTCTATGAGTGTGGTGCAAAAAGTTGGTGCGCAAGAGGGTCTTGTCAACGAAGAAGCTTTGCATCAATATCTCGAGAAAGCCCCCGACTGGTATAAGCCGCAACGTTTTTAAAATGAAAAAACGTTCTCAATAGTACATCTTGTTTTTGCAGGGTAGGGTGCGATATGCTACACAGCATGCACGAAACACACCCGTCACCAGAAGATCAGCAAACTACTAAACCAAATTCACACCGAGTACCCCATGGCTTTATACGGCGGAACGCTCCCTATGTTGCGGCAGGCCTTTTAGTTGCCGGCGTTGCAACTGGTGCTTATTATGGGATTATGCGGGGTGAAAGCGCTCCTGCGCCTACGCCATCGCCTACAGAATCATTTACTCCATCGCAGGCAAGGTGCGACAAAATTAGTGCAAGCTATAGCAACGACGGACGTGACTGGGAAGCTTCAGTCGTCACTACCGAATCGGGCGACATGCATATTAAAGAAGTGCATGTCATATTTGATGCGCTTAATTCCAAGAATGAAGCAGATGTTAAAGCTTTAGAAGATAAAGACTTTGGCGGCATCTGGGAGGCTCACCATACATACAAGGTGCCTGGTGAGAAGATGATTAGCGCCCAAGTTTTTACCGAAGGTTCAACAAAGCCTATTATTTGCCAATCAGTTCAGATAGAAACCGGGGATTTTAATAAAGACGCCCTGGGCAACCCATTGCCATAGTTGCCAATTGCGGCTACAACCTGCTTGTGCTAATCTGTAAGTAGATGACTCGGCATTTATCAATAGCACTGGGGGCGGAGGAGCCGACCTTTTCGCAGGGTATACGACAGCTCGAAATGGCGGCCGGTTTGCCAGGGGCGGATATTCGTTTAACGACACAAATGGCCCAGGTGATGCGGGCTAAGCTCGCGGCGCTTGGCCTTGACCCTCAAGATACAACTGCCGGCGAGCTGTACAATGCGCTCCACGAACGTATTCGCCAAGATGAGTCGCGGCTTGAAGGCGTGTTGGGTATTGACCAGCACGCAGCGGCCGAAGACGTTTTGGCCCGTGTGGTGCAGTTTTTAAATGCGCTAGAAAGTCCGCAACGCTGCTTTGCGCTTAAGCATAGTGTAGCCAAACGGCTGCTTAAGAGTAAACCGCCTAAGAATGCCATGAAGCGCCTGGGCTACCGTTCGGTAGACTCAATGCTAAAACACGAACCAGTCAGTCATATTTTAGCCGCTGCCCACATTGTGGAGGCGGCCACGTGGCACAAAGCGTTTGGTGAGCAGTATGCAAAGTTGCTACCAAGCGATTTTGAGAGCCGTAGCCTGACGCTCACCATGCCCCGTTCTAAAAAATGGGACGCACTGTCGCTCGATTATGTACAAAAAGCCCGTCATAATCTACTCGCCTTTAAAGATATCGGCACTGTGGTGTTATTGCCGCTCCCCGAGCGCATAGACGGGCTGGCCATTGTGACACTACTGCTTATTATGAATGAAATGAATGAGCTGCGTGCCTATAGTTCGTTTATTAAGTTGCAGCAGGTTAAGCCTGATTTTGGCGCTTTAGCTTGGCAGAATAGCAGAGGCGGAGAAGGGATAGTCGTGCAGCTGGCTAATCAAGAGATAGACTGGCAAACCATTCACCGTTACTACGCTCGTTTTAAGGATGCCTATTCGACAGAGATATTTGAACCCCATGTGCAGCCCGAGGATTTGCGCTGGCGCCATGCCGAAACAGTTATGGCGCAGCTAGAGCCGACCCTGGCCTTTTGGCACGAAACGCAGCACCTGGTGTACCTTGACAGTGCGGGAGATGCCGTATCGTGCAACATGCTCGACGTAGCACTTAGTTATTGTAATCATCTGCCTTTTAAAGACCGAATCCTGCAATATATGCGTGCTAATTTGCGCCATGAGATTCTGCTGCGCTATCTGAATCAACATAATTTAGAGGAAGCAACGCGTTTACAGCTATCTCAGAATTTAGCCACTTTACCACTAGCGGAATAATGTATACTAAAAACAATGACAAACGACCTTAAAGATCTTAAAACCTTACGATATTCAATTTGTGTTTCGGGCGCGGCCGCCGGACCTACCGTAAAAAGCTCCAGTAAACTCGCAGAGCGGGTAGGCGAAGAAATTGCCAAGGCGGGCCACATATTAACCACTGGCGCTACCGTAGGTTTGCCCTACTATGCAGCTTTGGGCGCAAAGCGTAACGGCGGTACCAGTATTGGCTTTTCGCCTGCCAGCAGCTTGCGTGAGCACGTGCGTAAATACCGCTTACCATATGATGTGTTTGATTTTATAAACTTTACCGGCTTGAACTACGTTGGTCGGGACTTGTATCTAGTGCAATCCAGCGACGTTGTTATTACGGTGGGAGGCCGCTTCGGCAGCTTACACGAATTTACCTCGGCACTTGAGGCGGGCAAGCCCTGCGGTGTACTCATTGGCAGCGGCGGAACGGCCGACCTTATTCCTGCACTCATGAAGACCCTTCAAGCACCTGACCGCGAGCTGGTTATTTTTGAAAGCGAGCCAGACGTACTCGTTAAAAGAATGATCGAATTGCTCGATAAACGGTATGCCGATATCCAGGAACAGCTTGATAAGCATGACATGCACTGGTTCTTGCACCGCGAGTCGGACGAAAAACCAACGCCAAGAGCAGGATAAAAGAGGATATACGTGATGAGGGTGAGGCTATTTCCGCGAAATCAACAAGGTATGAGCTTTTTGCTGGTACTAATGGCGCTCTTTATAGCAGCGGCAATAGGCATAGCGGTATGGTATGTTGTGTCGCAAAACGCAAAAGATAGTACGTCGTCAAATACGCAATCATCAAATAATGCACAGAGTAATAACTCATCTGACGCGTCTTCGCCCACAACCATGTATCAATCTATAACCGGCAGTCTGACCCTCCACTATCCGCAAACCTGGCATATTACTGGCTACAAGAACGGCCAAAAGGTAGATAAGCTTGATGGCGAAGAAGATACCGTGCAGTTCCAGTCGGCGGCCGACAATATCACCATCGATAACTTTGGCGTTACCATAACTTTTAGCGACAAAGCACCAGGCGACAAAGCTTGGCCCGAGTACCCTAACGGCACTATTGTGCAAAAGCTTGGCAACGGTATTGATATTTGGGAAGATAACCAGCACCAAACCTGGGCCGACGGCCAGCGCGCTAACACGTGTCCGCGAATAAGAAGTGCATCTAACGATGCATTTGGGTACGAGCTTAAGAACGGCAAATGGCTCATGGCAACTGGTACTTTTTGTTGGAGAAGCGGCCAGACGAGCTCGTTTTCGTACAACCAGCAACGCGATAGCACGCAATTTGCCGAAACCATTCGCTTACTCCAGACAATGGTTCAAAATTAAGAACCCAATGCGGTATACTAATAAGGATGAACGCATTTCAGCTTGAGAGCGCATTTGCACCCATGGGCGATCAGCCAACGGCTATCTCCCAGCTTGTTAGTGGCTTGCAATCGGGACAGAAGCATCAAACGCTGCTCGGTGTAACCGGTTCCGGCAAAACATTTACCATGGCTAATGTTATCCAGCAGGTACAAAAACCTACGCTAATATTGAGCCACAACAAAACGCTCGCCGCGCAGCTATATGAGGAGTTTCGACGGTTCTTTCCGCATAACGCTGTACATTACTTTGTGAGCTATTTCGATTACTATCAGCCTGAGGCATATATTCCGCGGAGCGATACCTATATCGAAAAAGATAGTCAGATAAACGAAGAGATCGACCGTTTACGCCACGCCGCAACCGATGCTTTGCTGTCACGCCGTGATGTTATTATTGTTGCCAGTGTAAGTTGCATCTATGGCATTGGTTCGGTGGAGGATTACGACGCGCTGAGTATCCGCTTAAAAGTGGGCGAACGTCGGCTGCGCGACAAACTATTGCGTCAGCTTACAGACATTCAATATCAGCGCAATGATATGGACTTTCACCGCAGTACGTTTAGGGTGCGGGGTGATGTTGTTGACGTTTTCCCGGCAGGTGAAGAAGTTGCCTATCGCATTGAGTTCTTTGGCGACGAAATCGACCGCATTACTAAAATTGATCCGCTCACCGGCGAAGTGTTGGCTAAGCCCGACACGCTCACTATTTTCCCAAGCAGCCACCATGTAACGCCGCGCGAGAAGCTTGTATTAGCCCTGGATAAGATTCAAAAAGAGCTAGATATGCGCCTGCACGAATTTAGAGGGCAAGGTAAATTGCTCGAAGCTCAGCGCCTAGAGCAGCGCACAAAGTTTGATCTAGAAATGATGGAAGAAACAGGTACGGTGAAAGGTATCGAAAATTACAGCCGCTACCTAACGAATCGCGAGCCGGGCGAACAACCGGCGACGCTCCTTGACTATTACCCGGATGATTTTTTGTTGCTTATAGATGAGTCGCATATGACAATTCCACAAGTGCGGGCAATGTACAATGGCGACCGTGCCCGCAAGGAAGTGCTTGTGGAGCATGGCTTTCGTTTGCCGAGTGCGCTTGACAACCGACCCCTCACATTTGATGAGTTCAAGAATCATGTTAACCAGGCGGTGTACGTAAGTGCTACGCCAGCCGAGTATGAGCTACAGCTCAGTCCGGCGCCGGCCCAGCAAGTTATTAGGCCTACCGGTTTGCTTGACCCTCCTATTACTATCCGGCCGATTGACGGCCAAATCGATGATCTTATCGGCGAGATTAAAACTACTATTGCCAAGCATCAGCGCGTATTGGTTACGACGCTTACCAAGCGAATGGCCGAGGACCTTACCGATTATCTTAAAGAAATCAACATAAAAGTAGCGTATTTGCACAGCGATGTGGATACGCTCGATCGAACGGACATTTTGCGCGACTTGCGTTTGGGAGTGTACGACGTTTTAGTGGGCATTAATTTGCTGCGCGAAGGCTTAGACTTACCCGAAGTAAGCTTGGTGGCTATTTTAGACGCCGATAAAGAAGGTTTTTTGCGCAGCACGTCAGCACTTATTCAAACCATTGGCCGTGCCGCTCGCCATGTTGAGGGCCGAGTAGTGATGTATGCCGATCGTATAACAGATAGTATGCGTACCGCGCTAGACGAAACAACCCGACGTCGCTCTATACAGGAGGCTTACAACACCGAGCATGGCATTACACCACAAGGTGTTAGTAAAGCTATCGAGAAGGGGCTGCGTCCCGACTTACCCGAAGAGGCCAAAAGAGCTAAGCTCGACCTTAAAAAGATTCCTAAAGACGAATATGCATCTATTGTCCGTGATCTTACTGCCCAGATGGAGCTGGCTTCGGCCAATCTTGAATTTGAAAAAGCAGCCGAGCTTCGTGATATTATTCAGGATATACAATCCAAACAGTAGCAGGGGGGATACATGCCTAGAAGGTCACGCGACAGTAAGGGTGGACGCGCTCGAGGATTGCGCCGCCGCTCAACAGATAGGCAAGGTGTGGGCAAGGGCTCGGTGCATATAGACCTAGGCCATGTTAGCCAGGAGCCTGACTATCTTGCGGAGCTTTCGTACCAACCTCTTTCGGAGTCAGCGGTAAGTTTAGGTCGGCCCCTCGAAAGGATTGAACGCACCTTACAGACCATTGGTAGACGCGCTGCCAAAGTTGGCCAAAAAGTTGCTCCACCAGCAGAACGTCCTCAAATTGCTTACATTTCGCCTAAGGAGTTTCATCGTTGGCAGCCCATGCCTCAGTCTGACTATGCTGGTTTTAATAATGTGTATACGGCGCCGTTTGAGCTGTATGTAGAAGAGGATGCTGTGCTGGCCCGTATTCCCACCAGCGCGCTTAATGCTATTGGCGATTTGGATGACTGGCGTCTGCGACGTGGCCTTCAGCCGCTCGGGATTACAGAGGCAGAGCATCACGATGTACCGCTGGTGCGCGCGCCCGGGCCCTCAATTACCTTTGTAGAATCAATCAACGAGCTGAACCAGTTTACGCTTCGGCTCGAAATCGGTCGTGTAGGGCTGCTCAGCTAAGTAGAAAGTGCTATACTAGTATTCAAACAGCTTATGTCAACGTCGTATCGTGCCCGCCATTCCCAGGTTCGTCACCATGCACGCTTTTCTAAAAAGCGTGTCTTAACAATATGCGCGATACTATTGTTGCTATTTATCGTTGCCAATGCGGCAATTGGCCTGCTGTATCGCAATAAAGTATACCCCGGCTATTATCTGGGGACGCAGTCGGTTGGCGGTATGCGCTACGACCAAATATCACACATGGATCAAAGCAGCTTACTGCCAGCTAAAACGCAATTTCGTAGTGGCAATGCAATACTCACCAAAGAGACCGCCGATTTTGGTATAACCGTCGATCGGCCGGCGAGTATCAAAGCGCTAAAGAGCGTGCACAGCTGGCTGCCACTGGTTGATATGCTCCGCCATCCGCATGTTGCCTTGGTGACTACTACCGATGAGGCAAAACTCACTACGAGCCTAGATTTAGTTGTGACGCATTTTACTAAGCCGGCGCTGGATAAGCGGATCGTATTTAACGGCAACGCCTTTGTTGTGGCCTCACCCGAGAATGGCCGCAGTGTTAACCGCCCGGTGCTCAAAAGCCTGGTTACGTCAGAGGTCGTAAAAGGCAAAAGCAGCATTAAAGTGCCCATAGAAACAGTAAAACCTGTTGTGCACGATACCGACCTAGGCGGAGACATAGCTACGCTTACTAAACAGACCGCGACAGCGGTAAAGCTTATCGTTGCTGGCCAAACTGTGCAGCCCAGCCTGGCGGACAAAGCCGGATGGTATGCGCAGCAAGGACAGACCATGGTATTCTCGAGTGCACAAGCCCAAACGTACATTAACAATGTGGCTGCTGCTCATGGCGTTACGGCTGCAAATGCCGATGACCTTGCTGTGGCGCTCAACTACTCACTTTCTAATCAGCAGTCTAATACGTTGTATTTGGTGGCACAAAGTGCGGTACGTGTCCGGACCTATTGCACGGCAGCTAAGGGGGTGAGTGAAGCAGGCCTTGCAACACTTAACGGTAAATTGGCTACAGTGTATGCCGATAGTCGGGGTTGGAGCAACGGCATCCTGGCCTTTAAGCATGTGGATTCTGGCTGCGAATTCACTGTGTGGCTTACCGCTTCTTCGCTTATGACAACCTTTGGGGCGATTTGTGACGACTACTACAACTGCCAAGTGGGAAGTAATGTTGTAGTAAATTACGACCGCTGGCAGTCGGCTACTGACCCTTGGAATGCAACGGGACAAAGCCTCGAAGAGTACAGGAATCTTATTATTAATCACGAAACCGGACACCGGCTTGGCTTTAGAGACAATAATATTACTTGCACGCAGCCCGGCCAGCTCGCTCCCGTTATGATGCAACAGTCAATCGCCCTTAATGGATGCAGTTTTAACGTGTGGCCCACAACTGGGGAATTAACAACCCTTAAGGCACAGTTATAGGCCATACATCACAACAGTGTATAATGGGTGATAGCTATCAGTAGATGCCCCGGAATAATCCTGGTATAATAGTAGGAAAGATATGGCAAAGCTTACAAAAGACGATGTTTTAAAATTGGCTTCGCTTGCTCGTTTGTCACTGACAGACGATGAGGTAGCTGAATTCCAAAAAGAACTTGAAGCTGTGCTCGCATATGTAGAAAAGCTGCAACAAGTTGACACCACTGGCTTGCAGCCAACAGCGCAGGTAACAGGATTGACAAATGTTATGCGCGACGACACAGTCGTTGACTATGGTATTAGTAACGAAGAGTTACTCGCCCTTGCTCCAAGTCAGCAAGATGGCCAGCTCAAAGTAAAGAGGATGATCGGATGAGCCAGTGGCTTTCTATTAAAGAGCTAAGCCAAAAAGTGCGTGCAGGCGAATTGAGCGCCGTTACGTTAGTGGAACAGGCTCTGCAGACTATTGCTGATAAGGCTGAGTACAAAGCGATTATCGCCACTATCGAAGAACGAGCGCGGGAGCGCGCGGCAGCCATTGACGCAGCTGTAAAAAACGGAAAAGAAGTTGGCCCTTTGGCGGGGGTGCCGTTTATCGCCAAAGACAACTTTTTGACCTTTGACAGCGAAACAACAGCGGCCAGCAACATTCTTAAGGGTTTTAGGGCACCATACCAGGCAACTGCCGTAGAAAAACTCGAAGAAGCTGGTGCTATTTGTGTGGCAAAAGCTAACCTCGATGCCTTTGCGCATGGTTCAAGTACCGAAAACAGTGATTTTATGACAACCAGCAATCCTCATAGTAAAGAGCATGTGCCAGGGGGGTCATCTGGTGGCTCAGCAGCGGCTGTTGTACTCGATATGGCTCCTTTTGCTCTGGGCACCGACACGGGTGGCTCTATCCGCCTGCCTGCCAGCTATTGTGGGGCAGTCGGGCTTAAGCCAACTTATGGGTTAGTTTCCCGCAGTGGTGTTGTGGCTATGGCTAGCAGCCTAGATGTTATCGGGCCACTTACACGCAGTGTAGACGATGCAGCAGCGGTGCTCGAAGTAATGGCTGGCACAGACCCACTCGACAGTACGACTATCGAGCGCGATACTACGCCTTATACTGATCTTCCAAAAGATATTGCAGGCAAAAGAATCGGCGTTGTTAAAGAGTTTATGGCCGAAGGGCTGCAGCCGGAAGTCCGTGAGGCAGTAGAGCAAACGATTAAGAAGCTCGAAGAAGCTGGCGCTGAGATTACAGAAGTGAGCTTGCCCTCATTGCCATTGGCATTGGCTGCGTACTACGTAATTTGTCCGGCAGAAGTTAGCAGCAACCTGAGTCGTTACGACGGCCAGCGTTTTGGCTTTAGCGATGGTGGGGCCACCACATTAGAGCAGAGCTTTAGCAACACCCGTGGCCACGGTTTTGGCAAAGAAGCAAAGCGCCGTATCATGGTAGGCACCTACGTACTCAGTAGCGGTTATTATGACGCTTATTATCGCAAGGCACAGACGGTACGCACCAAATTGCTACAAGAATTTGCAGACGCTTTTGCTTCAGTCGACTTTTTGGTTGGCCCAACGGCCGCAACGACCGCTTTTAAAATCGGCCAAAACGCGCACGACCCGCTACAAATGTATCTTTCTGACATCATGACGGTAGCAATTAACCTCGTCGGTGTTCCGGCCATGAGTATTCCTGTTGGTAGCGCCAACGATCTACCCATCGGGTTGCAACTCATAGCTCCTCAAAAACAGGATCGTGCTTTATTGGGGCTGGCTCATGCCGTTGAGGAGCTTGCGATATGATGACAGTAATAAGTATTGCCCTGGCTGTGCTTGTGCTGGGCGGTGCGGGTGCTCTTGTATTTTGGCGACGACGACCCCGCCAGCTTAAAGTTGACCATTTTCAAAAGCAGTGGCAAGAAGTACAAAAAATGTGTTCCAGTCGCGAAAACTGGTCTCAGGCGATTATTGATGCCGACAGATTGCTTGACGAAGCGCTCAAAAAACGTCGCATTGGCGGCAAGAATATGGGTGAACGAATGGTTCGCGCTCAGCGTATTTTTACCGATAACGACAGCGTGTGGTTTGGCCATAAGTTGCGTAGTAAGATCGAAACCGATCCTGATGTAAAACTCAAAGAAGATGACGTTAAGAATGCTTTACTCGGCATACGCCGTGCACTGAAAGATATAGGAGCATTGCCAAAATGATACCCGAAGATGTTCGCTCACAATACACCGCTACCATTGGTATCGAGTGTCATGTGCAGCTTAAAACCGCAACCAAGCTTTTTGCTGCCGTAGGTAACGATGCTCGTGATGCCGAGCCTAACACGTTGGTAAGCCACATTTGTTTTGGTTTGCCAGGTGCTTTGCCGGTGCTCAACCGCCAGGCCGTTCGTTTGGCTATTCGCGCCGCTTTTGCTCTGGGTACCGATCCACAACAGCACAGCAGCTTCGACCGCAAGCATTACTTTTACCCAGATTTGCCGCTGGGCTACCAAATTACGCAGTTTGAGCATCCCATTATTCGTGATGGTTTTGTGGATATTGAAGTGCAAGGTGCTAAAAAGCGCATTAGCGTTCGCGAAGCACACCTCGAAGCAGATGCCGGAAAGAGTACCCACCCTGCTGGTGGCGACTATAGTCTCGTTGACCTTAACCGTGCCGGCACGCCGTTGCTTGAGATTGTCTCGGGCCCAGACATGCACACCGCCGAAGAAGCAAAAGCGTACGTCAAAAAATTACATACTCTTATGAAGTTTGCTGATGTATCCGAGGCGAATCTTTTTTATGGCAACATGCGTTTTGACGTAAATGTGAGCGTTAGCAAAACAGATGAACTAGGAACTCGTACCGAAACAAAAAACATTAACTCATTCCGTTCGGTAGAAAAAACGGTGGAGTATGAGATTAAACGTCAGATTGAAGTGCTCGAAAAAGGTGGCACAATTGTGCAGGAAACCCGCGGTTTTGACGACGTTAAGCAGCGCACTTTCTCACAGCGCAGCAAAGAAGACGCACATGACTACCGCTACTTCCCAGACCCGGACATTCCGCCAATTGAGCTTGACGAAGCTTTAATCGAAGCCGTACGTTCAGAGATGCCCGTTATGCCCGACGAGTGGCAGCAACGATTACTGGCTCTCAATCTTAATGATGCTCAAATTACGACATTGCTGGATGGTGAGGTCGAGAGCGCGCACGTGAGCTATCTCGAACTTATCGAAGAAGCCCATCAAGAGGACGAAGCCTTTTCTAAGGCGCTCGCCAACTGGTTCGTCAATCTGGAGCTACCGCTGCGCCACGACGACACGCAAAAAATGACGCACCTGACAAATCAGGCTCGTTTGTCATTGTACCGTCAGGTGTTCGCGCTTTTGCAGCAAAAGAAACTCAGCTCTTCTAATGCCAAAGCAGTTATTACCAAACTTCTTACTGCTGCTGATGCCGCACTGCCTAACGTAGCGGAATTTGCCGCAAAGCACGGCTTTATCCAGGAATCAGACGAGGGAGCGATAAAGGCGGTTGTGGCGAAAGTTTTGGAGGAGAATCCAAAAGCTGCCGAAGATGTAAAAAACGGCGAAATGAAAGCGATTGGTTTTTTGGTAGGTCAAGTTATGAAGCACTCACAGGGTCGGGCTAACCCCGCACTGGCCGGCGATCTTATTAGGGAACAGCTTGGAATCAAATAAGCTCTAAGGTACCATAGGGTGGTCAGGGATGCATAGGGAGGAGAAATATATGCAAGTACGGAAAGCGGTAATTGCCGCAGCAGGCTTTGGAACACGTTTTTTGCCTCAAACTAAAGCAATGCCAAAAGAGATGCTGCCGCTCATTGATAAGCCGATTATTCAATATGTGGTCGAAGACCTGGTTGCCGCCGGCATCCAGGATATCATTATCGTGAGCAACTACAGCAAGCGCGCAATCGAAGACCACTTTGACAGTCCGAGTGCCGAGCTGATCGCCGCGCTCGAAGGTGGCAAAGAGCACCTACTTGAGGATTTGCGCAACATATCGAGCATGGCCAACTTTGCATATATTCGTCAAAAGGGGCCATATGGCAACGCTACGCCGCTACTCAACGCCGCGCATCTTATTAATAATGACGAGCCGTTCATCTACACCTTTGCCGACGACTTTATTACCGCTTCGCCATCACGTTTTACCCAGATGGTAACTGCTTACGAGGAACGAAAAGGCTCGGTTTTATCTTGTATTCGCTTAACGAAAGACGATGAGTATGACCGCTATGGTGTGGTTGCCGGACAAGAAGTAGCTCCAGGCGTTATCAGCATGGACACTATTGTAGAAAAACCCGGCCGGGCTAATGCTCCATCTAACCTGGCAAGTGTCAGTGCCTACTTGTTTGAGCCGAGCATCCTGCGTTATACCGAGCAGATCGCTGCCAACTTTGACGGCAAGGGAGAGCTAAAGGTACAAGACGCTATTCAGCAGATGATAAACGATGGTCATAAATATTACGGCCTCGAAATTGCCAACGGCAAATACTACGATGCTGGTAATAAGCTGGAATATCTAAAGACAATCGTGGATTTTGCTTTGCAGCGCAAGGATATAGGCGACGATTTTCGCGAGTTTTTACGCCAAACCGTTTTGTAGCCATAAGCATTTCGTAGTACACTACTAAGTATGAATACTGCTGAGCAAATTATCGCAAGTATCCTCGCTGTAACGTTAGCTATTTTTTTAGTGCTCGCAATTATTGCGGTCGTTATGGTTATAGGAA
This sequence comes from Saccharimonadales bacterium (SeqCode), assembly GCA_035690865.1. Classification (GTDB taxonomy): domain Bacteria; phylum Patescibacteriota; class Saccharimonadia; order Saccharimonadales; family UBA4665; genus CAMLQK01. The sequence continues at coordinate 157,760 of DASSKE010000002.1, forward strand.
TTCTCAAAAAAGTTAAAAGCATTAGTGAACGTGCCGAGCAGATCACTGAGGCGGCACAAGAAATGGCAGAAACATTCCGCCAATCTGCGCCTTTTACGATTCTGCGCTTTTTGGGTAACATCGCTGATGTGTTTGGTAGTCGCAAGCACAAAGACAAGGAGTAGTGGACATGGGCAAAACAGCAAAACGAATTGCAATGGGAACATTTATTGCGGCAGCAGCCGGATACTTGGCAGGCATTTTAACCGCCCCAAAGAGCGGCAAAGAAACGCGCCAAGACTTAAAAGACAAAACGTCTAAAAGCTTAGCTCAGGCCGAAAAGCAATTAAAGGCCCTCCACACCGAACTTACCAAAGTGCTGGATGAAGCAAAAAAAGAAGCTCAGAATATCAAGGGGAAGACCAAAGCTGAATTTGACGATGCGGTACAAAAGACCAAAGTTGTCAAAGAAAAAGCTCGTGAACTCCTAAGTGCTTTGCACGAGGGTGATGCCGACGATAAAGAGCTCCGCAAAGCTATTAATGACGCCAATAAAGCAATCGCGCATCTTAAGACGTACTTAACAAAGAAATAAGCGCGCAGTTCAAGACTCATTGCGTCCGGGAAGTATGGCTTTCCGGACGTTTTATATCTGAAGATAAGCAACTCTTTAGGGCGGATATAATGCCGTCTGTTGCAAGTGAATTCAGGCTCGTTTCCTTCCAGCCATGCTGCGTTACCGATGGTTCAACTACTGTTGTAGATAGCGCTGCGTGTGCTGTACGCCGCAGCATAACCGTAACACCCTGGCCATCGTGCAGTGCAACGTTAAACCGGCCGAAAAATCCTTCGGAAGTGGTTTGACATGACCTGTCAGCAATAGCCGCTACTGCTTGCTGCTCTAAAATCGCATCCGAGCTAATTGCGCAAAAGTCAGGACGTATTGGTGCTCCGTCTGCTTTTATGTCTGCTGTGCCCGGTGCAAGTAAGAGCGCATTCATACCCAGGCAGGTAGCTGCAGCGAGTGAGATGTATCTTGCGGGGTGTTTTTCGTACATATATATTCCTTTATGTTTAGACTGCGGCGTATGCTTCAACGCAATCCTTCGTTCTGTGCACGTTTTGCGTATATAAACTAAGCACGGCAGGAAGGGTGCGTCGGCAGATTGTTTCGTAATGTACTTCGCTGCTCTTCAGGTCTAGATAGACTGGCCCCTCTACAACTACTTCGCCACGTGGCAGTGGCTTACCTGTTCCGGTTTGTATTATGAGGGCCTGGCTGATTCGTTCCGTAAGGCAGTGGGCGCTGGTGTGCCCAAGCTGCTCGGTAAAATAATGAGTAACATCACGACGACTCGTGAGCGTACTTTTGTGTTGTAGCGGAAACTTGTAATCCTGGCGGTGAGGGCTTTTAAGGTCAGCGGCTTTTAAAAGTACCTCAAGAGCACGCGGCAAAGCACCGTGTCGTAACTGGTGCTGGTTGAGCCCGCGCTTTTCCAGATACGTGCGCAGGGAGGAGGCGGTAACTTTTCCGGGAACAAGCTCGGCAGTTCGCCAGGTTTCGTCTACTACACAGCTCAAGTCAAAAGGTGGTGCAGCCGAAAGCGCTTCGGCAACCGAAGCCTGACTGGCAAGTGCGCTGTTCCATTCCGGCAAAGCAACCTCACTAAGTGTAAGACCGCAGGGGCTGGTGCTTTTTGGCTCCCAGGTGAGCCGCTGTGGGTCGGCACCGCTAAAAAACATTCCGCTAAAACGCTGTTTTTCGAAGGTGATGATATTCGCGGCATTAATGCCCGGCAAAGAGGAGCCAAACCGCTCAACGGAGATGGCTTGCAGATCTGATGGCGTAATTGCAGAAGGGGAACGGGATTCGATGCTCACAAATGCCTATCATACGCCAAAGTGCCCGAGCATCATAGCAAATAAAATACAACATTAAAGCTGAGCTAACCCTTAGCGTGACCGTGGATAGTTGGGTATAATAAAAAGTAGCCAGAGGGAAACTACAAAGAATGAGCGACGTTAAGCCCAGCGATTATGTGCATCTGCACAACCATACCCAGTTTAGCTTGCTGGATGGTTTGACGCGCATTCCTGACCTTGTTCAGTTCGTTAAGGACAGCGGAATGCAGGCGGTAGCTATGACTGATCACGGTACGCTGAGCGGCGCCATTGAATTCTATAAAGAGGCTCAAGCAAATGGCATTAAACCGCTGATTGGTATCGAAACATACATTGCCGCGCGCAAGCATACAGATAAAGATCCGCAAAAGGACAAACCCCGGTTCCATCTTATTATTATCGCCATGAACCAAACTGGGCTGCAGAACCTCATGAAGCTCAGTACCATAGCAAACCTTGACGGATATTATTACTTTCCACGCATTGACCACGATTTACTCCAAGAATACAACGAGGGGCTTATTGTAACGAGTGCCTGTTTGGGTGGAGAAATTGGCGATGCCCTCAAAAGCAACGATTACGAAAAGGCCCGCCAGATTGCTACTTGGTACAAAGGGGTATTTGGCGACCGCTACTATCTTGAGATTCAAGACCATGGCCACCCAGACAATCCGCTCTACAACGACGAACAGGGGAATATGAATAAACAGGTTCTGCGCTTGGGTGAGGAACTTGACATCCCTGTGGTAGTGACCTGCGATGCGCATTATCTGCGCCACGAGGATCAAGACGCACACGAGATTCTACTATGCGTTGGCACTGGGTCTTTCTTGAGTGACGAAAAGCGCATGTCTCTTAAAAATTATCCGTTGCATGTCGAGGATCCTAAAGAAATCATTGCTCGATGGGGCAAAGACCACCCGGAGGTTATTACGAACACCAAGGCTATTGCCGATCGTGTAACACTCGAAATTGAACTGGATAAAATCCTTATTCCAAAGTTTCCGGTGCCCGAAGGTGAAACGGAGAGCAGCTATCTTGAGAAATTAGTATATCGTGGATTAGCGTGGCGTTACGGTGGCATGACCGAAGAAGATGTTGCCGAACTAAGCGTGGAAGAAGCTCGTAAGCATACACCGCAAGCTGCGCTGGATCGAGCAGACTACGAGCTGAGCATTATTAAGCAAATGGGCTTTAACGGTTACTTCTTGATTGTGTCTGACTTTATAAACTGGGGTAAATCGCAAGGGATTATTTTTGGGCCAGGTCGTGGTTCGGCGGCAGGTTCTATTATTGCGTACGCTGTTAAAATCACCGATCTTGACCCGCTTAAGTATGATCTGCTGTTTGAGCGCTTCTTAAATCCTGATCGCATCAGTATGCCTGACGTTGATATTGATATTCAGGATACGCGGCGCGACGAGGTGATTCAGTACTGCGCTAACAAGTATGGCCAGGACCGCGTCGCCAATATTGTGACATTTGGCCGAATGTTCGCACGCAACGCGGTACGCGACGTAGCCCGTGTGATGCAGGTGCCGTACTCCGATGCCGATCGACTGGCCAAGATGATTCCAGCACCAGTGCAAGGGCGGCACATTCCGCTTAAAGTTTCTATTAAAGACGATCCCGATTTGCGCAAAGAATATGAAAGTAACGAGATCTCGCGGCAGGTAATTGACCAGGCAATGATCCTCGAAGGAACTGTTCGCAGCCACGGCGTGCATGCTTGCGGCGTGGTGATTGCCCCAGATGAACTAGTAAAGTTCCTGCCACTCGAAATGGCGCAAAAAGGAGTGGTAACTACACAGTTCCCCATGACGCAGGTTGAGGAGCTGGGGCTTTTAAAAATGGACTTTTTGGGCCTGTCCAACCTGACAATTATTAACAACGCCCTCCGTATTATTAAACGCGTGTACAAACGGGACATCGACCTCACTACTTTACCGCTTGATGACCCCGATGCGTATTCACTGCTCGGGCGTGGAGATACGACTGGTGTGTTCCAGCTGGAATCCCCTGGCATGAAACGTTACCTTAAAGAGCTGAAGCCGACAGTGTTTGAAGATATCATTGCCATGGTAGCGCTGTATCGCCCAGGCCCAATGCAGTTTATCGACGACTTTATTGCTCGCAAACATGGCCACAAAAAAATTACCTATCCGCATCCAGCCATGGAGAACTCGCTCAAGAACACCTATGGCGTATTGGTGTACCAAGAACAAGTGATGCAGATTTCTAAAGAGGTATGTGGCTTTACCGGGGGTGAGGCTGATATGCTTCGCAAGGCCATTGGTAAGAAAAAAGTTGACCTAATGGCCAAAATGAAAGACAAAATGATTGATGGCGGTGAGCGCGAGTCGGGCATCCCACGCGATCTAATGGAAAACTTCTGGAAGCAGCTCGAAGATTTTGCGGCGTATTGCTTTAACAAGTCACATGCTGCTTGTTACGCCTTAATCGCTTACTGGACGGCGTACCTTAAGGCGCACTACCCGTCGGCATTTATGGCCGCTGTTATGACTAGTGACTTTGATGATACCGACCGCCTGGCGATCGAAATCTCTGAGTGTCAGCACATGGGTATTGCCGTACTGCCGCCAGATGTTAATGAGTCCTTCCATGAGTTTGCCGTCGTGCCGGATGGCGACAACCGCAGTGCGCCTATCCGCTTTGGCATGAATGCTATTAAGAATGTTGGCACCGGTGCCGTAGAGGAGATTATCAGAGCAAGGGATATCGACGGTAGTTTTGCTGATTTGAGCGATTATTTATCTAAAGTTAGCCCGCGCCTGGTAAACCGCAAGAATCTCGAAAGCCTTATCAAGGCAGGCGCTTTTGACCGGTTTGGGGGTCGATCAGACCTCCTACACAGCCTTGATGCTCTTCTGGCATATTCTAACCGCTTACAAAAAGAGGCGGCCAGCGGCCAGACCGACCTTTTTGGACTGGTAACTGATGACGCGAGTGTTGTACGTCCGCCGCTCGTCGTTGAAAAAGCCGCTGTGGTCTATTCACCGCGAGAACAACTTATCTGGGAGCGCGAGTTATTAGGGCTGTACTTGAGCCAGCATCCGTTGGCAATGTTTGAGGTATTTTTAGCAGAGCAAACCATGCCCTCAGATGAGCTTAGGCCGGAGCATGAGGGCCGCGGAGTGGTAGTCGGCGGTGCTATTAACGACGTCCGCGAAATCACTACTCGCAACGGCCAAAAAATGGCCTTTGTAAAAGTTGAGGACAAGCATAGCGAGCTTGAACTGATATTATTCCCAGGAGCGTACCAACAGACTGCCGGTTTATGGGAGCGCGATAAGATTGTTATTGCACGCGGAAAAATATCCGCTAAAGATCGTGACGGTAATTTGGGCGAAGAAGTTAAGATTCTTGTAGATGACGCCAGGGAGCTTACCAGTGAACAGGCCAATGCGTACCAGGCTACCGGCAAGCGCATGCGCGGTCCGGGTAGCAAACGTAGCGCCGCGGCAGCCGTAACTGCTACCAAAGATAAGGCGCAAGTGCAGGCAGCACAGCAACAATCGCCTAAAACCGAAGCAGATGTAGCCCCACGGCCGGTTCGCGTATACGTACGTCTAGTAGATAGTCACAACCAGCAGCTTTTGCTCTCGCTCAAACGCCTTATTGACCAAGAAAAGGGTCCCACCGATGTTATTCTGGTATTGGGCCCTACCAATGCTAAGCAGATTATTAAACTGCCGGTAGGTATTAACAATCAGCCTATCATCTTGGACAAGTTACGCGAACTTGTTGGCGCAGAGAACGTTAAAGTCCAGTAACGTTTCTAGTCAAGATAAAACCAGCCGTAGCAACAACTACTAGTGCCAAGTCGAGGCGTTTATTGCGGATAATAAATGCCTCGCTTCGAACCACGGCACGATGCCATGCATGTGCATGCGTCGTTGCAACTATAACGGCACAAAGGAGTGTCGCAATAGCGACAAGGGCGGCCACGTACGAGCTGGTGCCAGTGAGCCATTCCAATCTGGTGACTGAGCCATGAATCGACGCTACGCTGGTTAATTCAGAGCTACGAAGAGAGTGATCGAGCAAAGCGTTGACTACTGCACCTAAAGTCAGCACCGGCAGATATGGCCAATACGTTTTTAAATAATGCTTAGTGTGTTTTTGATGTTGCCCGACACGTTTTTTTTGGTGCGGGTGAGTGGGGCGTTTGGGCTGCTGCGCAAGTACCATAATACTCGTAGTATAGCACGCTGCTTATGCCTCTGCGAAGCGAACATGGTACAGCGCAATGGCTGCAGCAACGGCAACGTTAAACGATTCCTTACGCCCGAACATAGGTATTTCGAGCGCCAAATCACAGGCCGCGACCACCTCTGGCTCTACACCTTCTACTTCACGCCCTACGAGCAGGGCAATTTTGTCCGGCGGCGCAAATCGGGGCAGTGCTTCGGAGCCTGGCACTTGCTCCACGGCCGCTATGGTGTACCCCTGGGATCGCAAATCGTCCAGCACAGCAAAGACATCGTCATTTTGTTCCCAGGCCATATTCTTTTCAGCGTCCAGTGCCGTTTTATGAATCTGCCGGTCAATTTTAGCGGCGATGTGCGGCATACGTGTATCGCCGTGTGGTTTAGCTGGGTACGGGGTGTAACCGGTAAGAATAACCTTCGTTGCGTCCAGGCCTTCAGAAGTACGCAGGAGCGAGCCAATGTTATGGCAGCTGCGCAAATTATGGGCAATCAAAATAATACTACGATGACTCATTAGCTGTAAGTATACCTGTTCTTGTGTAAAAAAGGCAGCTTTTTGGCCTCGCACAAACGCTTATGCTCATGGTATAGTAAAGTTGATATGTCACAAGACGCCCGATACGATGAGGAGCTTGCAACGCAGCGCCGTGCCGCGCTGCTTGGGCTAAACTACTCTGATACACGCGGTTCCGACAAGCCGTTATTTAAAGATATCCTGAGCATCCAGGAAATGTACCAAAAGCGGGTCGTGCCACTGCAATCGGCCAAGAGCAACATTCTTTTTGGTATTACCACCACTACTTCTCAGCAAACGCTTAAAGAATTACAGGAACGCTTTAACGAGTTCCGAGTGAGCTTTGCAATTATCTCAGACGCTGGTTACCGCGAGTACATGCGTCTGTTTGACCCGCCAAAGCAAATCGTGTATCAGGATATTGCCATCAACAACATGCAAGAGGGCAGTGCGCAGGACCTATTCAAGACCGTTACGGCCACCCTGGAGCAGGTGCGGGCGGACGACATTCTGGCCTATCTTGTGCAGCAGGCATATAAGCTCAAGGCCTCAGACATTCATCTGGAGAACCAAGAGAACGGTGTGCGTATCCGTTTTCGGGTCGATGGTGTATTGCATCCAATCGCTATGCTCTCACGCGAGAAATATCGTTTAGTTCTTTCTACCATTGCTGTTGCTGCTAATGTATCGGCAGGTGTCGACGAAGCGCAGGCCGGCCACATTAACCGAAAATATCGCTTGGCAACTGGCGAAGAAGTGACAGTGAATTTGCGTGTAGAGAGCGTGCCCACGGCCTATGGTCAGGACGTGGTAATGCGCTTATTTACACTTAAGATGGAGCTGCTTAAGCTCGAGAACCTAAGCCTGTCGCCCCGCGAGGCAGCGGTCGTAGCTGACATTATTCGGCACCCAACTGGCATGGTGCTGGTGGTGGGGCCAACCGGATCGGGTAAAACGACTACCATGTACTCGCTGCTCAACACCCTTAACAGCGACGAACGAAAGCTTATTACGCTAGAAGATCCAATTGAGTATTACATGCCTGGCGTTATGCAGATTCCGGTGCATACTGACACAGATACGGCGAGCTTTATCGATAAGTTTAGAGCCGTGTTGCGGCTGGATCCGGATGTGATTATGGTGGGAGAGATCCGCGACAAGGACACGGCCAAGACAGCATTGCAAGCAGCTCTTACCGGACATTTGGTAATGAGCACGTTCCACGCCAGTAGCGCTGCGGCGGCCTTAACGCGCATGCTTGACTTTATCGGTGTTAACCCGCTTTTTGCCTCGGCCATTCACCTTATTATGGCGCAGCGTTTAGTGCGCCGTCTGGATGACAAAACCAAGCAGGCTTTTCAGCCGGACGAGGCCACCAAAGCGCAGCTCAAGCGCGTTATCGACAGTTTGCCGCCCGGATTTGAACGTCCTGACGTTAATACAATCACCTTATACCGTCCGGGTGCTTCGGCGGATAACCCTTTCGGCTACACCGGTCAGCTTCCAATACGCGAACAGATGTTGATGACGCCGGGTATTCAGCAGCTCTTGCGATTGCCGTCTGAGCAAATCACAACGCCCTTGCTGGAAGAGCGCGCCGTTGCTGACGGTATGCTCACTATGGAACAAGATGGTGTGCTAAAAGTAATCCAGGGCCTTACGACCCTGGATGAAGTGTACCGTGTTGTTGGATAGCGCTAGTTAGCACATTGTGGCAAGCCGGGCTTGCCATTTTTGTAGCCTACATAGCCAGCCGCGCGGTCATCGAGAAGTGCTTTTTCGCCCTTAGCCGTGATGACACCTGTGTAGGTTTGACCAGGCCAGGCACAAACTGCGGTTACATTTTGACCTGGCTCAAGATGTACTTGGCCGTTTAACTCCTGGCGACTATAAGAGTATGTATCAAAGCCACCACTTACGCCCATGCAGGCTGGAAAGACGCGGATTGATTTGCCATTGAGTGGTTGAGGATTGCTGGGACTCCAAGGGCAATCGTCGCTTTGTTCTTTACCGGCGGGAGGGGCGGTGGTTTCGGCGTCGGTGTTTTGAGGCTCTGCTGTTGGAGCTTGTGTTGTAGGTTCTTCGTCTACCGTAGGCTCTTCTTCATCAGAAGGTTCTACGAGTTGCGATGGCTCCTCTGCCGTTTCCGAAGGATAGGCACTAGCGCTCGCGTATGTTTCACTAGGTTCAGCTTCGCTGCTATTGTTGCCACTGCCGTTGAGCCAGTTGGCAAACAGTACGCCACCACCTACTGTTACGGCTGCAAATACGGCCAGGCAGCCAGTACCTTTTACGAGGCAATTCTTGGTTTTGCTGCGCTCATCTGATGCTGCAGGTAATGCTTCGGGCATTGTGGAAAGTCCTCCTTGTACCACTAAATCTCATCGAGTAAAAAGAAATGATATCACAAAAGCATGCATATTGCAATAGCGCTTATGCTTGCGCGAAAAGGGTATAAAATAGTACTGTCATAACAATATGCATCCACTTGCAGCCGAAACCTATAAGAAATGGCAGGGATTTACTACCGAGCAGCGCATTGCTTGCGCGACTGCCTTTGCTTGCACCGCTGTGCGACCCCTTCTTACGGCAGCTATTATTCTTCCCAGGTTACGCGAGCGCGATTCAGTGTGGCACCCGGCCGAAACAGGAGGGCTGGCAGTAGCAGCCTTAACCGATATGGTCGACGGCGCCATTGCTAAAAGGCTGGATGCGGTGACGCCCGCAGGCGAGGCGGCGGACCCTTTTGCCGACAAAATTATGATGAACTCACTGGAGGGGGTGCTTGTTGCACGGGGTGAGATGTCGGCTATGCAGTTTGCAACAAGAGTGGTCCGTGACGGAGCTATCAGTATCTATCGCAAACAGATTACCGAAGAGTCAGGTGGCAAAGTGTCTATTAAGGCCGGTCCCGAAGGGCGGGTGAACACTTTTGCCAGATTGGCGACCGATATTGCTACAGCATCAAAGCTGAACCAAACATTTCCGCGAACGTTTCGAGGTTTGCGCATGGCCTCAACAGTTAGTACGGTGGTGTGCGGCGGTATAAGTATGTGGCGTATGCATAAAAATGTCCGCCAATGGCGTGCCCAGCGACTTACTGAGGAGTAATAACTGCCGCAACCGCGTCAGTAAGACCAGGCGTAAAAGGGCCGGGAATGACATTATCAGCAGTAGGGTTAGGCACAAGCGCGGCAATCGCTTCTGCGGCAGCAATTTTGTGCTGGTCGGTGATTTGCTGAACGCCGTTGTCAAGCGCACCCCTAAAGATACCCGGAAAAGCCAAGGAATTATTGACTTGGTTGGCAAAGTCGCTTCGCCCGGTGGCTATAACGGCTACACCGGCTTCTTTGGCAACGTCGGGCATGACCTCGGGGATAGGGTTAGAAAGCGCAAAAATAATAGGATTCTTATCCATGGTTCTTATCATTTCGGCAGTCAAGAGTCCTGGCTGAGACACGCCGATGCACACGTCTGCCCCTTGTAAAATGTCCTCCAGCGAACCGTCAATGCCTGAATGATTCGTATACTGAAGAAGCTTGCGCTTTTCGTTGTTGAGGTCGGTCCGGTTAGCGCTGACAATGCCTTTGCTATCAACGGCAAACATGCGTGGTTCAGCATAGGCGTGAAGCAGCTTGATAATAGCGGTGCCTGCGGCTCCTGCACCTACAACGACAATTTTGGCATCACTGAGGTTTCGGCCGGTCACTTTGGCGGCATTGATAAGCCCAGCCAGAGTTACTACAGCGGTTCCGTGCTGGTCATCGTGCATTACAGGAATGTCCAGCTCCGCTTTAAGACGTTCCTCAACTTCAAAACAAATGGGCGCTGCAATATCTTCGAGGTTAATGCCGCCAAAACTAGGGGCCATAGCCTTAACGGCGGCGACAATCTCATCTGCCGTGTGCACGTCAAGCACTACGGGTACTGCATCAATACCGGCAAAATGCTTAAAAAGCATCGCTTTACCTTCCATAACCGGCAAAGCGGCTTTGGGGCCGATATTGCCAAGGCCTAACACGGCTGATCCGTCACTCACTACCGCAACGGTATTATTAAGCCAAGTATATTCGCGAGCTTGCTCAGGGTGCTCGGCAATATAGGAGCTTACCGCGCCTACCCCAGGAGTGTAAAAGATGCTCATTGCTTCTTTAGAGTCAAGTGGGGCCTTGAGCGTAAGGCTGATTTTACCGTGTAATGCTTTGTGCTGTTTAAGTGACTCTTGTGCGTAATCCATTCTACTATTGTACACTGCTAAGATCGCACTCGGCCACAAAACAACAGGAGGTATAAATGGCAGATCAATATGAAGGGTACCGCCAGGACGTTGAGCGCATAGGATGCATGGTTGAGGCTACAATGACATGCCGTGAGCCGACATTTCTTGAGGGTAATGACCCCTTTGAACGAGTCGGCATGTTCTTGCATGCTGCTCGCATGGTTGGTAGCAGAGATGCGCTTATGTCGCAGCAAGTGCGTTGGCTGAGTGAAATGCGCCGCAACAACGAACTTACCGCTGACTGGGCGGACTTAAGCGAAGAACAGTTTAACGTCAAAGCACAGCAAAGCGCCGCATCAAGTGCCCGCGCCGCCCGCCAATGGTGTGCTACGCAAGTATACGTAGGCGCACGGGGCTTTCGCACCTACTGTCACGAAGAGATTGCGGGCTATACTACTGATTTACTTCGTATTATGGGCGTGGTGATCGCAGAAGACGGGATTCAAGAAACCGCGGCAGATGAACGCAAAGCGTCAGCGCTGGCGAACCTTGCAGATGCCATGAGTAAGAGCTGGCCGCTGTGGGCAGTGACTAATCCGGGATTTATCGCCTATAGCGAAGAAGAAAGGTTCCCTCACCAGGGGCATGTGGCACGCGAGGAGAGCATTGTGCAGTTCCTATATAACATTGCGGTGTAGGGCAATAATTAAGCGTAAAGTGTTTTCAAACAGTAACAGATGTGCTATACTTGCTTCAAAGCAATTATTAGTGTAAAGTAGGTCAGGTTATGCAATCTGTTATTCAAAAGATCGAAGCAAAGTTCAAAAAAGCCGCCGTCGTTGACGTAAAAAGCGGTGACACCGTTAAGGTACACCAGAAAATTAAAGAAGGTAACAAAGAGCGCGTGCAGATCTTTCAGGGTCTGGTTATCCGCACCGACCGTAAAGGCAGTCACACCTCTCGCATTACCGTTCGTCGCATCGCAAGCGGCGTTGGCGTAGAAAAGAGCTTCTTGCTCCACAGCCCCCTTATCCTTAAGGTAGAAGTTACCAAGCGTAGCAAAGTACGCCGCAACTACCTTACCTACATGCGCAGCCGTACTGGTAAAGCAGCTCGTCTTACCAGCGTAGACTTTGACCGTGAGCTCGTTAACGATGTTCACGACAAAAAGGCTGAGGCCGAAGAAGAAAAGCTGCACGAAGATGCTGCTCACGAGCACGAAGCCGCACCAAAGAAAGACGAAAAATAGTCTTTTGCAGGTAATGCAGGTAGAATCCTGAACAAACCCCCGGCAGTTGTCCGGGGGTTTTGAATTGCCGGGCAAGCTGTGCTAGGCTGTAAAGCATGATAGTTGGCGTTGATGAAGTTGGGCGCGGTTGTTGGGCTGGCCCAGTGGTGGCAGGAGCGGTGCTTTTGGCCAAGCCGATGCGCGGATTGCGCGATTCTAAAAAGCTCACCAAAGCCCAGCGCGAGACGCTTGATATCCGCATCCGGCGCACTGCTTTAGCGGTTGGCATTGGCTGGGCAAGCCATCATGAGATCGACGAGAAAGGATTGACCGAGGCGGTGCGCTTGGCCATGCAGCGAGCAGTCGCGCAAATTACGTTGCCATATGAACAGCTTATTATAGATGGCAATTACAATTTCTTGCCAGAGATTGCTTGCAGCCAAACGCTCATTAAGGCCGACGACACCGTGCCGGCTGTGAGTGCGGCTAGCATTGTTGCAAAAGTAGCCCGCGACGCCTGGATGGCCACACATGCGGCAAAAGCGTTTCCAGCGTATGGCTTTGACAAGCATGTTGGTTACGGAACGCCACAGCACCGAGCATCTATTGCGGAGTTTGGGCTGTGTGAGCTGCACAGACGCCGATTTGCACCCATACGGGCTATAGAGGGGTTTGTTGCTTGAATACCAGTGCCATAGGCCGCCGTGCTGAACAAGTTGCGGCGGCTTTTTTAGTACGCAAAGGATGCCAGATTATAGCCGCAAACTGGCGGACGCGATATTGCGAAATAGACATAGTTGCGTATCGTGACAGCACTGTCTACTTTTGCGAAGTAAAATACCGCGCCACCGCCACACAAGGTACTGGACTGGAATATATAACTCCAACCAAATTGCGCCAAATGCATTTTGCGGCCGAAATGTGGGTCCATGCCCATAGTTGGCAGGGCGATTACGAAGTATGTGCAATAGAAGTTTCGGGCGCTTCGTTTGCTATAACCGGCGTCGCTAAAGACCTCTAAGCTTTAAAATACTTTTTGATTGCAGCCAGATCGCGGTCACGCCAAGCGGATTGCCACTGAATAACTTCAATCCCTTGCTTGTATGCACGCTCTAATGAAGGCTCCATTACTGATTCAAAAAAAGCTTTGTACTCTTTGAGGAATGCCGCATCACTGGTAGTTCGGGCTACAAACATCGGGAGGCGGCTAAATGACATATCACTGCCGAGATTTTCTTTAAGCCACTCCCAGTTGTGGCGGACCCAGTCCCAGGTAGCCTGGCGGGCAAAACGGTTGCTAAAACTGTACGAGATCCAGTACATCACATCCTGAAGGCGCACCGTATCTGTTTTTATGAGTGACAACGCTTCGGCGATAAGTTCAGGCTGACGGAAGTTAGTAATACCAGCAGAAAGGGTTACCCGTTCTTCGGCAGAATTGCTCGTATTGTGCAGTTCAAGCAGGCGGTCAAACTCCGCCCGGCCGCCGCGACGGGCAATGTCAGTGTAAATAATGCCGCGCATTTCGGGGTTAAGGTCGCTTGTCTGCTTCATAGCGGCAAATTTTGTTTGTATGTCTTTGACGACCGAAGGCTCATCACTTATTGCGGCGATGCTCAAGATTGTCGGGCGTAGTAATGTATCAAAATGGCTGTCGTCTTTTTTGGGGTTGAGGCCGAGCCGTTGTAATTGTTGGGCAATAAGTTGCCGGCCAAAAGGTTTTGTAGCTTCGCGCAGTTCTTCATCGTTCATTATAGTGCGGATGGCGGCAAAATTGGCCGTAATAATATCCCACACAACATCGCTATCTTCATTTTGAAAAGCTTCTAACAAGTGAAGGGCGGCAAGTGTGTCGCTGTAGCCGGCTTTGGCGGCCTCAAATGCATCACTGAGTACACCCAGGCGGTCCAGTGGGGCGAGCTGTCCATCACGAATGCGTTTTGCGAGCACGTTGGTGTGGTCTGCGTCGTAAATGACCCGGCAAAAACTAGATTGGTCACGATTAAGTTTGAGCTCCGCTGGTTCATCTAGGGTAAATGACGTGGCAGCCGAGGTAAGCATGTCGGGTACCTTCGGGCCGCCACCTAGTGCAATTGGCCAAAGCTGCTTGCTACTATGCTTGCGTGCAAGCGGATTAATAAAGAACTGCTCTTGCTGCAAATCAACGCGTGTGCCAGAAACAGTTGCTTTTACAACCGGATAGCCGGGCTGACTCGTCCAAGCCGACATGATAGATCGGATAGGCTTGTGCGAAACATGTTCCAGGGCATCCCATAGGTCAACAGTATCGGTATTTTTGTAGGCGTGCTTTTTAAGGTAGTAGCGCAAACCATCGCGGAAATCTTCTTTGCCAAGATATTTAGAGAGCATTAGTATGCAACTACCGCCTTTGCTGTAGCTGATAGTGTCAAAGATGGTGCGAATCTCGTCGGGGTGGTTAACCGGCACCTCAATGGCATGGGTGTTCTCGAGGGCGTCGAGTTTAAGGGCAATTTGCTGCTCCTCAACAATGTACTGCGTCATCATGTGCCATTCCGGGAAGAGCTCGTCCACGGCTAAGTAGGCCATAACATTGGCAAATCCTTCGTTGAGCCATAGGTCGGTCCACCAGCGCATAGTAACCAGATTCCCAAACCATTGGTGGGTCAGCTCGTGGCAGACTACTTCGGCAACGTATTGTTTAACGGGCATGCTGGTGTTCTCGGGGTCAACCAACAATGAATGTTCACGGAAGGTTATAAGTCCCCAGTTTTCCATGGCACCCGAGGCAAAGTCGGGCAGTGCTACAAAGTCACACTTTGGCAGCGGAAAAGGAATAGCAAAGAAATCTTCAAAGTATTCCAGACATCGCACAGCGGTCTCAAGTGCAAATTCAGTGTGCTTAACGTGCTCAGCTGTGGCAAAAGTGCGCACAAGTGTACCATTCTTGGTTGTTTTTTCCAGACTTTTCAGCTCACCGTAAGCAAAAGCCAGCAAGTAGGTAGACATAATCGGTGTTGTTTCAAAGGTGGTAACCAGCGCGTCACCCTGTGTCTTTTGTGTTTTTACAGGAGTGTTGGCGAGGACGGTCTCACCCACCGGGCTGGTAAGTGTCAAATCAAAAGTAGCCTTAGCTTCTGGCTCGTCAATACACGGAAAAGCCTGCCGGGCATGGTGGCTCTCAAATTGAGTAGCGATAAGTTGCTTTTGCTGCCCATCCTGCTTAAAAGTGGAGGCATATACGCCGTCCATAATGCGGGTTATTGGGCCGGTAAAGTGCAGGGTAATTTCGTAGTCGCCAGCGAATAGGCGCTCCGACGTATGCAGGCGCACCTCGTCAAAGCTCTTGTGGTGGCTAATGCGATCAACGGTAATATCCTGATGCTCTTTTTTTGTATGTTGAACGACTTGCGCGCTAGAGATGTGCAAGCCATGTTGGTGAAAAGTCAGCCGCTGGCTTGGTGGTCCGACTTTCTTGCCACGGATAACAACCGAGCCGCTTAGTTCGAGCGTATCCCGATTTGGGTTTAGGGTGATGGCGTAGTTGGTGGGTTGGAAGTTTTTAAAAAGACGTCGTACGTTTTTACTCATTCCCCTATTCTAGCACAGCTAACTGATGTATTTGTTGCACTTGCAAATGGTAAGAAAGATGGCAATAATAGCCAGGTGACTCATCCCGAAGACGTCGGCAAATACCTTGATGCAAATCTCACCCCCACCGCCGGGGCGATTAACTATGGCAACGAAAAGATGGCCTATATGATGCGTGAGGAATTGGGCGAAGAGTACTTACCGGTGTCGCTCGCCCACGTTTCGCGATTTGGAGTAAGTCCAACTATCCGGGATGCCTCGTTTTCGGTTTGTACGGTGCCACTCATGCTTATAAATAACATCGAAGGCGGCCCGCTTCCCCGTAAGGGAATCTTAGCAACGGTTGGGGCAATTGGCGTGGGCAATCTGTGTTGGGTAGCGAGCAGCGATGCGGCGGTGTTCATAGCCCAGGAGAACAATATTGCCCCCGAAGAAGTGCCTATGAGCGATGCGGTAAACTGGCGTAAAGAAGCTGGTAAAAGTATCGAGCATTGCCTAGATTTAGTGAAGAGTCTTGATATCCGACCGCAACCGGGGGATATCCCCTTCGGTAGGCCGCAAGAACCTAACGTTGACCTATTCAACAAAATGAACGACCTCATGTCTCTTAATGCCCGCGCCCGAATTATGTTGTCTACGGTGATGCTAAGTGGGCACAGTCGTAGTTTTGTGGGTCTCGAAAAAGCCACAAATCAGATTGAGCACCACCTTAATCGGGGCGTGCTTGCTTCGGAACTTGTAAAGATGGACGCCACAACAAGCCGTCGTGCCGTAGCGTTGGCAAAAGAGCTTACCGCGCGGGTTGGGGCGCTCCCGTACATGACATATACCGCTCTCAAAGAAGTGATTATTATGTCTCGGGACGTCTTGGGCGCTGTCCCCGGCAATGCTGCCAACTTGCAGCAAGCTCAAATAGAGCAGCGGAGGGTCTTTGCCGAGGGAGCTGATCCGCGGGTACGACGTGCTATAGAAAGACGCTTTGCCGGCCACGACGAGGCTGTATCTATAGATGTAGAGACGCCCGATGGCGAAACGTTGCACATTACCGGCGGCTCAATAACGTCGGTTATACAAGAAATCGCCGCACATCAGGCTCAGCCCCAACCACAGGCACCGGCAGCAGCGGAAGTGAACGTTGCCCAGTCTCAAAGTGCTATTGATATATTCCCTCAGGCCCAGCAACTCGATTTCGAAATTCTACCCGAAGGCGGCCTGGAGCATCACATACGAAAAATGGCTCAGGCAAAACAGGAGCGGCAGCCAAAGGGTACAAAACGAGCGCAAGAGCTAGAGGTTAGTGATAGACGCGTACAGGTGATGAAAGAAATAGTTGAGCTGTGGGGCAGCGAAAATGTCGACTTTTATACCGGCAACTTCAGTAAGCGTCGCAAGAAGAAGATTGAAGTACAACCTTCTGCTGAGTCCTCGGATACGGCTGGTCAGGGCAAGGAGGTAGAAGTGTACGATGACTTTATACTGCTGGTGCTCAAAGATTACGACGAACAGGGGAATCTGCGCGGTGAGCATATTATTGCCGAAAGTCCTTTTGACACACATGAGCACTCACTCTTTGTCTTGCGTCATGATGTGCGGACTGGCCATGGCGTGGACCGGGACTGGAACGAAATAATGAAGTGGCATAAAGACGATGTACGCAAAGCTGGCGCCCGGCGCCTACAGCATTTATCGAGTAACGAGATAGGCGATGCCGAATTGATGGCCGAGAAAGTATTCTCATTACTGACGTGCGAGCCAGATGTGTTCCCGCATCTTGAATTTGGTGGCTACAATGCAAAACGCAAGGCTATGCGAACGTGGGTGCGGGGCGGCCGAACGGCATTGTCCGGCCAAGCTGATATGCCCGAAGCCTAAGGCTGCGCTTGCAATTTGCTATGTGGGTTGCTATTATATAAGAGAACGGTCGGCCACGCATAGGTCGGCTTTTTTCGTATCACCCTCCTCAAGAAAGGAAAAACAATGGATCTAGATATTAAGCAACTGGTTTTGGCACTTAAAGCGATTGCCGAAGAAAAAAACCTCCCCGAAGAGACTGTACAAGAAGTTATTGAGCAGGCTTTGGCTGCTGCTTACCGCCGTGATTACGGTGATCGTGAGCAAGAAGTGCGCGTTACCATCAACCTCACTAATGGCGAAGTTGACGCATACGTCGCCAAAGAAGTTGTTGACGACGTCGAAGCTCCCGCTTACGAAATTAGCGTCGCTGACGCTCAAAAATTGCAAAAAGACGCTCAGGTGGGCGACACTGTAGAAGTGCACGAACAGGTTACTAACTTTGGTCGCGTAGCAGCGCAAACCGCTAAACAAGTTATCTTGCAACGTTTGCGTGAAGCTGAGCGCGAAATAGTTATGGCCGAATACGAAGACAAAATCGGCACAGTGATTAACGCCCTTGTTTCCCGCGTAGAGGGCAACATTGTACGCGTTGACCTTGGTAAAGCACAGGGTATCATGCCCCGCAGCGAACAAATTCAAGGCGAGCGCTACTACCCCGGTCAGCGCCTCAAGGTATTCTTAAAAGACGTAGAACGCGGTCCGCGCGGTCCGCAGCTGGTTGTTTCTCGTGGTAGCACGCAATTCATCGAGTGGCTCTTCCGCGCTGAAGTGCCAGAAATGGAAAGCGGCGCTGTTGAAATTAAGCAAATTGCCCGTGAAGCAGGCGTACGCACTAAATTGGCCGTACATAGCACCGTACCAGGCGTTGATCCAGTTGGTACGTTTGTCGGCGGTCACGGAACTCGCGTAAACGCTGTTATGAGTGAGATTGGCGAGCAAGAGAAGATTGACATTATCGTATGGGACGAAGATCCAAACGTGTTCATTACCAACGCCCTTAACCCAACCAAGGTGAGCCGTGTTACCATCGAAGCCGACAAAAAGAAGGCGGTGGTAACAGTTCCCGAAGATCAGCTCAGCATTGCTATTGGCAAGGGCGGCCAGAACGTGCGTTTGGCAAGCAAGCTCACCGGTTACGAATTAGACATCGAAGCCGACAAGCAAGCACCAGCTCCCGTTGAGGCCAAAAAGGAAGAGGCGGCACCAGCGCCAGCACGTCCGGCTATGCCAAAGCTCAAAAAGAAAACTGAGCTTGAGAACAGTCTCCTCGAAGCTATCGAAGAGCACGGCGAGTAATCCGCGTGGCGGAGATTGGTCCGTACCAACAAGAAATAAGGGCAGTCACATGTGATGACTGCCCGCTTCGTTTGCTTGGTGAAGAAGCCGTGCAAAACTTTTTTGCAACGTCGGACGAAGATCCATTTACCGTGGGCGATGCCATTAAGGACGGCATTGCTATAGCGCGAGGAAGGGTTCCTCTAGAGCGAGATGAGGATTCAGCAGCAATGGCAGGCCTCGAGAGGGTGAGCGCCACCCTTCATTATCAGTGGTATCTTTTTGACGGTGCGGAGGTTAGCCCTGGTCCATCACCACTAGACCTCGATGCGAAGCTTGAGGGCCGTAGGCTATTGCTAGTAGATCCTGCAAGCTACACTGAAAATGGAGAATGCTACTTTCCTATTGAAGAAGCTGTGCTACAAATGCGGGCGTTGGCGCAGTGCTTTTTGCGGGCCAAGCGTGCCTGCAAAGCTCCCAAATAAAGGTAAAAAATGCCTTGTTGGCACTCTTGACTAGCGAGTGCTAAAACCGTATGATGGATATAGGTCCATCTATTCTTTCATGGCAAGGGCCGCACAACAATTTACGCATATAACAGCCATACAAATGTGGCATTTGAATCATAAAAAGGAGATCGGCTTTTATGGCACCAGACGCAGGGTTTCAGGACTTCCTGAATCATCTAACCAACAACGCGCTACACAGCTTAAAACACGCCGATGGCATTGCGAGCAGTGTCGGCAGTATGTATGTGGGTACCGAGCATCTTTTGCTGGGTCTGCTTACCCAAAACGCAAGTATGGGAGCAAAAATCCTCGAAAGTGCTGGCGTGACGTTAGATCAGGCACGCACAGCGCTGAACTGGACACCTAAAACCACTACTATGCGTGCACCCTCCAAGGGCTTAAGCGAAACCGCTAAGCTGACACTTAAAATGGCCTACGACGTAGCCCAAGACTATGGACAAGACTACTGTGGTACCGAGCATATTCTGTACAGTATTTTGAGCCAAAAGAATGCCCGGGCCACTGTTTTGCTGCGGGACATGCAGATTGATATTGATGCAGTGCTGAGCGAATTGGAGCAATTCCTTAATCGCCAACAGTACGAAGAAGATGGTGAAGGTACGGATACTCGCCGTCGGGGTCGTAGCAAAGCGGGTCGTAAAACAGCGCTTGATTTTTATGGCACCGATATTACCGCCCAGGCACGAAGCGGTAAACTTGACCCTGTTGTTGGCCGCGAGCCGCAGATTCGCCGTGTGATTACCATTTTAAATCGCCGCACAAAGAATAATCCTGTACTTATTGGTGAACCGGGTGTTGGTAAAACGGCAATCGTCGAAGGACTTGCCCAACGCATTGTTTCTGAAGATGTGCCTGATTCGCTGCTGGACAAGCGGATTGTAATGCTCGACTTGGCGGGTATGATTGCCGGCACGAAATATCGTGGCGAATTTGAAGAGCGTCTTAAAAAAGTTATGGCCGAACTGGACAAAGATAGCAAAACAATCGTGTTTATAGACGAAATGCATTTGCTGGTTGGGGCCGGCGCAGCTGAGGGTGCTATGGACGCAGGCAACATTCTTAAGCCAGCCTTAGCCCGCGGCAAAGTGCAGATGATTGGTGCCACTACTACCGATGAGTACACCAAGCACATCGAAAAAGACGCTGCACTTGAACGGCGTTTCCAGCCGGTGCAAGTGCCAGAAACCACCGTGCCCGAAACAGTGGCTATTCTTAAGGGGCTGCGTAAGCACTACGAGGAATTTCATGGGGTTAAGGTGAGCGATGAGGTGCTACAAAACATCGTGGCGCTCGCTAAACGCTATGTAAATGATCGTTTTATGCCCGATAAGGCAATAGATCTGCTCGATGAAACTGCCGCACATTTGCGTGTCGACAAAGGCAAAACTTCGCCGCAGGTCAGGGAGCTACAAAAAGAGCAAAAACTCATCAATGCCCGTATCGACGAAGCGGTGGATGCCGAAGATTACGAGCGCGCCGCTAAAGCAAAGCAGCGTGCCAGCCAGATTGAGCAAGAACTGAAAAAACTCACTGCCGCTGATAAAAACGCCAAACGCATTGACGTTACCGACGAGGATGTGGCAGATGTGGTGGCTCGCATGACTGGTATTCCTGTTAAAAAAGTCATTCGCTCCGAAGCTAAATACTTGCTGAACCTAGAAAAAAGCCTGGCCAAACATGTGGTGGGTCAACACGAAGCAGTGGAGGCGGTATCAAAAGCAATTAGGCGTAACCGCTCAGGCATTTCAAGTGCCAACCGGCCAATTGGTTCGTTCATTTTCCTAGGCCCAACGGGCGTTGGTAAAACTGAATTGGCCAGGGTTTTGGCTCGTGAATTCTTTGGTTCCGAGGACGCCTTGGTTAAAATTGACATGAGTGAATTTGGTGAGCATCACAACGTTTCGCGGCTTGTTGGTGCGCCTGCCGGATACGTGGGCTACGACGATGGCGGTCAGCTTACCGACAAGATCCGTCGCCGCCCATACAGTCTCGTGCTCTTCGACGAGATCGAAAAAGCACATCCGGACACTTTTAATATGCTGCTTCAAATCCTTGAAGACGGAACGCTCACCGATGGCAAGGGGCGGCGCATTGACTTTACCAATACCATTGTCATCATGACCAGCAACATTGGCGCTAATAAGCTGCAAAAAGAGGCGAACTTCGGCTTTGCCGTAAACCGTGCCAAAGACCTTGACGATCTTGATGAACTCCATGCCCGTAATTACGACAAAGTAATGGACGAACTTAAAAAGCAAATGCGCCCCGAACTGCTTAACCGCATAGATAAAACTATCGTCTTCCGTGCGCTCACCAAAAAAGATATCTACAACATTATCGACTTGCAGATTGAGCAGCTCCGTAGCCGGTTGCAAAAACGGCATATCAGCGTGCAGCTTACAAACGCCGCCAAGCAGTATTTGCTCGATAAAGGATACGATTCTAAAAATGGTGTTCGGCCGCTTCGTCGCTTAATTCAGGATACTATTGAGGACCATATCGCCGACGAGCTACTGCGGGACAGCCTAAGTACCGGTGCGATTCTTAAAATCGGCGCCAAGGCCGACAAGTTGACCTATCAAGTCAAGACCGCCGAGTAGACATTCAGTGCTATACTAGGCTCATATGAAGCGTTTTTGGCTCCGTTTTGCACCTATCACTACTGCGATAGTAGGTCTTCTGGCCCTTGGGGCCATTTGGACACAGCGTGATGCGATTATCGATTGGCTTGCACTGCGCGACTATACGCCAAGCAGTGCAATCTCCCAGTTGGCAGATGACGCAACCATGACCTCCAAGGGGCGCAACTTCTTTTATGTTAATGACCCTCAAATAGAAGATAGGGCGGCCTTTAACCAGGACTGTAACAGCCAGCGCGAAAAGGCCCTTATTTTGGGGTGCTACCATGGCAACCGCCAGGGTATTTACCTCTTTAAGGTAGATACATCGGAGCTTAAAGGGGTAGAGCAGGTTACTGCAGCGCACGAAATGCTACACCAGGCCTATGACCGGCTCAGCAGCACACAACGTGCCCACATTAATCAGTTACTTGAAAGCTATCGCGAACATGATCTTCGTGACGAGCAGATAAAGGAGCAGATTGCCGCATATGAAAAGTCGGAGCCAAACGACGTCATCAATGAGCTTCATTCGCTGTTTGGCACTGAAGTGGGTAATCTGCCGGCCGAGCTAGAGGACTATTACAAGCAATACTTTACAGATCGAGCTAAAGTCGTTCAATACTACAATAGTTACCAGGATGCCTTTAGGAGTCGTCAAGCGCAAATCGATGCCTACGACAAAGACCTCGAGAGCCGTAAGATCCAAATTGATACGCTAGAGCAGTCTTTGGAGCAGAAGCTAGCCCAGCTCGATCAGATGAAAGCACAAATGGACAAATATCGTAGGAATAACGTTTCGGCATATAACAACCTGGTCGGACCCTATAATACGTTAGTGGATGTTTATAACAGCGGCTTGGATGATTTGAAACAAAAGATTGCAACCTACAACGAGATTGTGGTAAAAAGAAATGCCATCGCCCTAGAGCAACAGCAGCTCCAGCAGGATCTTTCCAGCCTGCCATCTTCTGTGCAATAGCAGCGTGGCCAGCAAGAATGCTATACTAAAAAGATATGAGTGCTAAAAAATCTGCCGTCCGCTATGTATGTTCCAACTGTGGAGCTACTGCTTCGAGTTGGGCGGGCCGATGCGCGCAGTGTGAAGCCTGGAACACCATGCAAGAAGAAGCATTGCTAGTGACTGCCAGTGGTGCAGTGGCGCAGGGAGCTATTCTGCAGGAAGCACATATCGAGACACTTGTAGCGCACGACCAAGCTCGGCTACAAACATCCATGGAGGAGGTTGATACTGTATTAGGTGGCGGCATTGTCGTAGGCAGTGTAAACCTAATTGCCGGACAGCCTGGTATTGGCAAGAGCACGTTATTGCTGCAAATAGCTGATGCTGTGGCAAAGCATCACACGGTGCTTTACGTAAGTGGCGAAGAGTCAGGGCACCAGGTGGGATTGCGCGCCCAACGTCTTGGCGTGACGGCTCAAAAGTTGACTCTTGCCACAACCACGAGCGCTGATGACATAGCAGCAACAATTGCGGCTAAACAGCACGAGCTGGTTATTGTTGACTCCATACAAACAGTGACCGTGTCTGGCGTTGCCTCGGCGGCAGGAACGGTTTCGCAAATTACTAACAGTTCGCAACGCATACTACAGGCTGCAAAACAGAGCGGCGTAGCGGTTATTATGGTTGGCCATGTAACTAAAGAGGGCTCCATTGCCGGCCCTAAGGTACTTGAGCATGTTGTCGATGTTGTACTGCAGCTTGAGGGCGACCGCTATGGTGGATTTAAGATGTTACGAGCAATTAAAAACCGCTTTGGGCCAACCAACGAAGCAGGAATCTTTGAGATGGTAGGCCAGGGCATGCAGCCAGTGCAGAATCCGTCGGCGGCACTGCTCGCCGAGCGGCAGGTGACTGACGGTTCAATCGTTTTAGCTACCATGGAAGGTACTAGGCCGTTGCTCGTCGAAGTACAGGCGCTCGTTAATAAAACCAGCTACGGATACCCTAAACGCGCCGCGAGCGGTATCGACCTTAACCGTGTTAACCTACTTATTGCGATGTTGGAACGACGCACAAAGCTGCGGCTAGCCGAGCAGGATATCTATATTAATATCGTGGGCGGCATGAAAATAGTCGAACCCGCTGCTGACCTGGCCGTGTGTATGGCTATTGGTTCGGCCGCCAAAGGTTTGCAACTTAAGACAAATGCGGTAGTATTTGGTGAGGTTGGTTTAAGCGGTGAGGTGCGCCATGTCCCCTATGCCGACAAACGCCTGGCCGAAGCCAAAAAAATGGGCTTTGAATCAGCTATCGGGCCAATGCAAAAAGGTCAGAAAGACGCATTGCTGCAGCCAATTGGACATGTGCGCGAGGCACTTAATACATTTCTAGAAAAGGACACCTAAAAACAGTTTTCATGACTACATTTATCGAAATTTTACTTCTTATATTTATTGCAGGCTTTTTAGTGCTGCAATCTAAAGCGACATTTATAAGCGGCCTATTGGGTCGCCGGCGTCGCATTATCCTAGACAGTTGCGCGCTTATAGATGGCCGTATCGCAAGTTTGGCCCGCAATGGTTTTATGGCGGACGAGCTGATTATCCCGCAGTTTATAATCAACGAGCTACAGCTTTTGGCGGACGGCAATGATAGCCACAAACGCGAGCGTGCTCGCTTTGGCCTGGATATTGCCCACGAGCTGCAAGATGCCTCATACGCCTCTAAAGTTACCATAGATCGCACCGTTTTTCCTCAGACACCCGCAACCGACGATAAACTTATCCAGCTGGCAAAAAAGCTTGAAGCATATCTATACACCACCGACTATAATTTGGCAAAAGTTGCTTCAATCGAAGGGGTCGGCATACTTAATGTCAACGAATTGGCGCAGAGTCTGCGCCCTATAGCGCTGCCTGGCGAGACTCTAACGCTAAAGATCGTGCAAAAAGGCAGTGGACCCGGGCAGGGCGTTGGGTATCTAGACGATGGCACTATGATTGTCGTAGAGGGCGGTGCGCGATATTCCGGGCGTCATCCAATAGAGGTGGTTGTTACACGTATGCATCAAACGGTGGCTGGAAAAATGGTCTTTGGACAAGTTAAAGAAGCGCCAGCAGAGCCACCTCGTCAGCAAGAGCGCAAAACGCCAGCTTCGCAAGCTGCCGCGACAGTGCGTGCTCAGCTAAAGCAGCAGCCCGCGCAGTCAGGAATGCAAAAGAAGGTAGCTATTTCTTCTGCCCCTTCGGCTTCTCCGGCACCAGTGCAGAAACCTAAAAGCCGCCTACATGAACGCCTTGTGAGCGCCACTCAGCCTGCAACTAAGGCCACGAAGCCTGCACCTCGCCGTCGCCCGCGCATTAGCTAGTGTACGAAAGGTTTGATGTGCTTTCGGGCATCCGCTACCATGCGGGTGCTCTTTTTTGTATCTCACCATAGGTTGCCTATCTTGGTTGAGGGGCTGTTCTCATCCGGGTTATTTCTTCTATCGAGAGTAACAATCGTGCTAGTATTTTGCCTGCAAAAACAGCCCCCGATAAGGGGGGCTGTTGCTTAGATGGGGCAACCCAGGATGGTCTAAGTATCGTTGCCGCCGCCGTTGCCACCGCTATTGGTGGCGTTGCGATTGCCTCGTAAGCCCGGCCAGCTCTGAAGCGTGGCTGAAGTATTGCCATCGGCAAAGGTTACCGTCGCCTCACTGGAAGCAGTGTAGAGCACGCTGTCAATGATCTTGGCGCTTACTGTGGCCGATCCCGCTTCCGTTGGAGTATAACTAATTGTTATCGAGCTTGGTGACACGCTCACGGCCTGTGAGTTCACCTTTTGGCCATTTACGTAAAGCTCGACCACGCCGCCCCATCGGGAGCCACCAAGCGGGTGTGTGCCCTGAGTTGCCGTAACAGTAAAGCTACATGGCGACCCAACACTACAATTCGATGGTGAAGTGATGGTAACTGATGGCTTAACGTCATTGCAATTGTGAACGTCATCGCTGGCAGTGATATTTGCGCTGCTGCCGCCTACAAAGATGTCAGCCGAGAACAAGTTAGCATTGCCACCGGTGGTTGTCTGTTTGGCCTCGCTTGGAGTACATGAAGTAGCTAGCTTGCCCGAGACCTTGTCAATCGTTTGCGACGAAGTGCTTCCTGACTTCTGTTGATACCATGATGGGAAGATGTCGGTGCTCTTGCTTGGTACAACGGCGCCAGCTGTCTTATTACTTGGGTTCTTTGTTACCACATAAGCAGGTAGGGTCTTGATGCCAGATGGAGCTGTCCAGTTTGTGGGTTTCTCGCCTAGCATGTCGTGAGCGCCCTCCATAAAGCCTCTGGTGAGCGGCTCGGTCATGGTCTCCATGCGTCCGCTGGTCATTTCTCGCACGCGATCCTGGTTACCTACCCAGCTAACCACAGCGTATTTCGTAGAGAAGCTCGTCATTAGACCATCGTAGTTGTCGTTAGTGGTACCTGTTTTGATTGCAAACTTCCAACCCTTATAGTTATGGAACTTATCACTCTTCTTTAGGTAGCTGGCATTACCGTCACTTAACATGTCGGCAACAATGTAGGCCGTGTCAGGCTTAATTACTTGCTTGCCGTCAGGCTGAGTCCATTTGTAAATGTCCTTGTTTGCGGCATTGGTAATTTGCAATATGTAGGTGGTTGGAATCGCTTTACCCAAGCGCGAAATGGTCGAGAGTCCGTTTACGTGCTCATCAAGGTGAAGATAGGCACCGTCACCAATAGCCGACGAAGCGTAGCATGGAATTTTCTCTTTTTGAGCAACATCACCAAAACAGTTATAACCAGTGTCGCCCGCCATCATAGAATCAGCGTAGTTGATAGTTTTTTGGACGCCGGCGGTCATCATCGCCTTAACGGCCGGAACGTTACGTGAGCCACCTAAGGCGTACCGCAATGTTAGCGGCCCGGGGAAGTAAAAGTCGTAGTCCCACAGACAGTTCGGGCCACCATCATCGGCAGAACGTTTATCGGTTTTGGGGCTGTTCCTGTTAGTACATTTGTAGCCACTCTTGCTGGAGTCTAGGATTGGCCCGAGGTCGTCGTACAGAACTGAGCCAGCACCAGCATTAGTGGTTTCGTTGATAAGTGCCGAGTAATCGTATGGCTTAAAGCTTGAGCCTGGAGGTAGGTTTGTCTGGGCATAGTTAACCTGACCATGGGTGGGATCGTTAAAGTCGGTACCCCCGACTAATGCCACAATCTGTCCGGTCTGAACATCTTCAGCCACCATAGCCTCTTGGTCTCCGTGGTATTGCTTGATGTTCGAGAGGTTCTTTTGTACGAGCGAATCAGCTAGGTCTTGTAACTTGAGGTCAACAGTGGTTATGACTTTCCAGCCACCGCGTTTAACTGTTTCGGCGCCATATTTTTGCTCCAGCTGATGCTTTGCGGCCAATACAAAATACGGAGCCTTAATGCCGGCGTAATGAGGCTGGAATGGCTTGATCTGAGACAAAATGTCTATCTTTTTAGCATCCTCTGCTTGGGCTTTTGTAATATAGCCCTGGTCAACCATTTGATCTAAAATGTAGTGCTGACGGTGGATGAGATCTTCGGCGCCAAAGTTATCCTCTGAAGTTGAAGGGTTGTACTTGGGTGAGTTGTATGGCGAGTAATATCCAGGAGCTTGCGGAATGGCCGCCAGAAAAGTAGACTGAGCCAAATCGAGGTCTTTGGCAGGAATGCCAAAGTAGTCGTTGGCAGCACTCTCTACGCCATATTGTACGTTCCCATACGGTGCAATATTTAAGTATCCGTTTAAGATGTCGTCTTTAGAATACTCGCGTTCAAGATCAACAGCTAAGATCAGCTCCTTAACTTTGCGGGTAATTGTCTGATCCTGCGACCAGTCTTGGTTTAGCTTAACGAGCTGCTGGGTAATTGTTGAACCACCTTGGCGCGGTCCACCGCTGTTAGTGAGGTCGTGAATACCCGCACGAGCAATACCCCTGATGTTAAAAGCACCTTCGTTGTAAAAGTCTTTGTCCTCGATTGCAACGGTAGCTTGTTTAACGTACTTAGAAATCTGATCGCCACGAACCGGAATACGCTTAACAGCGTTGTAGTCTTGCCAGAGCACCGTTTGACCGGTTCGGTCGTAATACACGATACTACCACCGAGATTATCACCGGAGATGTCCTTAATATTAGGAAGATCTTTGCGGAAATAAGCAAACACTCCTACAAGCAGGATAAAGCAAACAACAATACCTATACCGGCTAGCTTTAGGGCCATAATTGCGCCTTCGCGGCTCGTCCAATAGCGCCAGACGCGCTTAGGGTGCATACGGTAGAGAATGCGCTTCCAGCGCTCTTGAGGCAGACTACCCAGATACGCAGCCCGCCGTCGAGCCTTTGCGTCACGCCGTGCTTTAAAACGATCACCAATAGAGCGATTTAACTTGATAGTGTTACCACTCCTGGTGGTAAAGGTGCTGTTAGGACGGCGTCGACCTGGACTCCGACGGGGTGCATTCATCCGTTTTAGTACTCCTTAAAAGGCCATTTGTTACTGCCTTAAAGTATAGCAAACAAGAGTCCAAAAAGCATAATAAAAATTGCCACCTACAGCTAATCTTCAGGTGTGACAAACTGTTACAACAGTCGACTTGCAAACGTTCGGCAATTTAGCGGCAATGATGCGTGATTTGGCTTCTCTGCGGCATGGCCACAAAGCAGTTGTGCTGACCCAGCATCTATCCCATTTAAGAAGAAAATAGCTTAATCAAATGCGGTAAGAATAAGTTTTCCATTATCTATTGGTAGTAATGGTATACTAAAAGCGATATGACAAATCAAAGTAAGAATCAAACTACAAAAGCTAAAGATAAACGTCGCGCTGATCAGTACAACGACCCAAGCCATAACTACCTGCATTATTGGAATGGCCGTGATTACGAGAACGAAGCCGAAGAGATGGCTCTGAACAGCCTCCTTAAGGATAAACATTTCAAGAAGGCTGTTGATGTTGGCGGCGGATATGGCCGCCTGTGTGTGTTCCTGCGCTCCTTTGCTGATAAGGTGGTGCTCGCAGAGCCAAGCCAGCAGCAGCTGGATATCGCCAAGGACTTCCTTAAGAATTACCCAGATGTTGATCGTAAGCTCATGCAAGCCGATGACCTGCAATTTAAAGACGGCGAAGTCGATCTGCTGACTATGATTCGCGTTATGCATCACCTGCCAGATCCAAGCAAGGAATTTGCCGAGATTGCACGGGTATTGAGCGATAAAGGGTATGCCGTTATTGAGGTTGCGAATTATGCCCACGGACGCAATCGGCTCAAACATGCACTGAAGCGCAAAAAATTGCCTACAGAGCCAGTAGACATCCGTTCAGCTGAACACCGCAACGAGAACGAAATTCCATTTGTAAATCACAACCCACAAACAGTTATTAAACAGCTTGCGCACGCTGGCTTAAAGGTTGACCGCATTCTTTCGGTTTCAAACCTGCGAAGTCCAGGCCTTAAAAAAGTAATGCCAAAGCGTTTGATGCTCGCTATCGAGGGTGTTTTGCAGCCTACTTTGGCTAATATTTACTTTGGGCCGAGTGTATTCTTTTTGGTTCGCAAAGCCAAATAGCTGTCGCTGAGTTAAAGGGGGAGTATGCACGGCTTACAACAGCCACTTTCGGTATTGACTGGCGTAGGCCCGGCTTTAGAACAAAAGTTTGCCCAGCTTGGCATTGCAACGGTCGGCGATTTGTTGCTCTACTTTCCGCGTCGCTATGATGACTATTCGCAAGTAACACCAGTGGGGCAGCTGCGTCCTGGAATGGTTACGGTGCAGGGGGTGATCGAAAACTGTAAAGGGCGTTATGTGCGCCGCGGTATGCACATAACTGAAGCTGATCTGTTTGACGGAACTGATCGAGTGCGCCTCGTGTGGTTCAATCAACCATATCGAGCAAGTGCTTTAAAGCCAGAGCAAACCTATTTTGTTGCCGGCGTATACCAGTTAAGCCGCCAAAAATTCTCTATTGTAAACCCAGCTTGCGAGTTAGTGAGTGATTTTCCGGTTAACACAGCACGTATTATTCCGATATATCGAGAAGTCAAAGGCTTAACAAGCCGCCAAATCCGTAAAGTAATAGGCGCGGCAATGCCGATGGTGGCCCGGTTGCCCGAATTCCTGCCAGTAGAAGTGATAGCCAGCGAAAAAGGCATCATGCCTCGGGCGCAGGCAGTTGCGGAGGTGCATTTTCCAAGCTCGCCGCAAGCATTGGAGGCCGCCCGTCAACGGCTCGGGTTTGAAGAAGTGTTTTGCCTGGTGTTGGCGAGTTTACTAAATAAACACGAGTTTCTGGCGGATGCGGCGCTGGCAATACCTTTTCAGCAGAAATTGGCGCAAGACTTTGTTAAACACTTACCGTTTACCTTAACCGACGCCCAGCGCAAAGTAATTTGGCATATTTACCAAGATATGCAAAAAACGCAACCGATGAACCGGCTAATCGAAGGCGATGTGGGATCCGGAAAGACAGTTGTGGCCGCAATGGCTGCACTCATGCCGATAGCCGAGGGCTTTCAGGTTGCCTACATGGCACCTACCGAGCTGCTGGCCAGACAGCATGCCAACACCATTCATCAGTTATTACAGCCTCTTGGCCAAGAAGGGCAAGTTGCTTTACTGACAGGTGGTATACCCGCAAAGCAAAAGCAAGACACTCTGCAACGGATTGCGCGAGGTGAGGTGCGTTTTATTATTGGCACACACGCGCTTATTCAGGAAAAGGTTGATATGCATAAGCTCGGTTTGGTTATTATTGACGAGCAACATCGTTTTGGTGTTGAGCAACGCAAAAAACTCATGAGCAAAGCGGGCCATATGCCGCATCTGCTAAGCCTTACGGCCACACCTATTCCGCGCTCGCTGGCGCTTACACTGTATGGAGAGTTAGACATCTCGATTATTGACACCAAGCCTGCTGGCCGCAAGCCGATAATTACTGAGGTCACTTCACCAAACTCCCGCAAGCAGCTCTACGCTCGTATTACAAAAGAACTTGAGAGGGGCCGCCAAATGTTCGTGGTGTGTCCGTTGATAACCGAATCGGCTGCATTGCAGGCAAGTAGCGCCGAGCAAGTCTATGAAGATATGCAAAAACGCGATTTTAAACAATGGCGCGTTGGTTTATTGCACGGAAAAATGAAGTCTGACGAAAAAACAGCAATTATGGAGGCATTCAGTAAGCATGAGCTGGACATTTTGGTATCTACAACCGTTATCGAAGTAGGAGTTGATGTTCCAAACGCCAGTATCATGCTTATCGAGGCAGCAGAGCGCTTTGGCTTGGCGCAGATACATCAGCTACGCGGCCGGGTAGGGCGCGGCCAAGACCAAGGCTATTGCTACCTGATGATGAGCGACTCCAAGACGCCACCACAACGTCTTCAGGCTCTGGAGCGCATTACCGATGGTTTTGCATTGGCCGAAATGGACCTTGAGCTACGCGGCCCAGGCGCAATTTATGGCACCATGCAGCATGGAGCGCTTGACTTGCGCATTGCCAAGCTTAGCGACACCAAACTTATCGCCCGCGCCCGCCAAGCAGCGGAGGCAATTATTGATAATCCACAAAATCTGGTACAATATACTGAGTTATTTAGTCGTGTGCAGGCTTTGCGCGCGGTCACCAATTTAAACTAACAACATGTATTCTGGAACAACATTAACGCCGCTTTCTGGCCGTATCCTGGGAGCGCACCAAAAGATAGACCGGCTGGCTCGCTCAGTGTTGCGGTTGTCTGCTCCAGAGAGCATACATGTTTTTCCGACGACTCGGGCAATTCTTAAATTCGAAGGTCTTAATGGACCTGACGCCATTAAGCGCAAAAGCCCGGCACGCGACGAGCCATGGCATTATTATGCCCCCTTCGACCCAGACGATACGCAGCTTATTGACATAATTGAAGCGCATCACCGCAAGCTTGCGGCTGCTCTTAAAGACAAAGACACCATTAGGGCTTCGTTTGAAGCGGCCTGGCTTGCTCATGCAATAGTAGATGGCCTTACACCAGCTCACCACTATCCGTACGAAGAAGAGCTGACCGAACTGCGCGGCGGTGAAGGTATCGAGCATCGCACCACCATCCGTAAAAAGCTCGTCATGCCGGGCGAGAACCGTCGGGAGCAAATGCGTAACAACTGGAAAATGTGGGGACCAAAAGGGTTGCTTACAACGCATGGGCTTTTTGAATGGGGCATTGCGGCCATTATTGCGCCGCTCACGGTACGCGGCAGCCGCACCAAGCTGTCCGAATCTGATATTCATGAGCTCGCGGAGCATGGTCTTACCGAGCTATTTAAGCGTAAAGCTCGCGAAGTAGCTGCTCTGGAAATGTATGATGCGTACTATAAGAATGGCTGGACGCCTAAACTTGCCAGCCAGGTTAAGCGCCAGCTCGTGCCGATTATTGTACAAACGGTGGCTTTGGCCTGGTATTCCGCATTGCAAACGTCGGGTGTTGTTCCCGCGCCCAAGAAAGTCAGTCAATGAGAATTATTGCCGGCACGTTTGGCGGCAGGCTCTTTCAATCGCCTGGGAGCTTTAAAACGCATCCTATGAGCGACAAGATCCGTGGGGCGCTATTTAACATGCTTGGCGACATAGATGGGCTTACCGTGCTTGATGCTTTTGCCGGCAGCGGTGCGCTCAGTTTTGAGGCCATAAGCAGAGGGGCTAAAAACGCTGTGGCAATTGAGTCCGACCTGGCAGCGCAAAAAATTATCCAAAAGAACATCCATGACCTTGACTTGGCGCGGCAGGTAAAGGCAATTAAAGCCTCAGCCAATGCATGGCTGCAAACGACGCCTACCACCGATTATTTTGATATTATCTTGCTTGATCCACCATACAATGACTTACAGATCAATCTTATCGAGCGGCTTACGAAGCGGTTGGCGCCTAGTGGCACTGTAGTGGTATCGTGGCCAGGCGATCAAGAGCTGCCTGAGTTACCCGGATTGGTATTGATCGTGGCGAAAAAATACGGCGATGCACAACTTGGCTTTTACCAAGCTTAACGACGAGCGACCAACGCTGCGACATCCTCAAAGGTAGGCAACGTATCTTGTGAGATTTTGAGGGCTGCCGTAGCACAGCCAAAAGCGACGCTGGCAAGAATATCTTGCTTGCGATGCTGAGCGGCGATAAAGCCGGCATTAAAGCTATCGCCTGCGCCGATGCTATGTATAGGTTTTACAAGGTATGCAGGCACCGTTACCAGCTTATCATCTGCCATAGTCACGGCTCCCTTTTGGCTGTTCTTTACAACGGTAGTGCCGCGATTCTCTCGCTGCATTAGCCTAAGACCTTCTTCTAGCGAAGAAACATTCCAGAGCTGTATAAATTCATCAACGCTCGGCAGGTAAAAGTCAGCAACCATGGCTAAGCTGCGCATAATCTTTTTATCGTCTTCCGTGACGCTATTGTTGAGGCGGCCATGGTCGAGCACCACTTTTGCTCCCGCCGACTGCGCTTCGGTGGCCAGCTGCACAAAAGCAGGCATCAGCTCCTTAAGCTTAAAACAGCCGCCCAAGTACAGATAGGCACTACCGGGCAGTAGTTGAGAAACGCGATCGTAAACTTCTGTAGCACCCAACGATTTATTTGCCGTACCAGCCACGGTCATAGCACTGCGGCCATCGGGTGCAATCATATTAAAGCTGATACAGGTCGAAACTTCACTTGAGGTAATCACGGCGGGGTGTACCCGTGCTTTTTGAAGGAGGTCTACGAACGTATGGCCGAATGTATCCTCGCCAACTTTGCCCACAAAAGTAGTTGGTGTATCAAGTGAGGAGCAAAGCCGGGCAAAATTAACCGCTGAGCCGCCAAGCTCAACAAGATAATCACCGCCAACAACTTCAGTCTCTAACTGTAAGCCTCCCTCATTAATAGGAAAGCCCGGTACATTTATGTCAACGTAAGCTCCGCCAATTGCAATCAATTCACCATGTTTCATGTGGTTATCATAGCAGACTTTGGCCGACAAAAAAGTAGTAGGCAGGGCGCCTGAAAACTGGTATAATCAGCGTGTCACATGGGGATGTGGTGGAATTGGTAGACACGCATGCCTTAGGAGCATGTGCCTTGCGGCGTGAAGGTTCAAGTCCTTTCATCCCCACCAAAAAATAATACCTGCCGGCCAAAAATAGGCCGGTTTTTTATTGGCGCGTTTGTGTAGGATTAAACATCTGGATGCATGACTTCGGTGGCGACAATCAGGCGCTCGCCGAGCGCTTTGTTAGTGTCAAAACGGTGCCATGGAATGCCCGGCCCGGTACCAGTAAAGATCACCGTATCTCCTGCCTGCACACTGCTGCGGTAGACTAATGGGTTCGTCAGCCGCACATCTACCAGGCCACGGAGTAAAAGACTGTGCGGATCACTTTGAGGGTTTTCCTCGTAAAAATTGGTATCACTGTATGCCTCCACCAAGTCGGGGCGCGAGCCGCAAAATGCCATAAAAACATCGCCGCCGCCGGAAGTAGTAGTGTGCACATATGGGCTAAAGTGGGTGCCCAGCGCATTCTCTACCTGAACATTAGCTACATCTTCATGAAATTCGCCAACTTCGTTTTGCCCAAGGCCATTAAAATCGTCAAGGGAGTGTACATCAAAGTCCAAACCCGTGTCACGCTGCATCGCCCGGTATACGTCCTCGACTATGTCATGATGGCGTCCAACTGCCTGTACGGAATCGTAACACCTACGATTCGTCCTTATAAGGAACCCGGGAAACTGCTTCTCGCGCAATCCTGTCAGGTGGCTGTAGATGTTTTTGCGGTTAGTTATTTGGGGCAAGTCGCAATACACGGCTGGCGCTAATGTCTCACTCATGTCATAAGTGTACTCTGCGGAGGCCACTATGCAAAGCGTTAGAATTGTAGTATTATAGGCCTGAAATGACCAGTAAGCGACAGTACCATAGCCATATGCAGCCGGAAAATCGCGGTTAATTTGCCATTGCCTAAAACAC
This sequence comes from Saccharimonadales bacterium (SeqCode), assembly GCA_035690865.1. Taxonomy (GTDB): domain Bacteria; phylum Patescibacteriota; class Saccharimonadia; order Saccharimonadales; family UBA4665; genus CAMLQK01. The sequence continues at coordinate 192,652 of DASSKE010000002.1, forward strand.
AACGTCAAAACAAGCGCCGCGAATGACCGGCGCTTTTTTATTTACTCCCATTTTGCTATACAATAAAGGTGAAGGACCAAAGACTGTATGAATCTATCAACCCAGCCATATAAGGGCGCCCGCGACTTCTACCCAGAAGATAAGCGATTGCAAAAGTACATGTTTGGCATGATGCGCCGTACTGTTGAAAAGTATGGTTACGAAGAGTATGACGCTCCAGTGCTTGAGCCAATCGAACTATATCTCGCCAAAACTGGCGAAGAAATCGTTCACGAACAAACCTATGTTTTTGAAGATCGAGGTGGCCGCACAATGACCATCCGCCCAGAGATGACACCAACAGTCAGCCGTATGGTGGCTGCTCGTCGTCAGGAATTGGGCTATCCACTGCGTTGGTACTCTATTCCTAACCTGTGGCGTTACGAGCGTCCCCAGCGTGGTCGCTTACGTGAACACTGGCAGCTCAACGTTGATATCTTCGGTGTAGCCGATACAACAGCCGAAATTGAGCTTATTCAAATTGCCGATGATCTGTTGCGCTCGTTTGGAGCCACTCACGACATGTATAGTATCCGCATTAACAGCCGTAAGCTCATGGACTTTATCCTGCACGGTTACCTTGGCCTGAGCAAAACGCAATCACACACGCTGGTAAAACTCATCGACCGTATGCACAAGATGCCTAAGGATGTTTTTGCGGCTGAGGCCGACGCCATATTTACCCCAACACAGCGAGATGAGGGCGCCAGCAATAAGCTGCTCGGCCTCCTTAAGCTGAAGCAGATTGGCCACATGCCAGAGGTTATCCGTAATCACCATGCTATGGCCGAGATTAAGCAACTGCTCGCCACCCTGCAAGATATGCACATTACCAATGCGGTCTTTGATATTACACTTATGCGCGGGTTCGACTACTACACTGACATTGTATTCGAGGTGTTTGACATGCATCCAGATAATAATCGTTCCATGTTTGGCGGTGGCCGCTACGACGGGCTGGTCGGCTTATTTGGTGTTGAGCCAGTCCCGACCGTGGGATTTGGCATGGGCGACGTGACCTTGCAAGCATTTTTGGAGGGCCATGACCTATTACCTAACTTGCGGCCAGAAACAGATGTGTACGTCATTCTGGTAGGCGACGTGTACGATGATGCGATGCGAGTGGTGCGCGAACTGCGGCAGATGGGAGTAAATGCAGCCGTTGATACGTCTGGCCGCAAAGCGGACAAGCAAATTAAGACGGCCCTCAAAAAAGGCATCAATTATGTCATGTTTATTGGCAGCAAAGAACTGACTGATGAGCTTTTTGGCATTAAAAACCTTGCGACCGGTATAGAAGAACATCACAGTCTTTCGCGTATTGTAAGTATTGTAAAGGATCATCGAGACGACGAGGACCTATGACCGGCACGAATCACGCAATCACTGGCGCAATAATTGGCTCTGTAGTAGCATCGCCCGCATTGGCGTTGCCGCTGGCTTTTTTGTCCCATTTTGTACTGGATGCGCTGCCTCATTATGGCGAAGTCTCTAAAGAGCTTAACCGCCGCCGGTTCCTTGTAGCGATAGCTTTGGATACCCTTGCTGTGCTGGCCCTCCTGTTGTACCTTATTGTGCAACGCCCGTCGCATTGGATAGTGGCTGCTATAGGCGCTCTCCTGGCGATGAGTCCGGATATTATGTGGCTTCCAAACTTTATTAGAGGAGTCCGTAAAAAGGCCGAACGATCGCATAATATTCTTATGTCATGGCATGATCGCATCCAGCGCGAACACGTGTGGGGCATTTTTGTAGAAGCAGCTTGGCTTTTGGCAATGTTGCCGCTTTTATTACACGCCGCTAGCCCAAGCTAGCTTTTGCTGGCCAAACAAGGTGTAATCTGTTACAGTACATAGTTATGCAAGTGACTCAAAAAAATCTCACCGAAACCAATGTGCAGTTAACGCTTTTGGCCGATGCCGAATTGCTGACTGCCGCTAAGAATCAGGCTCTCGAAAGTCTCGCTAAGAACATGCGACTTCAGGGCTTCCGTCAGGGCAAAGCTCCGCTTAACCTTGTCGAGAAAAACGCCGATCCAACGGCACTACAAACCGAATTTCTTGATATTGCCATGAACGAAATGTACGCCCAGGCAATTGTCGAGAAAAAGCTCCGGCCTATAGCTCAGCCAAAAGTCGCCGTTAAGAAGTTTGTGCCTTTTGACACTCTTGAGCTTGAGGTAGAAGTTGACATTATCGGCGAAGTAAAGCTTGCCGATTACAAGAACATCAAAATCGAAAAGCCGGCAGTAAAAGTAAGCGCTAAAGAAGTTGAAGAAGTGCTTGAGAATCTGCAAACCCGCGAAGCAGAAAAAGTAGATGTTGACCGCGCCGCTAAAGACGGTGACGAAACAACCATCGATTTCAAGGGTGTAGATGCTAAAACTAAAGAAGCTATTGCCGGTGCTGAAGGCAAGGGCTACCCGCTTGTACTGGGCAGCAACACCTTTATACCGGGTTTTGAGCCAAACCTTATTGGCCTTAAGCCAGGCGAAGAAAAGACCTTTGACATTACATTTCCTAAAGATTACGGCGTAAAGGCGTTGCAGAACCGCAAAGTGACCTTTACGGTAACCGTCTCCAAAATCCAAGAGCTTAAAAAGCCTGCTGTTGATGATACGCTGGCTGCCAAAGTTGGTCCTTTTAAGAACGTTGCCGAACTGAAAGACGACATTAAAAAACAGCTCCAAACCGAAAAAGAACACCAGGCCGACCGCGATTTTACAGACAAGCTGGTTCTGGAGATCACTAAAAAGTCCAAAGCAGCACTCCCTAAGAGCCTTATCGAAGAGCAAATTGAGCGCATTTTAGCCGACCAGCGCCAGAACATTATGTACCGTGGCATGACTTGGCCCGAATTCCTCGAATCCGAGGGCAAGACCGAGGATGAATACCGCGAATCACTTCGTGAAGACGCCGAAACCCGGGTTAAGGCTGGTATTGTTCTTTCCGAAGTAGCTGAAGCAGAGAAGCTGACCGTTACCAACGAAGAACTTGAGGTGCAGATACAGCTCTTAAAGGGCCGCTATCCTGACGAGAAAATGCAGGCAGAACTCGATAAACCAGAGAATCGCCGCGATATCGTTTCTCGCATCTTGAGCGACAAGACCCTCATGAAGCTTAAGGAATACGCAGCTAAGGCCACTCCCGCAAAAGCCAAAAAGTAACACTCCTCATAAATGTAATTAGCACTCTTGACACGAGAGTGCTAATTTATTTATCATAAGAAAGTAATCATAGGGGAAACCATGCAAACGCCAACACAAGTATTAGTTCCAACCGTTATCGAGAGTGATGGCCGCGCCGAGCGAGCCTACGACATTTACAGCAGGCTTCTTAAAGACCGCATAATCTTTTTAGGCACCGAGGTCAACGAAGCGAGCGCCAACATTATTGTTGCGCAATTGCTCTTTCTGCAGGCCGAAGATGCTAAAAAGGACATTTTCTTTTACATCAACAGCCCTGGCGGTAGCGTGTACGACGCAATGGCCATTTACGACACTATGCAATACGTAACGAACGACATTCATACGGTAGGTATCGGTGTGCAGGCCTCTGCAGCAGCTTTCTTGCTTAGCTCGGGCACAAAGGGTAAACGCTCGGTTCTGCCAAACGCTACCGTTATGCTGCACCAGCCATCAAGCGGTACTCGGGGTAAGGTGTCTGACATGCAGATTGACCTCGAAGAAGTACTGCGTCTAAAAAAACGCCTTAATGAGATTGTTGCCGAAAACACCGGCCAAAAACTTAAGAAAGTGCAAGATGATATGGAGCGCGACTACTGGCTTTCGGCTAAGCAGGCTTTGGAATATGGCATTGTAGACCAAATTATCACTTCGCCGCCAAAGGCCGATAAATAATGCCGGAACTTGCCAATCAACCAGCGCATCTCAAGTATCCCAACATAGTATTAGACGGCCAGAATCCTTTGCGTGTTGACCGCCTTGTTACCCCAGTAGATGCATTTGATGCCGCCCCTGGCATTCAGCGATTAATGAGGGACACCTACACGCAGTTATTTGCTACGGGTGATAGCCCGCTTATGCAGTCCGAGGCAATTAACGCGCAATTCAATCCAGATGATCCGCAGGCTATAGCCGAGCAAGCCCAGCGAATCCTCGACTGGACAAACGGCCAGCAAAGCCAGTATTGGGTCGCCAGTATACCAAGAGAAGAGGAATCTACGCTTGTAGGCTTTGCAAAAGTCACTCCTTCGCGGCCGCGTCTCTTTGCGCGCGGAGAGAATATATATCTTAACGATATCGCCATTCAGCCTGAGATGCAGGGTCGCAGTGTTGACCTGGCATTGCTGCGATCGATTATGCGTTTTGGCGGCTACAGCGAGAGTGCGTACCTCGTAACAGATACCTTTGCACAAGATGTTCGATTTAACCAATGTTTGACGGAAGAGTTTGCAATGGCTAAAACCGGGCGCACAGTGATGCAAAAAATCTGCGGCGCTGAAGTTGCCATGCATCGTGTGGTGACTCGTCGTTCTACGGACATCGGACGAATAGCATCGCGGTTAGAGCGGAACCATCCTGAACTTGTCAGTCTTCAATAAAAACGCTTGTGTTTTAGGGGAGCCCCCTGTATAAACAAGCACATGACAGAACACATGCCTCCAGCTCCACGACAATTTACGCCCTATACTGACTTCGTAGAAGAGTTAGCAGTGTATCAACAGGGGGGAGAAGTCCTTCGTGTTGGCTCACTCAACATGCAAAGCCTAAGCGAGCACCATGCCGGTGTGCGGGTAATGGCAGAGCAAATACAACGCACTCGTGGAAAAGATACGCTTGATTGGTTGCCGTACGGATATCGTAGTGACGAGGAACGCAAACACCTTGAAGCACTCCACAAACTTCATTATCCTGGCAGTATTCCGCAAGAAGCTTGTCAGGGCGCCGAGTTCATTGCTAAGACGCTTGTTGCGGCCGCGGGTACACACCTGGTAGTCACCGACAGCGAATTGCTTTGCGAACGTTCCGTGCAAGCACATTTGCACCTTCGTGAAGAAAGAGGTGTCTTGAAAGTAACCGAGCTTCTTACCGACGATCTATCCTATGCGAAGGGGTACGAAAACGCTGCTGCGGCGGCCTTATACCTTGCGATGGAGGGCATTAATAAGGGCACAGAAACCCTGACGGTGGCTTGTCCGCCTGCCTACGCGACCGAAGAGAATAGAGAATCACCATTATTTGCAGCGTTTACCGGCCGCGCGCCACGTAGAGGAAGCATGAGGCTAGTTGGCGCTATACCGCAAGTTCGTGAGCAACTAGAACAACAATACGGCTTAACGCCAAGCTTTCTTGAGCGCAGGCGCAAGCGGCATCAACAAAAGCCTTGACATTTGACCCTACTACGATCATACTCATACCCTAAGAAGTAGTGTAAGTTCGAGGCGCTGTATCTTCCACTTCAATAAGCGGTTTATATATGTGTCCTCAAAAGAGCTTAGGGATCTTCGCGCGCAAAAACTTAACAGCAAAAAGACTTACCAATGTAAACTCGCTATTAACGGCGAGGCCTTGTCTGTCCGGACGGCAAGGCAGTAAAGAAGGGGAATCGTAGTTATCCTATGGCAAAAGGAACTTTAGCAGCGGCTGACGATAATGCACGCGTCTATTTCACGACACAAGATGACGCAGTAGACCTGCAAGATCTCGTGCAACACCAAAATAAATCTTTCCAGTGGTTTATCGAAGAAGGGCTTGGCGAATTACTTGCTGAGATCAGCCCCGTAGACGATTACACTGGCACAAAGCTTTCTTTGCGCTTCAAAGATTACCACTTTGAAGACCCAAAGATGAGTGAGGCTGAAGCGCACGAGAACAACGTTTCTTACGAAGCGCCTCTTAAAGCACGCGTTGAACTTACCAACAAAGTAACCGGCGAAGTTAAAGAGCAGGAAATCTACCTCGGTGATTATCCGGCTATGACCAAGCGGGGCACCTTTATTATTAACGGCGCAGAGCGTGTCGTTGTTTCGCAGCTTATCCGTTCAAGCGGTGTGTTCTTTACAGCCGACTCACACGGTACAACCAATCTGTACGGTGCCAAGGTCATTCCTGGCCGCGGTGCATGGCTTGAGTTTGAAACCGCTGCAAATGGTGCTTTGTACGTAAAGATCGACCGCAAACGTAAGATCCCTGTTACTACCTTGCTGCGCGCACTCGGTATGACAGAAGCACAAATTAAAGAGAGCTTTAAGCATGTTGACACTGGTGACGCCAGTCACATTCAGGCTACTTTAGATAAGGACACTACCCGTGGCCAAAGCGATGCACTTATTGAAGTGTACCGCCGATTGCGCCCAGGTGATTTGGCAACTGTAGAAAACGCCAAGGGCCTTATCGAGAATATGTTCTACAACTTCAAGCGCTTCGACTTTAGCCGCGTTGGTCGCTACAAGATCAACAAACGCCTTAACCTTGATGTGCCAAACACGGTAGAGAATCGGGTGATGCGCCTCGAAGACTTGCAAGCTATTATTGCTGAACTGATTCGCCTTAATAACACTCAGGAACCTGCCGACGATATTGACTCACTGGCTAACCGCCGTGTGAAATTGGTTGGCGAGTTGGTGCAGCGTCAATTCCGCATCGGTCTGCTTCGCATGGAACGCAACACTAAAGACCGTATGTCAATGTGTGACATTGAAACAGTTACCCCTGGCCAGCTTATTAACGCTCGTCCGGTTGTTGCTGCCGTCCGTGAGTTCTTTGCAAGCTCCCAGCTTTCGCAGTTCATGGACCAGATTAACCCACTCTCTGAGCTTGCTCACAAGCGCCGCTTAAGCTCTATGGGCCCTGGTGGTCTTTCGCGCGAACGCGCTGGTTTTGAAGTGCGTGATGCCCACGCCACCCACTATGGCCGTATCTGTGCCGTAGAAACCCCAGAAGGAGCCAACATTGGTTTGGTACTTAACCTGGCTAGCTACGCTCGTATCAACGAGTTCGGTTTTATTGAAACTCCCTACCGCAAGGTAGTAAAAGGCAAGGTTACATCCGAGGTCGTTTACCTCGACGCCTTCGAAGAAGAGCATGCTGTTATTGCCGGTGCCGGTACTAAGCTTGGCAAAGACGGTAGTTTTGCCGAAGACCGCGTAAGTGCCCGCATCAACCTTAAGTCCGGTGAAGTTGACGCTAGCGAAGTAACGCACATGGACGCCGCTCGTAACCAGATCATTGGTTCATCTGCTGGCCTTATCCCATTCATCGAGAAGAACTACGTATATCGCTCCCTCATGGGTAGTAACCAGCAGCGTCAGGCCGTGCCTCTTATTCAGCCTCAGTCACCAATTGTTGGTACTGGCATGGAGAAGGCTGCTGCTCGCAACACCGGTCAGGTAGTTGTTGCAGAGGCGGACGGTGAAGTTATCAAGGCCGCCGGTAGTCAAGTAGTTGTTAAGTACGCAAAGCACACTGCGACATACGAGCCACAGCACTTTATTCGCTCCAACGAGGGTACTTCTATTAACCAAAAAGTTGTTGTCAGTACTGGTGACAAAGTTAAAGAAGGCGATGTTCTTATAGAAGGTATGTCGATCCAAGGTGGCGAACTGGCTCTTGGTAAAGACCTGATTGTAGCATTCATGCCATGGAATGGTTACAACTTTGAGGACGCGATCATCATCTCACGCCGCTTGGTAGAGGATGACACGCTCACCTCCGTTCACATCGTTGACTTTATGATCGAAGTGCGCGAAACCAAGCTTGGGCCTGAGGTAGTTACCCGCGACATTCCTAACGTTTCGGAAGACGCTTTGCGTCACCTCGACGATGACGGCGTAGTTCGCATCGGTGCTGAAGTACACCCTGGCGACATCCTGGTCGGTAAGATTACCCCTAAGGGTGAGCAAGAGCTTTCCAGCGAAGAACGCTTGCTGCGTGCTATCTTTGGTGAAAAAGCCAAAGAAGTACGTGACACCTCACAGCGTATGAGCAACGGCAAACACGGTAAAGTTGTTGGCGTTAAGGTATTCTCACGCGAGAACGGCCATGAATTAAAAGCTGGCGTTTTGATGCAAATCCAGGTATTTGTCGCTCAAATGCGTAAAGTATCTGTTGGTGACAAACTTGGTGGTCGTCACGGTAACAAGGGTGTTATCGCCCGTATCTTGCCTGTCGAAGACATGCCATTTACCGAAGACGGTACACCTGTTGACATCATCTTGAACCCACTTGGTGTGCCAAGCCGTATGAACATCGGTCAGTTATTCGAAACACACCTTGGCATGGCCGCACGCAGCCTTGGTATGAAGGTTGCCAGCCCGTCATTCAACGGTGTTACTTCAGAGCAGATTCAAGAGCTTCTTGCTAAGGCCGGTCTACCGGAAGACGGCAAACAGCAGTTGTACGATGGTCGCACGGGTGAAGCCTTTAAGGAGCGCACCACCGTCGGTAGCATGTACATGATTAAGCTAAACCACATGGTTGCCGACAAGATTCACGCTCGTTCAACTGGTCCGTACACTATGGTTACCCAGCAGCCACTCGGTGGTAAGGCGCAAAATGGTGGTCAGCGCTTTGGTGAAATGGAGGTGTGGGCACTGGAAGCATATGGTGCGGCTTCAACCCTGCAAGAGATGCTTACCATTAAGTCAGACGACGTATACGGCCGTTCAAAGGCCTACGAATCAATCATCAAGAAGACTGATATCGTTGGTCCTAAGGTTCCAGAAAGCTTCAACGTGCTTGTTAAGGAATTACAGGGTCTTGGCCTTAAGGTTGACCTTGTACAATCAGATAAGGTGATTGACGCCGAGCAGGTTTTGGCTACCAATATACGTGATGAAGGTCAGCATCAGCCTAAGGTAGAAGTGCCGGTGGAGGCAATTTCAAACATTGACGTTACCGAAGACACCGAAGTTGACGACCTCATGGTCATGGACGATTTAAGTGACGACTTAGCTGGTGTTACCGCTGTAAGCGATGACAACACAGATGATGACGAAGAAGAGAAGGAGGTAGCGTAATGCGCCGTTATAGTTCAAGCGTAAGCATTTCGTTTTTTGACGCAGTACGCCTAGCCGTTGCAAGTGGCTCTGACATTCGTGACTGGAGCCATGGCGAGGTTACCAAGCCAGAAACCATCAACTACCGTACTCAAAAGCCAGAACGCGACGGTTTGTTCTGCGAGCGGATCTTTGGCCCAGTCAAAGATATTAACCCTCAGGACGCTAAGTACAAGGGCGTTCGCTCCCGTGAAGCAGCTGTCGACAAAAACGGTGAACTGGTTACTAAGAGCATCGTACGCCGTGAGCGCATGGGCCACATTAGCTTGGCTGTTCCGGTTGCACACATTTGGTTCCTCCGTGGTACGCCATCAGCCGTTGGCCTGCTACTAGGCGTAACGGTTAAGAGCCTCGAGCGTGTTGTATACTTTGCCAGCTACATTGTTAAAAGTGTAGATACCGAAAAGCGCGACAAGTTGCGCGCTGATCGCGAGGCTGAATTTGCTGCTGCCAAAGAGGCTATCAAGCTTCGCTACGAAAAAGAAGCTCAGGCCGAAGGTGCAAATGTTAAAGCACTTGCCGAAATGCAAACCAAAGAAATGAACGATGTCGACAAAGAGTTCGAACTCTTTAAGGCACAAGTTGACAGTCTTGAAAAGCTTGCTCTTATGGGTGAAGCCGAGTACCGCAATCTGCCAGATGACCTTCGTGAGATTATCACAGTTGGTATGGGCGGCAACGCAATTAAGGATTTGCTGGATGAAATCGACCTTAAACAACTCATTGCAACCCTAACTGAAGAAGCTGAAGAAGCAAAGGGCCAGCGCAAGAAGAAGCTTATGAAGCGTCTTCGCTTGCTGGAGAACATGGAACGTGCAGGCATTGAGCCGGGTTCTATGTGCTTGACTGTTTTGCCAGTTATTCCTCCAGACCTGCGCCCAATGGTGCAGCTGACCGGTGGTCGTTTTGCAACCAGCGACCTTAACGACCTCTACCGCCGAGTTATTAACCGAAACAACCGCCTTAAGAAATTGATTGAACTTAACGCCCCAGAAGTAATCCGCCGCAACGAACAGCGCATGCTTCAGGAAGCTGTTGACGCGCTTATTGACAACAATAGCGCCCGCAGCGGTCGTGCTGTTGCCGCAACTGGCCAACGCCGCCGCCTGAAGTCTTTGAGCGACATGCTCAAAGGTAAGCAAGGTCGTTTCCGTCAGAACTTGCTTGGTAAGCGTGTTGACTACTCTGGTCGTTCAGTAATCGTTGCTGGTCCAGAGCTTAAGATCAACCAGTGTGGTCTGCCAAAAATGATGGCGCTCGAACTCTTCAAGCCATTTGTCATTGGTGAGTTGATTGCCCGCGAACAGGCACACAACATTCGTTCTGCAACTCGCATGATCGAAACCGGCGAAACTGCCGTTTGGGATGCATTGGACGAGGTTATTAAGGGCAAATACGTTCTTTTGAACCGTGCTCCATCACTTCACCGTTTGTCAATCCAGGCTTTCCAGCCAGTACTTATCGAGGGTCGCGCTATTCAGCTACATCCGTTGGTATGTAAGGGCTTTAACGCCGACTTTGACGGTGACCAGATGGCTGTGCACTTGCCGCTTTCTGATGAGGCACAGGACGAAGCCCGCAACATTATGGCCGCCAACCGCAACCTGTTAAAACCAGCTGACGGTACGCCAATTCTGCACATCGAGCAGGACATGGTGCTCGGCTGCTACTACCTTACTTACGATCGTCCAAGTGTGAGCCAAAAAGTTCTTCCATTTGTAAACCTTCAAGAGGCATTGATGGCTTTTGACGCTGGCAAGATCGTGCTCCAGAGCAACATCCGTATCCCATTCCGTGGTGAAGTCCGCGAAGCTACATTGGGCCGCTTCTTATTTAACGAAACCTTCCCAGAGGATTTTGCTTTCCAAAACGAGGCAATGACCAAGAAGAAGCTGCAAAAAGTTATGGCTGCTGTGTACGCGCAGTACGGTCAGGATACCACCGCCGAAATCGCCGACGAGTTAAAGAGCCTTGGTTTCCACTACGCGACCACCTCTGGTATCTCTATGGGTATGGGCGACTTTAGCGCCGTTGATGGTGCTGGGGACGTTATCAAAGAAGGCGAAACTCGTGCCGCTGCTATTTCAGAACAGTACGAGCAAGGCTTTATTACCGAAGAAGAGCGCTACCGTTTGACCGTTGAAAACTGGTCTAAGGTTGACTCTCGAGTTCAGGAATTACTCGCCGAACAGATGATTGGCCAAGAAAGCTCAATGGCTATCGCGATCACCTCAGGTGCTCGTGGTAACATCTCACAGATGAAGATGTGTGTCGGTATGCTTGGTGTGTTCTCGGACGCCTCTGGCCGTGCTATCGAGTTGCCAATCAAGTCTGGCTACATCGAAGGTTTGAATCCACTGGAATACTTTACTGGTACCCGTGGTACTCGTAAGGCGCTTATCGACATCGCCCTTAAGACTGCTGACGCTGGTTATCTTACCCGTCGTTTGGTTGATGTTGCACAAGATGTATTTACGATTGAATCAGACGATTCCGAGGAACTTGATCCAGGTTTTGCAATGCTTCGTGAAGACGCTGAAGAAATTGGTGTTACTTACGCAAGCCGCCTCGAAGGCCGCTATGCCGCTGCCGATGTAAGTGGCTACGTAAAGCGCGGTGATCTTATTTCGCAACAAGTTGCCGAGAAGATCGAAGCTGATGCCAAGATTGATGGCGTTAAGGTTATGTCTGTACTAAGCGCAACCTCAGTGCGCGGCGTACCTTGCAAGTCATATGGCGTCGACCCTGCTACCGGCTTGCTCGTTGCTGGCCACCACCCAATCGGTGTGATTGCTGCGCAGTCAATCGGTGAGCCTGGTACACAGCTGTCGCTTGACTCTAAGCACCGCTCAGGCGCCGTACTGGCCGACGACACCGCCCAAGGTTTGAGCCGTATCGAAGAGCTCTTCGAAGTTCGCTCACCAAAGGGTGTTGCGTACCTCACAGATATCGCTGGCGTAGTAAACGCATGGGAAGAAGGCGACCGATACATCGTACAGGTTACTGCCCAGAGCCAAGAAAGTGTTTCACTTGAGCTTGGCGAGCGCACACCACGCGTAAAGAACGGCACAGAAGTTGCTATTGGTGATGTTATCGCCGAAATGGGCGACAAGTCCAACCCGCTTGTAGCTCCAATGGCTGGTAAGGTAGACGTAAGTAACAAGACTATTGTGATTACACCTGCAGGCCAGAGCGTTACACGCTATGAGATTCCGGGCTACAAGCAACTAACCGTAAAGGATGGTGACGAAGTTGTTGCCGGCCAGCGCCTTACAAACGGTTCTATTAACCTGCAAGAGCTTATGCGGTTGCAGGGCGTTGAGTCAACCCAGCGTTACATTATGAACGAGATCTTGCGCATCTTTGCTGGTCAGGGCCAGAACGTATCTGACAAGCACCTTGAGATCATTGTGCGCCAGATGTTTAGTCGTGTTCAAATTGAAGACGCAGGTGACACAGAATTTGTTACCGGTGATGTTGTAAGTAAGCTCGCTGCTGTTGAGGCTAACGAAAAACTCGTAGCAGAAGGCAAGCAGCCTGCGGTATACAATCAGCTGCTCCTTGGTATCACTAAAGCATCCTTGAGCACTGACTCATTCTTGAGTGCCGCCTCGTTCCAGGACACGACCCGTGTGCTTATTAGCGCTGCAACGAGCGGTCGTCTTGACAAGCTGCACGGCCTCAAAGAAAACGTTATCCTTGGTCGCAAGATCCCTGTTGGTACCGGTTTTGGTGGCAACAACCCTACGAACGACGATGACCAAACCGACGTTGACGGTGCTGATGTAGAGCTTGCTCAGAGCGACGTTGCACTAACAGCGTAAATCTGGTACTATAAAACAGTATAAACATCTGAGCTGGGCAGGTTTGTAGAGAGCGGGTGGCATCTCGCTCTCTGCATCGAGCCTCCCTTGGCGGAAGATAAAGGAGATATACATGCCAACAATTAACCAGCTCGTGCGTAAGCCACGAAGCCGGGCTTTGACCAAGTCAAAGTCACCAGCTCTGCTTAAGGTTGTAAACAACCTTAAAACTAAGAGCTACGAAAAACCATCACCATTTAAGCGTGGTGTTTGTGTCAAGGTAACTACCAAGACACCTAAAAAGCCAAACTCAGCTTTGCGTAAGGTTGCACGTGTGCGCCTTGGCAACGGCCATGAAGTATGGGCTTACATTCCTGGTGAAGGCCACAACCTGCAGGAGCACGCCGTTGTTCTTGTACGTGGTGGTCGTGTAAAGGACCTTCCAGGTGTGCGCTACCACATTGTTCGTGGTGCACTCGACCTCCAAGGTGTTAACAACCGCAAGCAGGGCCGTTCTAAGTACGGTGCTAAGAAGGAGAGCAAATAATGCCTCGTAAAAAGACTAAAGCTCTCGTTCGAGACATCAAACCAGACCGCCAGTACAACAGCGTACAAGTGCAGCGTCTTATTAACCGCGTTATGCGCGATGGTAAAAAGCAGATTGCAGAACGCTTGGTATACCAGGGTATGCAAACTGCTGCTGACAAACTGAAAGTACAGAATCCACTTGAAGTTTTTGAGCAGGCTTTCAAAAATGTTCAGCCACATGTTGAGACTCGTTCTCGTCGTGTTGGTGGTGCTAACTACCAGATTCCTTTCGAGGTTAAGGGTCAACGCCAGAACCACCTTACGACAATGTGGTTCGTGCAGGCTGCTCGCTCGCGTAAGGGCATGAGCATGGCTGATCGCATTGCTTTGGAGCTCGTAGAAGCATACAACGGCCAAGGCGCCGCTGTTAAAAAGCGAGAAGACACTCACAAGATGGCAGAAGCCAACCGTGCTTTTGCTCACTTTGCTCGCGGCTAGTCAAGCACACGTAACTACTATCAGAGCTAGTCATTTCGACTGGCTCTGATCATGTAAAGAGGGGTTGATGTTGTTCAAGAAAAGATTGCCGAAAGATCTGGAAACCTATGGCTCAACTACCGTTACTTTAGGATGCGAGGGCTGCCCAGCGCGGAGCGCCGTCACTCTGGCTATACTGGGGGGAATTAGTATGTCAAGTGAGCCAGCCCCAATACCATTTAAGGTAGAAACAGAGATGCACATAAAGGCGAGGGGGTTCCAGACGTTTACTATCACGAACGAAGTTGTGTCACTTGACCAGGAGAAATGTCGGGTTCCGGAACACGGATCATGTGAATTTGGGGACATAATCAAGTCGGTGGTGGCAAAGATACAGTCGCACCCTACCGCATTGGAATGGGGCCTGGAGCCACCAGTTGCTAGGCCGGATGAATAACCCCGGTAAACGGCTAGCGTCATCGGGTAAAATCTGATACAATAAGGCAAACGCTTTGTTTGGGCACTTTTAGGGTGGCTTAAAACGGGTTGTGATTAATGTAAAAAGGATAAATTGAAGGCACACTAACATGGCAGGCAAAACCTATTCAATTCAAGATTTGCGTAACATTGGTATTATCGCGCACATCGATGCTGGCAAAACAACTACGACCGAAGGTATTCTGTACCGCACTGGTTTGAAGCACAAGATTGGTGCTGTTCACGAAGGTGAAACAACAACCGACTGGATGGCTCAAGAGCGTGAACGTGGTATCACCATTGTTTCTGCTGCTGTTACTTGCCACTGGAAGAACAAAAAGACTGGTAAAGAAGTACAAATCAACATCATCGACACCCCCGGTCACATCGACTTTACTGTTGAGGTAGAACGCAGCCTGCGCGTACTCGACGGTGCCGTTGTGGTATTCGACGGTAAGATGGGTGTAGAGAGCCAGTCCGAAACCGTATGGCGTCAGGCTGACAAATACGGCGTGCCTCGTATCTGCTTTATTAACAAGATCAACCAAACGGGTGGTGATTTCTACAAGTCGCTTGAGTCAATCCATAATCGCTTGAGCAAGCGCGCATTCCCCATTCACTTGCCGATCGGTTTTGAACAGAGCGTCAACGGTGTTATTGACCTCGTAAGCATGAAGGCTTACACCTACAAAGAGTTTACCGACCACGAGCTTATTGAGGCCGAGATTCCTGCCGACATGCTCGACAAGGCTAAAAAATACCGCAGCCTGCTTATCGAGAACGCCGTTGCCGAAGACGAAGCTTTGCTTGAGAAGTTCTTTGAGGTTGGCGAAGAAGGTTTGACTGAAGAAGAAATCACAAAGGCAGTTCGTACTGCCGTTCTTACCGGTAAGTTCTACGCCGTAACCGGTGGTGACGGCCGTGGTGTTATCGTAGAGAAGCTCCTCGACTTGGTGGTTGACCTTATGCCAGCCCCAACCGACCGTAGCTCTAACTGGGGTACACACCCTAAGACTGGCGACGAAGTTGAGCGTAAGCACACCGACACCGACCCATTTGCTTCACTAGCCTTTAAGATTACCAGCGACCCATTTGTGGGTAAGCTTGCTTACTTCCGCGTCTACTCTGGTAAAGTTACCGCTGGTTCATACGTACTTAACTCATCTACCGGTGAGAAAGAACGCGTTGGCCGTATTGTTCGCTTGCAAGCAGACAAACGTGAAGATGTAACCGAAGTGAGTGCGGGTGACATCGCTGCTATCGTAGGCCTAAAGGGTACTACCACCGGTAACACCCTTTGTGATCCAAACAACCCCATCGTTCTTGAGGCAATCGACTTCCCAGAACCACCAGTTTCTATTGCTATCGAACCAAAGACTAAGAGCGACCAAGAAAAGATGGCACTTGCTTTGCAACGCTTGGCAGAAGAAGACCCAACCTTCCGCGTTAAGACTGATGAAGAAACCGGCCAAACCATTATTAGTGGTATGGGTGAGCTGCACCTCGACATTATCGTTGACCGCATGAAGCGCGAGTTCAACGTTGAGGCTAACATTGGTCAACCACAGGTTGCTTACCGTGAGACTATCCGCAAAGATGCGGTTGAAGCCGAAGGTAAATTCGTTCGCCAATCTGGTGGTCGTGGTCAATATGGTCACGTTTGGCTGCGTCTTTCTCAGAACGAAAAGGGTGCCGGCTTCGAATTTATCAACTCTATCAAGGGTGGTGTTGTTCCTTCCGAGTACATTCCAGCAGTTCGCAAGGGTGTCGAGGAAGCACTAAATAATGGTGTTATTGCCGGCTACCCAGTTGTTGACATTAAGGTAGAGCTATATGATGGTAGCTACCACGAAGTTGACTCTAACGAAATGGCCTTCAGCATTGCTGGTTCAATGGGTCTGCAAGAGGGTGTAAAGAAGGCAAATCCAGTACTTCTTGAGCCAATCATGAAAGTTGTTGTTGTAACTCCTGAAGAGTTCATGGGTGACGTAATTGGTGACTTAAACAGTAAGCGTGGTCGCATTGAATCAATGGAAGACTTGCAAGCTGGCGTTAAGGAAATTACCGCCTACGTTCCTTTGGCTGAGATGTTCGGTTATACCACTAACCTTCGCTCAATGACTCAGGGCCGCGCGAGCTCAAGCATGGAGCTTGATCACTATGCGGACGTTCCTGGTCATGTAGCAGAGGCCGTTATCGCAAAGAACTCTAAGTAGTACGCGATAGCCTTGCTAGTAAAATCACCCCGGTTCAACCGGGGTGATTTTTTCGAGGAGCGGCCTTAGCCGTTCTGCATGCCACGCCACACGCGAAGCACAGGTCTCTCAGAAGCTTTATGCGTCCGTTCTTGCGGATCACTGACCTTAAAAGCGGTCAGGGGTTCATGTCCTTCGGCATACCTCTTTATATTAAGGGCCGCCACCTTTGCGTTTACCGTTGCAGTTTCTGTATCCAGACACTCTGTAGCTACTTTGAGGAGCAATTCACGACTGATGTTAGCGCCGGTTGTGGTCGTGAGGATCTGGTGGGTCGCATAACGGCTATCTTTGCCGCTCTCCATGTCGTACAATAATCCGCCAAGGGATAGCGCTCCGGCGAGCTCGGGCGGCGTTCCATTGTGAGCTTGCATAAGTTTGCCGCATGCCTCCACCATAAAATCTTTTGGTATAACAGAGATTCCGTCTGTAAAGTGGCGTAGAACGGGCAAAGTGAAGTAGCCTGTTTCGATAGTGGCAGTGCCTTCGCAATCAGTGTCTAGCGTGTCTGGGCCTTGCGCTGTACCGGGCGCGGCTGGAACGAGTGGGGGCTGACCTGCGAGTGCGCGGGCATTGCTATCGTTCTGTTCGACTTCAACTCCCACAACAGCGGATTCTTCACCTAGCACGCCCCATTCAATAAGCGTCTTCATGGCAAAAGCGGCACCCGCGGCTTTGCCGCCGCCGCCAACTGGCTCATAGGCTAAAAAGTTTGTGTTGCGTAAGTCTACACCCTTGTTCTTCAACTGAGCGAAGGTAGTAAACGTGAGGAGTGCCTGTCCGGCAATAACAAGTGGATGGTCGAAGGGGGGAATTAAGATAGCTTCATCTTGCCTCTTTGCATCCGCTTCGGCATGGGACAAGGCTTCTTCGAGCGTGCCATGTTCGGCATGCACAACAGCGCCGAGTCGATGCAACCGCTCTTCTTTAATTGGCGAAATGTCCCGGCGACAGTAGGCATGCGCTTGTTTGCGTAACTTTGCCGGTAACAGGCTGTTAATTTGTTGCACGGCTACAGCCAGACTGATGGCGTGATTCCCTGCCGAGCCGGTCGCTGCAATACGCGCCTCGGGGGCGTTGCTGAGCATGTTAAGGAGTGCGAATCGAGCGCCATGGATCTTATAGTTGTGTCCGGGCTGATGAAGGTCTTCGCGCTTATCGAACACCGCAAGCGCGCCTGGAACAGCAAGCCTGTCTAACTGTGTAGGAACAACTCCTTCGCCTGGCGCACCAAAAAAAGTGGGCGAAAAACCAGGATAATCTCTAAAAGACAAGGGTTTTTCGTAGACTGCAAGTTGCAGAGGACTTGCCGACGGTACGCGCATGGCGGCAGCAAAGGCACGAAGATTAAACGACTGTTCGATGTGGTCCTTTACAATATCGAACGTTGCTCCTGCATCGTGGTGCTGTGTGTGTAGCTCGACGTTCATGTTGCTGTTCCTTTCTAATAAAATGCCCGGATCTCCTTGGGTGGGTCTCCGGGCGTATGTGCTTGATTTTTTGGCGCTGCACTAATAATACGTCCCAGAGGGATGCATAATAATGGCAATAATGCTTTGTGAAACGCGCATGTAGTGTAGTATGCACATTTTGTAATGGACTGGCAAGTTTAAGTTGCCGACCCTTTACAGCGGTAGTGTTTTGGTATACAATAAACAGGTCACTCGTGCGAGTTTTTCTTGCACAGAACAAATTTTGTAATAAATAAGAGGAGTCATCTCTACATGGCAGATACATTTGACCGTACCAAGCCACATCTTAACGTTGGTACGATGGGTCACGTTGACCACGGTAAGACTACATTGACCGCAGCTATTACTGCTGTGCTCGCAAAGCGCCTTCCAAGCGCAGTAAACAAACCAGTCGCTTACGACGAAATCGACAAGGCACCTGAAGAGCGCCAACGTGGTATTACCATTTCGACTTCGCACCAAGAGTACGAAAGCGAAAAGCGTCACTACGCACACGTTGACATGCCAGGCCACGCCGACTACGTCAAGAACATGATCACCGGTGCCGCCCAGGTTGACGGTGCTATCCTTGTTGTGTCTGCTGCCGACGGTCCTATGCCACAAACCCGTGAGCACGTTCTGCTTGCTCGCCAGGTTGGTGTGCCTAAGATCATCGTATTCCTCAACAAGATGGACCTCGCTGACCCAGAGTTGGTTGACCTCGTTGAAGAAGAAGTACGTGACTTGCTCGAAAAGAACGGCTTTGACCGTGACTGTCCTATTGTTCGTGGTTCTGCTGCTAAAGCTCTCGAAGGCGACGCTGCCAACGAAGACGCTATCATGGAACTCGTTGCAAAGATGGACGAGTATATTCCACAGCCAGAGCGCGACCTTGACAAGACCTTCTTGATGCCTATCGAAGATGTCTTCTCAATCAAGGGCCGTGGTACTGTTGCTACCGGTCGTATCGAACAGGGTATCGTTAAGATCAACGACCCAGTTGAGATCATTGGTATCCGCGACACCAAGCAATCAGTTGTAACTGGTATCGAAGCCTTCAAGAAGCAGCTCGACCAGGGTCAAGCTGGTGACAACGCAGGTGTTCTCTTGCGTGGTATCGAGCGCGACGACATCGAACGCGGTCAGGTATTGGCTAAGCCAGGCACCGTAACTCCTCACACTGAGTTCGAAGCCGAGGTTTACATCCTGAACAAGGACGAAGGTGGCCGTCACACTCCATTCTTCAAGGGCTACAAGCCTCAGTTCTACTTCCGCACCACTGATGTGACTGGTGAAGTTGAACTTCCTGCCGACAAAGAAATGGTCATGCCTGGTGACACTGTAACCTTTAAGGTTAAGTTGCTTGCACCAATCGCTATGGACCAGGGTCTGCGCTTCGCTATCCGCGAAGGTGGCCGCACTGTTGGTGCTGGTGTTGTTACCAAGATCGTTAAATAATCGATCTATTAACAAGCCTAAAACACCCGGGACTAACCTCCCGGGTGTTTTTTATAGTAATTTCTGCACTAGTTTCTCTGTGTTACTTTCGGTACAGTCTCTACCATGAGCACACCAGAAATATCGCAACCAGACTTTATACATCTCGCCGCCAACGAACGTGCAGCCCAAGACGGGTCTTCTTCGTTTGCTCTCGTAACACGCAGCTACGGCAATGCGATACTAGGCTTCCACAGAGGAGGAAGCGATTCCCTTGGCCTGAGTATGACTCTAGAGTCCTCGCGGGGTATACAACACCACAGCGGCATATATTTTGATGGCGGCAGTACCTACATATACCCCTTCAAGGAGGTGGCCTCCGTTGATGCGCTCATAGCGAAACACCGTAGTCCGAAACTTGCATTGGCACCTGACAAAGAGCGTAGCTTTAATGAAGCTAGTCCGCGTCGTATTGGAATTCATGAGGCGGCTAGCATGCTCATGGAGCGTGCTGTTGATGATCCGGCAAGGGTGGTGTTCTATACCGGAGCGGGCATCTCACTCGGTGGCAAAGCTCCTGTGTATGACCATTCACATTTACTGGGCAGTTTAGGTATTTCAGAAAAGAGCACTTTGCGTAGTTCTGCCGATAATGAACAATTCTGTCGAACTTTCCTGCAGGACGCCGCCTATACAAAGCGTGTCTATGATGCCTTTGTCGAAACAAATGAGACATTCTTTAGGGATGTGAGCAGCCCTGCTCATTGCGCCCTTGCAAGCCTCGTCCGGAGGATGAAAAGAGCGCCGGCCATCTTGACGACTAACCACGATCTAAAACATGAAGCAGAGGGGAGTAGACTCGCAGCGATACATGTGCCGCCCTATTGGCACGATGCCCAAGCTTGTCGTCGTCCAGATTTGGCCACAAACGTTCGTACATACGTGGCCGAAAACGCGGGCGCGATAGATCTGGCTGTTGTTGTAGGAGTGAGTCGTGACTATCGTAGGCTCTTCGAAGCCCTTCATGCCAACAATCCGTCTTTCCGTATTCTTGGCATCGATACGAATGTAGAACCGCCGCGCTACCTGAGTAATTCGGATTATTATCTGCAGGGCGATGCTCAACATGTTTTGCCGGCAATTGCAGGACATAACGCCTTGAAAGAAGGGGCGTAAGGGTGTATAATGCGTCTCATATATAAATTATGTTGAGAACTCGGCAAGCGCACTATGACGTTTGCAGAGGTTACAACATCGCACAAGAGGAGCTTACCACATGGTAACAGAACCAAAAAAAGACGCTAAGCAGCGTATTCGTATCCGCCTTAAGGCTTACGACCACAAAGTAATTGACCAGGCTGCAAAGCAGATCGTAGACACCGCATTGCGCACTGGTGCTACTATTGCCGGCCCAATTCCACTGCCAACTGACCGCAGTACTTTTACGGTAGTTAAAAGTCCACACGTGTACAAGAAAGGTCGTGAGCAATTTGAAATTCGTGTTCACAAGCGCCTTATTGACGTAACCGACTCTACGCCAAAGACTATCGACTCGCTCATGAACCTCAGCTTGCCTGCAGGTTGTGACGTCGAAATTAAGATGTAACGCCCCCTTACGTAACAAAAAGAGACCACGCTTAGCGCAAATGGTCTCTTTTTGTTTGGTTGACAGATGTGGTATTATTAGAGGTGGACAAGATAGTCCATGCAGATTTGTTTCGCAAACAACGAGAAGGATTAACAGCCGTCCCGTAGGGGCGGTTTTTTATGCGGAGAAAAAGACGATGGAAGCAAGACCCGAAGGCGTGGTATTAACAACGCAAGCCGAAGTTGATGTAATCATGCCCCACACCGGACGTGAGCAAGGTTCAGCTGGATGGGGTGAGGTGCCACTCACTATCACAGGCAAGGAGGCGGGACGTGCTTTTATGTATCTCGACAGCCAGGCCAGAAGTGAAGTCTATAGAGCATGTGCCCCGGATACCGCTGATGAGACCTCACGTTACTACCGTGACCTCGCTGAGGATTTAGGCTCCTGTGTTCTGCGCTCTGCGCGGCTACAGCCTGAGATCCCCAAAAGAGCGCCACTGCACATTGCAGCGTAAAATGTTGCAATGTACAATCGTTATGCTTTAATGTAAGAATGGCAAAAAAGCAAAAAAACGCTCCTAAAGAAGTAGACGGCGTATTTTTTCTCAAGCTTGTTTTGTACGGGCTAATTGGCTCGCTATGGTTAAAGATCTCGAATGGCCAGTCTCTCTACATTCCTCTGCCTCTTGGCTTGGCGGTAGGGCTGTTGTTTGCTTCTCATGAGCATTTTAGAATTGATCGTAAAATTGAATATGCCGTTTTGGTAGTGGCCATGCTGGTGGGCATGGTAGCACCTTTTGGTTTGTATGTAGCGTTGTAGGGAGTAGAAGATGGCTGAACAGTTCTCGGGAGTAGCAATTGAATTGTCTACGGTGCAAAACGATATCGTTACGGCATCATGCAGGGGGCTTTTTAGTAATACGCCTCTTGAAGGTGTCTCTAACGGAGCCACCGGTTTATGGGGCGCTCGGCTGATATCCGAGCCGCTTGACGAATTTTGCAGGGGTATGCGTTTGCCGACAAGGCGACACATTGAGGAGCATTTTTTAAGAGCGTACAGTCCTCGTTACAAATACGACACGCTTTTCAGGCGTGATATGCAAGACTATGGCGTGGTTTACATGCCCGGGGACTTTGCTATGGGAATCCAGCGTGCTCAACGTACTGTTGAGCTGGAGGACCACGGCGAAATTGCCCTGGATATTGTGCAGGTTGTAGCTAGCGGGAGTGCACATGTCCGCATTCCATTTCCTCTTGAGGGGAGGGCACTTGTAGTGTCAGGAAAGGGCGAGAACGTTGCGTTTGGTGGTTTGTATCGTTCACGTGGGCGCCAGCTGTACTTAGGCGCCGAAAAAATGGATAGCGAGCAACGCGAAGCCGCTGCCGGGGCCTTTTGCGGACTTATTCGAGCGGCAGTCGCTCAGCCTTATGAAGCCGAAGCTGCTTCATAATGGTGTAGAATATTCAACACCTTGACAGATGTAGGAGTTTAGTGCTACACTGTAACAGTTACATAAATATTCCTGTACTTGGTTGTCCAAGAAGGTCTCCCCTAACAGGGGTAGAAACCACTTGGAGCCGAGCATTTTTTGTGTCTAAAGAGGTGTCGGCGCAGGATAAATACATGGTGGAGAGACCAAGAATTCACCGGGAGATACTATGAAAGCATTAATCACTCGAAAGGTAGGCATGACCAGTACCATCGCTGATGACGGTACCGTTCAGGCTATCACCTTGCTTTCCGCTAGTCCTTGCGTTATTACGCAAATCAAAACCGACGAAACAGACGGTTACCGTGCTGTTCAGATTGGTTTTGAGGACGCGAAAGAGCAGAACGTAGCAAAGCCCCAAAAGGGTCACTTTAAGGCTGCCGGCCAGATGCCAAAGATTGTTCGTGAGTTTCGCGTTGACGAAATTACCGAAGACCTCAAAGTTGGTGAATCCATCAACCCAGAGGTTTTTTCAGTTGGCGACGAAATTGACGCAACTGGCACAAGCAAAGGTAAGGGTTGGGCTGGTACTATTAAGCGCCACAACTTCCACCGCGGTCGTAAGACTCACGGTGGCCGCTCATACCGGCGCCCTGGTTCAATCGGTTCGATGTATCCTCAGCACATCTTTAAAGGTAAGAAGATGGCTGGTCAAATGGGTCACGAGCAGGTTACCGTTAAGAACCTTAAGGTTGCTCTTATTGACACCGAAAACGGTGTTATTGGTGTGACCGGTGCGGTTCCTGGCCCTAAGTCGGGTATCGTCATCATTAAGGAGGCCAAGTAATGGCAAACGTACCAACCTTCACAAAGAGCGGTAGCAAGGCAGCAACAGCTGCTAAGCTCGATAGCTCGGTCTTTGGTGTTTTGCCAGAGAACCATGACTTGCTCAAGCTGGCTTACGTTGCCCACTTAGCTAACGGTCGTGAGAACCTCGCAGTTGTTAAGACTCGTGGCTTGGTAAGCGGTGGTGGTAAGAAGCCATGGAAACAAAAAGGTACCGGTCGCGCACGTTTCGGCTCTAGCCGTAACCCAATCTGGCGCGGTGGTGGTATCGTTTTTGGTCCTACCGGCGAAGAAAACTACACCAAAAAGCTGCAAGTTGGCGCAAAGCGTAAGGCTATTCGTCAGGCATTGAGCCTTGCTGCAGAAGAAAGCCGCATCAAAGTAGTTGAAGAACTACACTTTACCGGCAAGGTAAAAGATGTGAACGACTTCTTGCAGAAGATTGAAGCTACTGGCCGCGTATTGCTCGTTGTTGACGCTAAGGACGAGAAAACTGAGCTCGCAACTCGCAATCTACAAAATGTTACTGTTGTACATGCCCAGTACCTCAACGTACGCAGCATTCTCGACAGTGACACCATTGTCATCAGCAAACCAGCTCTTGAGTTGGTGCATGAATGGCTCGGAGGTAAGAAGTAATGGATAAGCACATGATCCTCAAGCCTCGCTTGAGCGAAAAAACCTACGGCTTGAGCCTTGCTGGTAACGTGTACACCTTTGAGGTTCCTACTGACGCCAACAAGCACTCGGTTGCCCGCGCTGTCGCTAGCCAATTCGGTGTTACCGTTACTGACGTTACTATCTTGAACGTCAAAGGTAAGACCAAGCGCACCGTTCGCAAGGGTGGTCGCCCGGTAAATGGCAAGCGTTCAGATGTTAAAAAAGCCTATGTAACCCTCAAAGAGGGAGATAAGCTTCCTATCTTCGACGTTCCTGAAGAAGAAACCAAGGCCGACAAGAAAAAGGAGACTAAGTAATGGCGATTAAAGTATACAATCCCACGACTCCTGGTCGGCGCGGTATGACCAGCCAAGACACGTCGCAAATCACCACCAAAAAGCCTTTGCGCTCACTGTTGGTTGCTAAGCGTCGCGGCAATGGCCGTAACAACCAGGGCCGCATTACCACCCGTCACCGTGGTGGTGGTGCCCGCAAGTTCTATCGCTTGGTAGACTTCAAGCTTGAGCCAGGTTTGACCGCCGTAATCGAGCACATCGAGTACGACCCAAACCGTTCGGCTCGCATTGCTCGTATCAAAGACAACCGTGGCGAATACCATTACATCCTGGCAAGCCAGGGTATGCAGGTTGGCCAGACTATCGCTAGCGGCGAAGAAGCTCCTATCGAGAACGGCAACCGCCTTCCTCTTAAGAGTATCCCTGTTGGTAGTACCATTCACGCTATTGAACTTCAGCCGGGCCATGGTGCTCAGTTGGTTCGCTCAGCTGGTAACGGTGCTCAGCTTGCCGCTAAAGAGGGTGACTACGCACAGGTACGCCTTCCATCCGGTGAAGTTCGCTTGATCAGTATTGAATGTACTGCAAGTATTGGTGTTATCGGTAACGAACAACACCAGAACATCAAGGTTGGTAAGGCTGGCCGTTCACGCCACAAGGGTATCCGCCCAACAGTGCGTGGTGTTGTTATGAACGCCGCTGACCACCCACACGGTGGTGGTGACGGTGGTCGTCACCGTATGGCTAAGGCTCCTCGTACTCCTTGGGGTCAAAAGACACTTGGCTTTAAGACTCGTCGTCGCAAGTCAACCAATCAGTTTATCGTAAGAAGCCGTCACGCGGCCAAGAGAAAGTAAGGTAGGTTAAGATATGAGTCGTTCACTGAAGAAAGGGCCATTCATCGATCCTAAGCTCGCCAAGAAATTGACAGCTTTGGGCGCCGAAGACCGCACCATCGTCAAGACGTGGGCTCGTTCGAGCACAATCGCTCCTGAATTTGTTGGCCGCACTGTTGCTGTTCATAACGGTAAGGTGCACGTACCAGTTTTCATCACCGAAAACATGGTTGGTCACAAATTGGGCGAGTTCGCTCCAACCCGCAAGTTCCGCTCACACGGTGGTAAGTTAGCAAAGGGTAAAAGGTAGTAATTATGGCAGTTAAAGCAATCGCTAAAGGAGTTCGCATCAGCCCTCGTAAAGTAGGTGTTGTTGCTAGCTTGGTTCGCGGCCGCACTGTTGCCGACGCCTTGGTTATCCTTGAGCACACACCACGTCGTGCTGCATTGGCAGTAAAAAAGACCATTCAGAGCGCCCAGGCTAACGCCGAGCACAACCATGGTCTTAAGCCAGGCACACTTTCAATTGTTTCTATTACCGTAACTCCTGGCCCACGCCTTAAGCGTTTCCGCCCGGCAGCTCACGGTCGTGCATTACCTTTCATGCGTCGTACTTCACACATCACCGTTATGGTTGACGGCGAAGTTCGCGCTGTAAAGAAGCCAGCCGAAGCTAAGAAGGAGGCAAAATAATGGGACAAAAAGTTAATCCAATTAGCATGCGCCTCCAGGTCAACAAGGACTGGCGCAGTAAGTGGTTCGTAGGTAAGCGCGAGTATGCTAAGTACTTGGCTGACGACCTTGCTGTTCGCCGCATGATCCAGAATAAGCTTGGTAACCGCGCTGCTATTAACAAAGTTGACATTGAGCGTTCGCCAAACCTCGTTACTGTTACTATCTCTACCGCTAAGGCTGGTGTAGTGATTGGCCGCGGTGGTTCTGGTGCGCAAGAGTTGAAGGCTTTGATCGAAAAGATCTACGGCATCCAGACTCGTGTTAACATCGAAGAAATTAAGAAGTCAGAATTGTACGCTAAGCTTGTTGCCGAAAACATCGCGCACCAGCTTGAGCGCCGCATGAACTTCCGCCGTGCTATCAAATCATCTGCCGCCAGCACAATGCGCGCAGGTGCAAAGGGTATTCGTATTGAGGTTGCCGGTCGTTTGAACGGCGCCGAAATGTCACGTCGCGAAAAAGAAGTTGCTGGTTCAGTGCCATTGCACACTCTTCGTGCTGACATCGACTACGCTTTGGTAGCTGCTCGTACCGCCACCGGTATTATCGGTGTTAAGGTATGGATCTACAAAGGGGAGGTAAGCTAGTATGTTGATTCCTAACCGTACTAAGTTCCGCAAAGTTCGCAAAGGTAAGATCCGCGGTGTTGCTACAAGTGGCAACTACATCGCTTTCGGCCAGTTTGCTTTGCAGGCTCAGGGTCATGAACGCATTACCTCTCGCCAGATCGAGTCTGCTCGTCAGGCTATGACCCGCTACATTAAGCGTGGTGGTAAGATCTGGATTCGCATCTTCCCACACACTCCTGTAACGCGCAAGCCTCAGGATGTAAAAATGGGTAGTGGTAAGGGTAGCCCTGAATTCTTCGTTGCCAAGGTTCGCCCTGGTACTATCCTGTTCGAAATGCAGGGTGTAAGCGAAGAGGTTGCCCGCGAAGCTATGCGCCTCGCAGCTCATAAACTCCCAGTTAAGACTAAATTCTTGGTAAGGGAGGAGGCATAATGAAGCTTTCTGACATCCGCAAGCTGTCAACTGCTGATTTGACAGCCGAGAGTACAAAACTCCGCGAAGAAATCGCTGAATTAAAACGCCGCATGGTACAAGGCGAAGTGCAGAACGTTCGCGTTGTTCGCGGCAAGCGTAAAGACTTGGCCCGCGTCCTGACCGTATTAGGCGAGCAACTCACGAAGGAGACAAAATAATGGCCAAGACACTTACAGGTGTTGTGTCGAGCAACAAGGCTGACAAGACTATTGTCGTCAAAGTGCAGACACGCAAGACCCATGCGCTGTACCGCAAACAGTACACCGTAACCAAGAAAGTTATGGCTCACGACGAAGAGAGCAAGGCTCAAGTTGGTGATAAAGTAGTTATCGCTGAAACTCGCCCACGCAGTGCGCGCAAGCGCTTTGAGTTGGTGAAGATCGTTGAAACTGCCGCTATCCGCCACGAAGAGTCTGCAATCAAGTCAGAGTCTGAGGAGGAGCAAGCGTAATGATTCAGCAAGAATCCCGCCTTGTTGTCTGTGACAACAGTGGTGCCAAGGAAATTCTCTGCATCCGCGTACTTGGTGGTACCCGCCGCCGTTACGCTCGCGTTGGTGACATTATTGTTGCTACCGTAAAGCAGGCTTCTCCAAACGGTACCGTTAAGAAGAAGTCGGTTGTACGTGCTGTTGTTGTTCGAACAACTGAAAAGATCCGTCGTAAAGATGGTTCAACTATCAAGTTCGACGACAACGCTGCTGTTATCATCAACGATGATAAACTGCCTCGCGCAACTCGTATCTTCGGGCCAGTTCCACGTGAGCTTCGCGACCTTGGCTACGCCAAAATCATTAGCCTAGCACCGGAGGTACTCTAATGGAACGCAATTTTAAAATCCGTATTAAAAAAGGTGACACCGTTATTGTCCGCACTGGCAAGTACAAAGGCCAGACTGGTAAAGTAATCGCCACCCACCCACGCGATAACGCTGTGACCGTCGAAGGCATTAACATCGTAAAGAAGGCAATCAAGCCTAACCGCGCCAACCCACAAGGTGGCATCATCGAAGTTACTAAGCCAATTGACGTAAGCAAAGTAGCTATTGTTGACCCAAGCACCAAAAAAGCAAGCCGCATCGGCTACAGCTTTGACAAAGAAGGCAACAAAGTTCGTGTATTTAAGAGTAGTGGCAAGGAGATTAAGTAATGGCTGACAAGAAACAACCTGCTTCAACCGCTCGCTTGCGTGCTGCTTACAGCGAGAAGATCGCTGCTGAGCTACAGAAGGAACTTGGCCTGGCTAATGCTCACCAAATTCCAAAGCTCGAAAAGATCACCATTAACGTTGGTCTTGGCCGCAACAAAGATGACAAAAAAGTTATCGAAGCTGCCACAAACACCTTGCGCAAGGTAACTGGTCAAGAACCAGTAGAAACTATTGCCAAGAAGTCTATCGCTGGATTCAAACTTCGTGAAGGCAACAAGATTGGCCTCAAGATTACGCTTCGTGGCGACAAGATGTACGAGTTCCTCGACCGCCTTGTCACTATCGTATTGCCTCGCTTGCGCGACTTCCACGGTGTATCCGTAAAAGCATTTGACCGCCAGGGTAACTATAGCCTTGGTCTTACCGATCAATCAGTCTTCCCAGAGTTGACCTTTGATGAAACAACAACGGCGCATGGCCTGCAAGCTGTGTTCACCATTAAGTGTCAGGAGCCAGCACATGCTCAAGCTCTGCTCACCAAGTTTGGTATGCCGTTTGAGAAAAAGGAGTCTAAATAATGGCTAAGAAATCAATCATTGCCCGTGACTTGAAGCGCCAGAAGATGATCCAGAAGTACGCCGCAAAGCGTGCACAGCTCAAAGAGCTCGGTGACCAAGAAGGTTTGGCTAAGTTGCCTCGCAACTCAAGCCCAACCCGCTGGAAGAACCGCTGTGTTGAAACTGGTCGCCCACATGCTTACATGCGTCAATTCGGCCTCAGCCGTATCGCTTTTCGTGAACACGCCAGCAAAGGCGAAATTCCAGGCGTAACTAAGGCGAGTTGGTAGAAAGGAAAAGAGGAAAATAGTATGGTTTCAACAGACCCAATCGCTGACATGCTGACTCGTATCCGCAACGCAATTGCCGTACGCAAGCACGAAGTATCAATGCCTCACTCTAAGGTGAAGCAATCATTGGCCGAGCTTTTGAAGCAAAGCGGCTTCATCAAGGATGTTAAGGTAACTGATGGCACTATTGGTAAGAACCTGGTAGTTGTCATCAACGATGAGCACGAAAGCGCTCGTATTACCGAAATCGTCCGCCTCAGTAAGCCTGGTCGCCGTGCGTATGCCGGTAGCGCTGAAATCCCTGTGGTTAAGCGTGGCCGTGGTATCGTTGTGGTATCAACCTCTAAGGGGATGATGACCGGCGACGACGCCAAGAAGCAAGGCGTAGGCGGCGAGCTTATCTGCCAGGTATATTAGTAAAAGAATACATAAGGAAATCACATGAGTCGAGTAGGAAAACTGCCCATTCAAATTCCGTCCGGTGTGACAATCACTGTCGACCCTGATTTCGTGACAGTTGCTGGCCCTAAGGGCACACTTAAGCAATTCACGATGCCAGGCATTACTGTTGCCGTAGAAGGTGACCAAGTGGTTGTGACTCGGGCTAACGACGAAGCTGAGCTTCGTGCCAAGCACGGTTTGATGCGCGCTTTGGTTAACAACATGGTTACCGGTGTTAGCAAGGGCTTCAGCAAGAAGCTCGAGATTAACGGTGTCGGCTTCCGTGTTGCTTTGCAGGGTGCAAGCCTTAAGTTTAACCTGGGCTTTTCGCACGATGTTATCTTTAACATCCCAGAAGGCATCGAGGCTAAGGTAGAGCAAAACACCATCGTAATTAGCGGTATCGACCGCCAACGCGTTGGTCAAGTTGCCGCCGAAATCCGTGCCCTTAAAAAGCCTGAACCATACAAGGGTAAAGGTATTAAGTACGCTGATGAGAAGATTGTTCGCAAGAGCGGTAAATCAGGTAAGGACAAGTAGGTAATAGTATGGACAAACTTGCACATAAATTACAGAACCGTGCGCAGCGCGCTAGCCGCGTTCGTGCCAAAGTATCTGGCACACCTGAGCGCCCTCGCCTCAGTGTCTTTATCAGCAACCAGCACATTACTGCGCAGATCATTGACGATACCACCCACAAGACGCTTGCTTACGCTTCTACTGTCGGCAAGAAGACTAAGGCTGGTACAATGACTGAGCGTGCCGCCCAAGTTGGCGAAGAAATTGCAAAGAAAGCAAAAGCTGCCAAAGTGACGGCTGTAGCGATGGATCGCGGTAGCAAGCTCTACCACGGCCGCATGCAGGCCCTAGCAGAAGCTGCACGTAAAGCAGGATTGGAGTTCTAATATGGCTGAGAACACACAGACATCTCACGCTCAACATGGCCCACGCCGTGGCGGCAATCGTCGTCCTGAGGTGGCTCCAGAAGAAAAGCAATTTGATGAGCGCATTGTGCACATCGACCGCGTTGCCCGCGTTGTAAAGGGTGGCCGCCGGTTCCGTTTCCGCGCTTTGGTTGTTGTTGGTGACCACAAAGGTAAAGTAGGTATCGGCCTCGCCAAGGGTGCTGATGTTACAACTGCTGTCACCAAGGCCACTGAAGTTGCTAAGAAGCACATGGTTACTATTGCCTTGGCTAAGAGTACTGTCCCTCACGAAGCTGAAGCTAAAGTAGGTGGCGCACGTATCCTTATTAAGCCTGCTGCCCCTGGTACTGGTTTGATCGCTGGTGGTGTGGTGCGTACCGTACTTGAAGTTGCCGGTGTTGGCAATGCACTTTCTAAGTCACTCGGTTCAACTAACAAGGCAAACACTGCATACGCTGCAATTGCTGCTTTGCAAGCAATTGAACCTACAAGTAAGTGGGTCACCACTCCTAAGAAAACTGCTAAGCCGACAAAAGCGGCAGCAAAGACTGAGGCGTAAAGACTATGAAATACAACGAATTACAAGCTGCAACTCCTAAAAAAGCGAAGCGTGTTGGTCGTGGTATCGCAGCCGGTCAGGGTAAAACCGCTGGTCGTGGTACTAAGGGTCAGATGTCACGTACCGGTGCAAAAAAGCGTCCAGGCTTTGAAGGTGGTCAGAACCCGCTCATGCAGCGTCTTCCAAAGATGCACGGTTTTCGTTCGCTTAAGCCAAAAGCTGAAACAGTATACACTGGCCAGCTCGATGCTTTTGCAGGCAAAACCGTAGATAGCTTTGCTCTCGCTGAGGCAGGTTTGGTGTCGAACCCATTTGTTCGCATCAAGCTTGTTGTAAACGGTGACATAACAAAGAAGGTTACCGTCAAGCTTCAGGGTGCTTCTGGCGCTGCAATTGAAGCAGTTCAGAAAGCTGGAGGCAGCTTTGAAAAGGTAGCGCGAGCTGCCCGTCCTGCCTCTACTCGTAAGCAAGACGATAAATAACCAAGAACCAAAGATGAGAGCTGCTTCCATAGCGGCTCTCATTTGGTGTATACTGTGGCTAGCAATATAGCCGAGAGGGTAATAAACATATGAATTGGAAAGTTATTTGGCGGTCGCTGGGCCAGAAAGATATGCGCAAGCGTATCTTTGCTGTGTTGGGCATTCTGCTTGTATTCCGTGTCCTGTCGCACATTCCGGTGCCACTGAGTGATCCACAGACGTTAAAGCAGGTGCTTGATAACCTCTTCACCAACGACACGCCGCAGCTTTTGAGCTTCATTAACGTGCTTTCGGGCGGTGCCTTGGCGCACTTTTCGATAATGATTGCTGGTTTGGGGCCATACATTAACGCTTCAATTATCATGCAATTGCTCACCAAGGCAATTCCACGCCTTGAAGCTTTGCGTAAAGAAGGGGAATACGGCCAGAAGAAGATCAACCAAATGACCCGTATCCTGACCTTCCCGCTGGCTATCATCCAGTCAATCGGTGCCGTATATCTTATCCGTCAGTCTGCCCAGCAGATCGGAGGCATTGGAGATATCACCGCCAACGCGTCGATTGCCCAGTGGGTACTTATGATTACTGCACTTACTGCCGGGTCAATGTTGCTCATGTGGCTTGGTGAACAGGTAACAGAACAGAGCGTCGGCAATGGTATATCATTGCTGATTACGGTAGGTATTGTGAGCCAACTGCCAAGTACTATTAGCAGTGTGGTCGGATCGGTATTCGATAAAACAAGTCACTGGACAGTATTCGGCCACGAGTTTCTTATGAACAAACAGGCTTTTATTTACAGTATGATCATGCTGGTCATGGTGTTGGTGACGACCTGGCTTGTCGTAAAGCTTAATGAGGCGTCCCGTAAACTTACGGTGAACTACGCCAAACGCGTACAGGGTAACCGGACATATGGTGGCGTGACTACATCACTACCCGTAAAGCTGATTAGCGCCGGCGTTGTGCCTATTATCTTTGCGGTTGCCTTTTTGAGTGTTCCAAGCTTTGCCGGACAGATCCTAACTACAAACCATAGCCAGCACTTGCAGCAGATCGGCCAGAACCTGGTGCTATGGTTCCAGCAGCCTACTGCCTCAACATTCGCGGCTGGTGGCTGGGAGCCATATATCTACCCCGTAACGTACTTCCTGCTCGTGTTCCTGTTTACGTTCTTTTACACCAGCGTTACCTTCAATAGCAAAGAAATTGCCGAGAACCTGCAAAAGCAGGGCGGTTTTATCGAGGGTGTGCGCAGTGGCGCCCAGACAGAAAAGTACCTCAGCAAGGTAGTAAATCGTTTGACGCTCTTTGGCGCGCTAAGCCTTGGCTTGTTGGCTATAACACCGATTATCGCTCAGGTGTTTATGTCTACTAACATTGCCTTGGGCGGGACCAGTATCCTGATTCTGGTAGCAGTTTCGCTCGAGACATTACGTGCAGTTGAATCTCGTGCGTTAATGATCACCTACGATCAATATTCGCAACCCGATTTCTTCCACGACGACCCCGAAGAAATTACAAGCAGCAAGAAGCGACGTTTTAGTTTGCTGAAGGTTGCAAGAAAGAACAAATAGTGCTTTACACACCACTGTAAAGTGTGTATAATAGACACGAGTTATATACTTATGGCCAATAAAGAAGTTATCGAGTTAACGGGAAAGATTATTGAGACCCTGCCGGGTACTCAGTTTGTCGTCGAACTCGAAAACGGCCATAAAGTCATAGCGCATGTCGCCGGTAAAATGCGAAGGCATTACATTCGCATCGTTCCTGACGACATTGTAGTAGTCGAGTTGACCCCTTACGATCTTACTAAGGGCAGAATCGTCTACCGCAAATCATAACAATATTAAGCAGTGCGTCATGCACATAATTAAGGAGCATGATCCTCATGAGAGTGAGTGCAAGCGTTAAAAAGCGCAGCAAGAATATTGCCGCTGTACATCGCAAGGGCCGTGTTTACATGGTTCCTATCAACAAAAAGAAATTCCCTCCTGAGAGGCGCCTGAAAGAAAGGCAAGGATAGAGTTATGGCACGTATTTCTGGTGTAACTATCCCAACCGACAAGCAAGTACACGTTGCTTTGACGTATGTGTACGGTATCGGCCCAAAGACAGCTGGAGACATTCTTACAGCTGCTAAAGTTGAGCCAACTGTCCGCGTTAAAGACCTGACTGATGCTGAGATTTCTCGCATCCAGGACTTCATCAACGAAAACTACACCGTAGAAGGTGAGTTGCAGCGTATTGTCGCAAGCAACATTAAGCGCTTGAAGGACATCAACGCGTATCGTGGTCTGCGCCACAAGGCAAATCTGCCAAGTCGCGGCCAACGTACTAAAACTAACGCCCGCACACGGCGCGGCCGCAAACTGACCGTTGGCGGTACCGCTAAGAAGACACCTTCTAAGACGTAGGATGAGGTTATAGATAATGGCAGACGCAACTCAATCAAAGAAGAAGAAAGCAAAGCGCTCGGTCTCTCATGGCCAGGTTCACGTTTTAGCAACCTTCAACAACACAATCGTTACTTTTACTGACAGCAAGGGTGGTGCTTTGACCGCTGCGAGCGCAGGTGGCTGCGGCTTCCGCGGCTCTAAAAAAGGCACTGCATATGCAGCACAAGTAGCTGCTGAAAAGGCCGGTCAAGCTGCAAAGCAGCTCCATGGCTTCAGTAAAGCTGACGTATACATTAAGGGTGTTGGCCTTGGCCGTGACGCAGCAGTCCGTGCTCTTGGCTCACTCGATATTCAAGTAGAAAGCATCAAAGATGTAACCGGCGTGGCGCACGGTGGTGTTCGCCCTAAGAAGGCACGTCGCATTTAAGGGTTAAGGTAAAGATATGGCACGAGATACACACTCAATTGTTAAGATGTCCCGCCGCGAAGGCTACGCCCTGCACCCTAAGGCGCACAAAGCCCTCGTTAAGCGAACTACAGCCCCTGGACAGGCTGCAAACAGCCGGATGCGTAATAAGCCTAGCCAATACAGCTTGCAATTACGCGAAAAGCAAAAAGTTAAGCGCCTTTATGGTTTGCTTGAACGTCAGTTCAGCAACCTTATGAAGGAAGCTACCCGTCGTCAAGGTCAGTCAGGTGAGAACCTGCTGCAGCTGCTTGAGCAGCGCCTAGATAACGCTGTGTACCGCGCAGGTTTTGCGCCTTCACGCCGCGCTGCACGTCAGCTGGTTACACACGGTCACTTTATGCTCAACGGTCGCCGCGTTGACATTCCTTCAATCCGTTTGCGCGTTGGCGACGAATTTGTTGTGCGTGAGCACAGCAATGGCACCGAATATTTCAAGAAGCTTGATGATGTGAGCCCAGCTCCTTCAACTACTCCCGCTTGGTTAAAGGTTGACCGCAAGAGCCGTAAGGCTGTTGTAAAGAGTCTGCCAACCCGTGAGGATGCTGAGCCAGAAATCAAAGAGCAGTTAATCGTGGAATACTACTCACGCTAAGGGAGGATGAGCTAGAATGTCAAAAATGATTCACACACCAGGAGTTGTAACCGTTGATGATCACGGTGCTACTAGCAGCACTTTCGTGATTGAGCCACTGCACAGTGGCTACGGTATGACTCTCGGTAACAGCATCCGCCGTGTATTGCTTTCGAGCATCTCTGGCGCTGCTGTAACCAGCTTTAAGATCGAAGGCGTAACCCACGAGTTCACTACTGTTCCTGGCGTTAAGGAAGATGTCGTTGACATCATGTTGAACCTTAAGGGCGTTCGCTTCCGTATTTACGGCAATGACGTACAAGAGCTACGTATCGTTAAGAAGGGCAAGGGCGCTGTTACCGCTAAAGACATTCAGGTTAACGCCGATGTTGAAGTAGTCAACCCTGAGCACCACATTGCTACACTTGACGACGACAAAGCAGAGTTCGTTCTCGACATGGTTGTCGAAACTGGTCGCGGTTACCGCACTATTGAAGAGGGCTCAGAAAAGAAAGCCAGCGACATGATTGCCGTTGACGCAGCATTCAGCCCAGTAACACGCGTTCGCTACAAGGTAGAGAACACTCGTGTTGGCCAAATGACTGACCTCGACAAGTTGCTTATTACTGTTGAAACCGACGGCACTATTTCGCCTCGCGACGCGTTTGAAGAAGCTTCGGCTATCCTGGTTAACCAGTACACTGCTTTAGCTGGCAAGACTCGCGTTGAGTCTGGCGAACAGCTTATGGCACATGGTACAGCAAGTGTTGCCGGTCATGCTGCAAGCGAAAATGCCGACGAACCTGCCGCCCTCAGCACTTCTATCGAAGACTTAAACCTTTCTGCTCGCACTACGAATGCGCTCATCAACAACGACATCCACACTATTAAGGATTTGTTCAGCTTGAGCGATGCAGAGTTGCGTGACCTCAAAGGCTTCGGTAGCAAGGCATTAGACGAAGTTAAAGAAAAGTTAGCGGAGCTGGAGCTCTAATATGCATCGACACGGATATAAAGGCCGAAAACTGCACCGCGAGCGCGACCAACGTGAAGCGCTTATCAAGGGACTTGCAGATTCGCTGGTCAAGTATGGCACAATCGAAACTACACTCCCTAAGGCCAAAGAAGTGGTGCCTTATATTGAAAAATTAATTACCAAGGCTAAAAAGGGCGATCTTCATAACCGCCGTCAGGTTATCAGTGGTCTACAGACTATTGAGAGCGCACACAAGCTAGTTGACGAGATTGCTCCTAAGCTTAAGGGTCGCGTAAGTGGTCACGTTCGCATTGAGCGTACTCGCTTGCGTCGTGGTGACAACGCCCAGTTGGCACGCATCAGCTTTGTTGATGATATCACCAGCGCTCCTGTAGCCAAGCCTGTCGCCGAAGAGAAGCCAAAGGCAGCTGCTAAAAAACCAGTCGCCAAAAAGGCCGAAAAGGAGACTAAATAATGAAGACTTACAGCGCTAAGCCAAGCGACGTAACTCGCAAATGGTACATTGTTGATGCTTCTGAAGCTCCTCTGGGCCGTGTTGCTACTAAAGTTGCAACCTTGTTGACTGGTAAGGGTAAGCCTACCTTTACTCATCACATTGACACCGGTGATTATGTTATTGTCATCAACGCCAAGAACCTCGTTGTTACTGGCGACAAAATGACCGACAAGAAATACTACCACCACAGTCACTTCCCAGGCGGTCTTAAAGAAGCCAGCCTGAAGGACAAGATGGAAAGCGATCCTACATTTGCTTTACACCATGCCATTCGTGGCATGCTTCCTGTGAACAAGCTGCGCGACGCCCGTCTCGATCGACTCAAGATCTACGCTGACGCTGAACACAA
Organism: Saccharimonadales bacterium (SeqCode); assembly: GCA_035690865.1. Classification (GTDB taxonomy): domain Bacteria; phylum Patescibacteriota; class Saccharimonadia; order Saccharimonadales; family UBA4665; genus CAMLQK01. The sequence continues at coordinate 229,261 of DASSKE010000002.1, forward strand.
GCATGATGCACAGAAGCCAGTAGTGATTTCAGTAAAGGAAGGTAAGTAATATGGCAGCTCACAGCTACTTTTACGCTCTTGGCCGTCGGAAAAGCTCTACTGCTCGTGTTCGTTTACAGAGCGGTAAAGGCTCTATCACGGTTAACGACAAGCCTGCAGCTGAGTACTTTGCAGACAGCAAGTACCTGCTTAGCGAGCTAAACCAGCCATTTGTTGCTCTGCAGCAAGAGAACAAGTACGACATTACCGTACGTGTTTCTGGCGGTGGTCATGCTGGCCAGGTTGACGCCATTCGTTTGGGCATTGCCAAAGCCTTGGCAATCATGAACGAAGACCTCAAGAGCACCTTGAAGCGTGCTGACTTGCTCGGTCGTGACCCACGTGAGAAAGAACGCAAGAAGTTCGGCCTCAAGGGCGCCCGCAAGCAGCGTCAGTTCACCAAGCGTTAGTACAGCACGTACGAAACGATCAAAATACCCTGGATGTTCTCTATCCGGGGTATTTTTTATGCATATATTTTATGCATGGCACTAATGGCGACCTGCACTTGTTCATCGTCGAGGTTAGGCCCTACGCGCTGTATAATCTCTTTATCCGTGCCAAATGTCTTGCGGCGACGCATCATTTCTGCAGCAGAAAGAGTGAGGGCAATCCCCATGGAGTGATGTCTTTGGGCACGATGCATTGTTATGTCTGCTTCATCAAGATAGTCCCCAAAGAGGTCAGCAGAATTCTTGCGTCGTACAAGTCGGCGCAGGGCGCGCTCGTTGGCCACACCCCGGTCACCTGCAAATGCCTGGCTGAATTCAAGCGTGTTTACATGTGCAGCGGTTAGTGTTTCTTCTAAGAGTATGGTGTGGCCAATATACGTAGAAAGGTTAGCTTCGTTGCGGAGTGCGCGAGTCAAGTATTCAGCACCTGCTTCGTTAAGATAGTGACGGTAGAATGTGCCAGCGAGATGAAGGAATTCGTGGGTGGCAATTCCTTGTGTAAATTCAGCCGTAAAGCGTACGACGCCGTACTTAGAATATGCATTTGCAGTGTCGGTGGCTGTGCTGAGCGGCCCGTCTATAAATAGCGTGGCGTCTCGGCCATTTTTATGCCAATGTTTTAAGAGCCTGGGCGAAATGCGACCATCCGCCACACCTTCTTCCAGATCAGAAGTAAACTCTTCATGCGCATCAAGGAGCCAAGGTCCATGCTGTTCATTTTGAGCATGCATTTCGTCGAGATTCCATTGCATAAGAGCTTGGTGCTGCTCATCTGTGGCACCACCACACTCGGGAGCGGTCGAAAGCCACTGACTCCATGTGGCTCCATTGGCCATGGTATCACGCAACGGGCCAGGAGGAGGCGTCTTTGCAAGTGATTCGTCAATTGCCTCGGCAATATGTGGGTATTGGCTCAAGGCTTTTCGAAGCAAGGTAGGACTCACAAAGTTATTGAATGGCGTGTTAATACGTACGCGCGGCGGCAGATGAGCAGGGTCTTTGGTGGCGATAACACCACCGAAAGCAAAACGAGGTAGCTCAGCGGGTGGCACGAGTCGCGGCATTATGTTTCCCTACAATGGGGGCCAGCCGGACTAGGGGTGGCGTACAATGCTTCGACTTGCTGGCTGATTTGCACCATCGCCTGTTCGTCAGCATCGGGCAGGCGCTCACGCATAATAGCTTGGTAATCTTTGCCGGTGGCGAGATGCATCGCTTGCAAACCCGTAAAGAACATCCTAAGGTTTGGCTCGCACGCCTGTTGCGTATGGAGACGCTTCATCTCCTTCTTGGTCCACGAAATATGATCGCCCAGAGCATTATATCCCAGACGCCTGCGAACAAGTCGCGTCAGGCGTAGCTCGTTGCTCCGTTCAAAACGGCCACAGAAAATCTCGGAGAGAAGGTCACTCTGTATAGCTGATTGCGCTAATATCTGGGCTATGAGCTCTTCGTGTAAAAGATAGTCGTTCTGCCCTTGCACTTCGGGCTGAATAGCTTTTGTCAGAATATTGGTTGCCGGCTCTTCAAGGCAATGTGCGGCAAAACCACCCAAAAAATGAGTACACTCGTGGCCAATAATATCGCGGTTCTGGTGATAACCCCGCACAATCTGAAGTATTTTACTCTTTTTGAAGGCTGTGCCGCCTATGCCGGGGCGTGTATCGAGTGGCCCAGGGCAAAAGACTCGCACTGCACCTTGAATGCCTCGCCATACGGTCTGCATGCGGGGCGCAATACGTCCATCTGCTACGGCATCATCGAGACATTCATCGAAGCGAGAGATTCTTTCTAATATAGCTGGGCCGCATTCTTCCGTATCCGTAATACTCTTTTCGAGGTTCCAAGCTAATAAGGCGCGTCTGTCAGATGGCGTCGCGCCGCCATCTTCTGGCAGCTTCGCGAGCCACTCCGTCCAGGGCAGGGCGTTACTAGCGCGGATGTCCTCCGGCGGAGGAGTAATGCGCAGCGATTCATCAAGGCCGATAAAAGACGTAAAGGCCTTGCGCGCCATTCCCCGGCGGAGCATTGCGTCGGTGCGATAAATATTATAAGGAGGGCGCGGCAGCTTAATAGTCATTGCGGCATATATCATGGTATTCTGCACAATCGAAGGGGCTTCAACTAAGTCGGTACCGAAAGCAAAGGAGCGTAGTTCGTCAGGGGTTGCAAGCCTGGGCATTGAACTAGTTTACCATACTAGTATAATCTTTTATACTTATAGGCAACATGGCCAAACAGATTGACAAGACCGAAACAAAGCGAGCGACCTGGATTGCGCGCACGGCAAGTGCTTTAAACCTTTCCGAACCACAAACCCGTGAATTATTAGAGATACCACGGCAGCAAAGCATCCGGATCAATACACTTCGCGATGACGATCATGACACACTTACAAAACTGGAAGAGCAGGGCGTTATTGGCGGAGCCTTTGAGTGGGCGCCAAATGGCTATGAGCTATGCGTTCCCGTGCAGGAGATTCGAGATAATCCGTTGGTACTAGAGGGAAAGGTGTTTATTCAGAATGCTGCTAGTTGGCTCCCCGTTCTGGCATTGGCCCCAAAGGCAGGTGAACGTATTCTCGATGTGTGTGCAGCACCAGGCGGCAAAACCAGTCACATTGCTGCGCTTACCAATAATCAGGCAGAGCTATGGGCAAACGACAATTCCCGCGCTCGTTTAGCAAAGATGCGAGCAAACTTTGACCGCCTCGGCGTGCATTCTGTTAACACAACTCTTTACGATGGCACGCAGCTTTCCCGGAAGCTACAGGGCCAACAATTTGATAGGATACTCCTGGATGCGCCTTGCAGCGGAGAAGGCATGATGCAGCTGGGCGTGGCAAAAGATTTTGCGACATGGTCGGTTGCTCATATTAAGCGGCTGCAACACCTCCAAAAGCAACTTATTATGCAGGCTTGGCAACTGCTTAAACCTGGCGGAACATTGGTGTATAGCACCTGCACGATGGCCCCCGAAGAGAATGAAGCAGTCATCAGCTATCTACTTAAACGCGCCGACGATGCAACGGTGCAGCCGCTTTCTTTTATACTGCCAAATATCACAAAGCCTGTCATGCATTGGAACGGACGGGATTTTGATACTCGTGTCGGAGGATGTCTGCGTCTCAAGCCAAGCAAGAATATCGAAGCGTTCTTCGTTTGCAAACTCCAGAAGATATAGTTTTATGCACGCGACAGTTAGAGAAGTTATTCGTGATTATGCTAGTTATGTTCACGCCACCGGCAAAGTTGATCGGGGAGACCTTTCGGCAGCCATTCAAAGGCGTGGTGCTGGCGCAATTCTCCGTACTTGTTTTAGTTTGCCCGAAGAGAACGTGCCTGCCCGTATTCTCAGCTACTTTGCTTCGACCTATCATATCGCTAATGCGTATCTGCCTGAAGCGCAGGTGCAAATGGTAGCCACGGTGCATGCCAATGAGCGCGTCAATGGTGTACCGGCAGATCGCGCCAAAAAGGTAGCGCAAAGAGTATTCTCGTATGTTGCCGGCCTGAGCGCTTTTCGCTTGACGCAACCAGAGCATCTGGTATTTGCTACCGATAGGGCAGCCCCTGCTGATAGCGACCTGACTGCCTTGCGCAAGAGCTTGCAAGATGCTCCATGCGTAAGACATCTCGAACGATATGCGCAAGGCAAGCGGAGTGCGTGGTTGCCCTACGTGGCCGAGCATATTGTTGCCCATGATACCGTCCAATCGGTTATTCCATGTGATATCCCGGGGATGCGAAACGAGACACCGCTTACCGAAGCAGAGCAAATCATTAGTAATGGTGCGATGACCGAGATTCCCTTTTACCAGGCTCGTATGCTGGGCCGATCGGCGGCACTGCCAGGATTGGTGGTACCAAAAACCGGCCAATTCTTTACCCGAAACGCGCTGCCGCCCTATACTTTCCGCGGCCAATCACCGTCTATTGTTGATCCTGAGCTTGAATTCCACACTGAATTATGGGGCAATCCTTTGAGCATAGAAGATCATTTAGCGGTTGCAGGCTCGATTGCTCGTGACAATCGCTATGTACGAGCCTTTATAGAAGAAGCCGAGATCAGTCATGAGATTTGCCCCGAAGCCGATGCTGTGATAGTATCATCGTATATGAAAAGCGCTGCTGTAAACTATTGGCCATACAACGTTACCCGTGACGGTTTGTTCGGTCTTGTGCGCTAACTCCTAAAAATTACAACGATACCGATTAAACCGCCACGAAGGCGGTTTTTTAATACGCACAAAAGGAGAAAAACATGTACAGCAACGCAGAAGCAACACTCGGTGGCTTTATAGAGCAGCTCACCGCAGCCCAAAAGGGAGTCATTGCCGGAATTGCTCAAGAGGCGCTCGAAGGAGCAGGGGTTATACTAGAAGATCGCCGCTATCTTGATGCCATGAGCCACCCCTCTATCCAACAATTGCCAGGCATTAGCGCCGCACAAGAAACGATACACCGCACTTTTACGGCATTCAGTTTCGGCCTTCCGGCGCCAGATAGGGTATAATAAGAGTAATTATGAGCAAACAAGTCATCTTAACCGGCATTCGTGCCAATAACGATCTTCATATTGGTAACTATTTTGGTGCATTACTGCCTATGATTGATATGGCCAAAAGCCGAAGTGGCGATTACCAGATCAATCTGTTCGTGCCTGATCTGCATAGTTTTACAACGCCTATAGACCACCGCGCGCTACACCAACAAATCATGCATAACATTAAGCTTTTTGTAGCAGCCGGATTGCCGTTGGATAACGCCGATATTCATATCTACCGGCAGAGCTACGTGCCTGCGCACAGCGAACTGACCTGGATCCTGGATTGTTTCACGGGCTTTGGCGAAATGAGCCGCATGACGCAGTTTAAGGACAAGTCGGCCAAGCTGAGTGCCGATCGGGTTTCGGTAGGACTGTTCAATTATCCAGTACTCATGGCCGCTGACATTTTACTGTACGATGCATCGTATGTTCCCGTTGGCGACGACCAAACCCAACACTTGGAGTTCACTCGCGACATTGCCACGCGTTTTAACAGTAAATTCGCCACTGAGTTCCCAGATGGCGTGTTCACTGTTCCGCTCCCTGTACCCAAGCAGCATGCATTCTTTGGCAAAGATCAGGGCCTGCGCATTAAAGACCTGGTCGATCCAACTAAAAAAATGAGTAAAAGCGACGATACTGGTAAGGGTGTTATCTTCCTTGGCGACAATCCCGCCGACGCGTCTAAAAAGATTATGGGTGCAACGACCGACTCGCTCGGTAAGGTGGCGTTTGACCGCCAGAACCAACCCGGCGTGAGCAATCTGCTTGAGATACTCGCACTGTTAAAGGGTGTGTCGCGCGACGACGTTGTTGTTGAGTGGGCTGGCAACGAGCGATATGGCGATCTTAAAAAGGCAGTCGCCGAAGCAATGCAAACTTTTCTTGCTGATTTCCAAGCGCGATTGGCCAAGGTTGACGAGGCGGCCATTATTGCCAAGCTTGAATCGTCAGAAGCACGAATGCGCAAAAAAGCTGAAGCAACCCTGTTTAAGGCGCAGCAAGCTGTTGGACTGCGGGAGCTTTAAGAGCATATGCAACATATTGTAGATGAAGCACAACATGGTAGCCGGATTGACGTGCTGGCAACCTCGTTACTACCGGTCTTGAGCCGGGCGTTTGTGCAAAAGCTCTGCGAACAAGGCAAGATTTTGGTTAGCAATCAGCAGGTTAAGGCGGGTTACAAAGTACGCGAAGGTGATATTGTAACTATCAACTATGATCCGGCCGAACTAGAAATAGTGCCCGACATTGATTTGCCGGTACTTTATGAAGACGACGATTACGTGGTTATTAATAAGCCGGTTGGCGTGCTTTCGCATGCCCAGGGTGCACTCAGCAATGAAGCGACGGTGGCCTCGTTCTTACGAAAGAAGCTCCATGACCTGGAAGGCCCGCGCGGTGGAATAGTACATCGGCTAGACCGTGCTACCAGCGGTGTTATGATTTGCGCCAAGAACGCAAAAGCGCTGAGCTTTATGCAAAAACAATTTTCGCAGCGAAAGGCTAAAAAAACCTATGTTGCAATAGCTCAAGGTCATTTGCGTGCCAAAGAGGCAATTATTGACATGCCTATTGAGCGTAACCCTAAAGCGCCTGCTACGTTTAGAGTCGGCGCAAGCGGCAAGCCGTCATCCACGCACTACCTGGTAACGCAAGAAACTCCCCACTACAGCATGTTAACACTTAAGCCTGCCACCGGACGTACCCATCAACTACGCGTGCATCTTGCTCATCAGGGGCATCCTATTGTCGGCGACCCGTTGTACGGCTCTGGCAAGTTTGGCGACCGCCTATTTCTGCATGCTGCCAGCTTGGAAGTAACATTGCTTACAAAAGAGCGCCGTGTATTTGAAGCGCCACTCCCGCCTGAGTTTTCTGAATTACTACACAACGACACATGAACCAGCTAGCCGTTAACCCCCAAACTGAGCAACAACTTGCTCATATCTGTGCCGAGCCGCCCCATGCCTTGCTCTTAACGGCAGGCGATGGCATGGGCAAGACCGCGCTGGCACGCTGGTGTATTGCCCGCATTCTTGGCATTGATGAAAGCACAGTATCTTCGAGTCCACAATGTAAAATCATTGCCCCGGGCGAAAAAGCCACGTCGCTCTCTATTGATGACATTCGTCAACTACAACAATTTGTCAAACTGCGCACGGTGGGCACGGCCCGCATCCGTCGGGCGATTCTTATTGAGCACGCTGACACACTCACCGTAGAAGCCCAAAACGCCTTACTCAAACTACTCGAGGAGCCACCAGCCGACACGATTCTTATTCTAACGGCAGCAGAAGCGCATACCTTGCTGCCAACTATTCGCTCAAGGGTGCAGACACTGGCAATTAATCGTCCCGACCGAGCGACATTAGAGGAATTCTTTGGGGCACAATTTGCACCCGCCGCTGTTGCGCAGGCCTATTTTTTAAGCGGTGGACTCCCAGGGTTGTTGTCGGCATTACTTGCAGACGAGAAACATCCGCTCCTGGCGAGCGTACAAAATGCTAAGCAGTTATTGCAAGAAGATAGCTTTTCGCGCTTAGCGCATCTTGACCAATACGCCAAGCAAAAAACCGAAGCCATACGACTTTGTAACGCCTTGCAACGCATGAGTCAGGCAGCACTTGAACAGGCGGCAGCCAAGCAGGGAACGGCGGCCCTAAAGCGTTGGCACGGCATTTACAAGGCGGCCTACGCGGCTGAGCAACAATTACAAAATAATGGCTCAACAAAACTTGTTTTGACGCAATTAGTGTTGCAGCTTTCAAGCTAAAGTTTGATATACTTATAAGCAGATATGTTTGAACTTGCAATCGTAGGCGTTTTTGGCCTCTTGGCCCTTCGGAATACCACCCTTCATGACGACGAATTTGCCGCCAGTTCACGCAAAATAGGTGAACGTCTGGGTAAGTTGTGGGATATTGCCCATCAGGGCATGCGCGAGAACCGCTTTTTGCGGGCCGAGAAAGCATTGCTTACTATTTTGAAGATCGACGAGCGCAACGCTGCTGCTTACAACCGTTTAGGAATCTTGTACGCCAAGCAAAAAGAGTACCGCGATGCAATTGACTGCTTTGAAATTGCCAGTAGCATCGAAGCCACACCTTCTAGCTTACACAACCTCGGCCTTATTTATTACGAAACAGAAAACTACGAAAAAGCTGCCATTGCCTTTGAGCAGGCCCTTAAGCTTGAAGACAACCTGGCAGCGCGGCATGTCGCCTACGCCAAAGTGCAAGAAAAGCTGGGCAACGAGAAATTGCTGTTTCAGTCACTAGAAAAAGCCGTTGAATTAGAGCCCAACAAAGAAACGTATACGCTTCTGCACAAGGCGTATCTGGATCGCGGCATGCAATCTCAAGCCGATATGATTGAGCAGAAACTCAAAAAGCTGATTGTTCCTGCTGGCAAGCCCAAGCGCATGATGCGCCCGCGAAAAGCCGTTATTTAGCCACGAAAACGTGTTGAAAAAAGCTTCTGTTTCTGGTACACTTACATCTGTTGCCGACATAGCTCAGTTGGTAGAGCAGCTGTTTTGTAAACAGCGGGTCGTGGGTTCGAGTCCCTCTGTCGGCTCCAACTATAGCCTTTTCAGGCTAGTACTGATACAATCAGGCTACGTGCAGGGATAGTGAAGCGGTCAAACACAGCTGACTGTAAATCAGCCCTCTCCGAGTTCGGGGGTTCGAATCCCTCTCCCTGCACCACATTGCATACTTTGCTCCTCTATAACGAGGAGCTTTTTTATACCCTTATCTCGTCAGGATATTCAAGAATAGCCGTGCAGGCCTTTGCCGCAAACTGAGCAACGTTTCCTATAGCTGGGGTATTGCGTAACGGACAGCCACTACTTATGGCAGATTTGAATGCATTAATGCCACCCGCGCGCGTTTGGGCAATCTCGTCGAGGCCTGCGCTATTTTGTTCTTGCAGCTTGCGATGCAAATAGAGGGGCACCGTTGGCCGTAGGCCCATAATCTCGCCAGAGGGGCCAAGCTCAAAAATAGGTTTCACGGTAGTTCCTGCTCGCGCCTCTGCTTTGTCGGTAAAGAGTCCGCAACGCATTGCCCGCAGCTTCCAACCTTCTTGCGGAAGATCATCGTCGTACTCTTCGTAAGCGTGCTCAATAAGAGAAGCCTCTACTCCCAATACGTCAAAACCAGTACCGGCGACAGTGTGTAGACCTTCAATGAATACCTGGTCTTGCAATATGCCTCGTAGCTGCGCAAGGTGCTCGCGACCCGTGGTAGAAGTATAGTATGCAAGGGCTGCTTGCTGAGGTTTGTTGCCTGTGCGCGCTAAGTAGATGTCATTAGCTGCGCCAACCGTAAAGTTCACCGCAAATTCCAAACTATCGTACGCATGGCTAACGACCGCATCCTCGGGATTTGACCTAACAGGGCCGACAAACGTTTGACGCTCATTAAAGTTGCCGGCCGAAGTATATGTCATCAATTCGTCAAGATTCGGATACAGATGCCTTGCTGATGTGCCCTTCCAGCTATCAACGGTCATCAAATCGCTCGACCGAGAAGTAAGCGCTAAACCGAGCGCCTGAATGGGGTAATTACCGGCTCGATAGTGGCTGAGCGGCAGTGCGCCGACCAAGAATGTGCTCCAGTAGCGTGGCACATCCTCTGCGGCGAGTATCTCGCTTGTCCATCCTCCGTATATTTCTTTGCCGCGAGTTCGCATCCATTGGGCGCGAGAAGCATTTTCTGATGTTGTCATACGTAGATTATAATGCAAACACGATTCTTTATACGCTTGAGATTTAGGCCATTTTGTAGTAGAATAACGCAAGTAGTGCCGCGATAGCTCAGTTGGTAGAGCGCATCCATGGTAAGGATGAGGTCTCGGGTTCGAGCCCCGATCGTGGCTCCACTTACGAATACTAAGGCCGGATAAAACCGGCTTTTTTCGTAGCTTTAGATAAGTTACCTATGCTATTATAAGAGTGAACATGAATGCGTTGGCGTGGGTAAACACCATTATCGTAGCTTTCGGGTTACCGGCTATTGCCGGTGGCTTGGTGTTTTTGGGCCGCAAACTCGAAACAATTGACTCTATTAAAAGAGACATAGATGGCAACTTACGACCTGATATTCAGAATGTGCGTGAGCGTATGGCCACCCTCGAAGGCCGCACCAGCGCACTCTTTCAGAGCAATTCGCCCATTAGTCTTACCGCCAAAGGCCGACAGTATCTACGCGAAAGTGGCCTGAAAGATTTTATTGATAGTCAAAAGCTCTCGCTTATGGAGCAGTGCGACCATAAACGCAGCATGAAAACCGCCTACGACATTCAGCAAATCGCTTTTGCATTTTTTGACGAGCTTGACCTGCCCGAAGATCTCGAGATAACTATGAAAAATGTAGCTTTTAACCAAGGCATTACCTTGGGTGAGTTGCGGCGTACCGGTGGCATATACTTCCGCGATTTGTGCCTGAGGCACTTTGGATTCAGCGTCAGTCACATCCAAGACTAGTGCACTCAGCTTATCTTAACGATGTAAAATAATACCTCCGCGTTGCACACGCGTAGTAAGGTAGTGTATGATGCGCGCAATAAGGGAGAGAGTGTTTTATGAAGCCACGTCGCATCAGTGGAATTCTGTTCGTATCAAAAAAGAAGTTGCCTTGGCAGCGGCTGAGTTTGCTCATGCTAGCGACGGTGTTCGTTATGAGCGTGCTGACACCTACCGCCTCGGCGCTGTGGCTTGATCAGCTCAACACTCAAAATACACTTCAACCACAAAGCAAAAGCCAAGGGCTTGCTTCTGCGGCAACTACTTCTTCGATAAACACTAATCAACCACAAGTAGACAGTGCACTTGCGAACGAAAAGTCAAATCTTGACACACTTAGCGACGGACAAACACGCACAAACACAGCACCTAAGCCGGCTACCGACTATACCAATGAGCTAGCTGGCCAACGTACCGCCAACTCACGCACCTACCAGGCCGCGGATGGGTCTAAGATGACCAAGTTCTTTGCCCAAGACGCCAACTACAAAGATGGCGACAGCTATAAGCAGCTTGGCAATAGCGTGCAAGAAGACACGGCGTACGAAGAAACAAATAGAGTCGCAGAGAACTGGCTGGAGCGACTGTTGCCCGGCTCGCCCCAACCTGTAGGCTTTAAAGCGCAAAACGGGCCATTGACAGCACAATTTCAAACACTGCGCGACGGCAACGGCGTTACGGTAGGAGTAGGCAACGATACAGTTACCCTGCGACCGCAAAATGCCAATGACGTAAAGCCAGAAGTCACTAAAGGCAAAGACGGCGAAGCCGACGCTGTAACCTACAAAAATGTATGGGACGGCGTCAATCTGGTGTACCAATACCACGGCGATAGCGTCAAAGAGTACATTGCCATTCAAAAGCCGACCACGCAAACGAACTTTAGTTTTGCTGTTGATGGCGCCGTTACTTTGCGTCAAAGCACCGAAGTAGAAGGCGGAATTGATGTCATAAAAGACGGTCAGGCCATGTTTACACTGCCTAAGCTAAGCGTTACCGCTGCCAAACTGGGGCCGGTGCAAAACAGTGGCGTCAAATACCAGTTATATGGCAACACGGTTAGCGTAAGCCTAAGCGAGCGATGGCTTGCCAGCCAGCCCGACGATGGCTACCCAATCGTTGTTGACCCAACTATTTATCCTCACAGCGCTGTCAACTACGCCACCAGCAAAATGTACTCGTATAAAAGTGACGGCTACACCTGTAGCTTGGCAAACTGCAACATGAATGTTGGCCAAATACAAGACAACGGCACCAAATATTGGCGCTCGCTCATCCACATTCCGTTCAACGTCAACCCTGGAGCAACCGTGAGCCAGGCAACCATATATCTGAACAAACCAGGCAGCTACCCTGGCTGGACGGGCACCGATGCCGGTGCGCGCTACTGGGTAACCTACGCCAAATGTAATGGCTACAACTGTATTGGCGATGGCGCTCCGTGGATGCCTGTTAATGTAGACACGCAGGGAAGTGGCGACATCAAAGATCTCGTAAACTGGATGGTTGCGCATGGCGAAAGCGGCGGCGATATCTTTATTCATGCCGACGACAGTGCCTACAAAATGTTCGACCCATACAACGCGGCAATTGCTATTTATCAAAATACGCCACCACCGGCTCCGGCGCTGGTGTCGCCAACCCACAAATCAGTCATTACCACTACTATGCCACGGCTTACCGGCGACTTTGTAAATGACGCCGATCAAGACACTGTAACTTACCAGATTAGCATTTTTGACGGGGGAACTGAGGTTGCCAATAGTGGCCAGTTAGATATTCCACGTTGGACTGTTCCCGAGGGAATCCTGCAAGACGGCGGAAGCTACACCTGGAAAGTCGCAGCCACAGACAGCCAGGGCTGGAGCACCTGGTCGGGCGGCTGGACATTTACCGTTGACTTACGCACCGGTAAAGACAAGACCCAAACATATGACGATGTTGGCCCGCTCTCGGCCAACCTGGCAACTGGCAATGCCTATACGTCAACCAGCAGCCATAGCATTGGTGCACTCGGTGGTTCCATTGGCATCGGGCTAGATTACAACACGCCCGCCAAAACCATTAACGGCCTCGACGCAACTTACTATAACGAGAATAATAATGGCCGCTTTTTGGCCATGACACGCCACGACCCCAATATTGATTACGAATGGGGAAATGGTTCACCTAAGCCGGGTACTGTTACCAGCGATAACTTTACCGTGAACTGGACGGGCTACTTTATCGCGCCGCAAACCGGCTCCTACACTTTTGGTGGTATTAACGATGACCGCTACGTATTTACACTAGCCGACGCAAACAACAGCGAGATATACCGTTTTGACCATACTGGCACCGACAGCGTCTGGTGGCACAATACCAGCGTCAACTTGGTGGCAGGGCAGCTCTATCGCGTTAACTCATGGTTTTGGGAATTTGGCGGCGCAGCCAAAGCCCGGCTTTTTGTACGATTACCCAATAGCGCTGAACAGGTTGTGTCCAACGATATGCTCCGAACGGCCGTGTCGGCAGACAATAACGACCAAGGCCTAAGTGCCAAGTTCTACAAAGACAATGACTCGTCGCGTACTTTTAAGAGCGACCAAGCACCGTTTTACGTACAAACCTACAGTAACGTTAATATTAACTGGAATGTAAACTCCCCGGCGCCCTACGATCCAAGCGGCCAGTTTAGTGATAACTTCTTAGTCCGTTTTAGCGGCTATCTAACAGCACCGACAACAGGTGATTACAAATTCGGCACCGGTGCCGACGACGGCCAACGCTTATGGGTCAACAACACTAAAGTGGTAGATAACTGGACAAACCATGCTTATACCGAAAACTGGGCGGCTACCACTATGCACCTCGTGGCCGGGCAGGTGGTGCCCGTGGTACTCGAATATTACGACGCCACTGGCGTGGCTCGAGTAAACTTACAGTGGCAAGGCCCAGCCGGTAATGGCGTAATTGACGCTAAATACCTTAGCACTAGCTATCAATCTTTGCCCAGCGGCTGGAGCTTGAGCGTAGACGCCGATGGCAACCTGCCGTACGAAAGAGTCCGCGTGTTTGGTAATCGCAACGTTGATTTAGTTGATGGCGACGGCACTACACACAGCTACACCTGGACAGGTAGTGGCTTTAAGCCGCCGGTTAACGAAAGTGGCATTCTCACGCGTAACGGCGATGCTAGCTACACGCTTAATGATTCCGACGGCCGCGTATATGTTTTCCGCGCCGACGGCCCACTGCAAAGCGTTACTACACCAACCGACGATAAACATCCGGCAGCACTCAAATACGACTACCAAGAACAGAACGGAGCGCCACGGCTTGTTAAGATTACCGACGGGGTAGACGATCAGCGCTATGGCCAGGTTATATACGGCGGCGACGCGGGGTGTAGCGCTCCAACCGGATTTGATCCAGCGCCACTTGGCTACGTTTGTGCCTTTAAAACGTACGACGGCCAGATAACCAATATCTATTACAAGAACGGTCAGCTTTCGCGGGTAGAACTACCGGGCGGGCAATATACCGATTACGGTAATGATAGCTACGGGCGCATTACGTCCATCCGCGATAGCGTTGCCAATGATGCTATTAATGCGAGTGTTCGCACCGCCGACGACAGCACCACAACGCAAATTACTTACGACCTACTCGGTCGCCTCAGCGCTGTAAAGATGCCGGCCGCAAACGCTGGCGACACGCGCCAAGAGCACACCTTTGAATACGGGTACCAAACGTCTAAGCGGCATATTACCGGCGACGTAGAGCCAAATGGCTATCAGCAATACATTGAGTACGACAGTCTGCTGCGCACCACCAAAGTCTGTGACATTGCAGCACTATGTGACACAACTACCTGGGACGCAACCAAAGACTTGGCCCTCAGCAGCACCGACGAAACCGGCCTCACCAGCACCACGCTCTACAACTACCTCGACTTACCAACGGATCAGTACGGCCCGGCACCGAGCGCCTGGTATGGTAGCGACCGCAAACCACTCGCAGCATACGTGGCGCAAGTTCCGCACGGCTCAACGAGCTACGACGACGGTATGCAGGGCCTCGAAACCAGCTATTACACCTATACCACCAGCAGTAAGAGCCTTACCGGCACGCCGAAACTACATACTACCGGCCTCGGCCAATATGCCGACGGACGGATGCAGCGTTACTGGCTTGGCAGCAATCCAATCACGCCAGACACCAACCCCAATAGCACCACCAGCTGGGGTGTCCGTTCAAATGGGTACATAGACTTACCGCAAACCGGCACCTATACCTTCCGCATTTGGAGCGATGACGGCGTTCGGCTATATATTGACGACCAGGTAGTTATAGACGATTGGAAAGATGGCGCAGCTCGCTCACACGCTACCGGTACCTTTGCCAACACAGCGGCAGGCAAACACCGCATCCGGATAGAATACTACACTGCCAATGGCAGCCAGAGCGACGCACAAATAGAAACCTACATGACGGCGCCAGGCGGCAGCGAACAGCTTATTGCTGGCAGCAGCTTGTTCCCGGGCTATGGCCTTAAAACTGCCGAAACCACATACGACAGCCAACTTGGCGACGTAACCACCACCACTAATTACGGCAGCTCGCCAGAGCTTGGCCTGGCGCAAAGCACCACGCTTGACCCAACCGGCCTCAACCTCACTACAAGCAGCACCTACGAGGCACCAGGTAGCAGTACCTACTTGCGTCAGCTCAGCAAAACCTTGCCAGGTGGTTCCACAACAAGCTACGACTACTACGGCGCAACCGAAACACGCGATAACCCTTGCACAAGCGATGTAGAAGCGTATCGTCAAGCTGGTCAGCTCAAGCTCAAAACCGAAGCCGACCCAGATGGCGCGGGCAGTCAAAGCGGCCGCAGTACCGAAACTATCTACGATGACGCTGGCCGCGTGGTTGCCACACGCATTAATAGCGACGCCTGGACATGTACCAGCTACGACACCCGAGGGCGCGTAGCAACAACCGTGGTACCATCGCTCAACCTTGCCAAAATCAACCCAGCAACGGGCGCAACTGGCAGTACAGGCACCCTTAGCGGCCGAACTATAACCAACAACTACGCCGTTGACGGCAACCCGCTCGTCACGAGCACGTCAGACAACAACGGCACCATTACCGTGACCAACGACCTGCTTGGACGCAACGTAAAATACGTAGATGCCAAGGGCAATATCACCAACAGCACCTACGATGAACAGGGTCACATCAGCAGTCGCACAAGCCCACTAGGCACAGAAGTATTTACTTACGACACCTACGACCGGCTCACCGACCAGTTTTTAGACAACGTAAACTATGCGCACGTAACCTACGACGCCTACAGCCGCATTGCATCCGTAACATACCCAGGCGGACAAAGCCTATCTAGCGTTAGCCGAGACAACCTGGGCCGGGTGAGTGGCTTAACCTACACCTTGGCCAACGGCAGTACGGTTAGCGACAGCGTAACCCGCGCCACCACTGGCGACATTGTAAGCGGTACTGAAAATGGTGTGGCTAAAAGCTACAGCTACGACAAAGCAGGGCGGCTCACGGCAGCTACCATTGGCAGCAATACGTACAGTTACGGCTTTGGCACACAAGCGGCCACCTGTGGCGTTAGCCCCGGCAACGTAAACAGCGGCAAAAGCAGCAACCGTACATCACAAGTAATAAATGGCGCTAACACAACCTTCTGCTACGACAACGCTGACCGTCTCATCACCTCCAGCGACGCCACCCTCACCAACCCGTCCTACGACAGCCATGGCAACATGACTAAAATAGGAACCACCAACTTTACTTACGATTCCTCCGACCGCAACACGTACATCTCAGAAGGAACAAAAAATACTACCTTTGTACGGGACGTAC
>DASSKE010000003.1:0-217822 GCA_035690865.1 Saccharimonadales bacterium (SeqCode)
GGTACGGCCTAGCATGTTTTGCATGCTGTATTGTTTTTTGTTGGCGGCAACTGTTTCTTGCGGTTTTATGGTCATGAGCACGCCGCCAGCCAGGTGCAGGCTTTCTTCTACGATGTTCCAGTTGGCATCGCGGGTGAAGCTTGGGCCGTCGCTGTCGCCGGTGTAGCCGTAGTATAGGTCGCCACGGCTGGCAAAGCTCCAGTTGCTAATGCTGCTGCCGTAGCGCCCAATGATGCGCCCGGCTACATCGCGGTCGTAATACACGGCTGAACCTTGGCCGTTGGCGTCATACTGTTCCATGCCGCTGTTGCGGTCGGATGAGTCGTAGAACATGTAGAGCTCAGAGTTGCTGCCGCTTGGTGTGCCAATGTGCGTCATGTTGCCGTGGCTGTCGTATGTGATGCCGCCCAAGGCATTGCCAGTGCCCGAAACCAGCCGGTCGGCGTAGTCGTAACAGTATTTAGTGGTCACGCCGTCTATAGTTTGGGTGGTGCGGTTGCTGTTTTTGCCGCTGTTGGCGTTCATATTGGCGGCCGTGCCACAGGTGGTGGTATCTTGTGTGCCAAAACCGTAGCTGTAGTTGTGCGTTCCCACCGTGGCCGAGGTTAAGCGCCCCGCGCCATCGTAGCCATAACTAGATTGCAAGCTTGTGCTGCCCGCCGTAACCGTGTCGCTGCTCACTTTGCCGCTTTGCGTAAAGTTGGCACTGCTGGCAATGGTGGTTGTGCCGTCGCCCATGGTGTAGGTAACGCTGTTGGCGCGCAGTAGGCTGTCGTAGCCGGGAACTACCTTCATTTGGCCGGCGTTGGGATAGGTAATCTGACTTACACGACTGTAGGTGTCGTAGCTGATGCTTGCGTATGTGGTGCCGTCGAGCTTTTGAGCCGTCAGCCGGTTAAAGGTATCGTAATCGTAGCTTTCGGTGCCAATCGGGCTGGCGCGCTGGGTGAGCTTGCCAAAGTTGTCATAGATTGTAGTGGTTTCGTGGTCGTACACATCGCGGTATTTAGTGGTACGGCCTAGCAGATCGACCCATTTTACAATCCAGCCATTGCCATCCCAGGTAGAACTTTGGAACGGGTCGCCGCCAACTGCGTAATCGTTGCTCACCGTGCGAGCCGCTGCGCCATTAACTGCCGGAACTTGCGATGTGCTGACCCGGCCACGGCTGTCGTAGGTAGTACAGGTCCAGCCGTCACTGTTGGTTCGTGTGGCCACTACTCGACCGGCGTCGTCGTAGACGTTTTCGGTTTTAACCCCAGCCGTGGAGCCATTAGGGCTGGCGTCTGTACTCGTTTTGAGCATTCCGGCTTGTTTAAAGGCCTCTACCGGCGTGGTACAAGGGTTGTCGCGTGTTTCGCTCGCCCCGTAGTACACGTAGGTAAAGCTTGGGTTGCCCGCACTGTTCCCTGGCAAGCTCTTGCTGGTTTGGCGCAAGTAGCTGCCGCTTGCGCCCTGTTGTTCGTAAGTTGTGCTGGTTGTTAAGTTGAGGCCACCAGGGTCCACGCTGCTGCTTTGGGCCAAGCCCAGCTCTGGGTTGGTGCCGTAGTTGGTGTTGACTGTTTTGTCACCCAAAGTGCTGTCGTAGCTTTTGGCACTGGTTGGCAAGCTGTAATCCGGCGAGAAGTACGTAGCCGTTTGCGACGTTTCGCTGCCACCCGGAGGCGTCATGTACAAGCCAAAGGTGGCACTGTCGGTTGCTTTACCGGTGCGGAAGTAGTCAATAACTACGCGATGCGGTTTGTTGGCTATTGTTTCGCTAAAGGTTCCTGTTGGGTGGTTGCGGGCACCGCTGTCTTTCCAGTCGTCAATAACCAGTTTGTCGTCAATCCACATCCGTGCGCCGCCGTCGGAATTAATACGGAAGCTGTAGGTGCCGGTGGCTGGCAGGCGCATTTTGCCGCTGAGGCGCATGCCCCACATGCCGCTGTAGCCCGACACTGGCGCAGTGGTGCCAAAGTTCTTAACCAGAGTGCCGTCGGTAGCAATGTTGGTGGCGTGCTGCAGTGGCGCGCCGGTGAGGTTCACTTGGTACGCTACTCCGGCGTTTGAGCTGGTATTAGTGGCCCACGTTGGTCCGGTAGCCTTATAAATAACCGCGTTACCGTCGTTTTGCACTACAAAGTTAGAGGTGCCCTGGCCGCCAGTGCCCGATGACCACACTGCCGTGCCGCCATTGTAGAGCACCAAGTTGCCATCTGTTTGCATCGCTAAGCTCGTGGTTGTGCCGCCAGTATTGCTGGACCATAGTGCGCCAACCCCAGATGGGCCGTAGAGCACCAAGTTGCTGTCGTTTTGGTAGGCGAAGTGGAAGCGCCGATCAAGCGAGTACAAGTCGGTTCCCTTGGGAATGGTTTGCCCCGCTGCCAACGTGTTGCTGATGGTTTTAGTGCTGGCTGCCATGTAACTGACTGCCAGGCCGTTAACGCCTTGATCGTAGCTGGCATCGGTGCGAGCTACTTGGCTGGCGTAGGCCGCCAGCGGCACTTGCTGCTTGGGGTTAGAGGTGTCAAACCACGCCTTTGGCGCCGGACCGTAGCTGCTTACCGGCCGGTCTTCGTCGTCGTATACCGTGGTGCTCTTAAGGCCCAGCGAATCAGTTGCGCTGTACACCAAGTCTTTTTGCGCATCCCACTCGGTAGTAGCACTCTGGCCGGTTATGTCAGTATCTTCAATGGTGCGGAATAAAGTATCGTATTTGACACGTCGGGTGTAGCCGTTTGGCTCACTGCCGCCCACCACGTGCTCTTTGGTGAGGCCGGTGTAGCCTGGCACCGTATTGCCATTGGCATCAACGTAGCTTTTAGCCCCAGGTAAATATTCAATAGTGTGCTGTACGCGCGTTGCGCCGGTAGTTGGTGCCGGCTGCGTTACACTTACGACGCGACCAAGTGTGTCGTAACTCATCTGGCTGTTGGCGGTGTCGTCGTCGGCTCGTTTGCCTGCGCCAATGGCGTCCATCGCCAGGCTGCTGCGCACTGCATTCAGGCGGTAGCCCACAAGCTGGCTGGCGGCGTTATTTACCGCTTCGTAACGGAAGTCAGTAGCTTCGTTGCCTGGCAGTTGGATGCGCGCCAGTTGGCCGCTGAGGTAAAAGAAGTTAGTTGCCCGGCCATCATCTGTTTTAACCGCACAAAGCATTCCACCAGGAGCACTGGCATCAAAGCCGGTTGGTGCCGTGCCACAGTTGCTATCGCCGCTGTAGTACAGTGTTGCGTTGCGTGAGGTATCCACGCCATCTTTTATCTTGTACAAATGAGTGGGGCCGCCGTTTTGGCTTTGGTATTCATATTGGAGTGCGGCCGGATTACGGTCGTCTACGCTGCTTGTAACAGAGGTTAACGTGCCGTCTGTGGCGAACACGTACGTACGTCCGTCAACGTCTTGCAAAGTGTAGCTACCGTCGTCGTTGCGGATCAGCACGCCATCCTCGCCGTCCGGCGGAGTGTAGCCCGAGCCACTCCACTTGTACTCGTGCGTTGCGCCGCTGGCGTCGGTGAGCGTTACGCTATTTTGGTTTGTCTTGAGGTGATCGTACGCCACACTACCGCCAGCATCGAGGCCCATATTCCAACCCGCTGGTAACACGTTGGCCGAAGGCGTCATCCAGGTAGTCGGCACTATTTGTTGCGGAACGCTGGCGCTCTTCATCCAAAATTCAAAGCTAGCCGCTCCACCGGTATCAAAGTATTCGATAGTAATGGGCACCGGAACGTTGGCAGTCATGTTAAATGTTGTACCGCCCCAGGTTGGCGAGGCAGGTGCGCCATGCTCCGTCCAGTCGTTTTGCACTACTGTGTTGTTACTGCCAATAGTAATCTTGGTGCCGTCGTCGCTGCGCGTGCCAAAGCTGTAGGTGCCGGTAGTCGGTGCCGTTACGTAACCTTGCCACCTAATTAAGAAGTCGCTCGGGCCACCAGGAACCGGTGCGCCCGTACCCCAGTTAAAGCTCAGATAGGGGTCAACGCGTTTCATAACCTGCGCGTTGCCAGTTGAGAATGTGTTAGTGCCATCGCGGCGAGCAAAGTAGCTGCCGGTAAGGCCGTATTGCGTGCCAACTGGGCGAACGCCGGTTTGCAGCCAGTCGCTGGGAACAACCATACCGTCGGTACTCACCACGCCTTTTACTTTGAGACGTGCCGTGGCGCTGCCACCCACTTCGCGGTAGTCCATGCGGATCGGTACAATTTGGCCTGCCGTTAAGCTTACACTGGTGCCATACTGATTACCGCACCATGTCCAGTTGTCGAGCACCACATTGCTGTTAATCCAAATTTTACAGCCATCGTCAACATCACTTCCAAACTGATAGCTCCCTGTTTCGGGCGCTACAAAGTAGCCTTCCCAGCGGGCGGCAAAGTTATCCGTGTTTATGGTGCCGCCGGATGGCGATCCAGTTCCCCAGTTAAAATCAATATTTTGGTCAACGCGTGTCACTACAGGGTCACCAGTGTAGCTGGTGTTATTCCAGTACTGCCCTACTAAACCGCTGCGCGACCGTAAGGGCGAATTGTACTCCAGGTTAACGCCCAGGGCGCCGCCTAAAGCTGCCGATGAATGGCTTGCGGCGCTGGTGCTCAAATTACCTGTTGCCAGGTCAACGCTCACCGGACCGAGCGTGTCGTAAGTTTGCGATTTGTCCTTGCCGGTTCGGGTGTCAATTTTAAAGCCTACCGACGTTCCCCACATGCTGTACGAACTGGTAATCGGGTCGTAGCTGCGGGCCTGCACGTAGTAGGTTGAGCCATCTTGCAAAATACCATCAGGAATAGTCCACTGAGTTGCATCTTGTTTGCCAGAGGTAATGAGCGCCCCTGTTGCGCCCGGTGCGCCACTCACTAGAATCTCATATTGCAGCGGCGTTGAACCGTTAGGGTTAGAAACCGTGCCAACACTAAACGATGGCTGCGTATCGACATACACCTGGTTATCTGTTGGTGTGGTAACACTTGGCGCAGATGGCTGCCCACCGTATGTAAACGACACATAGCTACCAGATGTGCCACCTGTTCCTGGATCAAAGTTCTTAAATGAATCAGTGGTGCCATCTTCGCCGCCAAGCATCAGCCACGCGCCAAAGTCGCCGCGGCTAATCATAGCTTGATAAATATTAGTAACGTTTATATCGCCAGCGGTGGCAAAACTGCCCGAGGCGTTAAACGTGCCACCTTCTAAGCAACCAAAATTATTAGTACAGGTAGCGTGACCCACCTGGAAGTTGTGCGTATTGTAGTTGCCCGTCCAAAAACCGGCGTTGGTGCGCTGCAAAAGGTGCAAGGTGGCGTTGGTGAGAATATTGCCGGAATTATTAAGCTGGTCGTAAGGCGCAAACACCGCACTGCGCCAGTAGCGAAGTGTGTAGTTGCTATCGTACAGCGAGCCAGCGTAGGGGTTACAGGTGTTAGATTGGCATACGTAGCCATCGCTCTTGAGCGAAACATAGGTACCACCCGCTCGCGTGCCAAAGTTGCTCTGGAAGGTCGTGGGGTCAATAACCGCCGGAAAAGCTGTATCAGGCAATGATTGTAGATAGTCTTTATCGATTGCTACGGTCAACGTACCGTCGGCATACTCCTGGTTGAGTACGTTCTTGGTTTCTGGACCAAAGGTATTCAAAATAAGCGTCGGGGCGGCAATGGCAAAATCATCGCCCAGTGCACCCCGTATACCAAACCCGTCTTTTTGCTTGGCGAGGGTAGCACCAACCACCTTAAAGGCTACGCTGGTTGCCGCATCTTTATTTTTGAGAACGATGTTTTCTTTAACTGCGTCAGCCGTAACAACGTACTCAACATTGACGCCTGGCCACAAATCGTAGTAGTGCACTACCTGCTGGTTGTTGCCATTGGTAGTGATGACCGGAGCAACCGTTTTGGCGTTAACAGGCGCGTAGCCAATCTGACTGCCATCTTTTTGCAGGCGGACCATGCCGCTTTGTTGGTCACTTGAAGCAAAGCGCGCCTGCCAACTGTTCTTGGTGGTTGTGTAGGTTGTGGGGTCACTAAAAAGCGACTCGACTTTGCCGAGCAGTTTGCCAAACACATTGCCAGAATCGCCGGCATTGGTGTCTTCGGTAAGCGTGGTGTCAATGTCTGTCCACTGACCATCTTTTTGGTAGAATTGCGACTCAAAATAATTGCGTTGTGTTATGGACCCGTCGGGGTTAACACGCATCGATGTTCGAGCGG
This sequence comes from Saccharimonadales bacterium (SeqCode), assembly GCA_035690865.1. Classification (GTDB taxonomy): domain Bacteria; phylum Patescibacteriota; class Saccharimonadia; order Saccharimonadales; family UBA4665; genus CAMLQK01. Next base: position 6,189 of record DASSKE010000003.1, read on the forward strand.
TGCGCTTGTCGGTTAGTTCACGCGCCTGAATTTTGGGTGACTGCACAAAACCTTTTAACGTTTCGCCAGCGGCATTGCGGCGGCTGCTTTGGGCACCCGGCAAACCCGTAGCCGTGTCTTTATCTATTACGCTTGCATCGCGGGCGGCGATTTGCGGTGCGGTAGTGGCCTTCATACCACTAGGGTAATTGTAGGAATGTTCTTGGGTAGAAGCCTCGTCAAACGGCTGGATATGGCTGTTCTTTTTGAGCAGATCCTTTACCTGCCGGTCGGCCACAATCGCCGAAGCGGTAGGGATACTGCTACTCACCAAAAAGACGGTCAACATGGTTACCATTCCGGCGCGCTGCCATGCCTGCCGTGTGCCAAGGCGTACTTTTTTTGATACGTTTAATATTCCCCGGCGTTTTTTCACTAGCCCGCTCCGTTTCACCTTATTTAAGCAGCATAATACAGGTGTTTCGCCAGGCGGCGCAATAATTTTGGCGTAAGAAAATACAATTCTACATCGCTATGATAACTATAGATATATATGTTTAAAGCTGCTTTGCGGGATCTATGTTAGCTGCAGTTTGCTCGGCGATAACCACTTCGCGTCCGTCGGCCGAACCACGTTTGGTACAACTATAGAGTGTCATATGATCCTCATTCGTCACCTGTTCTATTTTCGTATCATTAGGAGCAACTTTATAGCGGTTTACTACCTTATACTCGTATCGAACGCCGTTATAGTCAGCGTATAGTTTGTCGCCCATCATGAGCTCGTCTAAGTTGTAAAACGGAGATTTGTATCGCGTTTCGCCAGGAGTCAGGCCCAGTTCAAAACGGTGTGCAGCCAGAATAAAGTTGCCGCCGTCTTTAGGGTTGCCCCGCTCCGGCGAACGCCACCAGGCGTTGTCATTAAGTACATGCTTATCGCCCGCTTTGTAGGTAATATTGATCTTTAATTTAGGGATATACAAACGGTCTTCGGTAAGTGCCGCACGCTCTGTAGGTACTGGCGTGGTCCAGTTTTTAGGCGGAATAACCTTTTGCATCTGTGGAGCCGACAACAAAATTAACAGATATATGCCACCACCAATACAAACCAATGATACAAGTGTCAGTAATCGTCCGAACAGTGTGCGGTGCTTGCTACGACCTTTTATCGTATCCTTCTGCTCCATGATACTAAATTCCTCTATGCTATATGGTTCATCACGGTTATACTTATAAATGTGGCTACGCCAATTACCTTACCAGAGTCAAAACCCACCGGTCCAGACTGGCACAACTCGCACCAAAAGTACGAGCAGGATGCCTTTTTTGTTACTTTGCTGCGTCCGGTTGTTACCCCCGTGGCCGCACAGGCAGTCCTGTTATTAAGTAAACACGGCTATTATCCTTTTGTACAGGAACGAGTGCGCTTTCCTTTGGCCAAGATGCAAGTTATGGAGTCCCAAGATGAGCCGCTCGAGAATAACCGAAAAGGTATTACCGTTCCGCTTGCCAAACTCATAGACACCCTTTCGATTGATAGCTTCATCGAGTTCTGTCATGTAAGTGACGATCCTGAGAATCCTGGCGAAATGGCTGTATTTGGCGGCCCTCGTCCACAGATGGCCAAAGAAGAAGCGCGTATTGAGCGGTTTTTAACGCGCCGCGTCGTGGATGATTACGGCACGGTAAGCGTTCCCACCGAAGAAGACATAGAAATGTACAAACTGCGCGAAAAGATTACGCCGCGCATACGGCCGGCCATTTGGGGCACCACTTCGACCCTTGGCTTTACGCATCAGGTTGGCACCTACGACTACTACCGTGAGCTCGTGCGGCGTGAACTCATCTATTATTTTAGAGGCGACCAGCAAACTGACCTTTCAATCTTTTTGGGATTGTTTATGAAAGCTAGCGAGGCACTGACCATTCAGGAGTCTGCGGAGTAGGCGTAACCTTGATATTTTGTTACAGTAGCTATATAAGTTTAAGGGAGGAACGCATGGGACAAGATGACACAAACGGCACAGATCCACTGCAGGCCAAGGATGATCTTTTTAACCCAAACGTTGATGAGGTACGTCTTGAAGATGACGGCGATTCACCAGATGCGCCTGCCGACGACGTCGCCGTGCCAACGCATTACAACAACGAGCACCCCTTAACTGACACAGGCATAGACGAAGGCGAAGCTTACGACGCCGGGCCAGCCACCGCTGCCGGCTTTGATGACCAAGAAGAAGAGCCGGACACACACGTTAAGCCAGTAGAGCTTGACCACGAAGATTAATGCAGGGCACATTTGGTCCAAAGAAAAAGAACCGGTAGTAACCGGTTCTTTTTGGTAAACTCATTGGTTATGCGTTTCAGATTTTGCCGAGAAGCATATCGATCTTGCGAATTTGCTTATCTTCTGACTTTGAAAATTCAAAGGCAAGTCCGCTCTTGGTTTTAACCGTCATATGCAATTTCCCCCTTTTTTTGTTTTGCTATGATTTGTTTTTTAAAAGTTTTTGTTTGTGATCACAACACCTATTATTATACATAATTCTTATGTTTTGTCAATGGTGTCTATCACTTACCTTAATAATATCAGCTTTAGTAACGATACTCCAACTTTTTTACAACAGAGGTGGGGTGAGTCATATTTACAACTAGACTGTGGAAGAGTTTGGCGAAGCAGCTACAATGCCAACGCTGTTCAGGTCTGTCAGGTAAGATTCGTACAATCTTGTTTGGATCATCGATTGCAAACAATGGCCCGCAAAATCAAGCACCCCCTCATGCAAAGCAGTGCTATTGCCTTCTGCCTCGCGCGCAAAAGTTGGAATAAGCGCATCGACTGAGGTATTGTGCGTCAAAGTGAGCACCGGCTTAAGTGTCTCGGTTAAGTTTACGACCGGCACCTCGTAGTCGGAACCATTTCCACGTTTTTTGAGCTGTAAAGGTAGCTTTTTAGGTTGGCCGTCTTGATCGAGCCAAATGCTATACATGTCATGGTTGTGGTTGGGGCTCCGTGATGACTTATCTTCGCGCTGCGATGCGGGGAACAAAAAGAAATCACTGTCCACTCCTGCCCGGGCCATAAGATATAGCGCCATAGCTTCGGACACTTCTTTGTGCATGCTAATACTCTCGCTATGACGGACAAATACTTCACCCAGCCGGTCGCACATCTGGCTACGCGACGCTTGTGATGGCTGCTTCCTTGCCGCTCGCTCCTTAAACATTGGCATCAGAGCGTATAGAATCTGGTTGCTACAGAATTCGCTAAAAGCAACATTCAGCGAGCGTGCCTGGTCAAGCTTGTACGAGGCGTCGTCCCACCATTCGGTATCGCCGGTTTTTATACTGGCCTCTACACCCCTCCAAGCGCTAATACGCAAACTTCCCACCGTAGGATTGGAGTTGATCCTCGCCATCTTTAAGCTACAGCCAGAATGCAATTCTTCTGCCAACAACAGAGGTTCCTGGGCGCAGCCACATTTTCTTTTAGACATATCCCCTCCTCAGGTAAAAATAAAATGGCCTCTAAGGGCCATTTTGGTGTACATCTTGGTTGCGGGAGCAGGACTCGAACCTGCGACCTCGTGGTTATGAGCCACGCGAGCTGCCGCTGCTCCATCCCGCGATACTTGATACCAACGTATTGTATCAATATATATCCCATCTGTCAACAGATTAGCAATAGCGTATACTGAAGGGATGAAGATCTCTCCGCCCAAAGTCCGGACCGCTGTTTTGCAGCCAGCGAACGAAACTATGCTCGTCGTCGAAACAACGCTGGAACAGATCTCCTTAGCGCAATTGGATTTTACCGGCAAACACCTCGAGAATGTTTCGCTCGATGAAGCGCTCATTGAGCATTGCAATTTTGGACAGGCCCAGCTCGAAAAGCTCAGTCTGCTCGATACCAGGCTCAGCGCCTGCGATTTCTCGGCGGCTAACTGTTCAGAAGGCTCATTGATACGGGTGGTCTGCAAGAACGGCCGCATGACAGGCGTAGATTTTAGCCGTTGTACACTCAAAGACATCACATTTAAGGAGTGTAAATTAACCTTGGCCAATTTTCGTTTTGCCAAGCTCACTCGGGTGCAATTTGTTGACTGCATTCTTGATGAAGCAGACTTTCAGGCAGCACAGCTCCACGATGTTATTTTTCAGACCTCACACTTGCAGAAAACCGACTTTAGCCAATGTACGCTTAAAAATGTTGACGCCCGGAGTTCACAATTACTGGACATACGCGGTTGGGACTCGCTTAAAGGCCTCACCATTGATAGTACGCAACTTGTCATGCTCGCGCCACAGTTAGCCCTGGAGCTAGGCCTTGTTGTTACAGATTAGCTATTGCAGCTGCTGGCGATGCAAAAAGAAGTTCATCCATGCCTGAAAATGACGCTGGTAGGCTGGCTGTTTAGCGGCAGTTTTGTCTGCCTCAACGTCTTCTGGATTACGGTAATCTACGGTGTTAGCAATCGCCACGCTGGGTGGCATAATAAGCTCTTTTTCGCCCGGCATAGCCAACCCAAAGTTTTGGCGGGCAGTAAGCTCTAGATACTGATTAGTGGTAAAGTACTGGTTCTGCAATTTGAGGTTATTATTAGCCAGCTCCTGCACTTGGTTTTGCTGCTTTAAGGTAGATATCTGTTTTTGCAGCGCATAATTAGCGTCGATAGCGCGCACGCCGCTCCAGCTAATGAGCAACACGACAATCGCAAATACCAGCAGCCCCAGCACCCGCACATCTTGCAGTTGTTCGGTCCATTTGTCTATATCTTGCAGATAGTTTTTTATTTTTTGCAGCATTGCACTTTACATTATATATATTGTCAGCAAAATCTGCTATACTCATCTCTGTTAGGTATTGCCTAGCGAGACTGCGGGGGTGTAGCTCAGTGGTTAGAGCAGTCGGCTCATAACCGATTGGTCGCTGGTTCAAGTCCAGCCACCCCCACCACTACGTAAATATAAGAGCCAGATTCCTCTGGCTCTTTTTGTTTAGTCGATCAATCCTGCTGCCTTGAGCTTGGGGATTGTCTCGTGTTCCATTATTGAGCCAACTTTTATATCTTTTGGCACGTCGGAGGTAAGCCAACGGATCTCCTCTACCTCGCTATCAGGTGTAATAGTGCCCCGCCAATTTTTTACCAAAAATACATCCATATGTACCAGAACTTCTGGGCTATTTGCAGCTGGTGCCGTGTTATGGTCAAACTCTTCCAGATCAGCTTCGTCTACATCAATAGTGAATTCTTCTTTAAGCTCACGGACAACGGCCTGCTTTGCTGTTTCGCCCGGCTCAATGCGCCCACCGGGATGAATAAAGTATTCTTTACCCACCGAACGCTCCACCAAAACCTGGCGGTCTACAATAATAATGCCACTCGCTTTAAAAATATCGTCTTTTTGCATAACAGTTATTATACTGCACGTGGCGGTTCGGTGGGCGATGGCCACGTGACCTGGCAGTATTCCTCTAACCGGATGGTAGCCGTATGAGTGTTATCACCGCCGGGCAGCGCCTCGGCTGAGCCAACATAATAATGCAAGTTTGTCGCAGCTAAATGCCCGAGTGTAACCGCTTGTTTATAGGCGGTTGTTTCTTTTTGTTGTAGATCCACCGCTACGATTGATGGGTCTGTCTGGCCTGGATACAGTACCGTCGTTTCTACACTAAACACTTTGGGGTGAGGAGCCTTGCTGTCGCTGAGTCGCGCCGTGATACGCTCATTCATTTCCTGCCAGGCATCAGGCTGATCTGCTATCAGGCTATGTAATGTAGCTCTATCCACGATAAAATCATAGGCATTGCGCAAACCATCCTTACACTCTGGTTTGGGCGGCGGTGTCTCGGGCGAAACGGCTACACATCCGGTTGCTAAAAGCGCTGTGGCGCTAGCAAGGCCCAAGGTACGGCGCACGGCTTTGCTGGGCATGCGGCCAAAACGACATTGTTCAGACATACAGAAGGCTCCTCTGACATTTCAGACATATTTAAGAACAATCCCTAGCCTACCGCACGATCAGGGACTTTGACAAGCGCTTTTAGTTAGCGTCGCGTTGTAAAAAGAGATACCAAGCTACGAGCATTGCGCCGACTACATACAGAGCTGCTACTGCGGCAGCGTGTCCGGGGCTAAGCGCTGTATCGTTGCCAGGCGCCGAAATAACCTGCGTCAAAGAGCCAAAAGGTAGGTACTTACTATTCTCTTTAAGGAGCAAACCAAGGAGCGGTTCGACGGTACTGGGCACAATGAAGATGCTCACCATTGCGGGAACCACATTACGGAACAAGAATCCCAGGGCCAAACCAAGGAGCGCAAAGCTGCCAGTATAAAAAGCCATCCGCCAAAGCAATGACCCCCAGTCAATTGTTTGCACGGTAAGTGTGTAGCCGCCAACCGACGCACCAGCGTACTGCGCAACAATACCAATCAGTGAACCAAGGGTTACTAACGAGCCGGCGTACAAGAGTGCCACCGCGAGCTTAGCCACAAATACTTTTGTGCGGCTATTACTGCTCGTGAGCGTGTACATAATTGTGTTGTAGCGATACTCGTGGCCAATAAGCAGCACAGCAACGATTGCGCCAAACACCCCCAGTAAGCTTGCGATGTTATAGAGCAGTGTTTCGATACGATATGTGTCAAAAGCGCCCGACTCTCCCTTTACGCCCGTAACATAGAATGACATAAAAATGACTAATGCAATACTTAGCAGGCTAATTATGTATGTTGAACGTATGGTCAGCAGCTTGCGTAATTCTGTGCGGAATGTGTGAATCATTAGTTGTTCTCCTTTGCTGCCTCAGTTTGCGTATGCGCATGGTACTCCGTAGCAGTTTCGGTCAGCTCCAAAAAGGCTTCTTCCAACGAGGCATCACGCTTCTCTAGTTCGAGTACAGCGACACTCTTTGCAAATAACAGCTCGCCGATCTCGTCGGTTGTAGCGCCCCTCACCAGCAATCCTTTGCCTTCTGCCTCAAAAGGATGGGGCGTTTTAGCCAGTAGCTTTTTAAGCTCTGCTTGGTCATGCGTACGTACAAATACGGCCGAGTGTTTACTTTTTGCCACGAGGTCATGTACTGAGCCATGGGCAATCATTTTACCCTTGCCGATTACCACGATGTCATCAGCCATCTGCGACATCTCGCTTAAAAGGTGCGAAGAAATAAACACGCCATTACCCTGCGCGGCATAATCGGTAATAAACTGGCGCAGCCAGGCGATGCCTTCGGGGTCAAGGCCGTTGGCCGGTTCGTCCAGCAACAAATATTTTGGCTTGCCTAAAATGGCCGCGGCAATACCGAGCCGCTGGCTCATACCCAAAGAGAATTTGCCCGGGCGTTTGTTAGCCACATCGCTCAAGCCCACAATATCGAGTACTTCGGCTACGCGCGCGCTTGGTATCCCCGAGGCATCGGCGAGCACCTGCAAATGATTGCGAGCGGTACGCGTAGGGTGAAAAGCCTTGGCCTCCAGCAATACGCCTACAACTTGTGCCGGATCAGCGTAACTCTGCAACGGCTTTTCGTCGTAGAGCGTACTTCCCGTGCCGTGGTCAAGCCCGAGCATAAGGCGCATAGTGGTAGATTTACCAGCACCGTTTGGCCCCAAAAAGCCCGTCACCTTGCCGGTTTGTACTGTAAATGACAAATCATCTACGGCCACCTTTTTGCGGTAATGCTTGCGAATATTGCGTACTTGTATCATCCGCCTATTGTAGCGCGGATTAGCCTTGGGCGCGAGCTTCTTGTAGCATTGCCTGTAACTGAGCCACCGATTGAGCACTCATTAGCTTTTCGCGCAGCTCTTTAGCGCCATCAAAGTGGTTTATGTACACCTTGCAAAACTTATATAGTGGCGGCAGTGGACGGCCGTTCTCGCCCCACGTTTCTTCAAAAAGAGTCACGTGCTTAATGAACAAATCGATGCGCTGCTGCCGCGAGAATTGCATCCAAGGGCTTTGCTCGGCAAATAAAAATGGGTCGTGGAAGATACCGCGGCCAACCATTATGCCATCCAGCCCATGCTGGCGGGCGAGCGCTTCGCCTTCTTCGCGGGATTCTACATCGCCATTACCCACATAGAGAGTGTGGGGAGCGATGCGGTCACGCAAGGCACGTACTTCGCCAATCAGGTCCCAGTGCGCTGGCACAGCACTCATCTCTTTTTGAGTGCGGCCATGCAAAGTGAGCATGCTAATGTCTTGCTGCAATAAGAACTCATGCCAACTCAGGTCTACTTTTTTAAAACCTAATCGAGTCTTAACACTTACCGGCACCTGACCGGCTGCGCCATCTTTAGTAGCCTGAATAATCGCTTGCGCGAGCGGCCGATTCTCAATGAGCGCACTGCCACAACCGTTCTTAACAACTGGTTTTGCCGGGCAACCCATGTTAAGGTCAATGCCGTCAAAGCCCATCTCCACTAATTCTTGGGCGGTTTTGTAGAAGTTCTCGGGATTCTTGCCCCAAAGCTGCGCAATAATCGGCTTCTCGCCCTTAGTAAACAGAACTTTCTTCATTAAATGCTGACGGCCAGGGCTTTGTAAGCCGTCCACATTTACAAACTCGGTAAAAAACAAATCGGGGGGAGCACAATCGGCAATCACTCGGCGGAACACGGTATCGGTAACGTCATCCATAGGAGCCAGCACAAAAAAAGGCTTCGGAAGTGTCTGTAAGATATTCATATAGGCTATATTATACAATAAAACACTGCTATGAGCTATGTAGTGCGGGCAATGAGCACTGCTGCGTATACCGCCAGTAGTGCTCCGACGGGATAGTTAAGCCACCAAATGGCCCGCCAAACGCGATAAAGGCCGGCTGCGCCAGCAATCAGGCGGAACGGCAAGGCCTGAAAGGCTACCACTACGTACCAAAGCAGCAGAACGGTTGCTGGAACACCGGTCCAGCCATAGGCGATTGTGGGCAATAAGGCAGCGGCCATGTACAGCCCCATAGCCACGACGAGACTGTATTCAAGCCCCAAGCGAACATCTATACCATCGTAATGTACTTGCCGATCAAAGCCTATCATTGGTAACTTGTACATTAAGTAGTTAGCGGCCACGACCATGAGCATACTGAGCCACGCCGGTAACCACCACAAGCCCTCTGCCCCAGACAGTACTGCACCGTACACAAATGGCCCAGCCAAGAATAACGATAAGCTTATAACATCAAGCCCCGGAATGTTGCGCAGACCTATTTTGGGCACATTCATGAGCAGGCCCAATACAATGAGTACCACCAGGAGCCCATTGGCTGCCAGCGAGCCTTGCAGCCCCAGATACATAATAAATGGCACATTGAGCACAATAATTGCCAGGTTCCGCTGCCAGGTAGCCACGTGCAAGAAGCGGCCGGGCAACGCAAAACCCGCTGTTAGCAAATTGTACGGTAACAAAAAGTAGATGATGCCAACCGCCAACGTAGCAACTGGCAAGCGAGCCGCCAAGCCGCCCAAGGCAAAAATAGCCGCCTCAAACAGACCAATACCAACCATGATCGTTTCGATAACTACCTCGGCGGGCACAAAACGACTGGCCTTTTTGATGACTACGGCTTTTTTGGGCGCAGACTTCATATTCCTATTGTAACAAGCATTAGCTTATTCCCAACGGAAAACACGGAAAGCAATGGCGTAGATGATAATTGCCCAGCCGATTATCAGCCCAAATTGCGGAGCAATATCAATAAGCGATTTACCTTCGGTAGCAATCAAACGGATGCCGTCAATAACGGGTGTAAGCGGCACGTATGCAGTACTGTGCTGCAGCCATTCCGGCATGATATACCGCGGGAAGAATGTACCACTTAGGAACATCATAGGGAATACGACAATGTTAGTTAGCGGCGCTGCCTGACGTTCGTTGCGCGCCCATCCGCCAAGCGCCAAGCCAATGCCTAAGATCATAATGATGCTCACTACCAAATAGAACGCCAAGACAAACATATTGCCTACCACATTCAAATGGAATACCGCAATAGCCACGCTAAACATTACGGCCATGGTAATAAGACCGATAATCGCCTGCGATGCCATAGTCGCCAAAAAATACTGCCACACCCGTAACGGTGTGGTGTGCAAGCGGCGCAAAATGCCCTGCTTTTTAAGCTCAGGGAACACGTTGACCGGACCAAAAATGCCAAGCCCCAAGATGGAGAATCCCAACAAGCCCGCAAAGGTGTAATCAAAGCTCGACAGGCTTCGCTCATTATTTTGCTTGGTTTCTACCGTAAATGGCATATCGGTAGACACATATTTGCCGTTAAGCTGCTTAAATTGGGCCTCAAGAATCGAGCTGAGCGTAGCTGCTGCCTGCTGGTTGTTTTGCGTGTAGTGCACAATGACCTTACCGCTCGGCGTTACTTCGTTTTGCCTCGTAGCACCAAAATCTTTTGGTATCTCGATGGTGGCGTCAAGTTCGCCACGAGCCATTTTTTCGTTGGCTTTGCTAATGGAGGTAACATCATCCGAAATCTTAAAAAGCTTATTTTGGTCTTTAAGACTTTTGGTAAACTCCTCGGCAATTTTTGTATCTGAGTGGTTAAGCACCGCAACCTTAAACGATACATCCGAGTTATTGCCAAAAATGCCGCCGAACACAAACAAAAAGATGAGCGGAAAAGCTACTGTAAAGAAGATAGCTACTTTGTCGCGGAAGAAACGACGGGTGCTAATTTTTACAAAGATACCGACTGTGTAGAGTTTACGTCGTAGATTCCGATGCATGGCGCTATCCCCGCAGTTCTTTACCAGTTAGATCAATAAATACATCTTCTAGGTTAGCTTGCTCAACGTGCTGCTTCTTTTTAAAGCCGCGAGCAAGCAAGTCTTTAATAAGTTGCTTGGGCGTGTCCAGGGCAATGATATTGCCATTGTCCATAACAGCAATCCTGTCGCAAAGCATTTCTGCTTCATCCATGTAGTGTGTTGTTAATATCACACTAATACCCCGGCTGCGCACGTCTTCCACTAATTCCCATAAGTGGCGGCGCGCTTGCGGGTCCAGACCGGTTGTAGGCTCATCCATAAAGAACACTTTGGGATTATGCACAAGAGCGGCCGCAATACTAAAGCGCTGCTTTTGGCCGCCAGACAGGTTCTCTACGTAGCTATCTGCCTTTTCAAGCAAATTTACTTCTTCTAGGAACTTACGCGGATTCACCTTTTCACCGTATGCGGCAGCGAACATCTCAATAAGTTCTGATAACTTGGTTTTATCCTGAAAAGCTGGCGACTGCGGCTGCACGCCAATGATCGAGCGGATCTTATAGGGGTGCTGTGCGACATCAATGCCGTTCACCGTTACTGTACCGCCGTCAATTGGCCGCAATGCTTCGATCATTTCGAGTGTTGTGGTCTTACCTGCACCGTTAGGTCCAAGAATACCAAAAATCTCGCCTTTTTTAACTTCAAAGCTAATGCCATTGACGACTTTTTTGTCGCTGTAAGACTTTTGTAGGTTAGAGACGGTTACAATTGCATCCATATTAGTTTAGTATACCAAATGCTTTGAGAGGAAAAAGAACACCCCCGGCAAAAAAATGATGCGGGGGGTGCTACGCGAGCCAACTATTTGTTGGTGCGCTTGATAGTAAGGAAACCGTTTCGAGGGTTTTCGTTTACTTCGTAGCCGTCAGGTAGGTCGCAACCTTCTGGGCGTTCGTCCTTACTGAAGTAGTAAATGGTCTGTTCTTTACCACCACGTAGGGTAACCTTCTTTGAGTTCAGGTAGTAGGTAACACCTTTGGAGTTAGTGTGTTGATATGCCATTTCTAAATTTTCCCCTCTCTTATGGATTAGTAATGGTACCCCTACGATACTCTGACTAAAAAAAGTTTGTCAACCGTTTTATTTAGAGAACGCACTTTGTTCTTATTGATTGCATTATGCTTATGTATTACACTGGGAAGCATATAGTGTTACTAGCAAAACAATTGGTCAGGGGAAAATACTATGGATTTTATGGGTCGGAATAACCAGCAACAACCAGGTCGTGTGGCGACTCCAGGAGTGCCTCAAGCACCCGTTGCCAATCACCACGATAGCAACAATGACAGCTTTAATGACAAGCCTAAAAAGCGCTTTGGCTTTGATAGCAGCCCTAAATGGCTTCGCATTATCAATGTTGCCTTTTTGTTTTCGATTGCTATATTGGCACTCTCCGTGGCCATGTTCTTGTGGTCATTTAACCCTAACGAGAGCAAATACGTAGCCACCGATAAATATCAGGCCGTCTTTTTGAACAACGGCCAAGTGTACTTTGGTAAATTACGCGTGGTAACTGCTAAGTACTACGACTTGCAGAACATCTTTTACCTCAACACACAATCTTCGTCATCATCTTCTTCGCAAGCCACAACTGAGCAATCCTCTAACAGCTTTGTATTGAAGAAGCTTGGTTGTGAAGTCCACGGCCCATCAGACGAAATGGTTATCAACCGCGACCAGGTTACCTTCTGGGAGAACCTAAAAGACGATGGTCAGGTTGTAAAGACAATCAGCGAATGGTACAAGCAAAATCCAAATGGCCAAAAGTGTGACGACACTAGCGGCAGTACCACTCAGAGCACTTCGAACACTAGTGGCACGTCAAGCACGAGTAGCGACACTAGCTCTACCTCTACGACCACCAAGAGCGGCCAATAAACACCTGTTTATAGCCTCAAACAACCACACAAAATACAGTGTGGTTGTTTTTTATGCAAAGATATTTTATCCTAGCAGAATCATATGACTCAACCTGGCCTCACCGAAATTAACCGCGCTATGGATATTGTACAGGCTGACATGCCAGAGATTGGCCCTGATCTATTTGTCGACAGCGAGGTTGTACAACTATCCCTACAAGAAGAACTAGGCCTCCCTCCTCTTTCATCACGCATCAAACATTGCATTTACGGCATGACTTACGACGTTACTGGCCCAGAAGCAGAAACCGCAATACTTATGAACAAAGCAGAACGCTACGTGCTATTGCGTTATTTTATGGAAAAGCAGCACGATCACTTGGTGACTGGCGAACGCCGGGAGGCACGTTTTACGCAGAGCATTCAGCCCTCAAGCCAGGGTCCACGAGAAGCATTTGATACTGCGATATCTCGTCTGTACAGCACAGCTCGAGACAAAGTAGTGTTTGATACGCCGTGGTTTGCAGAAGCGAGTAATCGCTATCGGCGTCTAGGGCTTTTACCGTCAATACTAGCCAACGATATTATGGGTATCTATCTAGGGGATGCCATTCGCGACCTTGATTTCTCTCTTGAAGGCGGTGGCATGCACACCACGATTCCGGAGCTGGCGTTCTTACTCAGGAAGCATCCAGAAGTTATTCCTAGCCAAGAGCATCTTAAGGCGGCCCACGATCTGAGCCATCTTGTATTACGGCGCGCCAGCCATGGTTTTGAAGTTGACATGCCCACCCAAGGGCTCGAAACGCTCCAGGGTGATATTGTAAAGCTAGGAGAACCGCCTCTATACGTGTACCGTCCAACTCCCGCCCAAAAGCCGGATGAGTCTATTGCCGACTATGAACGTCGCTGCAGTAAAGCCTCGGCAAGCCACAATATCGTATTTGCACAAGGCATTATATCCGAAACCGTAGCCCTGATGTACGATGACTTTTTACCACCAACGCTTAAATGCCCCAGCCACCACAGCACATCACAACGAAAAATCAGTCCGCTTAATCACCAGGTACATGCCAGCATCGAACTTGGCGGACAGCTTGGTTTATTTAGTAACTTTAGGTAATATCCAACCGAGCAGCAAGCGGAGAACAACGAGCACCGCCAAAAGCATGGTCAATACAATACTCCACCCGGCTAGGTCGGGCGACCAGGTAGGCGACGCAAAGTTGAACTTATACATGCTGTCAGGAATTACCGGAGCGGGCTGGCCACCGTGGTCTGTGATGTATTGCTCGATACAAGGTACCCGGCCACGTCCCGAAAAACCGTTAGGATTCTGCGCTTCGCAATATTTTTGCGCTTCAGTGTACAAAGCTGTGTTTGCCTCATTTGACTGCTGCAGCGCTGCTTGGCGCAGCCGCTCATAGGTATATTTAAGCTGGATTGGCGGATATACGCTCGTACCGTTTGTAGGGTCGGCATTCATATGGGTAGTAACGTACGATTGCAGCCGTTGTAGGGCGCCCACAACATCCTGGTTCTTTTGGTCTGCCGTGTAAACTGCTTGGCGCAACTCACTCATATGCTGGTTGTTATGACGAAGCGCCAACACGCTTATCACCACAAAAACAAGGAGTGCAACCAGCAGATACCACACCTTAACAGGCCGTACACGTCGAGTCCAAACATAGTGCCAATAAGCTTTTGAAAACATACAATTCCGCCTACGCTTTTTTACAGTGTATCACACCCTGCCAGTTGTCACCGCTAAACCGCATGCTACACTAGAGATATGCATATTTACTTTTCCGGAATCGGTGGTGCGGCCATCGGTCCGCTGGCACTCATTGCCAAGCAAGCCGGCTACACCGTATCTGGTTCCGATAAACAGGATTCGCAGTACATTGCCTATCTTCGCAAACAAGGCATCACCGATATTCACATCGGTCAAAGCCGCGAGCAAATTGCCGCGGTGCACGATAACGATGCCATTGATTGGTTTGTATATTCTTCTGCGGTTGCCATGGAAAATGCCGACGCGCCTGAACTCGCCTTTTGCCGCGAACAACACATTCACACCAGCAAACGAGATGAGCTCCTTAATACTATTCTAGGCGATAAACACCTTAAGCTGGTTGCTATTGCCGGCACTCATGGCAAAACAACTACTACGGCCATGGTGATTTGGCTCTTTAAGCAGCTACGGATGCCGATTAGCTATTCGGTAGGCGCTAAGATGAGCTTTGGTGATATGGGCGAATATTCACCGCAGTCAGAGTATTTTGTGTACGAGTGCGACGAGTTTGACCGGAACTTTTTAGCTTTTGAGCCGCATATCAGCTTGGTAACAGGGGTCACGTGGGACCACCACGAAATCTTCCCCACACGCGAGGATTACCAACAGGCCTTTGTGGAGTTTATATCGCAAAGCCAAAGCACTGTTTTGTGGCAAGAAGACGCCGACTATTTACATCTCACTGCCGCTGCAGGGCATGTACATGTGGAGCAGAGCGACAACCCTCACCTTTCTCAGATAACATTGCTTGGTAAATATAACCGCCTTGACGCTTGGCTGGCTATTGCAACAGTCCACAATCTTACAAAAGTATCTGTCCAGGAGCTTATCCAGCACATAAATACCTTCCCTGGCTTGCAGCGGCGCATGGAGCAGCTCACCCCCGGTTTGTATACCGACTACGCACATACTCCAGAGAAGATTCGAGGAGCAATGAGCGCAGCCCTGGAACTTGCTGCCGAAAAAGGTCAGCAGCTCGTTGTGGTATACGAGCCACTAACTAACCGCCGTCAGTACTACATGGCCGATCAGTACCAGGACTGCTTTGCCGGTGCTGCCAAAGTGTATTGGGTACCGAGTTATCTGGCACGCGAAGACCCTAAGCAAACCGTTCTTAAGCCGCAGGAACTTATTGCCAAGCTCGCTGACCCAAGTATAGCGGTAGCCGCCAAGCTCGACGAGCATTTAGTTGCCGCTATTAAAAACCACCTGTCCAACGGTGACATGGTGGTGGGTATGGCCGGAGGTGGTGGCGGCAGCCTTGATGAATGGCTACGTAAGCACTTTTTGTAGAATCTTTAACCCTTCGCAAAGTACCAGATCATTGCTACTCCCACGGCGAGCCAAAGCCATGGGCTCTTAACTACTCGCATCACAGGATGCGCTGGCGCTGGCAAGCGATGTTGCTCATCAGCTTGCATACCAGACGGCAGAACAGGCTCAGCGGGCGTTGATCCCAAGGGAGGCTGCACCGGTGCGGGCGTGGTGCCAGGGGCAGCGTATGCAGGCGACGGATTACTGAACTGCTGTCTGCGTGGCAAAATAGGCACAATGGGCGACTGTATAGGCTGCACCGTAGGCGTTGCAGCCGGTTCACTAGGCAAAGCCTGGCTGGATGCGGCATCTTGTTCTGGCTGCAACTCGCGGGTAAACTCCTTGCCCATCGCGTCTGGGTTGTCGAGCGTTTTGCCGGTTCTTTTATCAATGTGATAGGTGTGCCAGGCGCTTTGGCGGGTCTCCACGTTTGGATCTGCTTCGTTGGGCTGTGCATCTTTGTTGAGCGCTGCGTCAATGATACTTTCGGGTGCGCGTAGTGCTTGGTTGCGCCGTTGGGCAGCAGCTGCTTCGCCTGAAGTTACAATCCGGCCGGCAGCAATAGAAAATTCATGATCACGACGAGAGTGCTTCTCGCCGTTTAGAGGATCTTGATCTTGTTGGCCAAAATGTGAGAATTCCATAAAATAACAGTCACTACTCTAGCATATTATGTAACTGAAGGCAATATTCCTATCTGTTATCGCCGCTGCCAAATATAAGATCGCGCTCTTGGCGGCTCTTAAGTTTGCTTAAGTTATTTTGGGCAATATCGTCAAAGTTAAGACCCAAATCGTGTGCAAGTAATGCCATGTACCACAACACATCGCCCAGCTCCTTGCCTATTTCCCGAGCTTCCTGCTCGGTAAAAACGCCGTCTTTTTTGGTAACAATTTTTTTCCACTTTTCGGCAACTTCGCCAGCCTCGCCATTTATAGCCAAAGCCCAAATAGTTTTGCTAAGCACGGGGTTATCGTTATAGATAGCTGTGGTCAGCGCCTTCTTTTGATATTCGTCAAATGTCATTGTTGCTCCCCCTTTTTTGAATCAAATCTAAAAGCACCAGGGCGCAGAACTTCCAGCTCCTCGCCACGTATGCGCACAATTGTCGAAGGCTCTCGGTCAACAAGCGGACCGCCATCTACATAAAAGTCCACCTGGTTGCCAAAGTACATCTTAGCCTCTTCGATAGTAGTAGCTACCGGTTCGCCCGGCTGATTAGCACTTGAGGTAATGAGCGGCCCTGTTTCACGCAAAAAGTGCCGCAACGGAACGTCAGCTACAACGCGAAAAGGACTTTCACCCACACCCTGCGTGAGATAATTAAGTCGCTCTCCGCTCGGCAAGATAACGCTCAGTGGAGCTGGCCAGTAACTTTCTACGTAGCTGAGCAGTTCGTCATCCACGCCAAGATCGCGCAGCTGCTCCACTGAAGCAGCAATGGTCGGACCGGGCTTTTTTTCGCGGCGTTTTAGTGCATACATCCGCTCCACCGCATGGCGGTTAGAGGCAAGCGCTACCAATCCGTACACCGTATCGGTAGGCATTACACCAATCGCACCAGTGCGCAGTAGTTGCACGAGTTCGGGGTTGTCAAATGTATAAAAAATCTTCATGTAGCTATTTTAGTTTAGGACTGTAAGTACATATAGATTGCCAAAGAACTGATAAAAATCATAGCTACCACCGTAAGTGCTATAGGGATAATAAGCACGTTCGGCGTTTTTTTAATTTTTTGCACCTCTGGTTTAGGAGACTCTGGTGCTGTTTCTTCATGTTCCCCTGCTTGCCCCTCTTGCTCATCGTCTGGTTCGACAGGAGGCTGGCGCAACGCCATGGGAGATTGCTTTACGGGCACGCCGTCTTCTTTTGCCGGAGCAACGGGTGAAGGCTCTGGTGCCACAGGTTTAGCGGGAGGTGTAACGACAGGCGTCGGCGTAGCGGAGTTAGATGCTACCGAGCGGGCAACTACCGGAACAGCTGGACGAGTTGCTGGCCCTCGAACATCCATAACGGGGCGAGCGGGTGCCTCACTAGGCTTCATGTCTTACCCTCGTATAACAACCAAAAGAGTGTATCACCATAACTACTTATGATTGTATCATGTTACCCAGACCGTACCAGCCATTCTGATAATAAATAAGCTTCTCTTTTGTAAGATCTTGTAAAACGGCTTCTAGCCGGTCATCAGGAATGATGCGCTGCAGCTGGTCTCGGCTTACTGCCGCCGGCGCTAAAGCCCGCAGTACTTGTCCGCGCACTTGACGCCTCGAGCCTTCAAAGGCCGACTGCTTGCTGTGCGTGGCACTGCGCCGGGCAACGTTCCCCACGGACTGCTTGAGATATGTTCCGTAATCCATAAGGGCCCAATACCACTCACGAGGCTCTAGTGCTTCGTGAGCTGCACGCTGCACAGCTTGGCTGATATACGGCATAAGTTGCTTGTCGCTCACTTTGTCACTATCTGTAAAAAGATGGTGAATGAATACCGTGCGTATGTTTGTCTCGATAAAAGTGCTCGGTTGGTTGTATGCATACGCAAGAATAGCGCCGGCAGTATTCGGCCCCACACCCGGGAGTGCACACAATTCGGCGATGCTTTGCGGAAAAGCGCCTGCGGAAACAATCTGCTGTGCGGCAAGCCAAAGATGCTTTGCTCGTCTGTTATAGCCCAATCCGCTCCAAGCCTGAAGCACATCAGCAAGCGGCGCCCGAGCAAGCATAGCCGCACTCGGAAAGCGCTCCAAAAATGCTTGATACTTTGGTATAACCCGCAAAACTTGCGTCTGTTGAAGCATTATCTCTGACACGAGTATGGCATACGGATCAAACCCGCCTGCTGGCGTTGGCTGGCGCCATGGCAAATCATGCCTGCCCTGCGTGGCATAGTAAGCAACCACCCTCTCTATCAACTCCTGCATGACTAATTAGTATAGCCTGATCCAAAGGTATTTACGACAGGGGTGATCTTTTTAGGCTGGCCGCCATTAATACTCACGGCATAGTCCGCAACTTCGCTATCGGTGACAATCCTATACATAACGGTAGTCGGGTTTAACCATCGCAGCGGATAGGTTAAGCCAGCTTGTGCGTAAATTTGTTTATCACTGGCAGCGCCTGTTACGTAATCAAGAATACTGCCCATGGAGCCTTTCTCTTGTACCCAAATATTATGGTTGTTGCTGGAGACATACTGCCGGCCAGAGAGGTCGCTTGGAGCACTGCCCGCTTCTACTGTTCCATTGCTGTTGTATGTATACCAGCCACTTGTGGTTTGCAATGCTACCGTCTGGTAACTAGTGCGAATTGCCGTCCAGACTTCTTTATCAAGAACCTGTTGGCGGTTTTGGCCGTCGGCGTCAATACTAAAGAAGCTAGCGGCACTGTCTTTACCTTGGATAGTGCTTGCTCGCGTGCCATACAGTACATGATTGTCCACCAACAACGCCGCCGAAAAAACGTTGGCAGTTGCCAGACTTACCCGCTTATTAGTGGCATAATCGTATGAAATAAGCTTAAAGCGCTGTGGATCATCAGCACCGGCGTTCGCCGAAGCCTCCAAAAACACCAGATGTGTACCTGACCACCCAATAATATTCACCTGTTTGGCCTGACTTAGCGCCACAGCCGTGCCGTTCTCGGTACTTACCAGGCTAAGCGTTCGCAGCAATACACCATCATTATCGCGCAAGTTGTCGCGCGTAGATACAAATGCCGCCTGGCGACCACTAGGGTCAATTGATAAAGCCATGGCATTTGCTTCTTCGCTTCCGGTTCCCTTAAGGAGTGTTTGACGGTTTTGACCGTCTATATCCATAGCAATTAGGTCAAGGCGGCCGTCTTGCTTTTGTACAAACACCGCTTGACCGGAAGGCACTAGCGCCACGCGCGTTTGTTGACTGGGATCACTGTTTATGTCAAGTTCGGCCGTGCGATAGTTTTTAGCCGTAACGAGCACATGAATCGTCGTACCGGGGTCGGCAGCCGCTAGCGTTAAAGTAATAAGACCTTTCTTGTCAGAACGAGCTACCGCACCTTTTGCCTCAGCTTCGGCCGCCTCAATAGGTTTGCCAGAAAGATAGTCGGTTACCAGAACGGTATAGTGGGCGCCTGAAGCCTGGAGCTGGTATGTGCCAAGTGGATTGCTCCCCCAGCCGATAGTTATGTGCTGACGTATTGGCGAAAAGGCTGCGCGCTGTACCACGAGGGTTTGTGGCCCCAGCCTCAAACCGGTAAGTTTTGCATAGCCATCACTGTTAGTTGTAGCCTTAACATTGCCAACGCTTATCGTTACATTTTTTAGCGGTAACTGGGTTGCGTCATCCACCACCGTCAAAGACAGGCCGCTGCGCACACCGGCCTGGTTCAATACGTAATAGCGGCTCGTTGGGTACACTGCGGTAGCCGTAATGCCACCAAGTACGAGCAGAATAATTATCCAGCGGACTATCTTGTTACGCCACCACCAGGTAAATGGGTGATGTTTCTTGGGAGGTACCTGTGGTGCTTCGGCAGCCCGCTTGGCGTCTTCACTTTCGAGCACTTCGTCGGCTTCGTGCCGAACGATATCGTCAACCGCCTTATCGGTATCTGGCTCATCTAGCTCATCTTTGAGTGCATCTTTAGGTGGCGCGACCACTGCTGGCGTTGAAACCGCACCCAAATCTTCGCTCACTATTTCTTTTGTATCCGATGGTGTGGATACTTTGCTTCCGGCAGCATGGTGTTTGGCCAGTTCTTTAGCAAGCTCAGCCGACAACGCCGGTGCAGTCTGCACGCTGGCGATTTGCTGCTCGGTTTGCGGTTTTTGCTGAGCTTTTTTCTTCTTTCCCATTTCTACAAATTAGTGTACCACACCCTGTTTTGCGCCTCCCCGTTACGGGGTAAGGCGGTTGATGTCGCGTGGGAAGAGTGAGGCTTCTTTTACGTTGTGCAAGCCCAAGAGTTTTTGAGTCACGCGCTCAAGGCCCATACCAAATCCGCCGTGCGGAGGCATGCCATATTTAAAGGCCGACAGGTAGTAGCTAAAGCCTGGATCTTCGGGATTGCCGCCGGCCATGCCCTGCAATTGCGTTACCAACTTATCGTAGCGATGCTCGCGCATGCTGGCGGTAGAAATCTCTACGCCGCGGAACAAAAGGTCAGCGCGCTCAGCGACTGTTTGGTCGTCGTCTTTGAATTTGTGGTAAAACTTAGCGCCCTCGCGTGGCCATTCGGTGATAAACACCGCTTCACTGCCAAGATTTTCTTTGGCGTACTCGCAAATCCAGCGCTCTTCGTCTGGGCGAAGGTCTTTTTCGCCAACAGTGCTGGTACCAGTTGCTTCGGTGTACTTTTGGTGTACTTCTTCAAGTGGAATTTGCGGGATCTTTTCGGTAAGGAGTGGCTTTTCGGCGTTCCATTGTGCAAGGTATTCACCGGCGTTCTCCCACACGTAGCTAATCGTGTTATTGAGGAGACCGCTCATAAAGTCGAGCAAACCCTGCATGTCGGTAAAGCCCATTTCGGCGTCAATGTGCATGAACTCAGTCATATGGCGAGTGGTTGCACTTGGCTCTGCTCGGTAGGTCGGGTTTATTTCGAACCCACGCTCAAATACACCAACCATAATTTGCTTGTAAAATTGCGCACTTTGCGCCAAGGTTGCATCTTTACCAAAGTAATCCAGCTTGAACACTTCTGCGCCGCCTTCGGTAGCACCCGGCAAAAGCTTAGGTGAGTTAAACTCAGTAAAATCATTGGCAAAAAAGTGCCGGCGAGCGCCTTCTTTAACGGCAGCCTGCACCTTAAAGATTGCTTGCTCTTTGAGGTTCCGCAGACCAACCACGCGGTAGTCGAACAAGGTGTCGAGGTTGTCAGGCTTGTGGCTGAGAGGCTTGTCAATTTCGATTGGTGGCTCATCGGTTACGGGCACCATAATTTCGAGGCTGGCGTCGTGCAGCTCAGCGCCACCAGGAGCGCGAGGCTCTTCTTTAACGCTGCCCGTTACGGCGAGTACTGTGCCCACTTGCAAACCACGCAGTTTTTCGACTTCGTCTTTGTTCTTGATAACAACTTGCACCAGGCCGCTACGATCGCGGAGGTTAATAAAAGTTACACCGCCAAGCAGGCGTTTTTTGTGCAGCCAGCCCTGCACGGTAACTTGTGTGCCGACATGTTCAGCAATGGTTTTGTTCAGAATGCGCATTAGATTTTCTCCGTTTGGGTATAGTATACCATATTCACCTCTGGTACGCACGATATTATCTTTAGGCTTGATCTGTTTCAGCAGGAGGCGGCACTGACTCCGGCTGCGCTGGGGCTTGAGTAGTAGTTTCGTGGTGGCGGGCATGATCGGAAACCACGGCTGCTCGGTCGTCGAACAAGTCAAAATCGTCGGCTTCGGCTTGTAGTACTTGCGCCAACAACGCCTCAATGGTCGCCACACCAACATACTCGTTAAAACGATTTACCACTAAAAACATATGACTTTTGGTTTTTAAGAATGCCTTGAGCATGCGCGCTAAACTGTACTCTTCGTGCACGTAATGCACGCCAGTGGACATTACGTCTTTAATTAAGCCGCCCTGCCGGGCCGCTACGGCATCCTTTAAAAAGAGCACGCCGACAATATGGTCCTTGTGGTTGTCACTTTCGTACACCGGAAAAGTACTGTGGCCGCTTTTAGCCAGTTCATCGAGCAAGATCGGACCGATTGAATCATTTTGCGAAACGGTTTTAACTTCTTTGGCGGGCACCAGAATGTCACTAATATGTTGGTCAGAGAATTGCAGCAGACGCGTAATACCCTCTAAATGATGTTCATCTATACGATTGTCGGCCTGGGCGCTCTGCCTGGTAAGTAAGTTGAGTAGGTCTTCTTTTTCGTACAGTGCGGTATGGTTACTGCGCGGCCACCTGGCAAGGGCCGCATCGCTACCCTGCTGCAAAGGGCGATGCAGCTTAGACAAGATCCACACCACCGTTGGCGTGCACCAAATTGCCAGACGTAAACCACTCCGTGACAAGTCGCCACCCGGCACCCAGGCAAACACATAGGCCAGCACCACCGCCTCAAGCCCAAAAACGAGTACACCGGGAACCACACTGAGCAAAAGCACGCTGCTCGCCGCCACGCTTACACATATAATTGCCATGAGCAGAATGTTCAGACTGTCTTTATATGCCGCAGCCCGGTAGAGAGTTTTAGCCAGCTCATCGCCTTGCCTGGCACTACGCCGCAATTCCCGTACGGGTACAGCCCGATAGGTCTTAAACAGTACACTGGCCGCGCATGCCACAGCCAATAAAACCAAAGAAAAACCAAAGAATAGCATATATTTATCTTACGCTATTTTTAAGTCGCTCGCTATAAGGTGTATACTATATGGGTAACGATTTAGAAGAGGATCTAGCAACACATGGACAAGCGATTTTGGGGAATCATACTGGTTATCTGTCTGATTTTTGTGGGTATCATTGTTTTCAACAAAGATAATACCCCTAAGAACAGTGTTAATCCGACTAATCATGTAACGGGAACGGATAAGAACGGCGTCAAGCTGGTGGAATACGGTGACTTTCAATGCTCCGCATGCGGTAAATACTACCCAACCGTTCACCAGGTAGTTGAAGCATACAAAGATAAAATTCAATTCCAATTCCGCAACTTGCCTCTGAGCCAGATCCACCAAAACGCTTTCTCGGCTGCCCGGGCTGCTGAGGCTGCTGATAAGCAAGGTAAGTTCTGGGAAATGTATGACATGCTCTACCAGAATCAAAGCGCGTGGAGCGAGTCTGATAATCCTAAAAGTTCGTACGAGCAGTATGCCAAGCAGCTCGGTTTGGACATTGACAAGTTCAACAGTGATTACGCCAGTAAAACGGTTAACGATCTCATAAATGCCGACCTTGCCGCTTTTGACAAGACTAAAGCTGCTAAGCAGACGCCAACCTTCTTCCTGAACGGCAAGCGCGTTGAGCCAGACGCTGATGTTGCCTCATTTAAGAAGATTCTCGACGAAGCGCTGGGCAGCAAGGCAAGTGACAGCACAAGCTCCGACAGCTCAAACGATCAAAGTGATATTTAATTAAGCCTTTTTAGCAGGGGCTTTACTGCGGCGAACAGCTTTATACTGGCGCCGCAGTTTTTGTTTTTCGCGATGCCGGTGAATATGATAACGCGCCGTCCGCACCACCCCATGCTGGAATAACACGCCGGCAAAACCAAAGAAGAAGCCTATGCCCAAAAAGGCATAGGCAGTAGTAAATAACTTCCCGGCTGTGGTAACAGGCGCCAAATCGCCATAGCCCACCGTTGTAAGCGTCATGGAGGCAAAGTACAGCGAATTAAGCCACGAGAATGCTTCCACATAGTGGTAAAATACCGTGCCTGTTGCAACACAGAGCATCAAAAAGAAAAAGATCTTTAAGATTGTTTCGCGGCTTTTTAGAAGTTCGCTTTCCATTGCCCCTCATTATACGCTATACGCTTATGTTTTTTTGCTCAGCAACTTAATTAATAGTTGATGAACTCCTGCCACGTTGGACGACGAACAGTCACCAAAACACGCGCAGGCCGCGTCCGTGCATAAGCAATTTTTACATGCTTTGCCATTGTACGTACCTCTTTTTTGAAGATCGTTTGCTGCTCCTCCCGCATATTTGCCGCTCTCAAAAGCAAAAATGCCAACAAAGGCTCTTCTTTTAGTGATATTTGTTTGTCTCTCGCAAAGGGCTATTGCCCAGACATGGTGGCTATTTTAACGTAAGCAGTATGTAATTGTCAAACTACTCTTTGAGCTTTCCAAAATTGAACTTCTCCTGGCAGTCATCACATACATCACACGGCCCGACCCAGGTTTCTTTTTGGTGGTTCTCGCATTCTTCGCGACGACATTTACCCCGGTGTTTCTCCCAATTTTTAGGGTCATTTGGATCCTTTAGCTCTTCAACCGGTACGCCCAGAGCTTTGGCGAGCGCCTGCATCACAGAGTCATTCACACCTTCGGTTTTTACATTACAAACGAGCGAATAGGCATTCGCCGCTGCTGCGCCTGCATGAGCCAAAAAATCGTGTATATTGCCTGACGCCCAGGCCTGGCGGGCCTGCACAATATTGTGCCGTGCCTCAACGTTAAAATTGCGGATATCAATGGTGTTGTCTTTAACAGCCTGAGCAAGAGCTTTTCCAAATACGATTCCGCTCAAAAGCTCATTAGTGTGGTTCATGTTGGCTGTGGGGTCGCTTTTTTCGATAAGTTCGGCGACGATACTGTCCACGGTTTTCTCCAAATGCTGTTCACGGGTTCTGCATACCCGCTCATGTTCCTGGTAATCACGGGATCCTTCTTCAAAACTTCCAAAAAAGGCATTGCCGCCGACTTTTTGATCGTACGCGGCGACTATATCAGTAATACCGTTGGGCATACGCGTTTTAGGGATGCAAATTGGCGTATCCAGAATATCGGCGATGGTCATATGTTCCGCCCCTTCAACACCCCATTCCTGCAAGAGAGCTTTTATGGCTCGTATGTCATGGCGATGCGTCATTGCCTGCGTAAGCTGTTTGAGACGCTCTTGTTCGGTGCGCGTCGGATCCTCTTCGAGCGGCGGCATGCCAGCGGCAAAGGCCGTTTTAGTCTCCATTATCCAGCTGCCGTCATGGTCTTGTACCATCGTGTGCCCTTGGGCCGACAGAGCAAGCGTCGTATAAAAGAAGTTGTTCTCAATGACATCTTCGGCCGTCTCGGGAGCCAGCGCAAAGGTTATCATCCAATGCGTTTTAAGTATTCCGCTACGGGCCAAGTCCTCTTGGCGATGCCAGTTGCGGGCAAAAATAGTATTAATGGTTTGCATAAGCGGCGTGGAGGGCTGCTCTAGGCTATTGCGATACACCGAATCATAATCCTGGCTGTGTTGACGCAAGGAACCATCTGCCTCAAACTCAGCCGTAATCTCGGTAATATGGCCTGACTTATAAAGCTCTTCGCTGAGCGCCTTGTGGGCGTTGAGGCGCACCATAGCAATATCTGCAGAAGAATGTTCGCCAAGCTTTATGCGGCGAACGCTCTCATGCAACGAATCAACGCCCGAGGTACTTTCGGGTTGGGACGTGGGCAACTCTATGCCGGCAGTTGCCCCTTGCAGCGCCACACCACCCATCCACCGGCTAAATCGTGCCTGTGTCCACTGTTCTTGTGCTAAAGCTGGTGCCGGAATAATCGGCGGCACGTATGCTTCCGCCGGGGCCGGAACCAGCGCTGCTCTCTCCCCCATAGTGCAAGCGCCCTGTTTTGGTTTTCCCTCTTCTAACCAAAATTATACACTACGCGTGGTGCTTGGTGGTTGTAAAAAACGCTATTTGTGGTGGCTTTTGACTACATACGGTCAAAAACGCGAGCAGCCTGCAGTGTATCCATAGGATGCAAAACAAGCTGATCATGCACGCCAGGAATGCGACGGGCTGATGTCTGACTAAAAGCATTAAGTGTACGCAAGGTGTGGTCAGAAACGGTAAAGTACTCGTCGTTTTCGGTATAGGTGACATCAACAGGTATTCCTGCTTGATTCATTTCGGTTACTCTGCCAGGCAAGTCAAAACACGCTATGCTACCTAAATGCACTAAATTACGGATAGGCCGAATTGCTAGTTCAGCGGTTGAGCTAAGGTCGTATGCTGCTACCGCCTTAGCGTCCCGACTGCTACGTATAACATCAGCGGAATGCATCCGTGCTGTTTTGACAAGGGTGCGACCTAAAAGATGGCGGCGGCTTGTCTCCAGCGGCGGCGAGAATGCTTCTACCCGATTTGGCCGGGCATCGTCAGGAATAGCCATAAA
The DNA here is from genome assembly GCA_035690865.1 of Saccharimonadales bacterium (SeqCode). Lineage (GTDB taxonomy): Bacteria > Patescibacteriota > Saccharimonadia > Saccharimonadales > UBA4665 > CAMLQK01. Next base: position 32,740 of record DASSKE010000003.1, read on the forward strand.
GCCAGCCGAGTGGGTAAATACATCGGCCCTTTCCATAATTTCGCGCATCAAGCCAGGCTGTATCATCGACCACGAAAAAGTAAAGCGGGCAACATCGTCGTAAAATAACGTAAGAGCATCCGCTACTTTGTTTGCCGATCGCTTACCATTGCCAAAGCCACCGATGTATACTGCTCTGTCCGCTTTCATCCCGACCAGTATAGCAATTGTTCGGCTTTTATTCTACTGTGCGCTGGCGCAAGTCATTCAGTCGCGGCATAAAACTCTGGGCTGCCGCGTTAAGGCCAAGCACCTGCAGGGCATGTACAAGCACTTGTAGTTGACGTACATGGTCAGTCGTAATAACACCGAGTGTTTCGTGCTGCGTAAAGAAGTGTTCGATCTTTTCTATCAACCATTTCTCTTGGCTGTCAGAAACCATATTGTTGCCCACACGCCCCTCTCGCGTCGGATTTACTACTTCTAGCGATCGTGCCTTGCCGTCGCGTTTGCGTAAATGCCCTCTTTTAATAAGACTATTAACGTGGAGTGCTACGGTAGCTACAGAGGTGTAATTCAGCCCCGTCATAATCTCGCGGTAGCTGGGACTGTAGCCATGCTGCGCAATAAAGTCCTCTATATATGTTAGTAATTCACGTTGTTTTTTGGTCGGTCGTACGCTCTCAGCCATGATTCCCCTCCTGCTGCTTTTTAGCGTTACCCATAAATACCCAGAACCGATACCATGCGTAGTTCCAGATTGTAAAGAAACCAGCAGAAATAAAGAACCCAAGGTAAGGACTGACGCCCATTGCCTTAAGACCGGCAATGATAAGGTAATCCAGCAGGAGGTTAAAAAGACTAATAAGACCGTAGCGGCCGAGGATTCGACCTTCATGATGGGCAAGTTGTTTGCTGTTAAAAGCCCAGTAGCGCTGAATGAGGTAGTTAAGCGTCCAGCCCACCACATCGGCCATCATCTTGGCTGGAAGCCAGTCCCACCCCATGCCTGAATAGCACAGCGCAAACACAGCATAGCCCGACCAAAAGTACGTTGTTCCACCAACCATATACTCCAAAAACTGGATAGTTGTTTTGCGGTTGATCGAACGTTTTACGAACTTTCGCATACACTCTATTATAGCAGTTTGTACAACATCGTCGAAATGGCCCCTGTTGTCGTGCAGCACGCCACTGTGCAACCTATCAGAAAGTGCTATAGTAAGAGCATACAATATGAAAAATAACGCATCGCTTGTCTATAACGTTCTCTTGGTGGTAGGCGATTTCTTGGCGCTTGTAGCGGCCTTTGTGGCTGCCTATGTTGTTCGTGTTAAAATCGACGCCCGTCCCTTGCTTGAGCCTGTGGCCGCAATGGCCTATCTAAAGGCTTTTCTTATTATCTTGCCCTTCTGGATCTTTATCTTTGCCTTGCTGGGGCTATACAACAAGAACATTTACGAAAAACGTTTCGCTGAGTTTGGGCGCCTTTTGGTCGGATCATTTATTGGCCTGATGTTTGTAGTGTTTATTGACTTTGCTTCCAAGAATCCAATTTTCCCGGCTCGTTTGGTGCCAATTTACGGCTTTGCTATTGGCTTTGTATTGCTCGTGCTTAATCGCAACATCCTACGTTTTGGGCGCCACAAACTGTTTAGCTTCAAAATAGGATTGGCCAACATTGTGGTTGTTGGCAATAGCGCAGTCACTACTGAGGTCGTGCAAACACTTAGTGATCCGCGAACCGGCTACAATGTCGTCGCGTTAGTAGGCACCAAACACCCTGCCGATTCTGCAATACCAACCTACCGCAGCTTTAGCACTTTTTTGGCCAGTCGCCCTAGCGGCGTCCATGGCATTATTCAAACCGAAATGTTCAAAGATGACGCCCGCAACACGGAACTCCTTACCTACGCTCAAGAAAATCATATGAGCTATCGCTTTGTGCCTGGCAACATCGAGCTGTTTGTTGGCAATATTGAAGTGGAGCTGTTCCGTTCGTCAATGCCGGTTATTGTGGTACGTCAAACGGCCCTGTTCGGATGGGGTCGTATTGTTAAACGACTCTCGGATATTATTATGGGTAGTATTTTGCTTGCACTCGCTTCGCCGGTAATGGTTGTGGTCGCGCTCTTTATTAAACTCACCGACGGCAACGACAAAATATTCTTTAGACAACAGCGGCTCACACGTTTTAATAAAACTTTTACAATGTATAAGTTCCGCACCACTTTAAGCGAGTATACTGGCATTGATCCGGAAGAGGCGTTTCCTAAAATGGGTAAGCCGGAACTGGTTAAGCTGTACCGCGATAACGGCGATCAAATACCTAATGACCCTCGATTTTCCGTCATCGGACGTATTCTGCGCAAAACGAGCCTCGATGAATTGCCGCAACTCATTAACGTCGTACGTGGTGATATCAGCTTGGTTGGACCACGCCCGCTCATCCCCCGCGAGCTCGCTGCCTATAATAAACGTCACACTATTTTAAGTGTTAAGTCTGGGCTAACCGGACTCGCACAAATTCTTGGCCGGCGCGATATCAGCTTTGAAGAACGCCGTAAACTGGACGTTTACTACGTACAAAACTGGAGCCTTTGGCTTGACCTGGTGATTCTTGCTAAGACATTTCGGTCGGTTATTGGCGGGCGCGGAGCAAGTCATTAATGGCTCGTAAAGGCCTTCGCGTAGCTATCGTTCACGATTGGCTGGTGGGCGGCGGCGCTGAGCGGGTTGTACTTGAGCTGCATCGCCTGTACCCCGAAGCACCAATCTTTACGTCGTATGCGACCGAAGAATGGCGGCAACGCCTCGATGGCAAAGTAGTTACCGGTTTTTTACAGCGCTGGCCCTTTGGACGTTTGCGTAAATTCGTTGGCTTACTGCGCATTTGGTGGTTTAGCCGGCTTGACCTGCATGAGTACGATATCGTTATCGTGAGTACTGGCAATGGCGAGGCAAAAGCCGTGCGCCCCCGTAAAGATGCCACATACATATGTTATTGCCATGCGCCCGTACATTATTTTTGGCGGCACTACCAGGTGTATCTGGCTAACCCTGGCTTTGGCGCGGCCAATCCGCTAGCGCGGCTTGGCTTGCGGCTGCTTGTGGGGCCACTGCGTCGTTGGGATAAAAAGGCAGCTCAGCGGCCAAACATCTTTTTGGCCAATTCCACTCATACCCAGGCAGAGATCAAAACCTTCTATGGTCGTGACGCCGAAGTAGTTTTTCCGCCAGTTGATATTGAACGCTTTCAGGTACAAGATCCCCCGACGCGAAAGGGCTTTATTGCTTTTGGGCGCCAGGTTCCCCATAAGCACACACATATTTTAGTGGAAGCATGCACAAAGCTGGCACTGCCGTTGTTGGTAATTGGTAAGGGGCCGGAGCACGAACGTCTCAAAAAAATGGCCGGGTCAACCGTGCAGTTTATTCCTTACGTAACCGACGAAGAAGCGGGCCGTTATATGGCCAGTGCTGAAGCATTTTTATTTGCTTCGTATGACGATTTTGGTGTAACACCAGTCGAAGCACTGGCTGCCGGAACACCCGTTATTGCCTACAAGATGGGCGGTGCTCTGGACTACGTTATCCCCGGCAAAACAGGGCTGTTCTTTAATGAACAAACCGCCGAAAGCCTAATGGGCGCTTTGCAGGAATTTAATGGCAATGTGTTTGATAATGCCGAAATCGCGGCGTTTGCCAAGCAGTTCTCGCCAGAAGTATTCCAAACGCACATGCAAGAGGTGGTATCTGATGCAACGCGCAAGTAAGTGGCTATGGCTTCATTTTAAGCAACACAGGCTCGGTAATCTGGAGCTTATTGCTTTTTGCATTGGTTACGCTCTTATGGCTTTTGAACTGGTTGCTTCGCGCATTCTGGCACCGGCCATTGGTAGCTCCACGTATGTTTGGACGAGTGTTATCGGTGTTATTATTGGTGCTTTGGCTTTGGGGTACGCCTTTGGTGGTTTTATTGCCGACAAGCGCGTAAAGCATACTGATATTGCTCTTTTGCTGCTCAGCGGCAGCATGGCAATGGCGCTCTGTCTGGTAAGTGCGCCGGGTTTTTTGTCAATTCTTACCGAAATAAGCCAAGATGCACGGCTTCGTGGTTTACTAGCATCCCTCGGCCTTTTTGCTCCGGCAAGCTTTATCTTAGGTGCTGTCAGCCCCTATTTGGTACGCCTTCACACGCAAGGTATCACCCAAACAGGCCGGTCAGTTGCCTCACTAAGCGCTTTAAACGCCCTGGGCGGCATTGCCGGCACTTTTAGTGTAGGATTCTTCTTTTTTGGTTACATTGGCTCGCAGCAAACGCTCGCTTTTATCTGTTTGCTCGTGCTCTTGGCTAGTTGGGCCGTTGTACCAAAAATGCAAACGCGTATGCGACTTGCGGTTAGCGCCGCGACAGTACTCCTTATAGCGACCGTCTTTTTACCCATTGGAACTTCGCAGGCCGTTTCTATTGACTCGGCAACTTCGCATTATGAAGTAATTACTACCACCGACAGGCAAGGACATCCAGTGCGATATTTAGTCATTGGCAATCAAGGAGTGCAGTCGGGCGTTCGTTTGGACGCACCGCGTGACCTCGCGCTTCCATACGCGCAGCAAATGGCCAGCTTTGTGCGGGCCGCGCCGCAGAAACAGCGCATTTTAGTATTGGGCGGCGGCGCCTTCAGCCTTCCCGGGTACTTAGCACAAACCTATCCCTCATCTTCGGTAGATGTCGTGGAGATTGACCCTACGCTCGTTGATATAGCTCATAAATATTTCTTCTTGCAGGACCGCCCCAACTTACACATCCACCGGGAAGATGCACGGACATTCCTCAATAGCAATCAGCAGCGTTATGACATCATTATCGTGGATGTTTTTAGCGAGCTTTCTGTACCTTTTACACTGACCACCACAGAATATGCCCATGCTTTAGCCAGTAAACTCCAGCCAAATGGCACTGTTCTGGTGAATGCTATTATCTCGCCGTCGGACTCCTGCCGGGAGTTTACCGGACGCATCCTTGCCTCATACCAAAGCGCCCTCCCCTGGCAAAGAGTATTTGCTGAGCATTGGGGCACTCCCATTAAGCAGAATACCGTGCTCGTATACGGTAGGCAGCCACTCTCATGGAAGATGCCAGCGCTCACCGAAATAACTGATCGAGTGCCGTCCGGTGCCGCGCCTTTTAGCGACAATCATGCACCGGTAGAACGCCTGCAATTTAACTGTCGTTAGCGATTTACACCTTGGCAGCGTATGATAGGGGCATGGATACATCGACGATCTTTAAAGCCTACGACATTCGCGGCCTTGTTGGCAGCGAACTAACTCCCGCAATCGCCAAGCGCATTGGTAACGCTCTTGCGCAATGGCTTCCACTACAAGGACCAGTTACCGTCGGGCGGGACATGCGTCCCGACTCAGCAGAGCTTGCCGACGCACTGATAGAGGGGATACGTGAGCAAGGACGTGATGTATGTGATATTGGCCAAGTTACCAGCGACATGATCTATTTTGCCGTTGGCCACTACCAGCTAGCCGGTGGCGCCATGATTACCGCCAGCCACAATCCTGGCGCATATAACGGCATTAAGCTTTGTCGCGAAGAGGCTAAGCCCATTGGCTCAGAGTCTGGGCTTCATGCCATTCAAGCACTGCTTGAAACACCTGTTACCGGCGAAACCCCTGGCGCTCTTACACAAAAAGACTGCGTCACTGATTGGATCTCTCATGTCCTTTCATTTATTGATACTTCTGCACTCAAGCCCTTACACATTGCCGTTGACGCTGGCAACGGCATGGCGGGCAAGATCTTTCCTGCCCTCCAACAACACGTTCCTTTTACTGTCGAACAGTTATACTTTGAGCTAGATGGCACCTTCCCTAACCACGTGGCAAACCCCATGCTGCCAGAGGCGCTTGTTGATATACAGCAGGTTATCTCCCAAAAAGGATGTGATGCAGGCCTGGCATTTGACGGCGATGGCGACCGGGCAGTCTTACTTGACGAAAAAGGACAACCGCTTAGCGGCACGGTACTTAGCGCCCTTTTAGCCGAGCACTTTTTGCAAAACAATCCTGGCCAAACCGTACTTCTGAACGCTATTTGTGGCCTGGCCGCCTACGAAATGGTAGAGGCCATGGGCGGTAACGCCGTTCGGACACGCGTAGGGCATTCGTACATAAAAGCAGACATGCGGGAGCAGAATGCTATTTTTGCCGCTGAGCACAGTGGGCATTACTACTTTAAAGATAATTTCATGGCCGACAGTGGCCTGATTGCTGCGGTGATTGGTCTGGCAGTGTTGTGCGAATCTGGCCAATCACTTTCGGAACTGGCTCGTCCGCTCCGCGAAAAATACCAGGCACTAACCGAAACAAACTTTACCGTAAGCGACAAGCAAGCCGTTATCGAGAAATTGGCTGAGGCATTTGCCGGTGAACAACAAGACATGCTTGACGGGCTAACCGTACGCTTTGCCGACCGCAGCTGGTTTAATGTTCGCCCGAGCAACACCGAGCCCCTGTTACGGCTCAATGCCGAGGCACCGAGCAAACAGCGGCTCAACGAACTCACCACGTTAGTTACTAACATTTTACAAGGATAGGTATGGATATTTTAGTTACTGGCGGCGCCGGGTACATTGGCTCGCACACCCTTATTGAGCTTATTGCGCATGGCCACAAGCCCGTGGTAGTTGACTCGCTTGCGAATAGTAGCGAGGAGTCGTTGCGACGCGTCGAGAAAATAACCGGCCAGCTTATTCCCTTCTATAAACTCGATTGCTGCGATAAAAAGGCCCTAAAGCAAGTATTTGATGCTCATGATTTTGACGCAGTTATCCATTTTGCCGGATTCAAAGCGGTTGGTGAATCGGTGGCTAAACCTCTTTCATATTACCGCAATAATATCGACTCTACGCTAGCTCTTTGTGAGGTCATGCAGGCAAAGAATGTAACCAATCTTATTTTTAGCTCGTCAGCTACGGTATATGGTACGCCGCAAGAATTGCCCCTTCGCGAAACCAGTCCCGTTGGTCAGAATATTCCTAATCCGTACGGCAAAACCAAGTACATGCTGGAGGAAATTCTGCGGGACCTGGCTGCTTCTGATGTGCGCTGGCGCATCACGCTATTGCGTTACTTTAATCCGGTAGGCGCGCACGAAAGCGGTCTCATTGGCGAAGATCCCAGTGATATCCCCAATAATCTGCTACCGTTTATCTCGCAGGTAGCCGTTGGCAAACTTGAATATCTGCGTGTATTTGGTAATGACTACGACACACCAGATGGCACAGCAATACGCGACTATATTCATGTGGTTGATCTTGCTAAGGGCCACGTTGCCGCTCTGGAGCATTTGCAGAATGGTGCCGTTGCCTACAATTTAGCCACCGGCACAGGTACGTCTGTTATGGAGATGCTGCACGCCTTTGAAAAAGCCTGCGGCAAAAAGCTGCCCTACCAAATTGCTCCGCGGCGGCCGGGCGATGTAGAAAGCTGCTATGCTGACGCCAGCCTGGCTGCCACCAAGCTCGGCTGGAAGGCCAAAAAAACTATTGGCGATGCTTGCGCCGATGCCTGGCGTTGGCAATCCGGCAATCCAAACGGCTACCAAGCATAGCAAAAAGCCCCTTGTTTGAAGGGGCTTTTTTAATCTCACCCTACGACAGGTGTTGCTCTATCTGACGGAAAATACCGTCCGGCTCGGCAATTGCCATTGCAACGATTTCATCGGCGCGTTCTTGTGTGTCGGCCACGCTGTAAATACGCAGCTGCGGCGCGTTGCTGGACGGGCGGATATGCGCTATGTCACCACTATCAAAGTACATGCGGATACCGTCAAGGCTGTTGATCTTGGTAATCGCCCCAAAACCTTTCTCGGCCGTAAAGAAGCGGCTAAGCTCTTGACGATTCTTAGGAGTATCATCTGCGAATTGTTGCTTAATAGCAGCCGAAACTGCTACCGGAAAATCGTTAATGAGACCAGCCTGGGTAGCGCGTTGCGGGAGCGAAGCAAATACTTCTGCGACAGACATATCGCCTTGTTTGGCAGCTGCCAAAGCGGCAATAATCGGCAACAATGCATCGCGGGTCGGGAGCTTTTCGAGCGTACCACTGCCAATGGCAAAGTCGCTACCAAGCAGTACGCCGCCGTTCACCTCCCAGCCGACTACACGGGTCTTTCCGCCCTCCAGCTCGTTTTGCATAGCCAGAATAACAAAGGGCGAACCGATCTTAGTGTGCTCGTGGGGAATGTTTTTGCTGCGCAAGAAGGTGTCAGTAGCATCGCTTGCACTCACCGGATAGGCTGCAAAATCGGCATTAAGCCAAGCCGCCGTAACAGCACCAAGCACGTCACCGCGATGGAAAGTGCCCGTAGCGTCGATAACGAATGGCCGGTCGCTGTCTCCGTCAGTAGATACAATGGCAAAGCAGTCGGGGTGTTCGGCTGCAATCTTACGGAAGTGCGCCTGATCTGCAACGGTGACGTTCTCGGTATCAATTGGCACAAAGATATCACTGCGATCTACGCAGGTTACCGTAGCGCCCAAACCCTCTAGAATCTCGGGAAGCAAATCGCGGCCAACAGCAGAATGCTGGTAAAACACCAGATGCAAACCGTTGAGCAGACCACCAAAGATGCTTGTATATCGCTGGGTGTACCACTCTTTTGCTTCGGCAACTTCTTGCACAACTGTAGGTGGACTTTTAAGCATGCCCTGTGTATCAAATGCCGATTCAGCTTCGTCTTGGACATATAACTGTTCGCGGACAGCAGTAACAGCCTCGTTGATGTTAGGCTCGTCATCTTTAAGGACTTCACCGGCTTGCTTATAGAACTTAATGCCATTTCGGTCGGCTGGGATGTGGCTACCAGTTACCATAATGCAGGCGGCATGCTTTTGCTGAGCGTAAAACGCCAAAGCAGGCGTAGGCAATAGCCCGGCGTACACGGCGGTAAATCCGGCATCAGAGATTGCCTGCTGAACCGCCCTCAAGATGCGTGGTGTACTCTCGCGTAAGTCACCACCCATGTACACCGTAGATCCAGCGGCAAGCCCTTCTACCTCAATTAAAAAGTTTAAAAAGCCACGAGCGTTAATGTAACACTCTAGGTCTGTCATATCTTTAGCCAGGCCCCGCAAACCAGAGGTGCCAAAAGCCAGCTTCACCGGCTCATATTGTAAAGCCTGCTGCAATTGTGCCATCTTTTTCTCCTACTACTTATTGAAGCGTTTACTGACATCGCCCACTTTTTGCGAAAGATCTTTGCGCGCCACGATAATACCCTGTGGAGTATTAACAACCACAACGTTGTCGAGGCCAATCACCGCTACCGGCTTGTCTTCGTGGTTTTGAATAAAGGCGTTTTCAACTTCTTCAACCTCAACTGTGCCCGACAGATGGTTGCCCGCTTCGTCAGTATCAACAGCTTTTGCCAGATCAGCAAATGAGCCTAGGTCCATCCAGTCAAAGCTTGCAGGCACCACAAGGAGATCCTGCACTTTTTCGATCAGAGCGTAGTCAATCGAGATACTTTCGAACTGCAAGTAAATGCCTTCGTATGTTTCGGGTGTTGCTTGGAGCAGTTTTGTGTAGTTCTCGTGCAATTGCGGCGCAAACTCGGTCATTGCTTTATCAAACGTATTAATAGAGCCTACAAAATAGCCGCAGTTCCACAGGTAGTTACCAGTGCGTACATATTGTTGGGCAGTTTCGTAGTCAGGCTTCTCTTTAAAGGAGTGTACGTTGTAGACAAAACGGTCCTCGTCGAGCAGCGCATCTTTTTGGATGTAACCCATACCAGTTGACGGATAGGTAGGCTCTGCGCCGACAAGTACGATGCGGCTCTCTTGTACAGAGGCTTCTGAGGCAACACGAAAGCTATGAACAAAGCCGTCTACATCCCGAATATAGTGGTCAGAAGAAAGCACGGCAATTGGCTCATCTTTGTCGTGACGACCAGCAATGTAAGCGAGTGCTGCAATTATGCAGCTCGATGTGCCCCTACGAGCCGGCTCAACCACAAAGTTCTCTTCGGGAAAGTCTGGAAGCTGCTCCCTGATATGAGGCATGAGGCTCACTTCGGGAACAATGTAGATAGATGCTTCATCGGTGAGTTGGCGAGCGCGATCGTATGTTGCTTGAAGCAAAGAACGTTCACTGCCATTGACCTTAAGTAACTGTTTTGGAAACGAAGGAGTCGAGAGCGGCCACAAACGAGAACCCGATCCTCCGGCGATAATTACGACAATCATGCCCCCATCATAACAGAGCACGTGGCCTCTTGGCCACCTTCTGTTGCGTAATACACACCGCTGGCGTAAGGATAATTTTACAATGTTACTCTGTTGCAGGCCAGAACGCTTATGCTACAATAAAATGAGTAAACGTGCACATTTTGCCATGAAAAATAAACACTACTCCACATCAACAAAACCCAAAAAGAAGTCTCGCAAAAAGCTTCTTATTATCCTTGTGGCCGTCATCTTGGCCGCTGGCGCAGGCATGGCCTGGTACCGTTACCAAGGCCCGGGTAGCGAGAATCATATTAAAAGCAAGAACACTGGTGATATCCGCCCGCAAAACAGCGTTGACTACTCACCTGCCGACCCAAGTGACAATACGGCAACCGAAAACGAAAAGAGCAATCCCAACGATAAAGGCACGCTCAATACTCCTAATCAGCCAGCAGACTTTAGTGTGGTCGTAACAGGTGCTAACCCAAACCCGAATGACAGAGTAGTTCGGGTGAGCAGCCTCGTAAACGGTTCCACCGAAGGTACCTGTAAGGTAGTTCTCACTAAAGAAGGCCAAGCTGATGTAACCGAGACCGGTCCCGTGGCCCTCCAAAATAACAGCTATATCTGCCCGGTGTTTACTATTAGTTACGATCGCTTCCCTGTTAGTGGCGATTGGAATGTTCGGGTAGAAGTTACCAAGGGCCCACAAACCGCGACCGGCACTTGGCAAGGAGGAGCGATTACCGTTCAAAAATAAAGGTCGTCATGAGAAGAGTTCGTTCGTATATACAAAAAACTAGTTTTACCGCCATCGCCTTTGTCGTGATGGTCACCGCGTGCGCCAGCGGCTTTATGGCCGCATCGGCAAATACAGCAAGTGCGCTTTCGGGCAGCGACTTTAATGCCGGCCGGATAATTGATGATGTCGTGTTTACCAACTACCAGGCCATGTCGGTAAGTGATATTCAGAACTTCCTTAATGCCAAGGTACCCAGCTGTGACACTAGCGGGTCGCAAGACAGCAGCCACTGGAACTCCGGCGCCGGGCGATACTATACCCGCGCCGAGTGGGGTTCGCTCAAAGGCTATCCCGCCCCATACACATGCCTCAAGAGCTACTACGAGAACACTTCCACTTTCGCCAACAACGCCGCCGACCCCGGCTCTAGCGTCCCTGGTGGCCTAAGTGCAGCGCAAATTATCTATAACGCCGCACAGGCATATCGTATAAACCCGCAGGTCATCCTTACAACCTTGCAAAAAGAACAAGGTTTGATAACCGACGATTGGCCGTGGGAGAACCAGTACAATTACGCCATGGGCTATGGCTGCCCTGATTCTTCAGGCTGTAGCACAACGTATCGCGGTTTCTTTAAGCAAGTAGATAACGCTGCTTGGCAATTCCGTTACTACATAGATCATCCATATGCATACAATTATTGGATTGGAAATTACTACGTGCAGTACAACCCCAACTCCAGCTGTGGCGGGTCGGTTATCAATATACAAAATGCTGCTACAGCCGCTCTTTATATTTACACACCGTATCAGCCAAATGCCGCCTCCCTTAATAATTTAAATGGCGGGAGCGCAGACAGCTGTAGTTCATACGGCAACCGTAACTTTTGGTATTACTTTACAACCTGGTTTGGCAGCACTCAGGCAGCGTCTTACTCATATCAGGTACTCGACCAGTACGTATACAGTGACCAGACCAAAACGCACGGCACCAATCTTGTAAATAAACTGCCGGGCGACCGGGTATATGTGGGCATTAAGGTGCGCAACACAGGTAACCGCACCTGGTCAAATACTGGCTCTCACCCGGTTAACGTAGGAACCGAGTGGCCTTCAGACCGTAATAGCAAATGGTGTGATAGCTCTTGGCTTGGCTGCAACCGCCCTGCACGGCTGATTGAATCATCAGTAGCTCCAGGCGCAACAGGCACCTTTGAGTTCTGGATGAAAGCAAGCAATAATCCGGGTAGTTACAAGGAGTACTTTAACCTTGTGGTAGAAGGCGCTGCCTGGATGCCAGCGACAGGTCTGTATTTCCCTGGAAGCATCCAGCCCTATCGTTACACTTGGGAACCTGTAGACCAGTACGCATACAGCGATGCCACAAAAACCCATGGCACCAACACCGTCAATAAGATGCCGGGCGACCGGGTATATGTAGGGATAAAAGCCAAGAACACCGGTAATGTAACCTGGTCTAAGAGCGGCGCAAACACTATACAATTAGGAACCGCCGGAGGGTATGACCGCAATAGCGCCTTTTACGACAGTAGCTGGATAAATAGTCATCGTCCTGCTGAGCTTGTCGAGGATTCTGTAGCCCCTGGCCAAGTTGGCACTTTTGAGTTCTGGATGAAGGCAAGCAATAATCCGGGTAGTTACCTCGAATACTTCAGCCCCTATATCGTAGGTGTGGGCTGGCTGAATAACCCGGGCCTTAACTTTAGGAGCAGCATCTTACAACCCAACTATAGTTGGCAGCTCGTAGACCAGTACGCATACAGCGATGCCACAAAAACAACTGGCAAAGGCACGACCAATTTAAATCCCGGTGATACCGTGTACGTTGGCTTTAAGGCCAAGAACACCGGTAATGTTACCTGGAAGAATGATGGCCCATACCCTGTGAACGTGGGCATGACTCACCCGCTCGACCGCAACAGCGCCTTCTTTTACTCAGGCTGGTTAGGAGCCAACCGCCCTGCACGGCTGATTGAATCGTCAGTCGCCCCTGGGCAAGTCGGCACCTTTGAGTTCACTATGAAAGCACCGAGTCAATCCGGCGTCTACAGGGAATACTTTAGCCTCGTAGCCGAAGGCATCGCCTGGATGAACGACCCCAATATGAACTTCTACATGTCCGTCAAATAGACAGGGCGGCGAAGACTCTTGTATACTACAACCATGAAAGATCCCCTTGTTTCGGTTATTGTTCCAACTAAAAACTCCAGCCCTACCCTTGAGGTATGCCTGCAGTCTATTAAGGAACAAACATACAAGAATATTGAGATAATTATCGTCGATAACTTCTCAACCGACGATACCCCTGTTATTGCAAAAAAATACACCAGCAAGGTCTACTCAAAAGGTCCGGAACGGAGTGCCCAGGTTAATTTTGGCGTCACTAAAGCTTCGGGAGAATACATCTACAAGGTAGATAGCGACTTTGTACTTGAACCGACTGTTGTTGAAGAGTGCGTGGAAATGGTCCGCGAAGGCTGCGAAGCAGTAGTAGTGCACAACACGCCTGATGTGCGCGTAAGTTGGGTGGCCAAGATCCGCAAATTTGAGGTAGACATGTACAAATATAATCTCGACCACTCCTCGGCGCGTTTTGTGAGCAAAAAACTCTACGAAAAAATAGGCGGTTTTGACTCGAGCATTACCGCTGGCGAAGACTATGATTTTCAGAACAAGCTAAACCGCGCTGGCGTCAAAACCGGATTTATTGACGCAGAAGCCCTGCACCTTGGCGAGCCTAAATCAATGCGCAAGCACCTCAAAAAGTACTACGACTACGGTAAAGACTTTATTAACTACAAAGGGGCGGCCACCAAAGAAGAGTCGAGCACACAACTTGGCTTTGTGCGGCGAGTATATGTTAAGAACTGGCGCACCTTTTTGCGTCACCCGCTAAAGGGTGGATCGTTCATTGCATATCATACGGCTAAGTACGCTGCAGGTGGCGCAGGCCTGGCAGCAGCCAAGCTCAAAGCATCCCGCAAATAAGTGATTTCGCGGGCCAGCTTGTGGTAAGATACGTGTAATGATAGACAAGCTTAGGGCCATTTTTTGGTCGTCACCAAAACGTCAAACAATAAGCACATATGCTATAGCAACGATACTTTTCGCGCTCCTCAGTTGGTTTTATATAGGCAATGCCCTATTTACCTGCGGGAACATGGAGATTGCCACTGGCGGACCGGGCGACGGTACGGCAGGCCTCACCTGGCTCAGCTGGATTGACAAGGGGGGGCCGATCCCTGGTTTTACCCATCTTGTTAATGCCCCCTTTGGTGAGACCCTCCGCGATCCTTTTCAAATCACCTCTATGTTCAGTATCACTGGCATGTGGATCTTTAAGCATCTGACTGGCTCATCTATCTGCGCCTGGAACCTTATGCTGCTTATGGGCTACATGAGTTCCGCTCTCGCTATGTTTGCGTTTGTGCGCTGGCTATTAAAAAATACTTGGGTAGCATTCTTTGGTGCATTTGTGGTTACCTTTACTCCCTTCCATCAGATGAACGCCCACGGCCACCTGTCATATATGTTCAATTTCTTCTTTATTTTGGTACTCTGGGCATTCTTGGTATTTTGGCGCAACCCCACCCGGCGGAATATTCTCCTCCTGGGCTTGAGCACGGCGGCTTGCGTATACCAAGACGGCTACTTCATTCTGTTGGTAGGTGTGCTGCTGAGCGGCTTAATTGCTGGTTCTTTTGCGGTAGATGCCTGGATTACCAAACAGAACAAAGCCTACTTACTCCAAAGGCTTAAGGCGGTGTGTGCCTACGTTGCTATTGCTGTCCTCTTTTTGGCGCCTGTAGTGCTAGTACAGTTTGGGTATGCCAGCAAAATTACCAGCACCCTTGCTTCATCGCGGGGCGACATAGCCACCGAGGTTATGGTTTATTCAGCCCGCCCCGTCGAGTACATCTTGCCAGCAGACAACAACCCACTACTGCCAAAGTCTTACTCTCCATGGCGGCAAGCTAACCTGCACGGATCAAACTTTACCGAAAGTACCCTGTACGTTGGCATTACCGTCCTGGCACTGGCCATTCTTGCCTGGGTGCTTTTTGTGCAACGTAAGTTGCGGGCGCTTCGATTTAGGGGTATTCCGTTAGTATTCTTGCTCGGCGTCACCAGTTTTACATTGCTGGCAGCCTTTTTGTTAAGCCTGCAACCCACCATAACCGTTTTTGGACACAAGCTTCCTATGCCGTCTTATATCTTGAGTCATGTTACCGCTATGTGGCGCGTTTATGCCCGAATTTACCTTATTGTTGATTTGTGTCTGGTGCTTTTGGCAAGCATTGGTCTTTACCTGTTGATTGCCAAACAAACCCGCTGGAAGCAAATTGCACTCGTCGTCGTCGCTATCGGTATAGCCGGGATTGAACTTTTAACCCAATCGCGTGGCGTAACGTGGGATTACAAAAGCTCTCCCGCTGTGTATTCCTGGCTAAAGACTCAGCAATCAGTAGACACTATTGCCGAATATCCTTTAAGCGAGCAGCCGTCGTGGCCAGCTATAACATATCTTACTTATCAGCAGGTGCACGGAAAGGCACTCCTTAATTCAAGCCGCACCGATAGCCCCGAAAGGCCGCTCCGCCTAAGCATACAAGGATTAAACGATGCCCAAACAGTGCCAATACTGCGGACTTTGGGTGTCGACATGGTACTTTCGCATGACCGGCCCGCCAAAAACATAAAAGGCTTGCAGTTTGTACGCTTCGACGCATCAGCCGACGGCAAGGATAAAGTATGGACATACCGAGTCCTACCCGGCCAGCAAGCTGCGTACGCGCTTATCGCCTCCGATGGATTCCATCTTCCTGAATTCAACAAGGCCACTGACCAAGCCTTTATACCAATGGGGAGCCACGGCGTGTTAGGTTTTAGAGGCCTAACGGCCGCAGCTGCCAAGAATACCCATAGTGTGCGCGTGTCACTTTCAGCCCTCCCGGCAAAAGATGCACCAAAAACCCAGCTTATTACCTTTTCGCAGCAAGGAGTTGTGCGCTGGCAAGGAGTCGTTGATACGAAAACAACCGTAAGCTTTGATGCCGACCCGACCATTCCGGTAGATGTCATCCCCTACAAGCCAACAACCGACACCACCATTGAGCTTTATAACCTAAGTGCCAATTTGCAATAGTATGAAAGTTGCTTACGTTTGCCATCACGACCGCTACAATTATGAGTACACCTGGTTCTCTTCGCTACCTGTCGAGACTGTGCGCTTCATTACTACCGACGACAAGGCCCAAAGCGACAAGCCCAATGTTGAGTATCGCGTAGTCGAATACGAAGAAAAAGGCCTAGAAAATCGGTTCTTTGCCTCCACGGCCAAGCGCGTATTCTATAAGAATTTCGAGAAAGACCTACAAGATATAGACGTTGTTGTTGTTCTGGAAGTATTCTCCTCGCTAAGTCGCCAGTTTGTAGAGTATTGCAAAAAGATCGGCAAGCCTGTTGCTGTTTTGGTGTACGAGCTTATCCCCACACACCCCATATACAAAATCCCGCGCTACCGCGGCAACACCAAATATGTACTACGCAATGCCGATCATTTTATTTGTGTCTCGCAGGCTGCAGCCGACCATTTAGTAAAGCTTGGGGCGCCTACCGACAAACTCTCGGTAGTATATCCGGGCTTTAATTTAGGGATATTTACGCCGGATCGTACTAATCGCCCAACGCAATCGCTTATGTTCGTAGGCAAGCTGGAGGTGCACAAAGGTATTGATATGCTCATAGACGTGTACCGACGTTTAGCACCCGATTTTCCGGACTTACCCCTGACCATTATTGGCAAAGGCAGCTGGCAGCCGCAGGTCGAAGCCCTAGCCCGTGATTTCCCTGCCGTGGAATTCCACGATTTTGTTCCTAATAGCGACATTCCACAGTACCTCAATCAGCGTAGCATTTACCTGTTGCCCGCTCGCGACACCAAACGGCTTGGCCAGCGAATTGGCGCTGAGCAAGTAGGTTTTACGCTTATAGAAGCCATGGCCTGCGGCCTGGCAGCTATTACAACCACATGTGGTGCCCTCCCCGAGATCGCTGGCAGCGAGAATATTGTTATCCCCCAGGGAAGCACCGAGGCGCTCTATACTGCAACCCGCGGCCTGCTCCAAGATGCGGATCGCATTCAAAAAATGGGCCTTTTTAACCAACAACAGGTAACAGAGCGATTTGATATGAAGCAGCAGTCCCAAAAGCTCGCAGACATCCTTAGCGCTTTGCAGGTGAAAAAGGATGTATCGGCTTAAGATTTTCTTGCAGAGTGGCATCGTTCGTCTACGCAACGACCGCTACTATCGCAACGCACTGCTCTTTGTTTCGGCCAGCCTGATAACATCGGGTCTTAACTACCTCTATTACCCTATTATGGGCCGCATGCTTGGCCTGGAAAGCTATGGTGAGCTGCAGGTTGTAACTTCTTTCTTGTTGCAACTGACTACTGTATTTACCGGCCTTAACCTTATTAGTGTCAATATTGTTGCCAATCATGACGAAGAACAAAGCAAGACACTTATTGTCGCTTTACAAAAAACGGTGTTCTGGTTTGTGACTATTGCCTGCATAGGTGTACTGCTCGCCTCGCCCGCCCTGGAACAATTCTTTCACTTTGGCTCAGCATGGCCTTTCATTCTGCTTACACCAGCGCTGCTGGTGGACGCGATAGCCGTATTCTGGACAGCATACCTGCAGGGCAAACACGACTTTAAAAGCCTCTCGATATACTCTATCTTAACCGGTGCCGGAAAAATCGTCTTTTCGGTAGTGTTCATTTTAATGGGAATGGGAGTTGCCGGCGGTATATTAGGTATTGTGGTTGGGCTATGGCTCAGTTTGCTGGCCGTCCGATTCGTTACCAAGCACGAGCTTCCGCCGCTGCTGCAAACGCTATCCTGGCCAACAAAGCACGAGATTACACTCATAAAGCATCATCTTGGGTTTATTGTTGAGGTTATTGTATCGCTTATTGCGATGAGCATTTTGCTTTCAATAGATGTAATGCTGGTTAAGCACTTCTTTAGCCCGGAATTCGCCGGGCAGTACTCAGGTGTTTCAACCGTATCACGCATTATCTTTTATGCCAGCGCACCACTGGTCGCTGTTATGTTGCCAGCAATCACCATCCGTAATCTGCAAACTAATAAGCAGGCATTTCATCGCACATTAGCGATTAGCGTCACCGTTTGCCTTGCCGGATTACTACTCTTTAGCGTCTTTGCCTATCCGATTATGCGCATTCTGCTCGGTAATGATTTTGCCAGAGCTTCTTCGTGGCTGCCGCTGCTCTCTATCATCGCACTGCTGGTGACCCTCACCAATGTCATTGTAAATTACCTTTTGGCTGTGCGAAGCCACCTCGCTCTTTGGATAAGTCTGGTATCGTTGGTGGCCTCTGGCATTCTGCTTGTTCTGCACCATGCCACTATCTATCAAATTGTGTTTTCAACGTCTGCCGGTCTGGTGCTTGGTCAGACCATTTTCTGGGCAACCTATATAGCCAAACGTACAAAAATTGCGCCCAGCGCTGGCTTAGACGGGTAATAATCGGTACAATATCAGCATATAGTTATGTCAAAGCATCCTTCGCCCCCATCGCACCCACTCATTAGCTTCGTCATTCCGCTCCACAACGAAGCCAGCAATTTAGAGTGGCACTATAAGCACATCGTAGAATTTATGCACGGCAAGCCTCTCGCCTATGAGCTGCGCTATGTAGACGATGGCAGCAAAGACGCGTCACTTGATATTCTTAAAAAGTTACACGCGCAGGATCCAAGCCATGTGCACTACGTTTCATTTTCGCGGAACTTCGGCAAAGAAGCGGCTACCAGCGCAGGTCTACAGTCCGCTAAGGGCGACGCCATGGTTATTATGGATGGCGACGGGCAGCATCCGCTAGAGACTGTTGACACCTTTATTGCCCAATGGCAAGCTGGCGCTCAAGTGGTTATTGGCGTTCGTGAAACAAACCAAAAAGAAGGAGTTGTTGCTAAAACCGGCTCCAAAACCTTTTACCAGTTATTAAAAATGCTCGACTCTGATCAAGAGGTTGTTTCAAAATCGACCGATTTCCGCCTTCTCGACCGGCAAGTTGTAGATGAATTCAATAAGCTTACCGAGCGAAACCGTATTGCCCGCAACCTTATAGACTGGCTTGGGTTCAGACGAGCATTTGTACCCTTTCACGCTCTAGAACGACACGGCGGCGAACCTGCATATAGTTTTGAGAAACGTTTCAAACTTGCTCTCGACGGCCTTATTAAGCACTCCACCAAACCACTCAAGTTTATTGGCGGCCTGGGATTTATTATTGCAACTCTTTCGGCATTTGCGGCCATTGCGGTTATCGTGGAGACCTATCTGTTGGGAGACCCGCTGAACCTTTCCATCACTGGCACTGGCATACTGGCCTTAATGCTCAGTTTTATGGTGGGCATTGTACTCATTTGCCAGGGACTCTTGGCGCTATATCTCGAAGACGTATTCCACGAAACACAAAATCGACCGCTGTTTATTATCAACGAAAAGGCCTAGGGAGTTACTAATGCGGGTTGTCTGGTGTTCCTGGAAGGCATACGACCATCCCCTGGCGGGTGGTGCAGAAGTTGTAACCGACAATATTCTTAAACGACTAGTTGCCGATGGGCACGAGGCTATTTTGCTTACAAGTCGGCCAGCCGGTTCCAAGGCCAAAGAGGTCAAAGACGGCTATACAATTATGCGTGCCGGCAGCCGCTATAGCGTCTATTCACAAGCTCGCAAAACATACAAGGCGCACAACCTCGCCGAGTGGGCCGATGTAGTTATTGACGAGATCAACACTATTCCTTTTTTTGCCGGGAGCTACAGCAAGAAACCAACGTATTTATTTGTACATCAGCTAGCCCGTGAAGTGTGGTTTTATCAAATGATGTGGCCACTTAGCCGCATAGGATATGCTATAGAGCCGTGGTACCTCCGCAAGCTCAATCACAGCAAAGTTATTACTATATCGCAAAGCACTAAACAAGACCTAGTGCACACCGCGGGTTTTAAACCAGAAAATATCGCTATTATTACCCAGGGGTGCGGCGCACAACCGCTTGCCAACCTTCAAGATGTGGTAAAGTACCCGCAGCCCACACTTCTTTCGTTTGGCGCCGTCCGCCCTATGAAGCGCACCGATGACATCGTAACCGCCTTTGAGCTTGCCAAAGCAGCAAAGCCCGATTTACGACTGATTATTGCCGGCGATATGCATGGCAACTATGGTGAACGCGTTCGTAAACACGTAAACAACAGCAAGTTTGCTAGTGATATAGAAGTTTTGGGCCGCGTATCCGACGAAAAGCGCGAAGAAATCATGCGCCAGTCGTGGGCGCTCGCCGCAGCTAGCGTCAAAGAAGGCTGGGGGCTTATCGTGACCGAGGCGAACAGCCAAGGGACGCCGGTTGTCGGCTACGACGTTGACGGCTTGCGCGATAGTATTATTGATGGAAAGACAGGCATTGTTGCCTCACCTCCAACCCCAAAAAGTCTCAGCGAGGGTATTACCACAATGTTCACGCAGTCGCCCGATAGTTATCAGCAAATGCGCACTGCCGCCTGGCAGGAGAGTAAAAGATATACGTTTGACGCCTGTTATGCAGACTTTATGCAAGCTATCGGCGCTTACTTGGAACAAGCCACTCACTAAAACGAGATGTCATAAACAGCGAGCGGTCAATGCCGCTTGTGGCAAACAGCAGCAGCGCTAAAAGCCCAAATATCTGTACCTGTACAGACCACGCTAAGAGGCCAGCTTCTCCTAAGAATGAGAGGCTCCCTGCTGCAAATATCCGCTGGCCAAAGTGTATGCACAGCCACGTCGAGATACCTATACCCAATCCAATAAAAGCCATCAGTATACGTTGTCGCCGGGCGATAGGACTACGCTGCGTTGGGAGCAGCACAATACTCCACACACCACGCAACGCCAAGACGCCGCCAACTATCATAAGCCACAGCGGCAAGGTCGGCATTGGCGCCAGAGCCACATTATCTACTAAGTCGTGACCATACAATCCGATAAGCCAGTACACCAAGCCCGCCAAAACAATGCAGGCAAAGGCCTTGGCCATGAAAAGTATCAGCTGAAGTTTGGAGCCATGTTCAAAAAGAAGCTGCCACAGGGTGCGCGCAATCAAAAAGCTACCTAAAAGAAGAGCCACAACATGGCCGTAATCGCTTAAAACACCTGCCATCAGCCCAGATACAACACCAGTCAGGACCGCCAACTGCTTAGAAGGCACCTTAGAAAACTCAACCAGCACAATTGTATAGGCAGCAAACACGCCAACAAGAATCAGCTGCTCTAAACCTAGGTTTCCCAGGAGTAAAAAGGCCGTTACCGCGCCAAGTGAGGAACTCATCCGGCTCGTACCAAATCGCGAGAGCATCAGGCGAATAAGAATAATCGCACCCCCACCTACCAAAGCTCGCAGCGCAAAGTGCCCCACGCTTACTGCAGCACTGTAAGCCCACGCCGCATCAACGCCCAACACCACAGCATATGCTGCCCACCTGGCGACATCAACCCTCTTGTATGCCGCTTCGTATAGGAACAATTTCATGCACTTATGTTAGCATTATCAGCGACATAATTCTATAATATAGTGAGTTATGAAGATATTTGTTGAAGCACAATCTATTCTTAAAAACCGAAGCGGCGTAGGCTGGTTCGCCTTTGGCATGGTTAAAGGCCTGCAAAAAGCTATAGGGCGGAGTGACAGCATCGAGCTCA
Organism: Saccharimonadales bacterium (SeqCode); assembly: GCA_035690865.1. Classification (GTDB taxonomy): domain Bacteria; phylum Patescibacteriota; class Saccharimonadia; order Saccharimonadales; family UBA4665; genus CAMLQK01. The sequence continues at coordinate 54,505 of DASSKE010000003.1, forward strand.
TATCGCACCCAAAAGAGCCCATGGATATTAGCGACCTTGTTAATAACAAAAACACGTTCGATAGGCCCATAGACTGGCTGCCACCTCAGATATATCATGCTCTAAAGTTCCGCAATATCATTCCACCGGTTGATCTCTTTTTTGGTAAGGGGGTCTATATTTTTCCTAACTTTATCCGCTGGCCACTAGCCAGGTCGAAGTCGGTTATTGTCGTGCACGATCTGAGTATGTTTGTCTGTCCGCAGTACCTTCACCCCCAAAACCTAGCCTTTATGACTAAGCACTTGCCGGGCTCCATTAAAAAAGCTGACCTGATTGTGGCTGTTTCGCAAGCCAGCAAAGACATTGTGCTGGAACAATTTGACGTTAATCCCGACAAGATTGTGGTTGCGCCCCTGGCGGCAGCCGATTACTTTACAACCCGTGATGCAGATGAGATTGCCGAGGCAAAAGCAAAATATGGCATTTTTGGTGACTACATCTTATTTGTGAGCACCCTTGAGCCACGCAAGAATGTTGAGTGCATTATTGCTGCCTACCGCGCTCTGCCCGATAAGATACGGCAGACAACTAGCCTGGTGCTCATTGGCGGTCGCGGCTGGCAAGACGAAGGCATTCGCGAAGCCATTAAACAAGCTCGTAAAGCTGGCGAAAAAGTCGTATTGCCTGGTTACGTTGACACCGAAGACATGGCCGCCATGTACAGCGGTGCTAAAGCATTTTTATTCCCCAGCCACTACGAAGGCTTTGGGCTGCCAATCTTAGAGGCAATGAGTTGCGGTGTGCCTGTTATTACGGCAAACAATTCTTCCCTCCCCGAAGCTGGCGGTGACGCTGCGCTGTATATCGAAGAAGCCACCGACGTAAAGGCTCTTACTGATGCTACTAAAAAAGTACTTACCGACGAAAAGCTGCGGCAGCAAATGATTAAAAAGGGTTATAAACAAGCTGCCAGTTTTAGCTGGGACAATTGCTCTAAAGTAATTTTTGACGCCATTAAGCGCCACGGATTAGATAAGTAATCGCTAACCCTATCCGCCTTTTGTTACGGTGTGCCCAGCTGGCTGATCACATTCTTTTGTAAGCTTTGGGAGTCGATAGGTGTGCGTATAGCCCCTGACCGCCTCTTTCGTAATAAAGTAGCCCACAATTCTGGGCGCATACTGTGCCATGCGCTCCGTAAGAAGCATATATTTTCTGTAAATAGAGGGGGCGTCGAGGTTGAGCCGCGCATTTATACCATTGCCGCCGCTTGTTAGACCGCTCTCGGTTTCAGCCTTGTCTTCGGCCACATTGTAGCGGCCCGCGTACGAACTAATAAATACTTCGTCCTGTTGTATGGCGCTAATAGCCGCGTCGCCCTTTTTAGCAAGCGAGCAGGCAGTTGTATACTCTTTCTTTTGGCGTGCCTCCATAACATCAGTTTGCCAAGCAGAATACACATCATTAGCCGTGGTAGTCGCAGCCACATGCCTGGTGACTTTTTTCTCGTCGTTCTGGTATGCAATGCCGTTATTGAGTGCTTCATAAGCCGGATCTTTTTGAGTTGCATCAGACCCTCCCGAAAGCAGTGGATCAATCAGGTGAAAGAGCTCGTGGGCTTGCAAGTCGGCGGTAACTGACGAATCGGTCACGCCAAACGTAATGCTCTCTTGCTTCTTATTAAAATCATAGGTAGCATAACCAGCATACGTTCCAATAACATCGCCTTTATCATTCTTCTCGCTGGCATCTTCATTATTAGCCAGTTCAATAGTGAGTTCATTTGATTGACGCACAAAATCGTAATACTGCTTTGGCGCTCTCGAGAACACAGTTATCAGATCAAAAAGCGCCTGATTTGCTCCATACTCCTGCTTGTTAGCCTGCGTAAGAGGTTTAAAATTAACTTTGAGTGCTTCCTGGGAAGTTCCTACCTTAAGATGCAAGCCGAGCTGAGCTAGATAGTCTTGTGTAACGGCAAGCTTGTCCGTAAATGGCGCGTTTTTATTCTGGAGCTGTTGCAGTTTGTCGAGGGCTGGCAATAGATTAACAATAGTAAGGCCAAACTCACCAGCAATAGTTGTGTTGTAGCGATAATCAAGCGTCAAAAGATCATCAGTCGTTAAAGATTCCGAAAAAGTTGTATATAAATGCTTCTTCTGGATGCCTGCCAAAATGTCTTCGTACTGGGTTGTTTGAGGCTGCTCCATAAGCTGGCGGACATAGGCTTTGGCCTGCGGCGCTACCTCGGTGGGCGCGTGAGCTAAATTGGTAGGTGGCAGAGGAATTGCCTCCGGTATCCAGCGAACTGACTGCCGCGCTTTTATATGCGCGGGTGTAGCTTCGCCTGACGTTAGTATAGGACCGCTGAGCGCCACTGCTGCTGCCGTTGCAGCTGCGAACATTCGTCGTGTCCGAACAAAGTGCGCCCCTTCGCTAGAAGGAGCGCACACGTTTATACCATCAACAACCTCACACATAGGCCTCTCTGACATCAGCCTATAGTACAATGTTGCAGCTAGTGAGTCAATAAACTACGAAAGAGTTTCGAGTAGTTTTGCAGGGTCGCGTTCGCCTGCTTTTACTTTCTTGTACAAGGCCTCTAGCTTTTCGCTACCCTTAAATGCGGTGGCTGGTGGCACATCCTTGAACATCTCAAAGCCCTCGCGCTCGCCTTGGCTCATAGCATGCAGGACCCATAAAAGCGAGACAACGTCATCGTCAGTCTGCGTGGGCGCTACTAAACCGTAATCAATCAGGGTTGCCTTTTTGCCGTCAAAGATAACATTCCAGCTTCGCACATCGTTATGATTAAGCCCAGCCGTTCGCAAATCGCGTAACGTTTTTAGAATATCCTTAGCGATGCCTACTTGCACGGCAGCTGAGTAGCTGTCGGTGAGCTTTTCACTTAAAAGATTACCTGGCACGCGCTCCAAAACCACCTTCGCACCCGTAGCGGTAAGCTCAAACTCTGTCATCTTCGGCAGGCCATGCACACCTTCAAGCTGAAGCAGCGCATTAATTTCGGCCACAATTTGCTTGCGGTTCACGTTGTCAGTATCTTTGGCAAAATCATATTCTTTAATGATGTTCTTGTTGGCAAAGTAGTACCGGCGTACCAGGGGTGAATAAACCATCGGCGACTTCTCGTAAGCAGCGTTCACCCGGTGGTCGTAACGATATACGTGGCTATTGACTGTTACCTGCTTTTTGGCGCGAATAATATACAACGGGCGAGTATGCTTAGAGAGGTGGTTGCCAATATCAGCAATCTTTTCAATGGTGATGTCATCCTTGATAAGGTCAAATATTGCCAGTTCGTCCTCGGGCTGCGCCGCGTCCCAAAACAGCTTTTTATCTTCGCCCTTACGTGCTAGCTCCACAACTAATACCGGCACGCGTTCCATAAGTTCTTTCATAAGCTTTTGAGTATAGGCAAGGTCGTTGTAGTACAGAATATGGTGAATAACGCTCAAGATAAACACGACGTCCTTACTACCCGGCTGAATGGTCTTAACTGTTTCGAGGTCGAACTGTTTCGTTTTAACCGTAATATCAATGCCATTAATCTCGCCAACTAAGCGAGAAACTTCGGCATTTTTAGGACGAAAGTCCCACCCTTCCGCTTGAGCACCGCGATCGGCAAAGTAATAGCACATGTAACCAATAGAAGAGCCAATATCTAAAACCCGAAGATTGGCCGGATTACCCAGGTGACTCTCGATAATGCGGGCGCGATCGAGACTATCTCGTGCTGGATCGTCAAAGATACCGGTAAAGCCGTAGGTAGGTTGATACGGCTCAACTTCTTTAGAAAGTGCCTTAAGGTGATCGATGCGAAAATCATGTTTTTCGTACCGCGCTTCTTGCTCGGTAATCTGTGCTTGCAAGGCATCTACTTTTTCTTCGAGCCGCTTGAGCCGTTGCACGGCTTGTACCAATCCCGGAGCTGCTTGCTTAATGGCACCTTTGATTGCTTGTTTCACCTCTGTAAATCCTTCTGTTTCTTAGCTACTTCTTATTATACGTCAACTCGGCGTCCACCCATATAGGATACGGGTTGTTGTCTATGCGGCCTACCGAGAATGATGTGGCGTCCGGCCAGCGGTCGCTTACCATTGTAGCCTGGTCGTGGGCAATCGTGCAGTCAACGTAATAGCGACCGGTATTAAAGATGTTCGGCACGCGCCACGACACCGTAAACTGCTCGCCTTTTTTAAGCGGACCAACCTTTATCTGCTTGCGGACCGTATTGTGCCCGGTAATCTGCGAAAAGCTGTCGTCTTTAATAGAAAAACCAAAAATCGGAAAATCAATATCTTCGTTCGCTTTGCCAGTAGCGGTAATTGTTACAAATTCGGGCGCAGTCAGTTTGCGGCCAGAAATATCAGTTGTCACCTTGAGCCATTCCGCCTGATGATCACCCCAACGCTCTTCTCCGCTCGGATGCGCGCTGGAGCCATCCTTAACGGATCGCTCCTGATCCATAAACAACTGGTTGTAATGGGCGGCAATGGTTGCTGGCGAACCAATCTCCACGAGTTCACTCTTGTTAATGAGCAACGCCCGGTCGCAATATTGCTGCACGGCAGCCATGTCGTGACTCACAAATACTACCGTACGCTTATCACGCTTAAGTGATTTAAAGTAATCGAAACATTTACGCTGAAAGTCAGCGTCGCCAACCGCCAACACTTCGTCAATTAACAGAATCTCGGCTTTTGCCATAATAGCCACCGAGAACGCCAAGCGAACTTGCATGCCCGAAGAATAGTTTTTGAGCTTTTGGTCCATAAACTTCTCGAGTTCAGCAAAACGGACAATGTCCTGGTACATCTTTTGCATCTGCTTGGGACTAAAGCCCAGCAGTGCACCGTTTAAAAACACATTTTCGCGGCCCGTAAGCTCTGGGTTAAAACCCACGCCAAGCTCAATAAAGGGCACTAACTTACCATGCACATCAACCGAGCCTTTAGTTGGCTGGTAAATACCGGCCAATATCTTAAGCAGTGTGCTCTTACCGCTACCATTGCGGCCTACAATGCCAAAGAATTCCCCCTCTTGAATATCAAAGGAGATATCCCGCAAAGCATGTTGCACTTCTACTTTGCGCCGTCCGCCGCGTATGAGTGACGTAAAGCCGCTCTTGACCGACCGCGAGCGCTCATGTGGTAATGCAAAATTCTTGTGAACATTGTTAACTGAAATTGCCGTTCGCGGCTGGTTAAGTTCTGCCATTACACATCCTCCGCAAAATAGGGCGATCGCTTTTTAAAGAAAAGCACCGCAAACACAAACGCCGCTAGCACGATAATAAATGGCAAGGCTTTTATCACTGGTGAGTGGAGAACACTCCAGATAGTCTGTGTTTGGTTAGTTACCAAGCCATAGCGCACATCTTGGATTGCTTGCGCCACAGGGTTAATGAGAAGGAGCTTGGCAAGCTCCGGGGAACGCTCACTAACCTTGGTTAACGGATAAATAATAGGCGTGGCATAAAACGCCGCCTGCATAATTACTTCCCATATGTAGTTAATGTCACGGAGGCGTACAAAAAGCGTACTTAAAATAAAGGCCAGTGCTATGGCAAACACAAAAATTTCAAAAATATAAAGCGGCGCGAAAATTGCCGCAAACTGAATATCTACGTGGTTAAAGGCCAAGAAGATGGCAATAATTATCAAGTTAAGAGCTAAGTTTATCAGCGCCGAAACAGCTGCCGCCAGAATAATAACGTACTTCGGGAAATTAAGTTTACGAATGAGGTCGCCCTGGCTCACGACCGCCGAAACACCATTGCTGGTAATTTCGGCAAAGAAGTTCCAGAGCACGATTCCAACCAACAGATACACCGGATAATGCGGAATATCTTTGCCTATATTCAAAAACTCGGCAAAAACAAAGTATAAAATAACAAACAAAAACAGTGGACGCAGTAGCGACCACACATATCCCAATACAGACCCCTGATACCGCAGTTTAAAATCGGTTATTACCATTTGCCGCAGCAGAATGGTAGAGTAGGCATAGCGTTGTTTGAGTTTTTTTACGAATTCAGCCACACTAGACATTATACTATTAGTATGAGCAAATCCGTGACAAAAAAGAAAATCGTTTTTGACGCCAGCCCGCTTTTGGTTAATCGCACCGGCATTGCGTATTATATAGAGCAGTTCATTCCCGCCTTAGCCAGACAAAAACCGAACTGGGAATTTATTGGTTTTTACTACAACTTTCTTGGTCGCCGCAGTGCCGCGCACTTTCCGCAAGCTCCCAATATCAGCTATCGGCCGGTAAAATTCATTCCCAGCAAGGTGGTCTACCAGGCTCGTCGCTGGGGCGTGCAAATCCCCGTCGAGCTACTAGCAAAAACAAAAGCCGATTTTATTTTGTACCCCAACTTTTTAGGCTACCCCTCGCTGTTCAAGACTCCTTCGGCACCAGTTATTCACGATACCACTTTTCTGGATCTGCCGGAGTACGTCGCACGCAAGAATCAACAAGATCTAGAGCGATTCGTACCGCAAACCTTGGCACGAAGCAACTTTGTAATCACTGTTTCGGACTTTAGCAAACAAAAGATTATCAAAACATATCACACGCCCAGCGAGCAGCTGCTCGTAACACCTATTCCACCGCTGCCGGTCACCAAACTCAGCGAACAGCAACGCCAAAAATGCCTTGACGAGATGCACATTACCGGACCGTATCTGGCAACCGTGGGAACCATTGAGCCACGCAAGAATATCCTCACTTTGCTTCAAGCATACCAACTCCTTCCGAGCGCACTCCAAAAAGAATATGCCCTGGTTGTTGCCGGGCGAGTAGGCTGGAATTGCCAAGAAGAGGTATCCGCCCTCAAAAGGCTCAGCCAATCTCACAACGTCAATTATGTTGGCTTTATTAGTGACGAGCAGCGCACCGCTCTGTACCAGTCGGCTAACGCTTTTACCAGTGCCAGCTTTTACGAAGGATTTGGCATGCCGGTTTTGGAGGCAATGAGCTACGGTTTACCGTGTGCTGTAAGTGATGTAGCAGTGTACCACGAAGTCGCGGGCGACAGCGCGCTCTACTTTGACCAACAAGATCCGCAATCCATAGCAAATACTCTCGCTAAACTTCTTGGCGATAAAACATTGCAGTCCGACTACGCTAAGCGTTCACACCAAAAAGCGGCCAGCTACCATTGGGAACCAGTCGCTCAAAAAGTAATCGGACGTATAGCTGCCATTATTGGTGAGTAGCTTTTGTTTTGTACTGGGCTGCGCTGCCGGCTGAAACAATCATAAGTCCCGCTACCAGCCACCACTGGGTAGCTACAGCTTCGTTACTCCAAATGTGCAAAAGCATATTCATAGCGACATAGCCCCAAAACGATGCCAAAAGAGCTACGACCAATACTTGTCGTCTTTGCGGCAGGAGCTTCAAATAGACAACACCATTAAGTAGTAGGAATAACACAAGGCCGAGCAGGCCAACTTCGTAGCCAATTTGCACGTAGTAATTCTCGGTTAAGAAGCTCCCTTTAGGATTTTGTATCGACGCCAGCCCTGCAGTGCCCGGGCCATGCCCCAAAGGCTCGTCGGCAATGCCATGCAGGCCACGTTCCAGGAATATCCGATGGTAATCGTTAGAATCTAAATCGCTGTCGTTACTGCTATGAACGATATACTGTTGGTACACCATGCTGGTTCGCTGGCTGTATAAGCCAAAGCCGAGCACTACAAGAACAACCACCAGCACCAGCCAAAAACGCTGCAAAAAACCCATGAGTAGCTGCCGGTACTGCCAGGCAAAGGCAAAGAGCAAAGATAATGCCAAGGCAATAAGAGCGCTCCGCGCAAAGGTTAACACCAGTGCTCCTATTTGCACCGCCAGAGCCGCCATCAACCCCCAACGTTCTGTAGCATTCTTGACGCGGGCAACGAGCAAGCTGATAAAGGTAATGGGCAGCAACAAAAATGCAGCCAAAGAGTTAGGGTCACGGAGTGTGGACATAATTCTGGGATATTGCGGGTTATCATCAATAAAAAATGCAGCCCGAACGCCTCTATCCAGCCCATAACCAACGTGCGACAGAATATCTTTAGGCAAAAAGTACTGCAAGATGCCCAAGGCCGCCACCACCGTACTCACCGCAATGAGAATTTTGGCAATGGTTGCGCGAGAAAAATCGGGTTTAAGTAAGGCCGCACTATAGCCAAGCATCAGGAGCGTTGGCAGCCGCATATTAAACGTAAATCCCAAAATGGCGCTTTGTCGATAAATATCTGGGTGTAGCTTCCACAAAAGCATGTGCAAAACGCCGTAGGCAATAGCACCACCAAGCAGCCAGTAGAATAGTCGGTTTGCCCTTCCCGACCACCACACCAAACAAACAGCGAACACGGTCATTGCCGCAAGCAGGATGTCTTTGGCCACCTTCCAAACCTCAAGTCCGCCCGTAAGCAGGCTTAGCGACTGCGACAAGAAGATATGAAACGGCATATACGCCAATAAGGCGAGGCAAAAATAAAACGGTATCTGTTTGGCGCGTTGCATGAGTATTAGTATAATTATAGGATAGACTATGGAAAAACGTAAGCACATCGTTATTGACGCTCGCATCCGGCGCTCCAGCACAGGCCGTTATATAGATCGACTTGTTGAGCACCTGCAAAAAATTGACACGTTCCATCGCTATACTATTTTAGTGCAGCCTGACGACCCCTTTAAGCCCACCGCCAAAAACTTTACCGCTGTCGCCTGCCCCTTCCCTAAGTTCAGCGCTAACCCAATAAATGACCTGCGTCTTGCCTGGCAGCTATATCGTTTGAAGCCTGATTTAGTACATTTCGACCTCAGTCAGATGCCTGTTTCTTACTTTGGGAAGTGCGTATGCATGAGCCACGATACAACTATGTATCGCTTTGTGCGTCGCGGCTCAACGCCGCTACCTCTGTATAGGCTTAAGATGGCCCTCTATATGTTTTTAGTGTGGCAAACGCACACTAAAGCATCTAAGATCCTGGTGCCGACACAAACGGTGGCCAACGAATTTGCCGAGCGCCAGCCTTTTACGCTTAACAAGTTGGTTGTTACCCTCGAAGCCAGTGAACCTGCCTTTGCGGACAAAGCCGTTCGGCCTATGGGCTTGCAACAGAACGAAAAATTTATCATGTACGTTGGCACGGCTTTTCCGCACAAGAACCTGCCCGGGCTCATACGGGGCTTTAATGAATTACACAAAAATGATCCTGCACTCAAATTGGTTCTGGTTGGCAAGCACGAAAAGCACTACCGCGAGCTTATTGATTGGGCCGCCAAGCAACCTTCATATAAGAATATTATTTTTACCGGCTTCGTAACCGATGCCGAGCTCAAATGGCTCTACGAGCATTGCCAGGCGTACGTTTTTGCCTCTCTGAGTGAAGGCTTTGGGCTGCCACCCCTAGAAGCAATGACACACGGCGCGCCGGTTGTTTCAAGTAACGCCAGTGTTATGCCCGAGGTAAATGGCGACGCCGCATATTACTTTACTCCTACCGACCCCAAGGATATGGCACGCGCGGTGCAGGAAGTACTTGAAGACCCGGCGTTGCGTAAGCTACTCATTAAGAATGGCTACGCCCACCTTAAAAAATTCTCTTGGGGCAAAATGGCCGCCGAGACACTAACCGTTTACAAAGACGTACTAGAAGAGGTTACCACTTAACGTAAGCTAGCCTGACTAACTTTGGCTTTCTGCCGGTTTTAGAATAACCCGCCGGTCACGAGCTTCGCCCGTGGATTCACTCGCCAGGCCGTATTCTTGGGCTAATTTATGAATAACCCGCCGGTCAACGGCGCTCATCGGCTTCAATTCCATTGGTTCCCCAGATGCTTTAACTGCCTGGAGCCATGCTTCGGCGCGTTTAGCCAATCGTTCAGCGCGCTGCTTTTTATATTCTGCAACGTCAACATTTACACGTGTATACTCATAGCCCTGATTCTTAAGGGCGTTGCTCACTAAAAACTGTAAAGCGCGCATCGTTTCGCCATGCTGGCCAATTAAGAAACCGTTAAGGTGTGTCGAGGGGATTTCAAGTTCGATAACAGTATCTTCGCTTGTAGCATAGACATCGGTGTTGAGTCCAAAAAAGGACAAGACATCTTCAAGATATTTCTTTGCGAATCGAATTGATTCTTCCATTACCTCTTCCTCCGTTTTTTACCCTTCTTTACTACCGGTTTCTTTTTGGCTGGGGTCGGCTGTGTTGTGGCAACAACTTCTCCCTCAACAACCTTAGAAGAATCTTTTTTAGATACGCCGCTCCCTATAGAAGCTTCAAGCTCAACCTCATCGCGTCTAAAGATAACTGCCTGCTGGATATAGGCGACCAATCCGCTCACCAACCAATAAAGGCCAAGGCCAGAAGCAATATTAATAGTAAAGATAAAGATCATTGCTGGCAGCAAAAAACGAGTGCTGCGTCCAATTGCGGCGTTCACCTCTGCCTGGTCGGCCTGCTTGCCTTCGCCTGCTGATTTAAAGATGTCCCGCAGTGAACGTGCGTCTTTATCGGTTGGCATAAGCTGCTTGCTAGTAAAGTACTGCACAACCGCACTGCCCACCACAATAATAAAGGCTGGTAAGTAAAATCCCTTAGGACCGTTAGCGGCGCGCGTCAAGTCTACAACCCCAAAAAGTGTCGTGTCAAAATGGTGGATATTAGTGGCCAAGTGCTGCATCCAACTCAGGTGCTGTACGAATGGGTACGAAAAATCGATGATTTCTTTGTTATCCACGATAAGACGATGCAAACCACTGTACAAACCAATCAAAATAGGAAACTGCAAAAAGAGTACACCGATTGAGCCAAGCGGGTTAACGCCATACTCCTTATACAAAGCCATAACCATGACGCTCTCTTTTTGTTTATCACCGGCGGCAGCCTTTTTGATCTTCTTTAGTTCAGGCTGAATGCGACGCATCACCTTCGTTTGGTGAAGCTGTTTTTTAACCAGCGGCCACATCAACAAGCGGACGATAACGGTAAAGATAATAATTGCGAGGCCAAAGTTGTGCCCTGGAAGTAAGGCATAAATAAACACCAACAGGTTAAAGATTGGTTGCACAATAAAGGTATCAAACATGAAAAATACTACTCCTTGCTGTCTACTATACCACGGTTAGCTTACTGATCTGTAGTTTTTGCGAGGCCAGCCTTGATAAATTGTTCCCATATACGCTCTCTAAACTCCGCAGCATCCATCGTTGCCAGGTGATCGCTGTACACAATAAAGGCCAAATCAAACGGACCGGTTATTTCTGACTCGTGAACGCGCACAAGTTCATACAAGCGGCGGCGGATGCGATTACGCACTACGGCCGACCGGCTTACCTTTTTGCTGACCACCACCGCCATTCGATACGTCTTTCGTCGAGGGTTATGAATATACCGCAGCACACCATACGAGCTACGCACAACTTCGCCTCGTTGGTACACAAAACGGAGACTTCCTCGACCATGAAATCGGTGTTTGCGATTAATCATTACAAGGTGGTCTCCGTTAGTGTTAGGCTTAGAAAATCAGTGTGAGATTCTAGTGAGACAAGCGTACGCGGCCCTTTAAGCGGCGACGGTGAAGTACAGCGCGACCGGCGCGGCTGGCCATGCGCTTCATAAAACCGTGGACTCGTGAGCGGTGACGCTTCTTTGGTTGGTAGGTTCGTTTTGGCATAAGTAGCTTTCACTTTACAGCATAGCTGGCTCACAGACAACCGCCTATTTGAGCCTACATGCTAACTAATATGGTTGATATCGTATTGCTATTGGTGAAAATAACAATATTTACCCTCCAATAATAGCAGGTTTTCCACTTTTCGCCAAGTAGTTTCCACAGTTTTACAGATGAGACCGTGAACTGTGGATAACTCTGCCACCCTGTCTCACCTCTATTAGCCGTATTTTTGACTTTAAAATATGTGGAAAAGTCCCGGAAGCTGCGCTATAGTAATGCACATCAAGAGTTATTGAGACAGATTTGAGAGAGGGTATGCAACAAGACACCTTGTGGCAAGCAGTATTAGGAGAAATTGAACTTTCGATTTCGCGGGGAAACTTTATAACGTGGTTTAAAAACACTGCTCTTTTGCGATTGGACGACGAGAGTGTTGTTATTGGAGTACCGAACGTATTCATAAAGCAGCAGTTGGAGCGTAAGTACAACAATCTTATTACCGATGTTCTTAAGAAGAACGGTATCGAGTCGCAAGCCGTAACATACAAAATACACTCTCCTCTTACGCACCAGGATCGCAATTTAACCGCAGACGAGCCAGTAGTGTTGCAGCCCTCTACCCCCGATAATAAAAGATCTACCAGCGCCGCTGTAAAGCCCCAGCAGCCCACCGCCCTCACCCACAAGTACCGCCAGGGCCTTAACGAGAAGTACACCTTTGATAATTTTATCGTGGGCTCCGGCAATGAATTAGCCTATGCCGCCTGCCAGGCGATTGCCGCAAATCCAGGCACAAAATACAACCCGCTGTTCTTATATGGTGGCGTCGGCATCGGCAAAACACACCTAATCCAGGCTGTGGGCAACGCGGTGCTTGCCAAACATAACGATGCCGCACGCGTCGTGTACGTGTCGAGCGAGCAGTTCCTCCAAGAGTTTGTCGACGCATTGCGCTTTAAAAAGAATACTGACTTTGCCGACTTTTACCGCGGCGCCGACGTGCTTATCGTTGATGATATTCAGTTCATCGCTGGCAAAGAAAAGGTACAAGAAGAATTCTTCCATACCTTTAATGCCCTTCACCAGGCAAGCAAACAGATTATTATCAGCAGCGACCGCCCTCCTCACGAGATACCTACACTCGAAGAGCGCCTGCGCTCACGCTTTGCCTGGGGCATGAGCATAGATATGCAAAACCCAGATTTTGAAACGCGCTGCGCAATTATTCAGACTAAGGCAACAACACACAACATTACTTTGCCGCACGATGTCGTAGAATATTTGGCCACCCACGTACAGACCAACATTCGTGAACTTGAGGGCGCCCTTAACCAGCTTCTGGCATTTTGTGAAATGCGTGGCCTCGACCCGAGCCTGACTATCGCCTCCTCTCTGCTTGTAGCCAGCAAGGCCCGCCCCAAACATATTAGCGCTCGGCAGATTATTGAACGCACAGCACGCTACTTTCAAGTACCGCTCGAAGATATTATGGGACCAAAGCGCGATAAAGACATTGTAGTCCCGCGTCAGATTGCCATGTATATGCTGCGTAGTGAGCTTCATTTGAGCTTTCCTAAGATTGCCCGTGAGCTAGGCCGCAAAGACCACACTACCGCTATCCACTCTGTTGAAAAGATTGAAAAAGAATCTCGGCTTGACGCTGATATCCGTACAGCAATTTCATCTATCAAGGACCGCCTGTATGCCTAAAAGCTGTGTACGAATAGTGGATAATTATAGGGTTGGTCGTGGAAATGGACTCAATTTGTACTCAGCAATCCACAATACCCGCAGGAACCCTGTGTACGAAACAGTAGCTTTCCCCCACATTCCACAGTTCTTTCCACTACGAGAATCCACTGCCCAGGGCCAGCTTTTTAATCTGTTAATAGTCGGGTTATCCACGGTTTGCACAGCCCTAATAATAAAGACAATACAAGTATATTTCTTTTCTTTTTATTAATAGTTAGAGGACAAGTTTATGAAGTTACAAGTTACCCAAGAAAACCTAAATAAAGCACTCGGCACCGTTGCACGAGTAGCAAATACCCGAGGAACACTCCCGGTGCTTGCCAATGTACTTATTAAAACAGTGAACAACAGATTAAGCATCTCGGCAACTAACCTTGATATTGCCATAACACAGTTTATTGGCGCTAAAGTAACCGAAGAGGGTTCTATAACCGTGCCCGCTCGCTTGATGCAAGATTTCGTTGGTAGCCTACCCGGCGGCGCTATCCAGCTTGAACTTGACGAATTCCGCTTGCGGATTGCCGCCGACCAATACAAGTCTACTATCAATGGTGTTTCTGCTGAGGAATTTCCGGTTATGCCAGAGATCCAAAATGGCACAAGTTGGACAATCTCTGCTCCGCTACTCAAAAAGAGTCTTCAGCAGGTTGTATTGGCGGCAAGTAATGATGAAGCCCGGCCAGTGTTAACCGGTGTATATTTGCACACCATCGAAGGTACGTTGTATTTGGCAGCAACCGATAGCTATCGGTTGGCCGAGAAAGCTCTTTCTGGCACGACGGAAGACGTGTCGCTGCTCGTTCCAGTGTCTGCCATGCAAGACCTACTGCGCATCATTAATGATAGCGACGAAGAGGTTAAAATTACGCATGACGATCAGCAGGTTCTCTTTACTGTGGGCGAAATTGAGCTGGTTGCCCGTCTTATTGAGGGCAAGTACCCGCCCTACCGTAACCTTATTCCCACCTCGTTTGAAACCACCGCTACACTAAAGCGGGCTGATTTGCAGAATGTGACAAAAGTTTCGAGTCTGTTTGCCCGCGAAAGTGCCGGCAGTATTACTATCGAAGTTGACGAGCTTAAGCAGCAGCTTAGTATTCATTCGGTGGCTTCGCAGCTTGGCGAGAACACGGCGCAAGCCGAGGCTAAAATATCCGGTTCTGCAAGTATCACGCTTAACTCACGGTATCTGATGGATGCCCTACAAGTGATTTCTAGCGACGAGGTCTCGTTCTGTTTTAACGGCAAATTGGAGCCAATCGTTGTTAAAGACCCGGCAAGCGAGGATTATATTCACATCATTATGCCACTGAAGAGCTAAAATAGAGGCATGATTGTTTCGCTTAGGCTGCAGCATTTTCGGTCATACTCAGATGCGCGCTTTACGTTTGACCCCTCGGTAAATATTATTGCCGGCCCAAACGCGAGTGGTAAGACCAATCTCCTGGAGGCGGTACAGGTTGTTGCTCTGGGCAGCTCATATCGGGCCAAGGATGCCGAACTTATAGCTTTTGATGCCCCCTGGGCGCGTCTTGATGCTCAAACCCAGGCCCAAACGCGAGTGGTAAAGCTGCAGGCCGGGCCGAGTGTTACAAAAACTTTCGAGATTGACAGCACGCCGCTTAAAAGACTTTTGGCGGGCCGTATGCTGCCAATGGTGCTGTTCGAGCCGGATCATTTGTTGCTGTTGGGCGGCTCGCCAGACATGCGCCGCGCCTTTCTTGATGATCTTATTGAGCGAACGGTGCCGGATTTTGGCACAACGCGACGGCATTACAAGCGGGTACTTGCCCATCGTAACGCCTTGCTTAAAAAAGCTGCGCCAGACGTTGCTCAACAATTATTTGTTTGGAATATTCGCCTTGGCGAGCTGGGGGCGCAAATTGCCCGTGCCCGCGCCAAGCTGATCGCTGAGTGTAACGAACATATTAGCCGCCTTTATACTGAGCTTTCGGGGCGAGAGAGCCGTGTCGAGCTAGGTTATCTGTGTAAGTTTGACCCGGAGCATTACGAGTCGCAGCTTATGCACAAACTTGAACACTCACTCGACGTGGAAATTGCACGGGGCTATACCCTCTACGGGCCGCATCGTGATGATATGTCGGCGTCTATTGATGGTCGTTTGGTGCAAGAGGCCGCATCACGGGGAGAAAACCGCACACTAGTACTCGCCCTTAAAATTTTGGAGCTGCAGACGCTCGAACGCGTACATGACCAAAAACCACTTTTGCTCCTAGATGATGTTTTTAGCGAACTCGATAGTGAGCGCCGCAAAGCTTTGACTCGCTTTGTGCAGTCACACCAAACGTTTATTACCACCACCGACGCAGATGTGCTTACGCCCTACTTTGGGTCGGCTAAAGTTATAGCAACGACTCTTGCGGAACCTAGAGTGTAACGTTTGGTGCGGTAAAGACCGTAAAGCGAATGTCGAGTAAGTCGGGGTTAAGGCCATCATCACGAAGCTTTTGATACACTGCTTCTTTTTCAGCCTCGGTATTGGTTGCGTCGAGCGTGATTAGAAAGGCATCTTCATCTTCGTTATAAGAAATCTCAACTTGATTAGTACCAACGGTGACTGACTCGTCGTAAGACGATACGGCTTGCGGAACCTTTGTGCCGTTACCAGCGAGATACATACTATCTCCCTCTTGTAGTATAGCGACATCATCGGCGAGTGCCTGTGTGGGAGTAAACGCCGTGTCGGCATACTTTTTGTCGGTAATTTTGAGCTGCTGCAGCTTTTTAGTAGTCGTGTCGTAAGTGGCCAGATTTGAATTAAGGGTAAACAGGAGAACATTGCCGTGTTGCACAAATGATCCTCCGGTGTCGCTGGCAACTTCGGTTTGCTCTGCGGTGCCCATATCGTAAGCGTAGAGCGTGTTTCCCTTACCGTCTGCTAGTGTATAAAAGAGTGTGTCTGTGCTGCTAATGTAGGCAACTGCGTCGGCGTTGGTGAAAAGTTTTTTGCTCACCACCCCATCTTTGGTAAAGAGGATATCACTACCGTTACCTTCGCTAAAGCGAGTAAGAATGTAGCCGTTCTTTGTGCGGAAGAAGCCGTCAGAAGACGTTACGGCGATGCTGCTGCTCGCTGACGAAGGGTTGTTCAGCTCGTAGGTTGTGAGCTTGGGATTGCTTGTGTTGGGGTCGGCATCAATAATACTGACGGAATCACCGCTTACTGAAGCGTTGGTGTTGCTGATACTCTGTTTAATAGGCGTAAATACTTTTGATTGCGTGTCATACACCCACCAGTACCCTTTGTCTGAATCGAGTCCGGCATTTTGGAGGATGCCTTTGAGTGTTGTGCCAAAACCGGCAAGCGTTTGATGAAAAACAATGTAATGTGCGTCATCGGAAGTGAGAATACTATCTACACCATCTAAGCCGGAATTAATTGTGTCAGGGCTTAATACCGCCGCCTGGCCATTGGTATAGTTATACGAAACAAATGCCCGGCCATTGCTGGTGATAATGGTATTATTTGTGCCCGGTGCTGAAACAGTAAAAAGAGTGGGTAGTGTGCCAACGGTATTAATAGAGATGCTCTTCGTGCTGCTCTGTCGGGTAAAAATTGTCAGCAAGCCAAGGATGAGTACCAGACCGCCAAAGCCAAAGACAATGAGGCGTAGGGTGCGTTGATTCATAATTTCTCCTATTCAATATCTACAATTAAGCCATTGCCGCGCAGGTATGCCACGAGGTCGTCAGGTGCGTTGTTGTCTGCAAGGGTGTTTGTCGAGAAACTGCTCGTTGGTGCAATGACTGTTGTCCAACTGCTTGTTGCGGCATCAAATTGCACAATAGCATACCCTAGAATCTGCCCCTCTCCCTCAAGATCAATGACCGCCCACATATTATTGCTAAAAAAGTGAGTGCCAGTTATTGTCCAGCCTTCATAAGAAGTGTTTACCGAGGGTGCCGTTTGGGTTACGGCCTGCTGATTATGTTCACTGAGCTTAGGCCCAACAGTAATATACACGGCTTGTCCGGCAGTCACGGTAAAACTGGTAGAAAAATCATCGTAGCCAGTCTTTTTTATGGCTAGTGTGTGATCGCCTGCCTTAAGTGTGTAGTCATCTTTCAAGCCGGTAATTTTAAAGCTTTGTCCGTCAAGCGTAGCTTGGATATTTTTAGTGTCATTAAATTGAAGGGCAATCTCGACAGTCCCGGTGTCAGTTTTTTTCTTAAAGGCCGTGCTTGCTAAGGCGGCAATACTAAGGCCTACGATGATACACACACCAATAATGAGTAATCTTTTGCGATTCATACTATCGTACCCCTTTTCCTACGTACCGCACTGCCTTCCAGACATCGCCGGTCTTGTAAAAGTCCAACTCACCAACTTGCTTTGGCTGAGCAACATGGGGGTTATGGGCACCAAAGGTCTTAATGTTGTTGCCGTTAACTTCCTCAACTATCTCTACGTGGCCTTCGTTTGGCAAAATAGCATCACCTGGTTTAATGTCTGACACCGGAATGATTTTCCAGTTTGATTTATCGCTGAGCATTGTATAGGTTGTCCAGGATGTATTTACCCCAAAGGCATCGTAAATTGCCACGCTAATCAAACCACTACAGTCGAGGACGCAGCTTGGCCCAATGGTCGGGCAGCTTTCGTGCCATGCTTTACCACCTTGGTGTCCAGCGCGGCCGGAAAGCTCGTAGCTTACTGGGTCATATTTTTTGGCTTCACATAATATTTTTACCGTCCCCTGCGCACCGTTACAATCCACACTGCCACTGTTGGCCGCAGCGCAGTTAGTGGAACTCGCTGTCGTTACCATTCCGCCACTTGCTTCCCAGTTTTTAAGGAGGAAATAGGCTGTCGCAGCGCCTACTTGGCCAAATGGCGTGCCAAACTCAGTGGGCAGACCCATTTTGTGAGCCCCTTGATCGTAACCGTTAAAGCCCTGGTAATTCTCGGCGCCATGGTTCCATATGCCCATTATCTTCCACCAGAGGTTGCCGGAGTCAACCGTGGGGTTAAACTGCATTGGACCTTCTTTAAGATCGTTCCAGTTATTGCCTAATGCGGGCTTGGCCCAGTGATGGAGTGCCAAGCGAGCTAAAGTAATGAACTGTTCGTCCGTTACCTTGTCGTGGGATATCGGTTGGCCACCGGGGGTTACAAGATCTTTGAGCCCTGCAGCATAATTCTTATCCTTAAGGTAAGCGGCGAGCTGACGGGGGTCTTCCTGGAACGGCCCGGAATAAATACCTGTAAAGTTCGGCTTAAAACTGGTACCGTAATTGGTTTCTGTGCCGTGAAGCCCGGCCAGGATTTCCCAGTTTTGCGGTACTCCCTCTGCCTGGGCTGCCTTTACATATAAAGGAATGAATTTTTGAATCTTGGGTAAGTTGTCGGAATTGAATTTTTTTACCGCGTCTGGGTCTGGCTTAAAGTCGGAGGTATCAACACGCTCCATGGCCACCGTGCCGCCACTGTTGGTAGCACCACCAGTTGTGCCCGTACCTCCTGTGTTGGTTGTATCACCACCGGCGTTAGTTGGGGCAGGAACCGACGCCTCTACGCCGGCAATAATGCCGTTGGCGTACTTTTGCTTGTCGGCATCGCTTAGGCCAATCCGGCCCTTGCTGTTACCACCGACCTCGTTGTATACCCAGGGGACTTGCTTGCTAAAAAGCTGCACCTGTGCCAGGTTGCCGGGGTCAACGCCGTCTTTTTCGCGGCCATCAAACGAGTTGACGGTGACTTTCCGGTTGGTGGCTCCCTCGGCTTTATTGCGGGCAGTTGCAAATTTTTGAGCATATTCCTGGCTCTTTGCTGCTGTTTTATCACCCTTGAATGTTTTAGGGTCGCCAAACTCGGCTCGTTTGCCTGTTTCGTAGTTTTTACGGTAGCCATCGGTGGTCTGAGCATAAATCTCACCCCATCC
Organism: Saccharimonadales bacterium (SeqCode); assembly: GCA_035690865.1. Classification (GTDB taxonomy): domain Bacteria; phylum Patescibacteriota; class Saccharimonadia; order Saccharimonadales; family UBA4665; genus CAMLQK01. The sequence continues at coordinate 73,845 of DASSKE010000003.1, forward strand.
GGTAAAGGGCAAGCCGCCTTTTGAACCGGCCTGGTCGTGAATGCTTACGGCTAGATCAGCCTTGGCTTTTACGGCAGCATCCGAACGCGCCCGGAGACTTACATAGTCTTGCACCTGACCTTTTGTCATAACCACGTAGTACCCTTTGTCCTTCAGCTTTTTGGCGACAATCTGGGCTACATCCCACATGTCTTCCATTTCGGGATGGTTGGGGTAGTCGTGGTCGTGCAGGCCTGTTTCTTTATCAGGGACTGTCTTATCTTCGCCACTGTGCCCCGGGTCGAGTGCGATAATGGGTACGCCCGTATCGCTTGCTTCGGTAGCGCAGGTGTTGAAGTTAGGGTTGTAAAACGGCGAGTTGGTGTAAAATGCCTGCAACTCTTCGTCGGGCACTTTCTCGGCGCTTACCACAGAAGTAGAAAGGAACACGCAAGCAATCAGCAACGCCATGCAGCGCAGCGCGCCCGTTTTTATCTGTTCTCGCCGTAGCTTCATTTAGTTTGCTCCTTTATAAACGTCGCCGCCAAGCTGCTCTGCCCCGTCGGTTTCGGCATTGTACGCCCGCCATTTAAGGGCGTCATCGCTGGCCATGTACTCGCGGGTGCATTCGTCTGGAGCATCGCTCTGACGATCAAAGTCAATGCATTTGCGGTACTTGCCCTCTAGCTCATCCCAGTTTGGCTCAACATAATCGCGCAATTTTTGCCACGAATAATCTGGATCGGTAGAGACTTTTTCCCACTCTGTGTCAGTCCAGCCATATTGAGCTACACCGTGGTCGGCACCGTATATTCCGCCACCTGCCGCGTGCACGAGTTGACGTGGTGAAACAAATACGCTGCTCAGGCCGCCGATAAGCTTGCTTGGTGAGACCATAATTGATGCCGTGTTGGTGAGGCTATCGCGAACGGTGCTTGCCAAAGAAGTAAGTGACGTCGGTGTCTTAATAAGCGTTTGACTTGCCAATGAATAGGGGTTGTCGAGGGCGAAATACCGTTCGGTAAACGATTTTTGGCTATTTTGTAGTCGAAGGTTATCCATAGCCTCGGCCTGGGCGGCTTTGGCCTCGCTATTACTGAGCGGTCGACCGTACTCTATCTTGCGGTTCCCTGTTTGCTGGAGATAATCTACACCAACCGCTGCTTGGCTGAATTTTGCTGGCCCTACCGTTGTTGCTGAGTAGTCAAAGCCAGAGAATGTCTGTAACTGTTTGTCGAGAATAACACCGAGGAGCTGGCCAAGGCCCATGCCTGCGGCAATCTGCGTGCTGGCGCTTACGAATGCCTTTACGCCAGCCAAGACTCCTTCGGTTGTGCCGGCACTTACTGTTGCAAAAGCGAGTTCCAAGCCGGCTATTCCAAATTGTACATACTGGCTTAGCAGGATTGGGCAGGCGGCATCACCAACGGCATCACCAATACCCCCAACCGTTAGGACATCATCTATAAAACCTACGGTATCTTTAAGGGCACCCGAAGGACCGCGGATATCCGGTATTTCACGGGCTGTATCAATCATTTCATCTTGCGTAACTTTTTGACCAGTCATTTGTTTGTAGATGCCAGACCGTTCGGCGTCATTCCAGGTATCTGAGTCACCTTGAATTGCTCGGGCGCTCTCAACATCGCCACGCTGCACCTGACTCCCGGCAGTAAGCGCATCATGCCCAAACCGTGCTGCACGGTCGCCGGTTTGCACCTCCGCCTGGTCAAACGCAGTGTCGAGATCGTGAATGACACAGGCAACGGTAATCAGGAAAGCTGCCGTTGATACCTTGCTGGCAACCTTGGCGCGCTTAGCCCATGTTGCCCTGATTTCGCCTGGTGAACGAACATCAATCTTGCCGTCCTCAATGGCCTGGATGCGCTCCTTGCGCGCTGCTTCTGCTTCGTCTTCTACGGCCTTAATGCCTGATTTAGGTCGAACACCCTCACCATCTATGTTCTTTAGGGATTCTTCAAGATTTAGTTTGCGGGCTTCGCTTGGCTTTAGGCCTACAAACTCACGTGCCCTATCCGGCCACTTGATCATCTTAATGCCGGTTACCCGTCGAAAGCCATTGTAAACTTCAGACCTAAAGGCCCGGTTGCCACTGGCCAGCTGTTCGTTCATGCCCGCCGCAATCCGGTCTCCAAAAGCTCTTTCAACCTTGGCCTGATTACGTCCGCTGAGCTCTCCGTAGGTGTCACCCAGGCCCAACGATTTTGCCGTACCATCGAGGGTAAACCTTTCGCCGTAAAGCTCGACTCCTACGAAGTTATTGGTGGTTTTGAGGCCACCCCACTTTTTATCGGAGTTAAAGATAAACTTTAGCTTGCCCTCGTTACCGAGTTGCAGCAGCTGCTTTTCGGGATTAATTCGACGCAGACGATCAAGCATTGTCCTGCCTTTTAGGCCATTTGCGGCTGTACCGGTACTTTGATCGGTGAGCACTGCGGCGTCAAAAATGGTGCGCGTATATTGGCGCTGCAAAGTAAGCTGAAAACGGGCAAAACCAGCCGAACGCAGTACTTCAGCAAAATGCACCGTTTTAAACGGTGCCAACAACATAATAATCGTTACAATCAGGCCCACGGTTGCCAGAATGGGCATGCCTAACGCAAAAGAACCGAATATAATTTTTTTCTTGCCCTTTTTGGCCAGATACCCCCGCAAGCCACCACCTTTGCCTTTTCCATCGCCATTGGCATCTTTTCCCGTTCCGCCGCCTTCGGGATTGTATAGCGAATTTCCACCGTCGCCTTCTTCTTCGGCATCTTCGAGGACTGTGTCGCTAAAAGGGCCACCTTCTTGCGCTTTTCGGCTGTCCCATCCTGAGACGTAGAATCCACTACCCTGGCTCTCTTGGCTTGAAAGTGAGGATCCTGTGCCGGTACTTCCTCCGCCGTCTCCGTCTGGAGTGTGTTGGATTCCATGTGGACGAATATCAGGAGCAATATTTTGCCCCCCTGTAGTTCGATGAAGTTCGTCTCCCCCCGCCATATGTGATTCCTATTATAGACTACCTGGATAAAGTTGATTACTAAGATCTATGGTTCCCTGTGGCTGACTCAGCTCGCCTTGGTTAATTTGTCTGACTTGGGTAGGATTGGTCGTAATGAGGCCGGTCTCGGTTGGACTGGCTACAATCTGAATATGTACATGGTTCGGGCCGGCAAAGAATAAGCCCTGCCCTACGGGGAACTGGCTGAGGCGTTTCTTTTCTTCGCTAGTAAGTTTAAATACATCAGCTAGAACATCCACCGCCGACGCTGATTGCTTTAGCAAGAACTGCATTGAAGCGTTGGCAACAATAGCTCGCCCCATGCGCGAACCCATAAAGTCTTCTACGTCCTGCGTGATGGTTGTGATACCCAAGTTGTACTTACGGGCGCGTTTGGCCAAGCTAAAGAGGAAGTTGGCAGAGTCTTCGTATTTCATGAGCTGCCACGCTTCGTCTACAACCAAAATACGGCGCTTTTGGTCACTCTTGGTCTTGTTCCAGATGTAATTCAAGACAATATACATAGCAACTGGGCGTAGCTCATCTTCGAGGTCACGAATGTTGAACACGACCATTGGGTTGTTAATATCGATGTTACTTTGCTGTGAGAAGATGCCCGCGAAAGTACCCGTCGTGTATTTGCGCAAACGCTGTGCAAGTTGCGGCCCGTTCCCTCCCATGTGCAACAAAGTATCATATAGGTCGTTAATAGTTGGCGGCGTACCCGTGTGGGTCAATGGGTCGTTGGTAATGCCGGCTTTGGCGTAGGTTTCGATAAGCGCAGCGTCTAGGTCGGCTTCTTCGCTTGGCGAGAGAGCAGGCATAATCATTTGGGCGCCGCCGGTCATTTGGGCTTGTGCACCACCCATCATCAGGCGGAATAGGCCATGCAATGTCACAAGGTTACTCCGCAATGCATTATCGGCCTCTTCACTATCCACCACTTGCGGCAAGTCGAAGGGATTTATCCGGGTAACAGAGTTAAGGCTTAGCCGCACGTAGGCACCGCCAACGGCGTCACACATGCGCTCGTACTCATTTTCGGGGTCGATGATGAATATTTCGGTGCCCATCATAAGCGACCGTAAAGCCTCAAGCTTAACGGCGAACGACTTACCGGCACCAGACTTAGCGAATACCACTGAGTTGCTGTTCTCCAGACTGAAGCGGTCAAAAATAACCAAACCGGAGTTGTGCATATTGATGCCGTACAAAATGCCATTGTCCTGGCTGAGGTCGGCACTGGTAAACGGAAAGCTGGTGCTGATAGCGCCGGTACTCATGTTGCGACGAATTTGTAACTGATCGGTAAATTGCGGCACAGTACTGTTAAGGCCCTGCTCTTGCTGGGATGTAGCAGGCTTGGAGAATACCAGCTGCTGGCCCAAAAGCGACTCAACCTTGTGTGATACAAACTCAAGCTCGTCGAGGCTGTGCGCATATAGCGTAAAGTACAGACCAAAGCGGAAGAAGCGCTCTTCGCCCACCTGTAACTTGTCACGCATTTCTTCGGCGTCAGAAATAGCGGCCTGCTTACCTGGATCACGTACACGGCCCTTCTCGCTGTCGAGCTGGATGCCTGCCTCAAGCTGCGTAACCTTTTTGCGCAGGTTATCAAGCACAACCTGGCTTTCTACAGGATAGACAAACATCGAAATATCCATAATCTCGTCGAGGTTAACGATCGTGCTCAGCCAGCCTGTGTAGAGCTGGCGCGGATAGCCATAAACATAGTATGTGCGTGCCAACCGGGTGCCAAGCTGAAAAAAGCTCGCATTGAATTCGAGAGAGCTTGGCGCAATAAAGTCGCGTAAGGCAGTGATACCTTTACGAAACGCCGCCTCAACTTCTTGCTGCTCACGTTGCTGTTGCGCTTGCGCTAAGGCGACGGGATCTGGTTGTTTCTGTTTGCGTTTCATCTAGTTAAGCTCCGTTTTCATATGCGGTTGAACCGTTGCGCCTTGGCCTTTAGTGATGACATCGGCAGTTAGGCTATCGAAGTTCTTGAGCTGCTGGCGGGTAGCGGTGTCGGGGTTGTACGAGTCGTAGAACAACTCAATAAGCTCTTGTGTATCAAGGGGCAACCCCTGGATGTTACTTTGCAGCAACCCGCTGAGTACGGCCTGTACGCGGTTGCGCAGTTCTGTTTTTGCCTTTTCAAGATCTTCTTCGTTAATAACAACGTGCTGTTCCTGGTTGCCAAACAGACTTGCCAGCCCTGTTAAGAAGGTCTTGCTTTGGGTAAGCGCTTTTTGCACGTCTACTTGCGGGAAATAAGGCACAACAATGTAGAATCGCTTGTCCATAATATTGGTTTGCTGGGCAAGCTGGTCTATGTAGCCAATGTAGTCGTTCATGAGCAGTGCCAAAAGCATGTTGTCGTGTTCGGTGCGAATCTTATCAAGCTTTTCGATGTATGGCTGCAGATCGACTTTTTCCGATCGAATAACAATCTGGATTGGGAAGTAGAGAGAGTTTAGAAAGCCCTGGTAGCTAAATTCAACAGCTTCTTGCTCTACCTGGCTCATAAGGTCGAAGTTGATCGACTTAACCATGACTACCGAGCGGAAAGAACCGTCGTTCATAATAACGATGCCGTCGCGGATTTCGGCAATCTGAAGGGTGTTTTGTGTACTGTTAGGATTGGTCTTTCCGGCAACCGGTGTGGTTCCGGGCGCTCCTGGCGCGCCAGCTATGGATGCCTGTGGTTGTTGTACGGGCGTTTGCGGCTGTGCCGGTTGCTCTTGGGGGGCGTAGGCCGGGCTATCAAGATTTACCCCCTGAAACGGCTGCTGGTAAACTTCAGGCGTTTGTTGTTGAAGCTGTTGCGCCGTGGGACTCTGCTGGGTGGCCTGCGTCTCTTGTGGATATGTGTACTGCGGCTCGGTTGGAGCGGTTGCCTGGGGCTGTTGTATTGGTGCCTGCGGTTGTGCGGTTGGGTCTTGATATTGCTGTGGGGCTTGCACTGCAGTGTCTTGGGGCGGTGTTTGGTTGATTACAAACTCCCCTTGTATGTTGTTCATGTCCCCGGCAGCGGGCGTTTGTTGTTGCGGTGCAGCAAAGGCTGGGTTTTGTGGCACGCCAGGATATGGCGCCTGACCTGGGGCTTGAGCTCCAGGCTGAGTGCCTGTCTGTGGTTGATTATATGAAGAAGGATCCATCGAAAACCTTAATACCCCACCGTATCATAAAAACTAATGCAATGAAATAACCACCTCGTCTTGCAATTCCTCTTTGCGCTTTTGCGCTTGCCGAGCAATTGTTGCAACGTCTAAGTCATCATTGTTTACAAATTGTAGTATAGCAGGATCCGGGCCAGGTGTCACCTGTTGCTGTTGTTCTTGTGCTGCTGCCTGTTGTTGAGCGGCTTGTTGCTGGGCGAGCCTTTGCTGTTCGGCAAGCGGCAAGATGGTGTGGTAGTGACCATATGGATTCTTCTTTTGCTGCTGATCCTGCTCATGAAGCTTCTTAATAAGAGCTTCTTCGTCTAAGTCGTCGTCAGAACTCTTTTTTTGGCTTTGACCTGAAGACTTTTGGTCGTCCGCAGTATGCGGCGTTACAACCTGTGTATTAAACGTCACATCTGAAGTGCCTGCTTGGCCGCTGCTGCTCTGGGGCTGCTGGCGCAAGAACCAAAAGTCGGGCTTTGGCTGGTTACTTCCAGAGGAGGTAGCTGGCGCAGCATTGCTCCCAGTGGATGCTTCGGGAGGTGTCGATCCGCGCAAGCTCTCTAGAATCTCGTTGCGATGTGCCTGCTTGGAGGCGGCCATCATCGTATCAAACTGCCGCGAAACCGCTCCGCCCTCTTCAAGCATGTCGGTTGGAGGCATAGCTTCGACGTCAGCAACCGGCGCCGAAGGGCCTATTGGGATCAGACGGTCAGAATCGTCAATCTCACCCTGCTGATACATATTAACGTTAACGTTCTTAATAGCCCATCCCCGGCTATCTACGGTGGTGGCTAGAGCTTCAAGCCGGCTTTGCACCTCACTTTGAGACAAGTTATTCGTGTACACGCGAGCTATTTTACGCGGAGCGGTAATGGTAACCATTTCTTTAATGCCACTTTGATTCCAGATGCGCTTGCGTGGTTTTATAAAGTAGCGAATTTTGGCTAGAGCCCAAACTTCGGTAGGCTGGTCACGCCCCCATGGCCACCCAAAAAAGCCGCTGACTAATCCACAGGGTAGGAATATAACAGCCATAAAAGCCGCGCCCTTGGTAAACGCCAGGAATGTCAGGTAAAAGAAGATGACCGCGGCGCCAGCGTAGATAAACTGACGTAGAGTTAGTGGCCCTAAGAGCTTATCCTCTGCCTCAATGTCTTGTATTACTTTATATACTGCCATATCTTACGGTATTCCTCTATGTAAGGCTAAGAGCCGCCTCCGGTGCGAAGTTCGTGATCGCGTAAATTGTTATTCTGCTGTGGCATACCCACCAATGCTGAATGCCTTGCAACTTCCTCGTTAAGCAGAGAGTCCTCTCTAAAGTTCTTGTTTGGAACATTCTCGGTCTCGCTAACAAAGCGACGGCCAGTAGGCGTTGGCCCAGGAGGCGTTCCAGGAGTTGGCGGTGTAGATGCACCGATCTTGCCTGCCAAGGCTGGGCTGACGGGTGCTGGGCCAGGAGGCGTTCCAGGAGTAAACGTTGGAGATGGACCGGTGGGCGCTGAACCTGCAGGGCCGGTAGCGCCTGAAGGGCCGGCGGGTCCAGCTGGACCGGCAAAGTGCTCTTCTGTAAATACCTGGCGAGTAGTTGATGGTGTGCCGAGCGCAATATTTTGCTGCACAACCTGACGGTTCTGAATGTCGATTGCATTTTGGTTTGCCACATCGTAATGCGCAGCAACGTTGGCCATGCCGGCGTACGTACCGCTCATGCTCAGGCGCTTCTGAATTGCGTCGTTCTCCAGAGCTTTGCGGTGATGCATCTTGATCTGATCGGGAGTCATATCGGCGGTTGGGTTATTAACGGCATTAACGTGGAATTGAGCGTCTTCGTTAAGAGATTCGGTAATTTCTTTAATAGCACGCTCCTTAGATTGCAGGAGACTGTGAGCAGCATTATTACGGGCTGACTCTACGCGGGCACTCACAAAGTCCTGGTGCGTAACGGTGCCGTTGGCGGCCTTCTCAAGAGTAGTCAAGATAGTACCGAAGCTTGCACCACCCACGTCCGGTCGAGCAGCCGCAGATGCCTTAAGAGCTCCAGCCAGTTCGGCGCGTTCGGTGGTGTTTTCGGCAACCTGGTTACTGATGCTGGCGGCGTCTTCAAAGCCTTTAACATTGCCGTACCCAAAGGCGCTACCGTTGGCAGCCATCTGCTTGAATCCAGCCATGCGGAGGCCGTGGTCGCCAATCTGGAAGCCGCCACTGCGGAGCGCTGCAACTTTTTCGACTGCTTTACTCCGGGCTGCCGACTCGCTTAAGTTGTCGCGAACCATCATACGCTTGGTCAAGTTGTTAATAGCCTGGCCCTCGTTCTCTTGAGTAGCAGCGTATGCAACATCGTCGTCGTTCTTCATGTTGCCCCATTCCTTAGACTGTAGAATGGCATTTGAACGCTGAATAGAGTGCTGTGACTTTGCTTGCTCCCATTGTTTCTTGGCATAGACCGGATTTACACCGGCTTTGCGGGCGGCTGCTAAGCCACGGGCAGTACTGTTAATTTTGGCACCAGTTTTGCCCATCCAACTCGGAGCAAGCGTGCCGTTCTCGAATTTCTCGCCGTATTTTTGGCCCTTTTCCTGCATACGCTTAGAGCCACGCTTCATGAGGCCAGCCTGGCGCCTGGCAACAAAGTTACGTCCAGCACCACCAACCTTTTGAACGGCAGTGCCCAAGAGGCCCTTGCGGTTAAAGAACAGTGCCATAATAGCCATAAGGGCGAAAATAGCTCCTAATATTTGGCTGAGTCCGGCGGCATCGCCACTAGCCGTTTTACCAAGGGCCCCACCAATCTTACCGAGGGCAATAAGTGCTGGCGCCGCTAAGGCAACCAGACCCAGCTCGCTTACGTTGGTTATGTACCACTGAAAAGGTTTGTCGGCTGTTTTAAGCGCCCCAAGTGCTGCAAATACTGGCCCGATGATAATAAAGAACACAACCAACCAACCCCAAATGGTAAGCACGGCATAAGCTACGGCATAAGCTACAAAAACGAGTCCAACGGCCATCAGCGCGCCGAATGGCCCCAAGAAGACGAGTGCCCCAATGAGCGCTCCTGTTTGGGCGAGTGACCCAAGGAGTGTCGGATTGTTATTTCCTTCAAAAAAGCCAGTTTCAATAAAAGGTCGTAATAGCAGATCCCCTATCCAGGTCCCCACATTGTTAATAAACAGCACAACTGTTTCGGCGGCCGGCCACCAAATAACGATGATAAAGGCCATGGCAATGAGTCGGGGCAAAGCCGACCGAATAGCAATTGAGGCAAATACGCCTACGCCGATTGTTTCACCGGCTACAGCCAAAATGCCCATGATAACAATAATACTAAGGGCAATAGTTCTGAAGATGTCTTCAATTGCCTTGTAATTGGATCCAGGGGTCTTTTTGGTATCAAATATTGAGTCTACGTCAACGGTCAGCTTGTCATTAATAAGCGTGTCAAATTTATTAGTAGCCGTTGCGGCGCCCTCAGCTAACGGGCAGCCAAAGTAGTCAAGTACCCAAAAGCCTAAGTCACAGGTAGGCTTTGCTACTTTATCGGGGTCTTGAAATTTATCAAGGTCATTGCTGTTAAAGACTGCCGTATCGGCATTGGCTTCGTTTTTGGTAAAGGTTTTGCAGGCGTTAATAACGGGAACACATATTTGGTACTTCTGGCCACCCTCGGCATTAGTAAACTTAGCGTCAAGCCTGCCGGTGTAGTCACCGAGTGCGCTAGCTCCTGCTTCTAAGGCCTTAACGTCCTGACTGTTAGTCTGCACGGTGGTAACTGGCCCGCCGGAGCTGATCTGCATTGTGACATCCACAGGACCGAGCTTAAACGCTTCCCCGCTTGACCGGACACCTTTAATGTGAATCTCAACAAATACAGTGCCACCTTCGGCAGACTGACCAAAGGTAACGAGGATACTCTGATTTGCTATGGCTTTTTTCGACTGACAAGAGTTAAAAGGCTCGCCAGCACATACTTTATAGGTAGTGCCGCCAGCAAGAGATACGAAGTTTGTGCTATATACGTAGGTTCCATTATCAAGCACACGGTCGGTAGGCATTGTAACCAGAACTTTATCGTTCTGGTCCTTAAGGGTAAACGTTAGCTTAGCTGGAGCGTTTCCGGCAGTTTTGGCAATTTCAGCTAAAACAGCAAATTGTGTTTGGTCTGGATTGTTACCGGCGTCCCCGGCGATAGAGACGGTTTTACCGTTATATTGATTAAGAACAGCATTGCCACAGCCCGCAAAAGCACCGCCCGCATCAGTTAGGGGTAATGCACTCAAAACGCCCTGTTTGCCATCCTCACTCACTCTAAGCCCTATGCCAAGGCCACAAGTGTTTCCGCCATTTTTATATTCACCACCACCCTGAAAGAGATTAGAGCTAACACCTGACTGACGCTTGAGGTTAAAGCTGCCCCCTTGGAGGTTAGCCCCTGTCATAGTGATATTGTTGGTGTCTTTATATGTGTAAGTTTCGCCCGCAGCTTGTACGGTACCAGGGAACGAAACTACTAAAGATAGCGTCGTAAATAACCCCACAAGTATATATAGAAGAGATTGTTTAATTGGCAGAAAATGTTGCTTCATTGCTAAAATGGTCCACCCTGGCCTTTGCGTTTCAGGCTTTATTGTAGCACTCAGCCGCCGGGTGAGCAATTCATATTTAGTGGATATTGCCACGGCCGCCGCATAGATGTACTATAAAGTTATTACATCTATGAAACGACACATACAACTCCTACGAAAAAATATGCGCATAATTACGGCGAGCTTTTTGCTTGCGGGTAATCTATTCGCAGTGGCCGCACCTGCCTCAGCTGCAGCTTTGACACCAACTACAAACACCTTCGCCGCAGCCTGCTCGGACGTTAGAAACTCCTCAGACCGTCAAAAGTTCAACAGTAACGGCCAAAACTGTCTTTTTACTAAATATATTAACCCTTTCATACGCTTTCTTGCCGCTTTTGCCGGTATAGCCGTTGCGGCAACTGTTGTCGCTGGTAGCATCATGTATTCCTCGGCGGGTGGTGATCCGGGTAAAGTCGCGAAAGCTAAGGGGATGATAAGCAAGGCGATTATTGCTCTGCTCTGCTTCTTGTTCCTGGCGTCTTTCTTGAACTGGGTTGTGCCCGGTGGCATTACAGGGAGAGGCTAACGATGATTCTTGTTCCACAGAGTATGATGTTTTTGGCGGACGCTGCTTCAAAGGCAGCCTGCTCTAAGAATAAGTTCTTTATTTTTGATCCTTGGTGGAAGTACCTTGATGTAACACGCGATAACGGCATTTGTAACGTAAAGTTCGACTTCCCTTACGATCTCACGCTGGTAGGTCTTGCTGTGCTTGACGACATGCTTAAGGCGGTTGGTCTGGTTGCCGCCGGTGCTCTTATATGGGGTGGTATCCAGTACACAACGAGTCAAGGGGAGCCTGACGGTATTAAACGTGCTCAAGAAACTGTTATCAACGCGCTGATTGGCGTAGTGTTGGCGCTAGTCGCAATCCCAATCGTGGCATTCTTAGGAGCTAAGTTAGGCTAGTTATGGAAAAAGTGTATTATATCGCCAGCCGATTTGCCCAAGTTGACCTAACGCCTCTGCCGGGAGGCTCAAGGAATAACGCGACTGCTGGCACTATTCAAACTATTTTTAATATCGTACTCGGTATTGCTGGCGCGATAGCTATGCTTATTATTGTTATCGCTGGCCTGCAGTACATTCTTTCGCAGGGTAATCCCCAAGCTGTTGGAAAAGCTAAAAATGCCATTATTTACGGACTTGTCGGGCTTGTCATAACAATGCTAGCCTTTGTAATCGTAGGATACGTAGTGAGGTCTACAACATGAAACGTGCACTCCTGGTATTTGCTCTTCTCTTCTCTTTTATGGCCTGTGTGGCTTTTCCGCATTCCGCTGAAGCGGCTTGGAACCCCTTCAATAACAACAATACCGAAAGTGTTTGCCGCCAAAGCGGTACGGGTAACTCGGCAGTTTGTCAGGCTAGTTCCGCCAACCCTATTTCTGGAACGAACGGGGTAATTATTAAGGTTGTGCGCATTATTGCCACTATAGGCGGTGTCATCGCCGTTATAATGATGATTGTTGGCGGCATTATGTACATTACTTCTGACGGAGATGCCGGCAAAGTTACTTCTGCCAAGAATACGCTTATTTATGCAGGCGTGGGTCTGGTGGTTATTGCCCTGGGGCAAACTCTTGTTGTATTTATTATTACCCGTATTGCACCAAATGGTGCGTAGGAGAAAGACATGATGAAACGTTTACTAGTATTAACGCTGTTGCTGATGGGCCTGGGGGGAGCTTTGGTACTCTCGCCTTTCCACGCCACGCCAGCGTATGCCCAGAACGCTCGTAACCAAGTATGTGAAGGAGTTGGATCAACTTCGGCGGGTAACACGTGTGGTACTGGGGGCACGACCACCATTAACGGAGTGCTCCGCGCCGTCATTAACGTCTTGAGCGCTGTGGCTGGTACGGTGGCGGTTATTATGGCAATAACAGCCGGCTTCAAGTACATAACTTCGCAGGGTGATACGGGCCAAATTGCGAGCGCCAAGAACACGCTCATGTATGCACTGGTGGGTGTTCTTGTTGTTGCTCTCTCGCAAGCGTTAGTACGCTTTGTTTTGGATAGGGTTGCCAATAACTAGCACTCCTCTGCCGCCTTATTTTCATTGAAAATGAGCGCCAGTTGTGCTATAAGTGATAGTAAGCATAAGAAAGGAAAATCGAAATGTTCAAAACATTACGTAAGAACGCAGCGACACTCATTACTGCTTTGTCGTTGGCGCTTATTCCAGTAGCCGTGCCTGCCGTTGCTAGTGCTGCTGAAACATTAAATATCGGCGGCTGTGTCGGTGGTGGTACCGGTGTGGACGTTGGTCAGAACGGTCAATGTGCTCCATCACAGACAGCAAATGGTACTACTCGTGTAAACGATGTTATCAAGACTATCGTTAACGTCTTCTCCGCTATCGTGGGTGTTGTATCAGTTGTTATGATCATCTTTGGTGGTTTCAAGTACATCACCTCTGGTGGCGATACTGGTAACATTACTTCTGCCAAGAACACCATCATCTACGCCGTTATTGGTTTGGTAGTGGTTGCTCTGGCACAGTTTATCGTCCAGTTCGTCCTGAACCGCGTTGCAGGTACAACCTAGGATAGTCAGTATCTCTGCAAAAAAACCAGCTCTTTCGTGAGCTGGTTTTTTATATTGCTTGCTATTAAGGGCAGCTTGCGGTACTATCTGGCTGCCCTCACCTTAAGGGCGCACCTTACTACACACAATAAAACTACCAGCTCATTTCCGAGCTGGTAGTTTCTAAAGCGTAACTCAGGTAGCAGATGCCTTTCGGCAGTAACTACATAACTTGAATCTTCTTGACGGTGTCTTGCTTAACCTTAGCAAAGCTGATTGTCAGTACGCCATCTTTGAGAACGGCTTCAATCTCTTCTTCTTTCACTGCTACTGGCAGTGCGATGCTTCGAGAGAACTCACCCCAATAACATTCTTGGACGAAGTAGTTCTCTACATCATCCTCATTGCCGGCAGAAAGTGTGCCGCGGATGCTTAGAGTGTTGTCAGAAATGCTTACGTCAAGGTCGTCCTTGTTCACGCCAGCGGTACGTGCCTTTACGACAAGACGCTCACGTGTTTCGTATACATCAACGGCCAATTGACCGGGCAGATCACTGCCATCATCCCACTCATCTTGAGCCACGGTAGGCTGAGCCGTATCGTCGACTTGGTCACTTACAGCGGCACTGTCGTCATCACCTAAAAAGGCAGCGGTCAGCTCATCCTCTTCCAAAAGCAAGTCGTCATCACGATTGCGTCGCGCCATAGTTGTTACCCTCCAAACTAAAATTAAAAATCTCGGTAATCTTGCGTTTTTGTCTTGTTAGTAGTATAGCTTAGCGTTCCCGAGGCATCAACAAAGAAAAGCGCTATTTACAACACAATAATGACAACGAACATATGTTTGAACACTTTATTAGATACATCGCTCCCCACTCATGCGTCGTCTGCAAGGCCGAAGGCCCACTTTTGTGCTCGCAATGTTCGCTCTTATTGCCACCAGTTATGACCTGCTACGAGGACGCTAGCGATGTCGCACAACGTATTATAAGCGCCACAAGATATGATTCACCTGGGGCCAAAGCATTAGTGCACGCAGTAAAATTTGAGCGTGCCCGAGAAGCTGCACTGGTGATGGCTGAAGTGATGCATAAGCGTCTGCCTCCCCTTCCCGATAATGCTATTGTGACGTATATCCCCACGGCTAACAATCGAGTGCGACAGAGGGGTTATGACCAAGCTGCCCTTATAGCCCGGGATTTTGCCCGAGTACGCAGATGTCCTTACATTCCCCTGTTGGCTCGTTTGTCAGGCATCAGACAGGTAGGCGCGTCGGCGCAGCAGCGCCGCGAACAGGTAAAAGGAGCGCTGGCTGTTACTCGACCTGCCCTAGTGCGCCAGCAGCCAATTATTGTTATTGATGACGTTGTTACAACAGGAGCTACAATGCGCGAGGCACAAGCCATTTTGCAGAATCACCAAGCGCCGCTTGTCATAGGCTACTGTTTTGCTTTTGCACCGCCCAGCGCCAGCTGATTTACTGTACAGATATTACGGCGCCAGACTTTGTCAGTGCGCTACGTACGAGCGCCGCCGGTACATCACGGGGCTGTTCGTGCCTTTGCGTTGCAAGTGCTGCTAAGGCGCCCGCCGCCTGTCCAATGTTCATGGCGATAGGCTGTTCGCGAATAGCGCCCCCCGCCAAGCGAGAAACGGAAATATTCTTTTCAGCCGCCAGCAAGCCATCAACTTGCTGAGGTATAAGTACTCCCATTGGCACCTCAAACGGCCCTGAACGAGGCTTGTTGGTAAGAAGCTGTGCCGGGTCAAGGTTTGACTCTAGGCTGGCCGGAGAGTTACATCCATGGAGGTCCATCATGTAATACCCTACGGCGATACTGTTGTTGTATTGTGGCATGGGGTTGGTGGCTGTCCAGGGGCGGTTTAAGTCGGTACCCGTTAGTGTCTGCTCGCCAATAATACGTCGCCCTTCTCGTACATAGGGCATTTGTGGCATTTGGTTCTCCATCTGTACAAAATTAGCCAGGCTCGGGCAATGGTGCGACCGGTTATAGGCGGTGCTGTAGCCCTCGTCATCAGCAAGCGCCCAATGGCTCTGACCCAGATCATGTTGAATGTAATACAGTAGCTGTAGGGTCATTTTCTTTGCTTCGCAAGTATAACGCTTGCGGGCTGTGGGGTCGGTAATAAAGTCAGGAGGAACTTTACCGTTGGGTGGCCAGTCGTTGCCGAGGTTCAATGAAGAGCGCGTAATATCCTGCCCCTGTTGGAGAACGGTATAGTCAGTATGATTGGATAGGTCGGGCAGCCCACGCCATGCAGTATAGCTTTGATACGTGCTAGGCCTCTTCTTAGTTTGCAGATAATTTGTTCCTTGCGGCGAAAGTATCGACGCGAATCGTTTTTTAGTGGCTGCGGTATATCCCGGCGGTGCTTTAGTAAATTGTAAGCTGGAAGGTACGCGATTGGGATAATATTTTACGACGGCACTATAGGTAATAGCCTGGAGACAGCCTGCGCGGTCATTCTGACTAGTAGAAACCTGGTTGCCGATCCGATAGGCGGCGCCTGATTTTGCGATTACGTCACCGTACTCACCGGCATCAATAAGCACCTTGCTCTGCAATTGCTTGCCATTAACCACAACACCAACAACAGTTTGGTCGTGCTTAATAACAGATGAGACGCGAACGCCGGTAAGCACCGTCAGGTTCTGCGACTCATTCTTGAGCATGTTTTGCAGAATGTGCTGACCATCGCGCGGGTCAACGCAGAGCGACCCTTGATAGTAGTAGCACGTGCCAGTAGAATGCCCCCGTGCTCCGTAATACTCAATAACTGCCTTAGCGAACTCGGCATAAATGCCGCTTTTACGTGCTTCGCGGTTGTTGCCCTCATCCATTGTGCCTACCGCCGCCGCGGTCATTTGTCCGCCGATCCAATCTGTTTCTTCAAGTAGAGCGACATGTGCTCCCATACGGGCAGCCTGTAAACTTGCCGCGATACCGCCCGGCCCTGCCCCCACAACAATGACATCGTAGCGGTCGGACAGCACTGGCACAGCGTGCTTTTGGCGTTGTTGCCACGCCACGCCACCAAAACACCCCACAATTACAAATAAGAGCAGGATGATTTGTAGTACTTGGCGCCGCGAAGGTATTTTTGTTTTAAAAAGCACTTTCGCAGTATGCGCCCGCGGCCAGTAAAAAAGCTGTGAACTCCCTTACAGGATTTTTTAGGTTCTCGTTCACAAATACGCACTCTATGGTATAATATACTCTGATCTGGCACAAAGAATGGAAGGGTGTCCGAGCGGTTTAAGGAAACGGTCTTGAAAACCGTCGTGCCGGCAACGGTACCGTGGGTTCGAATCCCACCCCTTCCGCCAGAATAAAACTCCCAAGGAGACAAACACGTTTCCCTGGGAGTTTTTTATTGCTTTTGAAGCACGTCTCCCACTCGCGCCAATAGGTGGCCAAGCTTTCCACGGAGTGTTCTTCGCCGGGCAACCTCGGCTTGGATATAGACAAGATCAATATCTTCGGCCACAGCGGGCCGATCAATGCCTATGGCATCACCTAAAATGTGCAGCTCATTGCTCAAGGCTGCTTCTTCGGGCGTACGTTCAGCGCTCATCGGCTTCCGGTGTGGTATCAAGCGGGGGCATCATGGCAATGTCGAAAATGTGACTCGCGTAAGAACGAGTCATTTCGCCCGCAGCTTCGCGCACTTCTGGACGTGGATGCTGTTCTTTGGCAATATGCAGAACAACCGGCAAAAAATCCCGGGTAAAAGCTTCGTCAAGGTGATAAGCGTAGGGTGTGCCAGCCGATTGAGGCTTTTCGCTTACAGCTTGCAGATCTTCACCGAGCTTTAGAAGAAGCGCGCTATAGCCAGCCATTGCTTCGGCGTCGTCACCGCCCTGTTCCGCACCCAGCGCAAAGAGCCTCCCAGATGCGTCCGCTGCTTCTGCGAGTGTTTGTACTTCTTGTTGTGATTCAAGAATGGCCCCAAGGCCATTTTCTGCAGGTCTCATAATGTGCCTACTATACAATAAACTGACTAATATGTCACTACTCTAGCTAGCGTCGTCTTTACACTAGCATTGCGGCGACTTATCTGTTAAAATAATGACGTTCGACATTAGTTGGAGAGGTACCCAAGTGGCTGAAGGGGACGGTTTGCTAAATCGTTAGGGGGGCGAGAGCTCCCGCGAGGGTTCGAATCCCTCTCTCTCCGCCAAGATAAAACACCCTGGTTCGCTAGGGTGTTTTGTTATGTATGGGGAAAAGAGGGCACGTTTTCTTTTGCGCTTATGCTGCAAATCAGTGTACAATAGCCATATGAATGGGGACGATGTGGCGAAACCGGGTAGTTCACAGGACCAAAAGCCCGATCTCGAGGAGAACCAGGATTCTTCTGCGAATGAGCAGGATCAGTTCTATGCGCCCGATGAAGGGTCGCAACAACCTGCTGCGTTTGATGCCCCACAGCCAGATGAGGCAGAGCTAACCTGGCAAGCTTCCGAATTCGTGCGTCACGAAAAAGACGCCAATTGGTATATGGCGTATGTTGGGGTGATGATTGTTGTGGTGACACTGGTCTACTTTATAGCCCGCGACGTCATATCAATTGTTGCTTCAGTGATACTGGCAATCTTGCTCGGTGTTTTAGCGGGCCGAAAGCCCCGGGTGCTTACCTACACCATCGACCATGACAGCATCACAATAGATAACCAGATATTCTTTTTTAGCCAGTTCCGTTCTTTTGGTGTCCTGCAAGACGGTGCATTTACGAGCATTGTTTTTACTCCCTTGCAACGTCTTCGGCCACCGTTAACAATCTACTATCCGCCCGAAGTAGAAACCGATATAGCGGATGTATTGTCGCGTCACTTGCCGTACTCACCCGTCAAAAAAGACGCGCTCGACCACTTGTTGAGCAAGATGCGTTTTTAGCCCTGCGTTTGATTTGGTGCAGGGTGAATGGTTCGAAAGGCGTTAAGCAGTTTGCCAGCTTCG
Source organism: Saccharimonadales bacterium (SeqCode) (assembly GCA_035690865.1). Lineage (GTDB taxonomy): Bacteria > Patescibacteriota > Saccharimonadia > Saccharimonadales > UBA4665 > CAMLQK01. Next base: position 92,134 of record DASSKE010000003.1, read on the forward strand.
CTTACCCAGTGCTTAACCGCATCTTCGGTCAGCTCGTAGTTGCAGGCGGAGAGTAGACCGTCAATATCCTGGCCGTCTTCCACAAATACCCCTAAACCGTAACCTTCCCAACCGGCCGGAATTGCCGGCAATGACTCATTAGTAGCAAGTGCTACAACGTCTAATGATAATTGGTTCGGGTCGTTACAAAACGTAGCAATCTGCTCGACAGTATAGAGTGGCCCTTGCAGAGCCTCAATAGTGGTCGCGCCTTCCTCGGCGAACTTCTTGCGTACATCAACCACAGGCTCAGGTATAGCAGAACGAACCTGACCTAAAAAGCCGTCAATGCCACGCTCAGTGCTGCGGATGCCAACGCGTTGCGGAAGAACCGCCTTAAGACGATCAGTACCAAGTATGGCTACGTCGCGTACGCTAGTAATATCAGCTTCAGCGAATGCTTCGCCAAAAGCGGCCTTTACCTTGTCGCTCAAAGATTCTCGTTCTGCGCCTGAGTATGGCTCAAAAGTAGTGCGCCCTAAGAGGTCGGATAGTTCAACATCAAGCTTATCCTGTACCTCTGGGCTAAAAAGTGGTTCAGCGGTGGGCTGAGGCTTTTCGGGCTGAGCCGGCTCATCGGTTGGCGCTGTTTCGTCTGTGGACTGCAGTGGGGCATCATCTATGCGGTACTCCGTAGGGGTAATGCCATGTTGCATGGCCAATTGAAGCGCAGTGCGAGCTAACGCTTTTTTAAAATCAGAGATCTTGCTTGGGTCTTCAACTTCGCCTGACAAGATAAGGTGAAGATTGAGCGTCTCGGGAGCGGTGTGCGCTTCAGGGGTAGGAGTCACGGGCTGTGCATCAGCCGCAGGCAATACCTGATCTTCCGGGGCTGGAGCTACACCTGATTCGGCAGGAGGCAGAGGTGGCATGGGAGGTGCCAAGGGTGTCGGGTCTGAGCCGCCTTCTTGATATGCTGGATTAGGATTAGCCCAAGGGCCGCCTTCGGGAAAACTCATTAAAACTCCTACAATTAATATGTATACTATAACATGATAAGAGCTATATGGCAATATCATGTCGCATCGTCTCTTACTATGAGCCCCGCAAATTGTTTCGGGAAGCATAAAATGCACAACGACGAGCAAATAGTTGCTTTGACACATGCGGTTCCATGTGAAATATTGGTCGCATGACTAACACTTCAGAATACCCCGCAGGTGGACATTACCTAGCGCAAATTACCAGACAAATGTACGAGACCGGCAGAATCGGTCACGTGGAATATAGCAACATAACCCTGGCTGGGCCAGGTATTGTCTCTGAGCACGACCCCGATGTGCGACTTGAGAATCAATCACTGAATGCCTTGTGGCCCGGCGGTAGCCCAGCTGGCAACCTCTTCGAATCGATTATAACTCCGGAGGGTGACGTGAATAGCGTTGCTGCTGAGGAGGTATTGCTTAACCGGGGTGTTTTGTTGGAGGGCTCAGTCGATGCTGCGGCTTTTGACCGTGTCCCGGGCGAGCTAAAGCAACACTGGAATAGTATCCGGCAGTCTGTGGCCCCACTCCTTCCTATTCAGTATGCCGAAGGACGCGCCCGGCTTATGAGCGCCCCGCTTTGCATAGCCGTTGGTAGTAGAGTGTTGAGGAGCACCATACATCAGCCAAACGACCGTATGGTACATCTATGGTACCCTGTCGATGTAAACCCCAAGGCGGTACTTGTTAGAATGCGCCAAGGCGTGCGGCAGGCAGTCAATGAGGAAACAATCTAGAGCAATCTAGAACAACGAAAAAGCCGAGCAATAACGCTCGGCTTTTTCGTTGGTACACCCGACAGGATTCGAACCTACGACCTTTGGCTCCGCAAGCCAACGCTCTATCCAGCTGAGCTACGGGTGCATAGTAAGTAACAGAGGTAATTCTAGCATAATTATTGTCGCTTGCCAACCCCTACTCTGTGCGCCCCGTGCCATCTTTAAAAAAATGCGTAAATAGCGTAGAATAACAGGGTTACTACCTGGAGAGGTCGCATAGTTGGTCTAGTGCGCCGCACTCGAAATGCGGTATAGGGGCAACTCTATCGAGGGTTCGAATCCCTCTCTCTCCGCCAAGATAAAACACCCTGGCTCGCTAGGGTGTTTTATCTTGGGCTAACCTTTTATGGCTAGTTTGACTTGCGATCATCACCCATAAACTGGTATCATAAGGCTAATATGGATGAACGAGGGTTGGGACAACGCCTGCAAGAGGCTCGACTGCACGCTGGTATGACGCAGCAAACGCTGTGCCAAAAGGCCGACTTAAGCTACTCAACGCTGACTAAAATTGAGCGTGGCGCTATCAAATCGCCCTCAATCTTTACTATTCAGCGTATCGCTGAGGTACTGGGCGTAGGCCTCGATTCCCTTTTGGGAACTTCTCCCCTGCCCGCCCGACCAGCCAGCAAAAAAGTTCGCTCTAAAAGCGGAGTCACTTTTGTGTATTTCGACATCAATGGCTGTCTTGTCCGCTTTTTTCATGCTGCTTTCACCCGGCTCTCCTCTGACACCGGCCTAACGCCTGACGTGATAGAAAGCGCTTTTTGGCGTTATAACGACCAGGTATGTCGTGGCGAAATGTCATTGTCGGAATTTAATGATGCCTTTGCAAAAGAGATAGGCACCGATTCACTCGACTGGCAGTCGTATTATATGGATGCCATAGAAGTAATCCCTGCTATGCAGGATTTTGTCGCCTGGACCGCCAAGCATTACCGCGTGGGACTTTTAACCAACATTATGCCCGGTTTTATCGCCTACATGCAAAAGCACAAACTCTTGCCTGATATTGCCTATGACGTCATTATTGATTCTTCGAAGGTGGGGGCGATTAAGCCGGAGGCTAAAATATTTGAACTTGCCGCCAAAAAAGCGGGCTGCCCAGATAAAGAAATCCTCTTCGTAGATGACTCCCGCACAAACCTTATGGCCGCCGGTAAGCGGGGCTGGCACGTACTGTGGTTTGATGATTACAATCCCGAGGAATCCATTGAGCGTATTCGTGATACGCTGGCTTTTGACGAAGATTAGCTAGGCTGTAGCTGCTTTAGTCTGACAGTCGCGGCACAACCCTTGAATCTCGATCTGGTGAGCTGTTGGCATAAATTGCTTGTCGCGGCACAGCGCCTCTATGGCTTGCTCAAGCGACGCCTCGTCAAGGGCGATAGTTCGTTCGCAATTAGTGCAGCTCATGTGGTGATGGTGCGTCGAAAACATCTCGCTTAGCTCTACTTTATACTTCCAACCGATATTTACGCGGATGATAATCCCTAGCTCTTCAAAGAGTGCCACTGTGCGGTACACACTGGCCCGATCAACGGATGAAGTTTGGAGTACCAGCTCGTGCATAGAAAGCGGCTCTTTACCAAGGAGCTGCTTAAAAACCGCTTGTCGCGGACTGGTAACGCTGTAGCCCTGCTTTTTGAGGGCGTCTTTTAAAAGATGCAAAGGATCTGACATGCTCTTAGCGTATCATAAAATGCGACGTGGTTGCAAAAACTTAAGAGAAGCGACTCTGTTCAGCCTTAATTGCCGCTAAGCGTTGCAGGGCCTCAGCGAGCTGCTGGCGGGTTTGCGCAACAACCTCTTCCGGGGCGTTGGCGACGTAACTACTGTTACCCAGGCGGCCTTCAAGGCGGCCAATGCTGGCTTGCTCTGCCTTGAGTTGTTCGGCGAGCTTGGCATTGTGTTTACGCGCGACTTCAGGAGTAATCTCCAGCCAACAATCAAAGCTGGTTTGAGTAAGTTTCAGGCCTGACAAATCGTCAACCTCTGCTACTTTAGGTACACGAGTCATCTGCATAATGAGCGCGGCGTTTTCGGCGATAGCCTGACTCTTGTGGTACGCAAGCCCTGCATCAGTCGTGCCAATGCTCTTGCTTATAGCGCGTATTTCGGTGATGAGTTCTTTCAGTGCTTCAAACGCAATAGCCCGCTGACTATCGTGCTCTTGTTGTTGCATAGGCCACGTGTCACTCGCTAAAATACTATCTTGCTTCCAGCCAAGTGTCTGCCAGATTGTTTCAGTAGCAAATGGTGCAAAGGGGTGTGCCAGACGTAAAATATTCTCCAGTGCATAGGCAAGCAAGGCAGGATTGGTCTGTGCCTTGCTTGCCTCGAGGTACCAATCGGCAAAATCGTCCCACACAAAGTGGTAGAGCGTGTCGTAGGCCTCAGCAAAACGATATGCTTCAAGATGACTGGTCATAGCCTGAGTGGCTTTTTGGAGCTGGCCTAAAATCCAGTGGTCAGCGTCGGTGTGTGCCATATCTGTCTCAAACGACTGTGGCGTCTTGCCAACTTTTCCTTCGATGTATCGCGCGATATTCCAGATCTTATTACAGAAATTGCGTGCATCCTCAACTTTGCGGGCGTCGTAGCCACGGTTTATCGCCGGTGCCCGGCTGGCAATAATGCCCATACGCAGAGCGTCCGAACCAAACTGTTCAATAACGGGGAGTGGATCAACAACATTGCCAATGCTTTTGCTCATTTTAGAGCCGTCCTCGGCCATCACGTAGCCGTGAATGTACACCGCCTTGAACGGTACCTTGCCAGTGACGTACAGGCCGAGCATAATCATTCGGCTGACCCACGGATATAAGATTTCGCCGCCCGTTTCCATCAGGCTTAAAGGATAAAAGCGCTCAAAATCATCGCTTTCACCAAAACCAAGCGTTGCGTATGGCCACGAGCTACTGCTAAACCAGGTGTCAAATACATCTGGGTCTCGGCGGTATGTTTTGCCGTCTACTTCGATAATCTCCTGGTCAACGCGTTCGTCGTATATCCAATCATCGCTATCATCTACATTCTGGAATGCGGGAATTGGGATGCCCCAGGCAATCTGGCGGCTCAGGTTCCAGTCCCATAGATTCTCAAGGTAGCCGATAAGCTGGTCTTTTTTAGAGGCTGGGTAAAACGTTATTTCGTCATTTCGCAGCGCCGCGAGTGCTTTATCGGCGAGCGGCTTCATATTTACAAACCACTGTTCCATAAGCATCGGCTCGATGGTTGTGCCGCATTTGTAGCACTTCCCTATCCGGTTGCGGTAGTCTGCGTCAACTTTTACCAACAGACCGCGCTCTTCCATAGCGGCGACAACCGCCTTGCGTGCTTCAAGCACCGTCATGCCTTCAAAACGCCCTGCATGATGATTGAGTGTGCCATCGTGGTTAATAACCCGCACGGCCGGCAGATTGTGGCGTTGAGCTACTTCCCAGTCGTCAAACGAGTGTGCAGGAGTAATCTTAACCACACCTGTACCAAAGGCAGGATCCACCATCTCGTCGGCAACAACACGAACTTCAAACGGCCCATTAACGCCCTCCACTGTTACGACTGTGTCCACGTATTTCTTATATCGTTCGTCGTCGGGATGAACCGCCACCGCCGTGTCGCCGAACTTGGTCTCTGGCCGTGTCGTAGCCAAGGTGAATGGCCCATACTTTATATAGTATAGCGGAGTGGCGGCTTCTTCGTGAACCACTTCGATATCTGCAAAACCAGTACGATGGTGTGTGCAGTAGTTGACCAACCGCTCACCTCTGTAGATTAAGCCTTCGTCCCACATTTTCTTAAAGGTTGCGTAGGCTCGCTTAATGATTTTGTCGTCGAGAGTAAAAGTAAATCGCCCCCAATCACAACCAACGCCCATACGACGCATTTGATTCTCGAAGTTGCTGCGATTACCAGCTACAAAGTCCCAGATTTGTGTATATAGTTCTTCACGAGAAAAATCAAAACGACTCTTCCCTTCTTTAGCCAGATGCTTCTCGTACACTACTTGCGTTTCAAAGCCAGCATGGTCTGCGCCAGGCAGTAACAAGGTAGCCTTTCCCTGGAGCCGGTTGTAGCGGGCCGCAATGTCCTCTAGCGCCGCCGTTAGCTCGTATCCAATGTGGAGATTAGCGTTCGCGTTGGGCGGCGGCATAACAATACTATAGCTTCCCTGGCCTTTGTCGGTTGGCACAAAAGCGCCAGACTTTTCCCAAAGAGTGTAAATATCAGTTTCGTAGCGTTGAGGTTCGTAGTTTTTTGGCAAATTCATATCGGTGGTCCTTGTTGCTGCCATTGGCAGATATTCTTTCTCATCATAGCATCTTTAGCACTGTATTTCTACCCCTGTTCTCCCTGTTTCACGTGAAAATACATTTCCCCAATGCAAACAGAACTTTCACGTGAAAGAACCACTAAAATACGTCGTCTGAATCACTCACTTTTTGTTTTGGCGAATGCATAGTATCCAACGTTCCCTCACATTGCAAGCCAGATTCTGATACTATTCTGTGATGAGTTCTCTAGAAGAAAGATTGCTGCAGAATATTGAAGCAGAGATACCGCGAAAAATAGCAGCACTACAGTTTAACCAACAACTAGGAATGCTTATCGTTGAAGAATACGGCATGTTTAGCGTGGCTGGCTTTCATAGGCATGTAGACCCGGATGCAACGACTATTTTTGTGGAAAGGGCACTCAGCCAGCGTCCAGAAGAATATAGGGGTTTGCGCAATAACGCGAAAGGGGTAGGGGTAATGCTGGGCAATACGCAGGAAGTTGTTACCTGGCCTAACAACCAAGACCGGACATGCGGACTGTGGCTTACACAGCCTCTCCACCTAGAGCATGTTAGGGACTTGCGCAGCGCTAATCCTGTGGCTGCAAAAACAAAACTACTCGGGATTGCCCGCCATGCTATGCGTATCGCGCAAGCTCGATTAACCGATGAAGAAAGAACCGTGGCTAGTATTGAAAGGCCATATGGCAACGCCTCTTTGGTAGTAATGAATCCCGCTCCAAGGTGGCTGCTGCACCAGAACAACGCGCCTGAGCCAATTCCCACCTGGGCATTAGTGCGTGATGGCATGCTCACGCGAATAGGCGTGGTTACATTGACAGATTAGGTGCGGTTTCAAGTGTGTAGGGATCGGCCGTGGGGCGCCCAAGCAGATGATGGAAGCATCCAAGCGAAGCTACCATAGCGCCGTTGTCGGTACATAGTTTCGGGTCGGTGTAGGCGATTTCTATCGGCAAGCGCTCGCGAAGCTGGCGTCGAAGTTCGGGACTGGCTGCAACGCCTCCTGCAATAACGACATTCTTAGGACGGAGTTCCTCAAAAGCCTGCATAGTTTTATCGACGACCGTTTCTACGGCTACTCGCTGAAAGCTCGCGGCAATATCTGCCTTTTGACTGTCCTGCAAAAGGTTAGGTAGAGCAGTGGAGGGTAGGGAGAAGTCATTGCCCGTAACTTCTTGGGCAAGGCGCAGCACAGCAGTTTTTAGGCCAGAAAAGCTAAAGTCGTATGCGCCTTTCATCCGTGCTTTTGGCAGTGAAAAAGCCATAGGGTCGCCCTCGAGAGCTTTTTTAGAAACACTGGGGCCGCCAGGGTAGGGTAGGCCAAGAATTTTAGCTACTTTATCGAACGCTTCACCTATCGCATCATCCTGTGTTTGACCAAGCAAGCGATAGTTAAAGTGGTCGGTAAAGTAGGCCAGCTGGCTGTGGCCGCCGCTCACAATAAGCGCAAGAAGGGGGAATTGCGGTGCGGCTTGCGGCAAAGTGTAACCGGGAAGAGAGGTGTTCGTTAAGAAATTAGCATATACATGCCCCTCCACATGGTTAATGGCATAGAGGGGTTTATTTTTGAGGATTGCGAGCGTGCGTGCGGTGAGCACGCCAACTAACAGGCTACCGCCTAATCCGGCGCCATAGGTTACGGCAATGCCGTCAATGTCATCCCATGTGCAGCTAGCATCTTTGAGTGCTTGGGAGATAACAGGCATAATTGACTCAATATGGCTGCGAGCGGCAATTTCGGGCACCACGCCTCCAAACTGAGCATGCAGGTCCATGCTCGTAGCCACAACGTTACTAAGAAGTGTAAGCTCGTGCGTCGTTGTGTCGGCCTGCACAACACTGGCGGCTGTCTCATCACAGCTCGACTCAATGCCAAGAATCTTCACAGTCTTCATTGCAGTAATCATAGCATAGACATGCCCAAAAAGCAGGCAACGGTATTGACAAAACTGCCCAAGTATGGTAGTTTTAAACCATAGAAAACAACATAAAAAGGCGCTAGATAATGACAACTCCTCCGGGACACACACCATTTCTTCCACCAATTGGGCCACGCAGTCCTCATTTGGCGCCAAGACCTCTCGCTGGGCCAGATGTACTGGTCCATCCCCGCACTCCTGAACGCGGTGTGCCGGACCGGACAGAGCTCCAAGCTGACATTCAGGACTTTGCTTTGTATGAGCCGGTCCAACCAGAGCTAGTAACTCGTAATCAGCAGGGCTTTGAGCACCGTACGCCCAACCCCGACTTTGACGAAGACCAGTACGAAGAATATATCGAGGTGCGTTCTCATATTGCTGGTGCCGTTGAGCGTTATGTAACAGATAGCCCGCGCAAATTTCAAGAGGTGGTCGAAGATATTGCCCGCGACAACGAAAACTTGGAGCGAACTGATCCAAGTGACCCTCTCCATGGCAGTCTGGAGCGGGCTATCGAGGTACAGGCGCGAGGCCTCCTACCAGCCACAGTAGACGCCTATCCATATGACGAGCGCTTTCAGGTAAGTACCGAGCAGCTGCAGCGGCAAATTGACGCGGCGATCAATCGTGTACGCGTAGCTGCAATGACGCATGAATTACGTGGAGAAGAGGCGCTGCATGCTGCCTTGCCGGTTCTGCAAGAAGCCGCCAAAAATGGCATGGCACCGTATATTGCTCAAGCACTTCGTGGTGGGCAAACACGAGGCCATGACGCTGTTCACGCCAGTGGCAGCGAAAACGGAACGTACGATCGCGCTATTCTTAATGCGCAATATCGGCAGGTTTTAGCTGAGCGGGAGGCAGATGCAGCGCGTGCAGAAGGGGGCACGGCATTTACCGCGCCAAGCGGTTTGGGCCGGAAGCTTGCATTGGCTCTCAGCGGCGAGACGGGCCGTAAGGCGGTGGAGCATCGCCACGCCGAGCTTGACGAAGATGCCCGGAAAGACCACAACAAAACCCAAAAGCGCATCATAGACGACAAAGCATTCTCTGCCGTACAAGCCGCACGCACCACCGCTATCGCGGTAGGTAAGCGGGCTGCTCACTTGCGCGAGCAAAGTGTTCTTGGTAAAGGTGCCTCAGCCGTTGACGCACTTTCTGAGGCACTTTTGATTGTCGAAGATGAGCACGGCGTGCCAATGTCGCCTCATATTGTTACTGAGTTTACATCTGATCCGCCCATGGGAATGAGCATCGTAACATGGCTTCGCAGCGCAAGGCCAGCCAACGTGGCGCCTGCTACCGGGCCTCTTGACCGCATGGAGACTATCCGCGACAGTATTGACTACTCAACCGAACGCGAACAGCGCCTGCTACTGCGTTTAAACAGTGAGCCAAACGGCTACGAGCGTTTGCGTAGTTTACTCGAATTTACCGAACACCTAAACGATCGTGCAGCCGCGATTGACGAACGACTCCACGCTCTTGAACAGACAGGCCAGCCAAGCTTAGAGTACCAGGAATTATTTGAACACCGTCGGGCAGCAGCAATGATAGCTAACCAGGCAGCATTTTTGTACGCTCGCTCATACAGCGAAACAACCACGCTGAAAGAAGGCGAACGAAATTTTAACGGTCGCTACGGTAGTGTTGCCTTAATTGATGGCGGCTACCTTATGGGCGATGGTGATAACGCCCGCATCTACTGGTCGAACGGTGATATAGGCCAACCGCCGGTCCAAGGCGAAGAAAATATTGCTTTTCCTGCCGTTTCTTCAAATGTTCATGGCAATGTACGTAGCTATGGCGCCTTTGTTCGTCTTACTCCGAGCGGCCAGCCAGTGGTGCCGGGCAGTGATCGTTTCCCTTGGATATCTGACCAACGCGCCTTTCGACATATCGCGCCGATTATGAGCGCACGCGTGCGTGCATCAGTGCGACAGCATATTGAACGCTACCGTGCAGATAATCCTGTGCTCGATGATATGGCGCATATCTCTCGCGACCGTAATCATGAACAGGCAGCCGTTAACCCACGCGATCCGTTGGCTCGAAATAGGGCCTGGACCAAATACGAAGACGCTTTATACGAAGCTACGCTGCACGATTTTATGGACCCAACTGCAGCTGAAAGCTTTAAAACTGAGATAAACGAGGAGATTGGCTTCTCGATGGCGGCTATCCGCACACTCAACAGTAATCCTGATCTGCGCGAATTCCTGCAGCGCGATCGCTTACTACAACGGCTAGATGCGCGCCTCACTGCAGAAGCTGCCAAGAAAAAGCCCGATAATGATTTAGTCAACGACCTGCGCAAGGAACAAGCTGAACTCAATGCTCGTACAGCGGCATATGGCGCTGATCCAGCGAATCATACGCTTATTGGTAATGCCATGGATGCAGCCAATGCACTTGGACAGGAACGTTATCAGGCGCTACGCGCTTCAGTATATGATGGCACTGTTCGACTGAACCAAAGCGGTGAAGTAGTTTTTTACAGCGGTAACCGTACAGATTCCAGCGCCTTTCTGAGCCAGATGACCCACTTACCTGAGGGTGAATGGCACTTTTGGCCGGATGGCCGCTCGCGCCTTGTTGTCGTTGAGGGCAAAAAGCGTTCGGTGTACGATTACGCCCCAGCTGATTTCCCGGCATTTGCTTAGCCAGGGCTAGCTGCACACAGATATTAGTCGTATACTAGTGTTCATGAGTACATTTAGGCACGCTGTTAAAAAAGTTATACCCACCGGTATGTTCAAAAAGATTGAACCCTACGGCCACCTGGGCGAGGGAGTTATCTTGAACACTATGGCGGGATTTCCCTCCAAAGGGCTAAAAGTAATTGGCGTAACCGGTACAAACGGCAAAACTACCACCTGCTTTATGATTCACCGTATGTTACACGAAGCAGGTTATAAGGTGGGCTTAATGACCACCGTGGCCTACGGTGTTGGCCTGGATATTAAGCCACAAGTTGAGCACATGACCTCTGTTCCTGTGCCGGTCTTTTTAAAGCGGATCCGCGAACTTAAGGCGCAGGGTGTTGAGTGGCTTGTGCTCGAAACAACGAGTCATGCCTTGGCACAGCACCGTGTTTGGGGTGTGCCATATTCTATCGCCGTTGTTACAAATATTACGCACGAACACCTTGATTACCATGGCACCTTTGAGCGCTATGTAGCTGCTAAAAAGCGGCTTTTTAGCATTACAAACCAAAACCGCAAGGGAATGCGTCTTGGCATTATCAATGCCGACGAGTCACCGGCAGAGGAATTCGCCGGGGCTATTAAGAATCCTGTTCTTTATGGCGTTGAGAATGGTGATATACGCGCGGCTAATATTCAACTTACCTCAAAAAGTGTTCAGTACGAAGCGACTATCGAGGGTAAGACGTACCACATCCGCTGCCACATTCCAGGTAGTTTTAATGTATATAACTCGCTTGCTGCAGTATGCGTGGGCAGGGCAGTGGGTCTGACGCAAGAAGAGATTGAGCGGGGCATTGCTGCACTTGATAGTGTTGAAGGACGCATGACGCGCATCGACGAGGGGCAAAAGTTTAGCGTTATTGTTGATTTTGCCCACACGCCGGACAGCTTTGAAAAATTATTCAAAGATATTAAGCCGGTTGTTAAGGGCAAGCTTATAGTACTGTTTGGGTCGGCTGGCCGACGCGACGAAGAGAAGCGTGGTATTCAGGGACGTCTAGCCGGTGAGTATGCCGACGAAGTAGTATTAACCGAAGAAGATGACCGTGATATTGATGGCAACAAGATCCTCGAGGAGATTGCTGCCGGTGCCGAAGGGGCAGGCAAAAAGCGCAAGAAAGACCTGTTCTTAGTACATGATCGTACTGAAGCGATCCGCTTTGCTCTTTCGCGCGCAAAAGAAGGCGACACGGTGTTATTACTTGGCAAGGGCCACGAAAAAACTATTGAACGCGCAGATGGTGAGCATCCTTGGGATGAGATCGGCACCGCGCACTCAATACTCCGAGAAATATAGCAGTTTATCAGGGGTTATTTTTGGCGAGCGAGGTACTCGGTGTACCAGCTGTACTCACGCCCTAAAAAGGTAGCAATGAGTTCTGTAGCCAAATCGGCAGTCTTGCGGTCAATATCGGCAAGCGGATTATATTCAACCACATCTACGCCAATTACCTGGCAGTGCTTGCCGATAAACTGGGCCAGCTCGCTTACTTCGCGGTACAACAGACCTTTTTTGTTGGGCATGCCTGCTGCCGGAGCGTATTGAGCATCAATTGAGTCTAAGTCCAGGCTAACCCAGATGTACTTTACGCGCGATTGTAACTCTGCAATGAGCTTAAGGAGCGGCCCTAGTCCCTGACACATAAGATCGTGCATGGTAAATGCCGGAATGTTTTCACGTGCGATAAGGTCAAGCTCGGCTTGATCCATGTCACAGCCGCCTATGTGGAGGACGTTTTGGGGGTGTACTTTGACGTTTTTGGTATGGACTTGGGCTAGCTCAGGTGCGCCAAAGCCCATGAGCGACGCCAGTTGCATACCATGAATATTGCCGCTTGGCGTGGTGACATCGGTGTTCATGTCGCCATGAGCATCAAAATATATAATGCCAATATCACCATCTACAGCAGCGGAGGCACCCGAAACAGCCCCCAGCGCGGTAGTGTGGTCGCCGCCCAGTACAATCATGCGCTCATTGGCGCGGATAGACTCATCAACTACCTTTGCGGTGTCCTGGCTTATTTGCAATACCTCAGGCAGATAGCGAAGTTTTGGGTTGTTGCCCAAATCGCCCTGGTGGCGTTCCTTGCAGGGAATGTTATGCGCATCTCGAACGGTTATTCCTGCTCGTTGTAACTTTGGAATAATATCCTGGTAGCGATAGGCATTTGGCCCCATCTCTACCCCCATATTGTTAGCCCCAAAATGTGTTGGTACGCCAAGGAGGCAAGCGCGCAATGATGTATCGCTATTCATGCCGATATTGTAGCATGCGTAACCGGGCTATTTAAGATGTCTGGCGCGGTATTGAGTCGATATCGTGGGGCATAAGTACAAGCGTATCAAGGAGGGGAGCTGCGGTGGCTGCAAAAGAGCCGTCGTATAAAGGCGTCTGGCTTTCTGGGTCGAGACACGTAAAGCGAACGGTTGGGTCAATAGGGCGCGACGATTGGTGAGGAACGGACAGTTCATCGTCTATAATTCTAAGCAGAAATGGACCGACGGAATCCTTGCCCTCTCTCTGGGGAAGGGTCACCTCGGCCCCTATTTCGGCACAGGCAATAAGGCGGCGTACAAAGGCGTAGCCAGTTAAGGAGCGTTGGTGGGGTATGGTTGACTCGGACATGATTATGTTATATAATATACAAGTTATTGAGAATTATGTCAAATGAAAACCATTGATAAGTCACCACGTTCTATATCTGTTGAAGATTTCGGTAGCCGAATGCGCAGCATTGGCCGCGGAGTAACTTTTGATGGCTCTTTAGACCCACAAAGTCTAGCACATACTGCTCAGTTTTACTATGGAATTGATTCCTTGCACACGCTAACGCTAGATGCTCCTTCGGCGAATCAGCTGGCAACCTCTTTTGGTACCTTAGCTGGAGTTGCCAAAGAAACGCTTGCAAAAAATAAGCGCCGCTACAACACCTACGAAAAAACGCAAATGCACGAGTTTATCGGTGATCTTCTCGTAGAGAAAGCAACACTGGACTTGCGCGTAGGTAACCGGGACTTGGGTGAGATTGCCGCTACCGTAGATGATGCGCTAGATATCTACCACGAGTCGCCAGTCATGAAAAAGCGTAGCGTAAAGGGCAAAGAAGGCATGTACAATCACCACAATATTGGTGCGCTCTTGGGAACGCTCTCGGCGCGGGCTATGGAAACACACATTGATGCACGCCGCAGTCGCACCCAGCAGTCCCGTATATTGGCTCGCAGTGCTTTGCACGGTATTTATGCCGACGCCGTAGGGCACATGGATGCGCTGTCGGGGATGCAGCAAGGCAAAACAATTGACGAAGCCAGTAATGCGCGCGGTCGATTTATGGAAATGACCGCTTTTGCGCACAACGTTTTAGATTGGGCGGATGTATCAACTCCAGAAGGCCGCTACGTTCGTTTTGCGGTAAACCGCGAAGATTGCCCGCGCTCGCAAGTGATCCCCCGCCGCGGCTTTGACCTCTTGCGCTATGAGACCGCCTCTGATAGGCATGTGCCCGTGCAGGTAAAGATTGGTTCGGCCGGAGTATACCACGAAGCTATCCGTATTTGGCGCCCAACTCGCCCTCAAGATGTCATGACAGACACCGACGCCATTGTAGCAAACTTTGCTACCCTTACTGACGCCTCTGCGGATCCGCTGGACCTTCGCAATGCTCGTACTTTTGTAGCGACACAGTTCGAAGAGAAGCCCTCAGTACAGACGGGAAGTTAGACACAAAAACCCTTCATCAGCCCTTGACGCTGTCGTTGGCACTCGGGTATAGTGAGTGCTGATGGGTCTAGCGCTTTCCACGTGTAAGTGCTAATGCCCGGGATATGACAGATAAAACAAGGAGCTTTTACATGAGTGTCAAAGTGAAACCTCTTGCCGACTATGTCGTGGCACAAGTTGAAGAAGCCAAGGCAAAAACCGCAAGCGGCCTCTACCTACCAAAAGATTCGGCCGAAAAATCAAAAGTAGCTACCATTGTAGCTGTTGGTAAGGCGGTAAAAGATGTTAAAGTGGGTGACCGCATTATCTATAAGAGCTTTAGTATGACCGAAGTAAAAGTTGACGGTGAGGACTACCTCCTGGTTAAAGAAGAAGATATTCTGGCAACTGTTGGCTAGAGAAGGGGAGTGATATTTTATGGCAAAAAAAGTTTTTTACGATGATGATGCCCGTCGCCGCGTGTTGGCAGGCGCCGAGATTTTATATAACGCCGTAAAGACCACCATGGGTCCCAAAGGGCGCAATGTGGTTATTGGCAAACAGTTTGGCAGCCAAACGGTAACACACGATGGCGTGACGGTTGCAAAAAGTGTCGAAATTGAAGACGTTGACGACGAAACCTTGGGCTACAAAGTTGGTGCTGAGCTTATCAAGCAAGCCGCCAATAAGATGAACGACGTCGCCGGTGACGGTACAACTACCGTTACGGTACTTACGTATCACATTTTGAACGAAGCCAACAAGCTTATCGCTGCTGGTCATAATCCAATGCTTATCCGCAAAGGTCTTGAGAAGGCCGCCGCCGATGTTATTAAGGCTCTGGACGGCATGCGCGAAGATATTCAGGGCAAAAAGAGCCGCGTGGCCGAAGTGGCGACCATTTCGGCTGGTGACAAAGAAATCGGCGATATGATTGCCGAAGTTATGGCCAAGATTGGTCCTGACGGCCAGGTAACGGTTGAAGAAGGTCAGGGTTTGGCTTTGGAAGCCGAAGTTGTTGAAGGCTACACCTTTGACCGTGGTTTTGTAAGCCCGTACATGGTAACCGACACCGCTCGCATGGAAGCAGTGTACAACAAGCCGGCTATCCTTATTACTAACAAAAAGCTCAGTTCTATCCAGGAGTTTTTGCCATTGCTTGAGCAGCTTGCTCAGTCTGGCAAAAAAGATTTGGTTATTATTGCCGAAGATGTTGAGGGCGAAGCTCTTGGCACGCTCATTCTGAATCGCCTGAAGGGTGTGTTTAACACCGTGGCCATCAAAGCTCCTGGCTTTGGTGATGGCCGCATGGCGTTACTGGATGACATTGCCGTACTTACTGGCGCAACAGTTATCGCCGAAGAACGCGGTCACAGCTTTGAAAGTGCTGATTTACACATGATTGGTAGTGCCCGTAAGGTGATTGTTGGCAAAGATGCCACCACCATTATCGAGGGCGCTGGCCAGGCGCAAGAGCTGACCGCCCGCGTTAATGAGATTGCCGCCCAGGCAAAAGCAGCCAAGAGCAGCTTTGAGCGCGAAGAGCTGGTTAAGCGCCGTGCCGCCTTGAGCGGCAAGGTTGCTGTGATCAAGGTTGGTGGCGTAAGCGAAACCGAAATTGAAGAAAA
Source organism: Saccharimonadales bacterium (SeqCode) (assembly GCA_035690865.1). Classification (GTDB taxonomy): domain Bacteria; phylum Patescibacteriota; class Saccharimonadia; order Saccharimonadales; family UBA4665; genus CAMLQK01. Next base: position 108,190 of record DASSKE010000003.1, read on the forward strand.
GAAGTACCGTGTAGATGACGCCGTCGCTGCCGTTAAGGCTGCACTGGCCGAAGGCGTGGTGCCTGGCGGTGGTACAACGCTGGTAACGCTTGCTGGCGCATTGAGTGCTACAAGCGCAACAAGCGAAGACGACGCTGCGGTTGCCGCTGGTGTGCAGCTCCTCAAGAATGCATTGGAGCAGCCGTTCCGCATCTTGCTGACCAACGCTGGCTTGAACGCCGACGAGTGGCTGCCACAAGTGCGTAATGGCAAGCCAGGACTGGGCGTTGACGTAAACAGCCCAGGCAAACTGGTTGACCTCAAGGCTAAAGGTGTTATTGACCCGGCTCGTGTAACCCGCGAAGCCATTATGAACGCTGTTTCGATTGCTGGTACCAGCATGACCATGGGAGCTTTGGTGGTTGAAGTGCCAGAAAAAGCTGGCGCCGCTGCCGGTGCTCCAGACATGAGTGGCATGGGGGGTATGGGCGGCTTGATGTAAGCCGCTTAGCCTCACAGCATGCAAAAGGCCTCTCACTCGGAGAGGCCTTTTATATTCGCCAGATGTACTACTGGTTAATTTGGTTGTCGCTTGGGCGACGATCGGCTTGCGCGTTGTTATTGCGGTTGGCATTTGGGTCTTCACCAAGGCCTTTGCGCAATTCCTGTACGGAGTTACCTAGGCTGCGCGATAATTCTGGCAAGCGCTTGCCACCAAACAAAACCAACACGATGAGCAAGATGATAACCAGCTCAGGCGTGCTGAAGTTTAAGAGTGCAAAATCGTTAAACATTTTTTAATTCCCTCATTTATAACGTTCTAAGGCTAATAATACCATAAGCGGCAAACTATACAAAGCCGCCGCTTACAGATGAGTACTGGGGTACAAAACTAGCTGTTTTGCTCGTGTTGGGTAAAGTAGTTTATCTCGTTAACTACGTCGAGCAGTGCTTGGGCGCGAGCTTTGTCGTCGGTAATGGCCTGAGCTGCTTTGTAAGCCTGAGGAATAAGATCTTTGTTGTCGGAGCTTTGAATAAGCATCATGGTTGTGCGGAATTCGTCTTCAGGAGCTTGGTCGAGGTGGCTAACAAGCGGCGAAAGTTGTTGCAATGCCTGCTGTTTAATATTGAGCAGGTCGTCGCTGCCGGCAGGTGCAGGAGCAGACACAGGAGCCTGGCCCATATCATCATCGCTGCTGCTCGTTGGAGCGGGAGCTGGTGCGCTGCTTGGCGCGTCAGTCATGATGTAATCACCGGCGTTGTCTTCGGTGGCAGGAGCGGCTGGCTCGCCTGGCTGGCTGCTCTGCGGCGTGCCAACAACAGGTGGTACACCAGGCGCGCTGGTAGTCGTTGCGGCATCCGGGTGCGTTACCGCGCCGTCGGTTTGATTCTGATTGTTATCATCGTTTTGATGGTGGTCGTGCCCAAACATCATAGTTCCCCCCTTGATTGTCTTATGAGACTATACTATATGTACTATCATAGCACAAGGAGCTAATGTTTATGACCATTTTAGATGACCTCGCTCGTATCCACCAACAGGATACCCAGGATGTGCTTGGAATAGTGAGTAAACAAACTGAACAATTGGCCTATGATTTCGCGTTGCCGCCAATGGATTTTACCCCACAGAATATTGTGTATGCCGCAATGGGCGGGTCGGCGCTGGTGGCTGATTTGGCGCTGTCGTGGCCGGGTTGCAACGTCCCCTTAGAGATCGTCCGCGACTACAATTTGCCGATGTACGTTGGGTCGCGCACTTTGGTGATTGTTGCCAGTTACTCGGGTACGAGCGAAGAAACGCTCTCGGCTATGGACCAGGCCGAAAAAAAAGGCGCTCATATTGCGGTTATTTCGGCCGGCGGGACAATGGCTGAGCGGGCACGCCAAAAAGGCTATCCGCTGGCTGTAATGCCGCCGCTGGCGCAATCTCGCTATGCAACGCTTTACAATTTTAAGGCGCTGCTGGATATTCTGGCTGCTTGTGGCGTCGTTGATGCAGTTGCCGTAGGGCAGGGGCTGGCCACGGCCACAGATCATGTAAATGAGGCGATTGCACACTGGTTGCCAGAGATGCCAACCAAACAGAACACCGCTAAGCAGCTTGCCCTGGAGCTTATGGGCAAATCGGTAGTGATTTACGCGGGAGCTATGCTGGCGCCAGCTGCACGCAAGTGGAAAATCAGCATCAACGAAAATGCCAAACAGGTTGCCTGGTGGAATCACCTCCCCGAAATGAACCACAACGAATTTACCGGCTGGACAGCGCAGCCACACGACAAACCATATGCCGTGGTCGAACTGCGCAGTGCCTTAGAACACGAACGAACACAAAAACGATTTGTGGTCACAGAGCGGCTTTTATCAGGGATGCGACCCGCGCCCGAAGTGGTAGAAGTGTCAGGAACAACACTGCCTGAACAACTTTTGTGGGCGTTTGCCTCTGGCGACTTTGTCAGTGTGTACTTGGCCTTACTCAATGGCCAGGACCCGGCGCCTGTTAGCCACGTCACTAAACTTAAACAGCACATGGAGCAATAATTATGGATGAAAACACGCAAGCACCAACCTTTGACCCTACCGCTTTCAGCGTAGCGCCGTACGTTCGTCGTATCGAAAAACCGTGGGGCTATGAGATTCACTGGGTCCCAGAGGACGCACCGTACATGGGTAAGCTACTCCATGTAAACGAAGGTGCCCGTTTGAGCTTGCAGGTGCACGACCAAAAGCAAGAAAGCTGGTTTATTATTGGCGGTAACGGCTCGGTCATTTGGGAAAACGAAAAAGGCGAGATGGTCGAAACGGTGCTCGAGCCAGGCAAAGGCTACAGCACTAAAGTCGGCCAAAAACATCGCCTGAAAGGCCTCGAAGGTGGCTGCGATATTATTGAGGTTTCGACACCAGAGGCCGGTACAACCTGGCGGCTCGAAGATGACTACGCCCGCCAGCACCAAACACCCGAGGGGCGCGACGCAGAGTACGCCAAAAACGGATCAGAAAGCTAGCTGCTAGCGCCGGAAGCAGCCTCAGCTTGTATGCGCTGCTCATATAGTGTAAGGTCGTGCATGACACCATCGAGCTGCTGGAGTGGCACGGGCGCACCATCGTAGCCGTACACTTGCGGTGGGAATAGGCTGACCGTAAAGAACTCCTCAGCATCCTCGTGAATGGTGACCATAAGTGTGGCGTGGCCAACACTCTGCGCGGGACTATCTTGATCGAGAATGTCATGTTCGTACAGTCGATTGCCATCGCTGTTATACGCGTTGAGCCATGCTCCGCCACCCGATCCATCTGGTTCCGGCCAGCTTACGGGAGGCATGTCAAACACCCTACCCGCAGAAGGGTCAACGCCGTCGAGATCGGCAAGAAAGCCGTACGTGTCTAGCAGGTTCTTTACCATTGCAGCCGCCTGCCCGGTCTTGTTATTTCGTTCGGTAATCTGCGCCCGAACTGATTCAACATAACTTGCCATAACTATTCAGTTCCCAGGATTTCTTGGTAACGCTCAAGATCTTTAGTAAGCGCTTTAATATCAGTGGTGGGTAATTGTGCGCCATCTCGCCCGACTACATCCGACAGTGTAATAGTTGCGATATCAAAGGGCATGTCATTCACCGTGTACCGTACAATTACATTGCCAATGTGTTGGCGTACATCATCGCCTTGCTTTAGATCTGCCTCCCCAATATTGTGATCTTCAACTGCGTGGTAGTGGAGGCCGAAGGTCTCGTGATTACTTCCTGGGGCATCTGGCCATTCAACAGTTTCGACTTGTAGGGTGTGATCCGTATTGCCAAAGCTTCCGTATCGTTTGGCAATTTCGCGAGTAATACTAAATGCGTCGACTATGGCGCTGATTCGCTCATTCTCGCTGTAAACCTGGGGACGTATGTTCTCGATATAACTCATAGAAGTACCTTTTTAAATGTCATTAAGGGGAACATGTTCCCCGTTGACCCATATGCTACCAAGACCTAGCTTGTAGCCGGGCATGCTGATGGGGTAGGGGCGCGGATCTTGTTCTAGCTGATGGTAGACGGGCGCTGCCCAATGGAGTGTGGGGTCGATGCCGGTTTTGCCCTTAGGTGAACCGAGTATCATTTCTTCGTGTAGACTGAGTGTACGCTTGAGCGAGTTTGGCCTATGGCCGTCAAAATCGTTAATCTCGTACTCAGTTAGCCGGGCACTGCCGTCGTTTTGGATGCCAAAACAGAGGCGGGCATTGGGGCTTACGTTGCCGTTCAAAAGACTGTTCGTGCTATTCTTATCTTTAAAATCAGCCGTTTCGTAAAGATCAAGTTGCAGGCGGGTGTCTGGCACTAACTTGTCCAGGTGCAGCACGCCCGACTCGGCGTCGTGATGGACTTCGGCCACCATGGCTTTACGGGCAGCTTCGCTGGCGGCGATTCTTCTGTGTGACTCCAGGGCACCGAGAATTGTTTCATCCTTAAATCGTGCAGCCAGTACGTTCAGCTGCTCTAGCGGCGAAAGATCTCCAAAAAATCCTTGCAGCAGCCTCTTTCTGCCCTCGAGCGTTAGGTCTTCTACGATACTGTCGATGCCGCTGTTAATGTCTGTCCCATCGGTGAGCGCTAGTTCGCCAAGGCGCTGCTCGGCCATCTGGGCCAAGCCAAGTGCGGTTTCTGAGATTTCGGGTCTTTTTGATCTTCTCAACATAGTCGCCAATATAGCACAGTAACGATGCCGGCGATACTGGCAGGGGTGTTGTATCTTCAGCAATGATTCAGGCGGACGGTGTACTATAGAAGTACTATGCGTATATTAGTTGTTGAAGATGAAGTTAAGATTGCCAAAAGCCTCGAAAAAGGCCTAAAAGCTGAAGGGTATGTCGTTGATATTGCCTTGGACGGTGATGAGGCCGAAACACTTGTTGCTGCCTCGTCGTACGATCTGGTGTTGCTTGATTGGATGATTCCGGGGCGCCACGACGGACAGGGCCTGATTCGCCTTTGGCGGGAAGAAAAGCAGCAAATGCCTATTTTAATGCTGACTGCTCGTGTGTCTATTGGCGACCGTGTACAGGGCTTGGACGCTGGTGCCGACGATTATTTGCCTAAGCCGTTTTCGTTTGATGAACTGCTGGCCCGCGTGCGAGCATTATTGCGTCGCCCTAAGGCTCATAGCGGTAATATCTTAGAGGCCGGCCCGTTGGCCATGGATATTGCCTCTAAGGTAGTAACGGTGAATGGCCAACCTATTCACTTGACGGCCAAAGAGTTCCAGCTTGTGGAATATTTGCTACGCCACGAAGGCAAAGTTATCAGCAAGGACCAGCTACTCGACCACGTGTGGTCCGACGAAGATCGCGTGCAACATAACACCGTGGAAACCTTTGTGGCCAATGTGCGCAAAAAAATTGGCGGCACTATTATTCAGACTGTTCGAGGCTATGGTTATAAGATAGTATAAGCCTATGTACAGCATGTTTCGCTCGGCCCGGCTTAAACTCACACTTTTTTATCTGGCGATTCTGTTTGGTTTGAGCTTGGCTTTGACGATCAGCTTTAGGGTGCTTGCCGAGTATGAATACGCCCAAAACAGCCGTGCCCAATACGGGCTAGTGCAGCGTCTTTTGCTCCGGTATCCGTGGGACACAACCGACCCGGATTTTCCTTCTATAAAGCCGGAGGTAGCGTTTGGCAGTATTCAAGACCAGCAACACGAGAAAGTGCGCGAACAACTCAACCAAGATCTGATGCTTATTAATATGTTGGCCTTGCTCGTAGGTGGAATGCTGAGCTATTGGTTTGCCGGCCGCACCTTGCGCCCTATTGAAGAGGCGCACGAGGCTCAGACACGCTTTGCGGCCGATGCCAGCCACGAGCTGCGCACGCCGCTTGCCAGTATGAAGGTAGAAAATGAAGTATTTTTGCGCCAAAAAGAGTTTACGCACGACGAGGCCCGTGAACAGATACAGAGTAACCTCGAAGAAGTGCAGCGGCTAGAGCAGCTGGCCAATAATCTACTCGCTTTGGCGCAATACGACCAAGTGGCGCTCGACAGTCAGCCGGAATCCGCCAAGCAAATAGTTGAAGAAGCTATTAACCAGGTGGCAGTCAAAATTAAAGAGCGAAATGCCAGCATGAAGATAGATGTGGTTGACCGCAACATCCGTGCCCACCGCAACAGTTTTGTGCAACTGCTGACCATCTTGCTGGATAATGCGCTTAAATACGGCCCTCAGAGCGGCGAGGTTAAAATTACCGGCCAAAAACAGGGCAATAGTTATATCTTTCGGATTACCGACCAAGGCCCGGGCATTGCCGCCGAAGACCTTCCTCATATCTTTGAACGTCTTTACAGGGGTGACAAAGCCCGTTCCACCAAAACTGGCGGCTATGGTTTGGGCTTAGCATTGGCACGGCAAATTGCCGAAGCGAACAATGCCGATATAGTTGCCACCAACGCCAAAAAGGGCGGGGCTTGTTTTGAAATCCGCGCCGAACTGACCAAATAGTCAAAACGCGGTATACTAAAGGCATTATGAGGTTTTATTTTTCTGCCCGAACCCGACTGGGTCTTGCGTTGCTCTTTGCTAGCCTGGCAAGTGCGTCGCTGTTTGGCGTGGGTGCATGGCGTAGCAACACTCTCGATTACGTGTATATGAACTGGAATCTGCTACTCGCCTGGGCGCCACTGCTTTTTGGACTCTGGCTTGTGCGTATTTTAAAGCATAACTTGTGGTCGAGCTGGCGCGCTTTACTAGTGAGCGCTCTCTGGCTTGGTTTTTTGCCAAACAGTTTTTATATGATTACCGACTTTATCCATTTAAGCGAATTCAGCCCTGACGAGGTGGTGTTTAGCACGGTTATGTTGTCGTCATTTATTTTTACCGGCGTATCCCTCGGCTATATTAGCCTCTACACCGTTCACCGCGAACTATTGCAGCGAATGTCGGCCCGCGTATCAGCGGTGGTTATTGGCGCTGTTCTTTTGTTGAGCAGTTTTGCTATTTACCTGGGGCGTGAGCTACGCTGGAACACTTGGGATATTTTGGCCAATCCCGGCGGCATTCTTATAGACGTGTCAGACCGTTTGTTGCATCCGAGCCAATATCCCGAAATGTTTGCGGTAACCTACGGTTTCTTTGTGCTTCTTACGAGCTTGTACGTGGTGGTGTGGTTTGCTGCTCGTGTGCTACGTAACCAAAAAAGCATCTAGCTTTCTTGTGGCGGCGGGTCTTGTTCGGCGCTGCGCGGCTGAATGATAATCTCGGCGCCAATAGACATGGCATAGGCTACCAAGGAGGTGATAGTCGGGCCTACTGTCCGTCCAGAGGCCGAGCTGTCCAAGTCGGCTAAGCCAAACTGTTCCATTCTTGATACGACAGTAGGGTCGATGCCTGTGGCTTCGGCGACATCTCCTTGGGCTATCCGCTTCTTTCGTCTGAAATCACTCAGTCCTTTGACGAGGACTTGCGCCTCTGTAAGCGCCTCAGCTTTTGATACGACGGTAGTGGCTGCTTTTTCGGCTCTAAAAAGTGGTTTGTTTATGGAGGGGCAGGTGTGAGGGGCGCCAAGCTTCTCGCGAAAGAGCTGTCCTTGCTCAGTTTCCGAAGGCACATATGCAACGGCGGATCTTTTGCCGGGGCCTTTGGGGCCAGCTTCTATAAAATTGGTGCTACAGAGGGTTTTTAAAGTACCCTCCACGCCGCTGGGCGACGCCTTGGAACAGCCAGCCACCTCGTTAATAAAGGCGGCAGGACTGTCGCCGGCCTCTTCGCGACGGGTCCAGAGGCAGCCAATACACTGCAATATTCTTTGACGGGCGTCGGCTGGCTTACTGTATATGCCTTTTTCGATGAGCATGGCCTCTGCCACCGGAGCGCCGCTCCAACTACCAAGGAGTTGTTCGACCGCTTTGCTGTTATCCATCTACTTCTCACTCCTTTGTGTAGCAGGTACTATACCAGGTTGCCCGCCAAGTGGCTATAAGGGGTAAAATCTGGTATACTACCCCTTATGGAACAATTACACGCGCAGCTTGCTAAAGCTATCACAGAACTCTACCCATCTCTTGATATCAAGGCAGAGCTGTCGCGTACCGACGAGCAGTTTGGCGACTACGCGACCAATGTTGCTTTGCAGTTGGCTGGGCGATTAGGGCGCTCACCTCGCGAGATTGCTACTGAGTTGACCAATAAGCTCTCTGACATTGCGGGCGATACGGTAAAAGATATTACTATCGCCGGCCCCGGCTTTATTAATATCCGCGTGAGCGACGAGCAGCTCATCACAACACTTAAAAACGCAACACAGAAGCCGCAGGTGTACAGCGGACAAAAAGTAGTTACCGAGTACTCCGACCCCAACCCCTTTAAGGTATTACATGTAGGTCACCTGTATACAACGCTGGTGGGCGACGTTATTTCGCGGATTATCGCCGCTACCGGCGGTGATGTGCATCGAGTTAATTTTGGCGGTGACGTTGGTTTGCACGTTGCTAAAAGTATGTGGGGTATTTTACAGGAGCTCGGCGGCGAGCACCCCGACAAGCTGGAGGCTGCCGCTGGTGATGACCTCCACAGTCGCTCCAAATGGCTGAGCAGCTGTTACATCCAAGGGAACACAGCCTACGAAGCAGACGAGGCTGCCAAAGCCGAAATAGTTGCGGTTAATAAGAAAGTGTACGAAGTACATGCTCAAAATGACCACGAATCAGCCTTTGCACGCATCTATTGGACCTGCCGTGAATGGAGTTACGATTACTTTAAGGCCTTTTACAACGACCTCGAAGTAGTGCCCTTCGAAAAATATTACCCCGAAAGCGTTACCACGCCTACCGGCATCCAAACCGTACAAGAACAGCTCAATAACGGCGTATACGAAGAAAGCAACGGCGCTGTCGTATTTAATGGCGAAAAGTTTGGATTGCACACACGTGTGTTTATAAACTCCCAGGGGTTGCCTACTTACGAAGCAAAAGATGTCGGCCTGATTATGCAAAAATGGCGCGACTATGCTTTTGATTTATCTATTATCATCACTGGCAACGACATTGTTGAGTACATGAAAGTTGTACAAAAGAGTATCGAACAGTTTATGCCCGAACTTACCAAGCGCAGCCATCACTTGGCACACGGCAATGTTAAGATGACTGGCGGTATAAAAATGAGTTCACGCAAGGGCAACGGCTTGTTGGCGGTAGATGTACTTGACGCCGCCATGGAGGCAGCCCGCGAAGCCGGCCTCGACAATCGACAAACGACACTTGCAGCCGTTAAGTATGCTTTGCTTCGCTCGCGCATCGGCGGAGATATTATCTACGACCCTAAGGAATCGGTAAGCCTCGAAGGCAACAGTGGTCCGTATTTGCAGTATGCCCACGCCCGTGCCCGCAGTATTCTGGCTAAAGCTGAAGGCGAAACATTGAGCATGCCCGACGGCCTTGACGCCGGCGAACGCAGCCTTGTCCGAAAAATGAGCGAGTACCCCGAAATAGTTGAACGCGCTGCCAAAGAGCTGCTGCCACACCACCTTTGCACTTACCTGTACGAGCTGGCACAAGTGTTCAACCGCTTTTACGAGCACAACCGCGTGGTTGGTGACGAACGGCAAGCAGTCCGTTTGCAGCTTGTTGCTTTGTATGCCGATGTGCTGCGTGATGGCCTTGGTTTACTCGGTATTGAAGCACCAGATCGTCTATAGCCGCATAACACAAAAAGGGAGGGTAGATATGACAAATGTTGAGCACACCGAGGCGGAGTGGCGCGAAAAGCTTACGCCTGAACAGTATCGTGTGTTGCGTGAAAAAGGCACAGAAGCTCCTTATACCGGTGCATTACTCAATAACGCCGAGCAAGGCACCTACACCTGCGCCGCGTGTGGTTCTGTGCTGTTTGACTCTTCAACCAAATTTGACGGTCATTGTGGCTGGCCTAGTTTTTACGATGCCAAGCCTGGCGCCGTCGAATTTACCGAAGATACATCACACGGCATGGTACGTACCGAAGTTACTTGTGCTGTCTGTGGCGGGCACCTTGGGCATATCTTTCCAGACGCCCCAGATCAGCCCACCGGCCAGCGTTACTGTATAAATTCTGCCGCGCTACAGTTTGTCAAAAGTCAAGAAAAGTAGTATAGTATGTTCTGAAGTATACACAGGAGATGTGTAGGTGTCAGAACATGTTTTGCCGTACCAACGTCCGGAATATCAGCGTGATGAAGCGCGGCTCATAGCAGCAAATACAAGAATTGGAAAACTATTGAGCGCTCATGCCGGCATTGAGCGTACGGTATTAGAGGCGACACAAAGTCACCCTCTCGACATTGACCTCTACCATGACGATATTGCTCCAGCGCTGGCAGTTGCTGGCGTTGATGTAGGCAATGACTATGGTTTTCCGGTAGCCGCCATACAGCCAGTGCCAACCGAAACGTTCATTCTTACCGATCGCTATGCCCGTATGATGACTACAGAGCAGTCGCCAGATGTGCCGCGGGTAGTTTCGTTACATGCTGGTATATCTATTCTGCGGGTAATGCACGAAGCTCCGCGTCCGGCTCAACCACAAGGCGCTGAACTCCTTTACGGTGTTTCGGGCATGGATCAAGGCGACGTATTTCTTTGTGCATCCGACACTGGCGACAGCCGGGACATATCAATGCGCATGGAGGTATACCCCGAAATGTACGCTTACTACGAAGCCTCGATTGCCGTACTGCGCTTTACGACAGCCAAGAGTGTCAACTTGTTTACTGGCGCAGCCTAACCGAAAAGGCGTATACTAGTAGTATGAAGGACTTAAAACACGCACGTCCTACAAAACTTTTGTGGGTTGATTTAGAGATGACCGGGCTGGATAGCTCAAAAGATCTTATTCTGGAGATTGCGGCCGAGATAACCGATTTTGATTTTACGCCGCTTGCTAGTTACGAGGCACATATCGCCCAAGACGAAGCTACGGTGCGTGCTCGCATGGCAGCCAACCCCTGGTGGGCTGAGTATCCGGCAAACCGCGATGATTTTTTGACAAAATTAGCCACCGGCAAGCCTAGCGGGCAAGTCGAGCAAGAGCTGATGGCGCTCGTAAAAGAACAATTTGGCGATGAGCCAGCAATCTTGGCAGGCAATTCCGTACATGCCGACCGCAGTTTTATCGAGACGCATTGGCCGGAGTTGTTCAAGCTACTCCACTACCGCATGCTTGACGTAACTGCCTGGAAGGTTGTTATGTACGGCAAATACGGGCATGAATTCCGCAAAAAAGAGACCCACCGCGCATTTGATGATATCCATGAATCAATCGCCGAGCTAAAATACTACCTTTCTTTGCGCAAATAATGGTATGCTAACGGAGGCTCGTAAAGGGCGTGAAGAGCACGCTCTTTATTGACTTTTTGAAATTTGGTTATATAATAAAATGTAATACTATAACGGTGGTGAGTATTCTCATGCGAGCAATCCTTTTTGATATCAGTGGCACAATTTTAGACACCAAGGAACATGTATATCGGCAGTTCGAAGAACTAACCCGGCGTGTTGACGGCGCGCCTGCGAGCCGGCCGGAAATTGCCGCTGCTATGCAGGGCACACTCGATGACGTTATCCGCACCTTGGTCAAGAATCCTGCTCACTCACACGAGGAGCTGCTTGACCACCACGACAAAGCGTATGTCGAAACCATGGAACACCTAAAACTGTACCCCGGCGTTGATGAGCTTTTGCCTATCTTGCGTCGTGTTGGCTTCCGCGTTGCTGGTGTGGTATCTGGAGATGATCGTATAATTGAAGCATTAGAATCAACGGGCGTGCGCCACTACTTTGATATTGTCGTTACTCCTAAGCACGTGCGCAACGCGCGTCCTCACCCAGACAGTGTTCATTACGCTCTTAAGCACATTGGCATCGATCCCGAAGCTGCAATTATCGTAACTGACTCACCCGAAGACGTTCTAGCAGGACGTAAAGCAGGTGTAGGTAAAACCATCGCCGTGCTGCACGGACTTGAGGCTGCCGAGGTGCTTAAAAACGCCGACCCCGACTATTTTGTAGACGATATTCCATCTATACTGGACGTAGTAGAGTAAAGTAAGCGAGAAAACGAGGCATGATAAGCCATACACAAGTCGAAGAATACCTCCTGAGCTTTCCTAACGCAAAGCTGGAATATCCATTTGGCGAGAAAGTCGCCGTGTATAAAGTAGACGATCATATGTTTGCACTTGTGCAAGAGGGCAGTCAGCCGGTACGTCTTAGCTTAAAGTGCGACCCCCAATTAGCCCAAATACTGCGTGAGCGCTATGAGTCGGTTATGCCAGGCTATCATCTTAACAAAAAGCATTGGAATACACTCTTACTGAGTGGTCAGCTCCCATGGGACGAGGTGCAGGACCTTATCCGGCTTTCCTATAATCTCGTTGCTCCTAGGCCTAACTAATTATTACTGCCCAGGGTCTTCGTTGACCGTAACGTCGGGAGTATTAAGCTGCGTAATAAGCAATTTTACCTGAGCGCTCTCGTCTTCGAGGAGGCTTTTTAGCTTTGGCCCGGCTACCGTGCTGTCGTGGAGCGTTTGCGCCTCAGTTGCATAATTATTTAAAGCCTGCGCCATAAGTGTTTTGTAGGTTGAGTCGTACGAACTAGAAGCCTGCGCGTTCTTAAGCTGCGTTGTAATATCGGTGGTTACTTTACCAGCCAGTTGCTTCTCGCCAATCTTAATGCCATTAGACTGCAAGTAGGCAAGATAGGTCTGTTGCTGGCTTTTTAGGGTCAAGCCAGTCGTTTGCGAGGAATTAGCCAGCGCCTGCGAACGGATATTGCCGGTTGCCGTGGCAGAAATAGCAATAATTAACTGTTGCGTTTGCGCCAGGCTGATGAGTTTAGCCTTGTCGCCACCACCACTGTTTAGGAGTGCGCCCGCGAGGCTAATTATGATTACAAGCAGCACCGTTGCACCAGTAATAATCCCAATCTTCATCTTAAGACTCATACCACTACTTTTAAGCGCATCAAGTGGATTCTTGCTCGGCTTAACCGGCTTTTGCGGATTCATAATAAAATCATACGGGCTTTGCCCGGCGCCATTGCTCATACGGTTATTTAAGCACAAAACTGCCGCTTACGAAACTACACTAGTGCGAAAGCCAGCCGGCATTGGCGCTTCTGTCAAAGGGGCGTGTTATAGGCGCGGGTTCATTAAAGGCGTACTCGTACAGAGAACGGGTATAGTCATCTAAAAAGTAGCGGAATTGGGCGATAGTGCGGCCTTTGGCGTTGACTCTCCGGCGCGAAACCGCAGCCGGAGCTTCTTTATACACGCCCAAACTGCGTCGTTCAATGCTTGACCCGCTGACGCCCGGTGTTTCGTAGGCGTACGGTGTAGGAATAATAACTTCTTCAATGTCCGTAACACCTTGTGAGCGAAAGGCTTTTGCAATGCGCATCAGCGCGTCACCATTGATTTTAAATTCGGTCACTGTGAGGACCCGGGCGTCTTCACGTTCGTCAAGGATGTCGACAGCCCGTAAATTGAGGTTCAGCTGCCACTCATGAGCGTCCGCGATGCTGTTGCGCACATGGTCGCTGCGGCCTGAAGCCATAAAATGCGTTTCTGGCACGGTCTCGATATGGCCGCCGGCCTGGGCAAGGCGCATAAAACGGTGGGTCATGAGTGTGGGGAGGCGACCCGAAACATCATCGCCAACCATAATGTCATACGGCTGCGCCTGATGTTTAACCACCAAGCCATGTTCTAGCACGGCAAATGTCTCAAATTTATTTATCATACTTGAAACGTAGCTATTACCACGACCTTGCCGGGTATAAATGTGCCCCTCTAGATCCTCTTGAAACACCGCCGGACTCTTCATTTTTCATACGATACCATTTGTTGCAGCTCACGTCAACTGATCAGACATGATACAATTTCACGGTCTATAAGGGGAGAGAATCCAAAAATGAAAAGAGTAGGAGAAGTATGCGCGGTCGTAGCCGCTACGGGCGTTTTGGCATTTGGTATCTCTGCTGAAACACACGAGCCAACACTGTCTGAGCAAGCGCTGGCCCACGAGCGACAGGTGAGCGCGGGTCGCTATACCGGCGGCTGTGTTTTAAAAAAGGTCGTAACCAAAGGCTGGAAGAGGAGCGGCTTACCGCGGCGCGAAGTAGAGGTAACCGTAGACCTCACGGCCTCAGAAGAAGCTCTTGCTCTTGATAAGGGAAATGATGTGGGGCTTGTGGGAATTGTCGCTGGCCGTGCCGGCATACTAAACCAGGGCCATGTGTACAGTATTCAGCCAGAAACACCACTCATGGACATCTCTATTTCTAAAGGCGAAGCGTCGTTTAGCGTTTTGCCGCACAACCGCCACATGCCCGGCGAGAAGGCGGCAGTGTATGTTCGGGCAATTGCAGCTTCGCAGCATGAGGGCATGACCACTTATACGAGTGCCCGGACATTTTGCGGCACCATGGTAGTGGGGGCCGAAAGCGTCTGGAAGCTGGATAGCAGCCGGCCACCGCTTCCTACGCAATTCTGGACGCAATAAGCGCTCCCGCATCGCTGGTCTAACAGGGGCGATTAGCGTATACTATACCTAGATGGACGCTGTAGACGAGGTTAAAAACCGCCTAAACATCGAGGACGTGGTCAGTGAGTATGTCCAGCTTAAGCGCGCCGGTCGAAACTGGAAAGGCCTGAGCCCATTTAGCGAAGAACGTACACCTAGCTTTATGGTCAGTCCCGAAAAACAGATTTGGCATGACTTTAGCTCTGGCAAGGGCGGTAATGTGTTCAGTTTTATTATGGAGGTTGAAGGGCTGACGTTTAAAGAGGCCCTTGAACTGTTGGCCCGCAAAGCGGGCGTAGACTTAGAGCAATACCGCACGCCTGGTCAGCGCCGCGGCCCCAATAAGGAGCGGTTGTATGAATTGCTCGAAGCGGCCACAAAGTTTTACCAGGTACAGTTTAGCCGCCACCGCGAAACACTGGAGTATGTACTTAAAAAGCGGCAGTTCAGTAAAGAAACGGCATTGGAATGGCGCATTGGTTATTCACCAAACAGCGGTGATGCTCTGGTAAAATTTCTTAAGACCAAAGGGTTCACTGACGCCGAAATGAAGCAGGCAGGTGTTACGGCGCAACGCTATCGAGGTGTTGGTGATATGTTCCGTGGCCGGGTTATGATCCCGCTGTGCGATCAACAGGGGCGGGTGATTGGCTTTACGGCTCGTTTGTTGCGCGACGACCCTAACGCGCCAAAGTACATCAATACACCGCAAACGCCGCTGTACGATAAGTCGCGGCATATTTTTGGGCTGCATCTGGCAAAAGAGGCCATCCGCAAGGGTGGCTATGTTGTGGTGGCCGAGGGTAACCTGGACGTTATTGCCAGCCACCAAGCGGGCATCCGTCAGGTGGTTGCTACGGCAGGTACGGCGCTGACCGAACAGCATTTGCAGGGCTTGAGCCGTTTTACCGGTGATATTCGCCTGAGCTTTGACGCCGACAAAGCGGGCCTCAACGCTACTGAACGGGCAATTCCCATTGCCAGCAAAACCAAGGTCTCTTTGAGTATCATAACCATTCCCAGCGGCAAAGATCCCGACGAACTCATTAAGCAAGATCCCGAAATATGGAAAAAGGTTATCGAAGCACCGCAGTACGCAGTAGATTGGCTCATTGAACGCTACCAGAGCCTCCTCAATATGGACACCGGGGCTGGTAAGCGGCAGTTTAGCGACGTGATTCTGCAGGTAGTCAAAGAGCTACAGGATCCGGTGGAGCAGGACCATTACGTGACCGAGCTTGCGCACAAAATTGGTGTCAGCCCCGATGCGCTGCGCACAAAACTGCATCAAACAGAGGCAGCAAGCCAGCCTCAGCGCCAAAAACGAGTTAAAATTAAGCCGCAACAATTTGATAAGGCTTATCTTAATCGAAAGAGATCTCAAGATCTTTTGCTTGGCATTGCTTTAATGCGCCCGAAGCTTCGTTCGATAGCATTGGATATTCTTCCGGAGATGCTAATCGATCAAGATGCGCATACAATTTTCGATTTCCTACGAGCTCACCCTGACTTTAGGGAAGGTGAAGACGCTGATGAATTGCGTCCAATCGTAGATTATGTTAAGATTCTGGAAGATCAATTTGAGGATTGGGACAAAAGTTACGATTTAGTAGAGCTACAGAATAATATCGTAGCCCTACAAAAGAATTTACTGCTCCCGTACAAAGAAACTAGGCAAAAAGAGATCAATGAAGCATTAGCCAATGCGAGTGATCCAGAGAAAACAAAATTACGTATAGAATATAAAGACCTTGAAGAGTTATTGAGGCTTTATAAGAAAGGAGCCTAACGTGCCAAAGAAAGCTACGAAAAAGCCAGCCGAAGATAACGCTAAAGAGCAGCCAAAGGTTGACCTTGAGCAAGTTAAAAAAGATATTATCAAACAAGCTAAAAAGGCGGGTAAGATCGATCAGCGCGATATTACCAATCAGATTCCTGACGCGCCCGAAAATGCCGAGCTACTTGATGGCCTGTACACCGAGCTTGCCGATGCAAATATAAAAGTAAAGGCTGACGGTCCCGCCGAAGGAGGCGAGGATATAAGCGAAGAAATGAGCGACGAATGGATTGGTGAAGATGGCGAAGAAATTGTGCCAGACGACCAAACCTACCTCGATGACATCGCTGATGACTCCGTGCGCCTGTACTTGCGTGAGATTGGTAAAATCCCATTGCTTAACGCCGAAGAAGAGCTGGAGCTTGCCCACCGCGTCGTTAATGGCGACAAAGACGCCAAAGACAAGATGGCCGAAGCAAACATGCGCTTGGTCGTTTCAATTGCTAAGCGTTACGTAGGCCGCGGCCTGGACCTCCTCGACCTTATCCAGGAAGGTAACACCGGCCTTTTGCGTGCCGTTGAAAAGTTTGATCCCGACAAGGGCTTTAAATTCTCAACCTATGCCACCTGGTGGATCCGGCAAGCCATTACCCGCGCAATTGCCGACCAGGCTCGTACCATCCGTATCCCCGTTCACATGGTCGAAACTATTAACAAGCTTTTGCGCACCCAGCGCCGTCTAACGCAGGAGCTTAACCGCGAACCGACCAACGAAGAAATCGCCAAGGCTATGGACCTGGAAGTAGACAAAGTTGAGCACATAATGAAGATCAAGCAGGACATTTCCAGCCTTGATGCTTCTATCCGCGATGACGAAGAAGAGTCAGTTCTTGCTGACTTTATCGAAGACGAAGAAGCCGTAAGTCCCGAGCAGTCTGCCACTACGCAACTTCTTAAAGAGCAGGTTAAGGGCATGCTTGGTGCGCTTACCGAGCGTGAACAAAAGATCCTTAAGCTTCGTTTTGGCCTGGAAGACGGCAAACAGCATACGCTCGAAGAAGTAGGGCAGGAATTTAGCGTAACCCGCGAACGAATCCGTCAGATCGAAGCCAAGGCGTTAGCCAAGCTGCGCAAGCACAAAGACGCCAAAAAATTACATGACTATCTCAAGTAGTAATGATATAATATAGGTAATGAGTCAAGACAGAGTACGGGTTATTGGCCTGGCCGGAACAAACGGCGCAGGTAAAGATACAGTGGGCGATATAATTGCCCAGGAGTATGGCTTTCTCTTTATTTCGGTCACCGATATTATGCGTCAAGAGCTGGCGCGCCGCGGTTTGCCCCCCGAACGTGAACACATGCGTGCTTTGAGTAGCGAGTGGCGCAAAGCGTACGGTTTAGGCGTACTTGTTGATCGCGCATATGATATTTACCAGAGCCAGAGCACGCACTACAAAGGGGTGGTGTTCGCAAGCCTGCGCAACCCGTATGAAGTAGATAGAGTACACGAACTAGGCGGCGTTGTTGCCTGGATAGACGCCGATCCACGTTTGCGTTACGAACGCATCCGCAGCGCTAAACGCCAAGGCCGCGAAGACGACGACCAAAAGTCGTTCGAGCAATTTATAGCCGAAGAAGAAGCCGAGATGGTTTCTAGCAGTAACGACAAAACTCAGCTCAATATGGGTGCAGTTAAACAGAAGGCTGATATCCTTATTGAGAATCACACTGACACCGTTGAGCCGCTCAAGGTTCTTGTCAAACAGAGATTTGATGATATAATCTGATAACTATGTCCAAAGAGCAGCCCATACCTTCGGAACTGGCCGAAGGTGATACCCGGCTAGAATCTATTTTCACGGCAGACGCCATGACCATGTACGCAGAAGATGTGCGCAAGCAGAAACTTTTGTCTGGTCGTGCCGCAGAAGTCGCGCTGGCAAAGACCATTGAAGCCGGCATTGTGGCGGAGGCAGTCCTTTTAGGTCGCCAACAAGCACGTGACGAAGCGCAGGGCATCGTGTATCAGAACCTCCGCGAACGTTTATTCGAAGTGGGTAAAAGATGGGGCCATGCTGGCCAAACGTGCGCTAAGGCCCGTGAAGCTGTAATCAAGGATGAAGAATTTACTGAGGCACTCATGCGGCGTTTTCCGGAATATGAGGTAAGCGATGAGGAGCTGGCGATACTCAAGACCCAAGGTTTTAGCGCCCGCGACCACTTTATCCGTGCTAACACACCGCTTGCAATGTCCATGGCTGCCCAAATGCGCTGCCGCACACCTCTCCCAGACCGTGTGCAGTGGGCCAACCTTGGCCTTATCCGTGCCGTAGATAAGTTTGATCACCGCAGAGGTATTAAATTCTCTACACATGCTTCATGGTGGATAAAACAATCGTTGAGCCGCGAAAACGAGAACCTTACCCGCATAGTGCGCTTGCCCGGCAACGTTATGCGTGAAGTTACTAAAATTGCGCGCGCCGAAAAAGAGCTGGCGGTTACATCAGATACGTTTCCTACCGACGAGCAAATTGTGGCGGCCACCGGGCTGAGCCTTAAGGCCGTACAAAGAAGCCGGCCGTTGATTAATGACGCGTTACACTTTGAAGGCCTCTTGGCTAACCAGGAAGACGGCAGCGATGACCCAGCAACAGCTCTGGGGCTTGGCGCCACACAAAGTGCCGAACGCAGGTATGAACAGCAGGAGCATGACCAAGCATTAAAGGATCTTCTTGCAAGATACCTTAATCCCGAAGATGTAGAGTTGCTTTACAGCAACTTTTTAAGCCCAGAGCATTTGGATGAGCATGCGCGCCAACGGGGTATGTCTGTTCGCCAGGTGCAATCTTTGGCCTACAGAATAACCCTTCGGCTTAAAGATAGTGAAATGCCCGAACAACTTGCAGCCTTGCGCCAAAATATTGCTTAAAGCGGCGTGCTTGGGCATAATACAAGCCTACAATGCCAAAACGTTTGCCTGAGCACGATGATATAGGATTCTATGTTGAATCAATGCGGGACACCAAGCTTCTTACAGCGGAGGAGGAGGTTTTTCTTGCCCAAACAATGGAGATTGGCGCTACCGCAGAGGCAGTCCTTTTAGGTCGCCAACAAGCGCGTGACGAAGCACAAGGCATCGTGTATCAGTCGCTTACAGACAGGCTGGCAGAGATTAGCTCTGACACCAAAGTCGCCAGGAGAGAAAAGCGCGAACAGGCAATTATAAAAGATATCGCCTATACCGCCGGACTCATACAACGCTTTTCTGAAGACGCAGTGTCCGACGAAGAGCTCGAGCTGCTTAGGGGGCAAGGTACCGCCGCTCGAGAAACCTTTATTGAGTGCAATTTGCCACTGGCATTTACCATGGCAAAGGCAAGCAGGCACCGCGGATCGTTGCTTGATAAGATCCAGTGGGCCAACCTTGGGCTCATAACCGCAGTCGACAAGTTTGACTATCGTAAAGGGTTCAAGTTTTCAACCTATGCTTCCTGGTGGATCCGTCAGTCAATTGGCATAGAATCACAAGGCACCACCCGCAACATCCGCCTGCCTAAGCATGTCGAAGACAAGTTGGGTGTATTACGAGGAGTCCAGATAGAGCTAACACGTAAGCTAGACCGCCGCCCTACCTACGAGGAATTATCCGTTGAGATGACCGCCCTAACAGGCAATCGCATCACGCCCAAAAAAGTTAAGCAACTTCTGGACTGGCAAGCTCCCACTGTTTCGTTAGAAACACCGATAGGCGAAGAAGGGGATAGTTTTTTGAGAGATGTTTTATATGTAGAAGGCGAAGATTTTGAGCAGGACTTTGTAGAACACCATACCGTGCACGATGTTGCCCGTATAGCGCGTTTGGTTATTCCGGATTCATGTATGCGGGACGCCTATCTTAAATGGGCGGCCGGTGACCCCGAAGCTATTAGCGAAATTGCCGCTATGCGAAGCCTATCGGTGCGTACCGTACGTGCTAAGTTTGGAAGGCTAAACGGTGCCATGCGTAGAGCACTCACTTCCGATGAGTCGGCAAAATAGGCTATACTACTATCTATGACAAGTGAGCAGCCGCGCCGATTAGTAATTATAGACGGTAAATCAGTGTTTTATCGCGGCTATTATGCCATGCCCAATTTAAGTACTCAGGACGGTACGCCAACGGGTGGCGTGTATGGTTTTGCGATTATGGCTCTTGAGGTAATCAAGCGGCTCAAGCCCGACTACGTCTGTGTGGCTTGGGATAAGTCTAAAACCAATATCCGTTCGCGCCGAGCAATCTATCCGCAGTACAAAGCAAATCGTAAACCACCACCACCGGATTTTTACGAGCAGGTGCCCATTTTGCATAATTTGCTCGACTCTTTGGGCTGGCCATTGTACGAGGCCGACGATTATGAGGCCGACGACCTTATGGGGGCCTTCGCGAAGCAAGCTGGCCAGCAAGGGGTGGAAAGCTACCTTATTACATCTGACCTCGACGTATTGCAATTGGTAAATGAACACACGCACATCTACACCTTAAAAAAGGGCTTGAGCAACATCGAGTTGTTCAACATGGCCCACTTTGAAGAAAAATATGGTGTTGGCCCGCACCAATGGGCTGACGTAAAGGCTCTTAAAGGTGATGCCTCCGATAATATCCCCGGTGTTGCGGGGGTAGGCGAAAAAACTGCGCTACAACTTATTAGCCAGTACCAAACTCTTGATAGTGTCTATCAGCATCTAGACGAGTTGAAGCCCGCCGTGCGCACCAAGCTTGAGGCTGGCAAAGATATGGCCTACATGAGTCAAAAGCTAGTCACTCTTATGGTAGATGCGCCTTTGCAGATTAATCTGGACGATGCGCGGCTGCACGATGGAGTACGCCCGGAGTTTATGGCCATGCTGCGCAAGCTGGAGTTTACACAGTTATTACGGCAATTTGAAGCAGAGGTACGCCGCCAGGAAAAATCTGCCAACAAACCGGCCGCCAAAGCTAAAGCCGTGCCGCCATCTGCCGATCAAGCCCAACTTGGCTTTGAGACAAAAGAGCTGCCTACGGCGAATGCCGTAGCCTTTGACGCGGGCGCTTTTGCGCCAGGCCAAGTCCGGGTAGTGGCAATGAACCCCGAAGCTTCCGAGCTATGGCTCAGCGCCAATGACCAAACAATGATGAGCGTGTCGCTCCTTGATGTAGCACCTGACGCGAACTGGATAACAGCGTTGGCCAATGGCCCCATTGTAGGACATGACCTCAAAACAGTGCTTCGCGCTTTGCTGGCGCTTGATATTCCATTGCCGCCCACTGTTGCCCACGATACGCGCATCGGTGCTTTTTTAATCAATTCTCTTATTCGTTCTAAAGAACTGCCCGACATTGTGCAGTGTCCCATCGATATGGCCAACGGCCCAGAAGTAGTCGCTGCAATATGGCAAGCTTACGAAGACCAAAAGAGCAGCCTTGGTGATATGCCCGAGCTGCAAAAGCTCGCCCAGACCATCGAGTTTCCATCTATACCGTTACTGGCAGCTATTGAGCATCGGGGAATTACGCTCGATTCTGACTATCTTGCTACCATGAGTGAGGAGTTTACCGCTAAAATCCACGCTGTTGAGCAAGAAATGTATGCACATGCTGGCCAGGAATTCAATATTGCTTCTCCGGCTCAGCTGGCTACGATTTTGTTTGAAAAGCTTGGCTTGCCAACGCAGGGTATTAAAAAGGGTAAAACGGGTTATTCAACGGGTGCATCCGAACTCGACAAGCTGCGCGGCCTACACCCGATTATTGATCTGATTACTATTTACCGTGAGCTTACCAAGCTTAAGAATACCTACATCGACGCCTTGCCCAAGCTTGTGGATCTCAACAACAAGCTCCACACCACCTATACGCTAGACGTAGCGGCCACCGGCCGGCTTAGCTCGCACGATCCCAATCTGCAAAATATTCCCGTGCGAACCGAAATGGGACGAGCAATCCGCACCGCTTTTGTGCCGGCGCCCGGTAATGTGTTTGTAAATGCCGATTATTCCCAATTTGAACTACGGCTGGCGGCCGTTATGGCGGGCGACCAAAAACTTATTGACGACTTTAACTCAGATATTGACATTCACTTGGCAACTGCAGCCGACGTGTATGGCGTGCCGCTCGAGCAGGTGACCAAAGATATGCGCCGCAACGCCAAAACTATTAACTTTGGTGTGCTATATGGCATGAGTCCGCATGGCCTGAGCATCGCAACGGGAATGACCCGCGACCAGGCCAAAGATTTTATCGATGCCTATTTTACGCTGCGCGCTCCCATTAAAGTGTACATGGATAGCATTGTGCAGCAGGGGCTGCAACAGGGGTATGTCTCGACGCTGTTTGGGCGCCGCCGTCCTACTCCCGACTTAAAATCGAGTAATTTTATGGTACGCGAAGGGGCCAAGCGCGCTGCTATTAACATGCCAATTCAGGGCACCGAAGCAGACCTTATGAAAATGGCCATGCTATCGCTCGAGGAGAAGTTGGTTAAAACCGGCCTGGGCGAGCAGATTCTGCAAGTGCATGACTCAATTCTGGTTGAGTGTCCGGCACAGAATGCCGTGGCGGTTAGCGAGCTCCTTAAAGAAACCATGGAGAATATTTACGAGCTGCCAGTTAAGCTGGCGGTGGACGTTGCGGTGGGCGAGAATTGGGGAGATGTGTAGGTGGCCGAAGCGCTACCTCCTCTTGCATATCCGCAGCACTTTCCAGATCAATCATTCGGCAGTGCCGTTGTTCAGCAACTCTATATCTCGCACAATAAATTAGGCATCGTCCCGCCTATGGCCGAGGGTGGCTATCCTGATTTTTCACAAACATTCCAGATGCTGCCGCCTTTAGAGGTTACTTTTTTACATGATGAACTGGAGAGCGTTCGCCGCCGGTTGCGTCCTCTTCGCCGTCCGGCCAATCAATATTGGGGGGAGAAGGCGGCCGGTGTGGCTCAAAATATGCGGGAGTGGCATGAGCAGCATGACGCCCATGATCTGGCCGATGTATTTGATGCTGGCCTGCCTGCTGGCCGTAAGCAAGAAGTTGTACAATATCTAACCTGGTACTGCCATAGCTTGATTGATCCTGACAAAGAGGTGAGAAAGCGCATGGCCACCATTCGCAACGAATATCTGGAAGATGATTTGTCCTATCTAACGCAATGCGATCTTCTACCGCCTCATGCTCCCGCGGCTATTATGAACGGAGTAGATTCGGTAAAGCGGTTCCGTGTTATTGATCCTTTTGAATCGGGCTACAGCCAGCATGATGGTGAGTATAGGCCTTACGAGCGTGCGCTCGGCATCTCGGCCCTTACGCTCAACACCAATGACGTATATGCAACTGGTCTCCACGAAAGCATCCACAGCGGCACCGACGAGGGGCTGTGTAAGATTATGCCCGTTGAAACAACCGAGCTGACTTGGCTGGACGAAGCCTACGTGGAGCACCTGACTCAGGTGGCCACCGATGAATCACCCTTTGTTATTGACCCAGACAAAAGGTCGGAGCGAAAGGGCGCGTATGTGCCTGAGCGTAAGTTGCTCTCCCTGATGCTCCCTGGTCTTGCTGAACCCATAACCCTCCGTCATTTGGGTGACGCCTATTTTGAGCCACTGGTTGTAACCAGTCCGCCCCGGATGCGCCTTAAGAGCCTGCTCTGCCAGCCTCATCCTGCCACCAATGAGAGCCTTATGGGTACCATCAGTTTAATAGCCGAAAGCTACAATAAAGACGAATTAAGCCGCTATGAGCAGGAGAAACTCCTTGAGTATTGGATCAGTCGTTTTCGCCCCCGGCAAGGCTAACCCTGCACACTGTAGTTAATCACATATGTGTCGGCTGCCTGGCCATCACTCGGGGCGGTGGCTACGCCAATGTCAAAAAAACCGGCGTTTGTAGAAGCAACATATACACCCAGGGCTGCCGTGGCAGCATTAGCAGGTGTAAGAGTAATAACAGGCGCCGCGGCAAAGTTCGTTTCAAAGCTAATGCCACCAACCGTACCGGTAGTTGCCCCCGTGCCCGTTCCAAACGAAAAGACACCGTAAAGATCATTGCCGCTGCCACCTACCGCTGGTGCGCCACTTCCACGCGCTGTGTCACCATAGCGTGAAGTTGTTGCGCCGTTAATGGCGTGCTCAATAAGTTGCTCGCTCTGTTCAAGTACTAACACGCCGCTATCAATAAAGGCCGGCGTGTTTATTTTATCTATGCGATTGCCTACAAACCGGCAGTGCAATACGCCTCCACTGGAGTTCGCGGCAGCAACACCCAAACCCACACTCGTGGGGGAATCGGGACCAATCAGAGCATTGCTGCTAACAACCAGATGAGCATTAGCTTGGCCACTACCAGAGGTAGCACCTATGTACTCGTAACCGCCTACGGTTGCTGATGGCTCGCTGCAACCAATAAAGTTGTTGGCTACGATAGTTGCCGCTCCGTCCAGTTGCGAAACATATATGCCGTCGTAATACTCGCCAGCCGTAGCTTCGTTGCCAAAGTCCTCAATATAGTTAGTCTGTACCACCGTCCCGTAGCAGTTAGAAAGATGCATGCCATGTTGCTGAATGGTGTATAGGTGGTTGCGAGTAAATTCCCAGCCCGCTGCTCGCGCAAATTGCATCCCGCATCCCGTGGTCTGCGAGATAAAATTGTGTACACAATAGCCGTCCTGGTTGCTAATAGAGTTGGCGCTTATCTGATGAATGCCGTCGGCATCAGGGTTCTCAATTTTGTTCAGTACCACCCAGTTTTCGGAACAGCTGTTGCTTACTACAGTGCCGTCATCTGTGGTATCCGTGAGCAGAATGCCATGTGTCGATACATTACTAATAAGACACGAGGTAATCGAGGAGTTAAAATTAACCAGCACAATGCCGCAGGCCGTGGAGCCGCTGTTATTACTTGCGTTACCATCGAGCGCCAAGTTGGCAATAGCAATCGGGTCGTCGCAAGTAGCTGCGTTGGTAGCCCAGGCTTGTGCTACAAGCAAACCGGTTACACCAACCGTGCCGGTTATATTGGCTCCATCTTTCTGCTTAATAAGAGCGCCGCCATTGCTGCCGGCAAAGGCTGTGCCGCCGCCCACATACGCACGGTCGGGCAGTAAGATAAGAGCATTGCTTATCGCGTATGTTCCGGCAGGAAAGAAAATAGTCGCCCCCGCCGCAGAGCTGTCAATTGCGCCTTGAATTGCCGCCGTGTCATCGGTGGATCCGTCGCCGGTCGCGCCGTGATGCCGCACATTTACTACCAGGCTGTCTTCGTCAACTTTGCCAGCGAGCGCACTGACCAGATTTTGAATCTTGCTTTGCGCAATAGCCGCTCCAGAGGCGATATGAGCATTGGTTATGTATCCATTCTGCAAATTGCCATCGGTGGTATGCGCCACGTTCAAAAAGTCGTTAAGAACCGTGCCCCACGCACCTACATCTTGTCCTGGAACTGGCAATCGGCTCACGCTTTTAGCACCTCCACTCGTTACTTCTTATGCTAAAGGAGCGTTTCCTCGCTGTCAAATACACGCTCAAACAGATGGGGGATTGAAAAGTTAAGCGTAATGTGGTATTGTTTAAGGTGTTAGAGAGCTGGCAAAGGAGCCTCCATGAAATACTTTATTGGATTTTTACTGAGTATCGGCCTAATTGTAGGTGTTTTCTTGTTAGTTCTAAACGGCTTTAAGAGCACCAGCAAGCCTAAAGCTCCTACTACCGCGCTCGTTTCTTATGCTGATACTTCACGCGAAGTACAGATGACCGTGGTGGGGGCCATTAGCGCCGACCAAACCCACAACGAAATCCGCATTACTGTTGGTCGCAGTCGCACTACTATGCAAATTATCCAAGGCTACAACGGCCAGGTTCTTAAGAGCCAAAGCTACGATAATAACGAGTCATCTTACGCCGAGTTCTTGCGTGCGCTTGACCTTAATGGCTACACACGGGGCGTAAAGAATCCCGACCTCGAAGACGACCGTGGTTTCTGTGCCACTGGTAAACGCTACAGCTTTGACATCATTGATGGCGCAGATGTAAAGCAACACTACTGGACAACAACCTGTAGCGGACGCGGTAACTTTAAGGGTAACCGCCCGCAAATTGAAGCACTATTCGACCGCCAAGTGCCAGACTATGGCACCATGATTCAGGGCATCGCCTTTTAATCTAGCTGTTTAAGCAATTCGCAATACCAGGCGCTTAGTGGTTTTAGCTGCTGCTTGCAGTTGTACAATCCGTAGACGAAGCATCGCGGCCAGCGGGGCGCTCCGCACAGTAATAATCAGCGATTCTCCCTGGAGGCTCACACTACACGGTGCATTAAACTGCTCGGTAACAAACCGCTTAATGGCCGTAATCTCATCCGGCATTTCCGGCATTTGCCTGTTCTTGAGAAGGTCCCCCAGCTGTTCCATATTTTTAGTATACGTCTTTGATGCAAAAAATCGTATACTACTAAGGTTATGAGACAGACTTCCGAGCAAAAAAGCCGCTCACGGTTTATGCGTGGTATTCACCGGCATCCAACACTTTCGGCCTCGTTGGCGGCGAGCGTGCTCGTTGTTGGTGGCATCGAGTACAAGGCATATAGCGACAACTGGACAACAGACGTGCCCGCAGGCAGCTGCTTTTCGCCGGTGGCGCATAGTAGAACCTACCGAGACCCGCGGGTGAATATGCCTTCGGTATGGGCTGGTGTAGGTGTTTCTGGCGTCATCGCTTCGGGTGAACTCCCTGAGGGTGCCCGGGGTGTTCAGGCTAGCTTTAAGTCTCCAGAGGCAGGCGACCAGGCCTGGCAGGACAACACTAGCGACCTTATTACGCCCAACACTACCGGTTTCTTTGCGCTTAAAATGGCTATCGGCCCCGGCAGCGTGCAATTTGGGGTGCGCGTTGTTGCGGAGCAAGGGTCGCCACTTTGTAACTCAGCCCCTGAGGTAACCTTTTACTATGCCAACCAGGCCTCATATGCGAGTGCTTCGGGCCAGCTCCCCTGGGTGAATCCGGTCAACGGGCCCGTTAATATACTCTTGGCAATGAATGCACCACAAAAAGGAGGTTTGTAATGCCTGAACTACCAGAAGTAGAGACAGTACGCATTGGGCTGCAAGGGTTTTTGCCGGGCAAGGTTGTAAAAAGCGTAGCACATGACTGGCCTAAAGGTTTCCCCAACAGCGAGACAGATGTGCGCCAGTTTCTGCAGGGTGCTACTATCAGTGCAGTACGCCGTAGAGCCAAAGTACTTATTATCGATCTGAGCACCAACTACTCAATTATTATTCACCTTAAAATGACCGGTCAGCTCGTATATGTGGGAACGGGCGAACGTTTTGGTGCTGGCCACCCTAATGACAGCTTAGTGTCTGCCTTGCCAGACAAAACGACCCGTGTAACGTTTACTTTTACCGACGGTAGTAGCCTCTTCTTTAACGACCAGCGCAAGTTTGGCTGGGTTCGTCTTTTACCGACGCCAGCTATTGCAGAGTTAGAGTTCTTTAAAAAAGTTGGCCCCGAGCCTTTGGCTAGCGACTTCTTGGATACCGATTTTATCGCCCGACTGCAACGCCGTAGTAAGAGTGCGATAAAAGCCGTATTGCTAGATCAGACAGTGGTCGCCGGAGTGGGGAACATTTATGCCGACGAGTCTTTGTGGGCGGCAGGTATTCATCCCGAAACTAAGGTGGCAGATATTTCGTCAGCCAAGCTCAAAAAGTTATACAAAGTTTTACGTGACGTTTTGCAGTTGAGCATTGAAAAAGGTGGCTCAACCGACCGCAATTACGTAAATGCCGAGGGCAAAAAGGGCAGCTACCTGAATGTAGCGCGGGTATTCCGCCGCGAAGGCCAGGGATGTCCAACTTGCGGCGCACCGATAATTAAACGACGGGTGGCAGGGCGCGGCACACACATCTGCTTGCACTGCCAGCCACCAATGCCATACGCAAAGGCCGTGTAACAGGGTAGAATTCAAGCTATGATCACCACGCTTACTGGCTCTAACGATTTTATGCGCAACGCCGAGCTGCGCGCCATGACGCAGAAGGTTGTTTCTGAGTTTGGCGACATGGCCGTCGAACGTCTTGACGGCGCCTCGGCCAGTAGCGATGCCATGTTGGGCGCGCTCCAAAGCCCGCCGTTCTTAACTGCCCGTAAGTTAGTAATTCTGCGTGAACCGGGGCAACAAAAGGCCTTTGCCGAAGGGCTAGAGCAGGCTGCCAAGACTATTCCCGAACAGACCGATGTTATTTTGGTTGAACCTAAACTCGACAAACGTCTCGGCTATTACAAATTTCTTAAAAAGCACACAACCATGCAGGAATGCGCCGAACTTGATGGCGCCGCGCTTACTCGCTGGGCAACAGCTTTTGTTAAAGAGCGGGGGGGCACTTTGGAGCCTGCTGCCAGCCGCGAGCTTTTGAACCGCTGTGGATCTCAGCAGCAGATCATGCATACCGAGTTGCAAAAACTACTGGCTTTTAGCCCGGACATTACGCTTTCTACCGTGCAACTTCTTACGCCACACTTGCCGCAAAGCACCGTTTTTACTCTGCTTGATGCCGCTTTTGCCGGCAAGACCAAACAGGCTCTTGCCCTGTACGATGAGCAGCGATCACTCAAAGTAGAGCCGCTGGCTATTCTCGCTATGATGGCCTGGCAGCTGCATATTCTGGCTCTGGTAAAGACCGCTGGCTCGCGTACCGCCGACGCTATTGCCAAGGAAGCAAAAGTAAGCCCATTTGTGGTCCGAAAAACCCAAGGATTGGCACGCTCTATGAGTCTTGCCCACCTTAAAAAGCGCATCGCTATGCTTCTTGAGATTGATCTGCGCCTCAAACGCGAGAGTCTTGATGCTGACGAAGCAATGCGTCTTTATCTGTTATCGCTGGCATCGTAAGAGGTTGCGTACCAAGGCAAACAGTGGTAGATTGATAACTTATGCACGAAAAGAACCCCCCGCAGGCAATACCCAAAAGTGATCACCCGGTGAGCGACTTGCTCCAAACAGAGCGATGGCCACGCCGGGGTATAGATGAAGTCGATGGCCCGCTGCGAATAATGCTCGACCAGCTTGCTTCTATACAGGGCTATTTTCCTGCAGCCGAGGCACCTACTACGGGGAATGGCTTCGATACCCATAGTTCTCCCGCCGACAATACCACGCGTTATGCGTTGTTTAAGTTGGCTGTTACGCTGCAAACATGGGGGCTGTCGCACGAAGCACGTATAGCTGATACCTTTGTTGATATCTGCAAAAAAGGCC
This sequence comes from Saccharimonadales bacterium (SeqCode), assembly GCA_035690865.1. GTDB lineage: Bacteria > Patescibacteriota > Saccharimonadia > Saccharimonadales > UBA4665 > CAMLQK01. The sequence continues at coordinate 137,747 of DASSKE010000003.1, forward strand.
GTCAGTGGTTCTTGGCCAAGGAAGAAAGCTTGGGTGCGGTTGAAGACCCGCAGCAAACACCGCAACAGGCGCTATTGCCATTCCAGCTTGTTCCGGGCCGTCGGCTCTTTGCCGGGATGCTCGCAGAATATGCTACCGAAAATCCAGAGCAAACTCGAAAAGCCTACGACGAATGTTATGCGCAGCAGGCTGAAGCGTACCGCGCAAGCTTACGCAGATACATGGATTCTTCTAGGGATACAATTGATGAAGCGTACAACGAAGCATGCACCCGGATTCCTGATACTTGCGTCACCGTGCGTCAAGACATTGCGGTCGACACCGTCGAGAAGATCGAAGAGCATATGCAAGAAGTACGCCGTGTTATGGCTTTGGCTGTGGTACAGGGTAGGGGTGACGATGAGCAAGCGGTGCGTTTCTTAAAGCAGACCGACGGAATTATTGCCAGTATACTCGAAGCGAGCAAAACCGACCCGGACATCCGCCGACGGATTGGCGAATTATTACTGCGACAGGGAACTGTTCCTTCGGTGGCAGAAGTATATGCCAAAGCCCGCGAGATCTTTACGCGTCATATGGTAGACGGTTTACATAACGCGCTCGTTCGCGAAGCCGATACGCTTACGGCCGGTAGGTCACGCAGGAGTGACCTCATGCCGGTGCCCGTTAAATTGCCTTCGAGTAGCGAAGGATATAGCAGCAAAGCGGTGGCCTATGCGCAAAGAACCCTCGAAGACTTGGCTGCCAGTGGTATTACTACCATTGGTGATCTCTTTAATCAGGCTCGCCGCAGATTGCACCCTGACCAAAGCGGCATGTCTGATACGTTTGCGTATCTGACGATGCTTCACCAGGAGGGCTTGCTCGCGTCGTATATCAAAACAGAGGGCCAAGGCCAACAAAAAACCGCCCAGCAATAGGGCGGTTTTTGCTAAACGAGCTGAAAGTTATTTCTTAGCAGCTGGTTTTTTAGCTGGTGCTTTTTTAGCGGCAGGCTTCTTTGCAGGAGCGGCTTTTTTAACAGCAGCTTTCGGAGCAGCCTTAGCTTTGGCGACTTCCTTTTTAACAGCAGGCTTGTCGGCTACGCCGGCAGCAGCTTTAGCAGCTTTGCTCAGCTGGCTCTTCTTGCGAGCAACCTTGTTCTTGTGCATAACGTTCTTTTTAGCAGCTTTGTCGAGGGCACTTTGTGCTTCGCCGTGGCTTTTTGCAACGTCTGCTTTCTTACCACCGGTGATAGCACGGTGAAAAGCTTTTACAGCGCTTTTAAGCGAGCGCTTGGTTTTACTGTTGCGGATAGCAGCTTTTTCGGCTGTACGTACCCGCTTCTTTGCTGATTTGATAATTGGCATGTTAAAGCGTACCTTTACTTACGTTTTACTGTATCAGAGGTAAACTATACATCATTAGGGGTAATTTGTAAACCTAGGTTTAACACGTACTGGTATATCTGTAGCCATAGGAGGTAAAAAAATCTCGACAAGCTAATGCTTATATGCTACGCTTGAGGCAAAAGGCAAGGAAAAAACAAAAATGGACAACCAACGAGTACAAATAATCGAACGACTAAAGCAGGCCAATAACATCTTAGTTACGGTAAGCAATAGCCCTTCGGTTGACCAGTTGGCTGCCTGTATTGGTTTGACCCTTGCCCTCAACAAGGCAGGTAAGCATGCCACGGCTGTGTTCAGCGGCAATATTCCGTCCACGCTTGAATTTCTCCAGCCTGAAAAAACTATCGAGAAAAATACTGATTCCTTGCAAGATTTTATTATTGCCCTCGATAAGTCCAAGGCCGACAAGCTTCGCTACAAAGTAGAAGACCGTGTGGTAAAGATCTTTATTACACCGTACCGCTCGTCTATCAACCAGAACGACCTTGAGTTTAGTCAGGGTGATTTTAATGTAGACGCAGTGCTCGCCATTGGCGTGCACTCTCAGGGTGAGCTTGACCACGTAATTACCGCGCATGGCCGCATTCTGCATGATGCAACAGTGATGTGTGTAAACATCGCTCCTGGCGGTGACTTAGGGAGTATTAACTGGCTGGAGCCGGCGGCCAGCAGCCTTTCAGAACTCTCAGTTCATATTATTAATGGTCTTGATCAAAAACTTATTGATGGTCAAATTGCCACGGCGTTCCTCACGGGTATCGTGGCCGAAACAGATCGCTTTAGTAACCAGCGTACCGCACCGCAAACTATGAGTGTGAGCGCCCAGCTTATGGCCGCTGGCGCCAACCAGCAGCTTGTTGCCACTAAGCTCGAAGAGCCAGCTCCAGCACCGCAGACTCCTTTGTACGAGAGCGAAGCTGGTGGTTTACAGCACCCTGGCGAGCAGGCACAGTCACCAACTTTGCCGCTTCCTCCGCCCAAAAAGCCCGAAGACGGCACCATAGAGATTCCGCATGACGAGAACAAACCTCCTGAGCCGACTCCTGCATTGCCGCAGGAAGCGGAGCAAGAAGATTCGCTCGCGCCGCAAATTCATATTGATGAACAAGGGCAGTTAATCCGTCCTAAAGAAGAAACACCTGAGGCAGAGCTGCCGCCAATTAAGCGCGAGCGCGAAGATAGTTCACATATGATAACCGAGCCGCCTACGTTTGGTACGCCGCCAATGACCGCTAACACTACCCCCGAAAAAGATGACGAAGACGAAGCGTCAGGCGGTTTTAAGCTGCCCGAAATCGGTTTGCTCAACCGTGAGCCGTTACCAGGCCAAGCACAACCTGAGGATAAACCACAGGATGACACGCATGCTCGTTTTGAGCCGCCACATCCTCCTGGCACTACCTTCAATCCGCAAGCTTTTGGCGCCCAGGAAGTCGAAACTTCGGCACCCACTGGCCCTACGGCAATGCCTAGCGCAGGCCTTATGCCACCACCAACAACTGTTCAGCCTACGGTGCCCCCCGAGTCAAAGCCCGCCGATGTAACGCAAAACGACACCGAAGATGATGAAGACGAAGAAGATCAGGACCAAATTGGTTCAAATCCGGCTATAGTGGGCAGCACTGTTTCGCCCCAATTATCACCGGCCGCAGCCGAAGATGCCAGCAAAACACTTTCGCAGATTGAGCAGGACGTTAATAGCCCGCATTTAAGCGGTGCTACCGAGCCGGCCGCCAGTAGTCAACCAGCGCCAGCCTTACCAGCCTTTGATTTGCAGCCGCCTGCTAGTTCGGGCCAGTCTTCTATTGCTTTGCCAGGTGAGCCGGTTATTCAACCTCTTTCAGCCCAGTCTGAACCTGCTCCGGACGTTAGCAATGCCCGCGACGCAGTGGCAGAGGCACTCGGCAGCGCCAACAATCAGCCCCTGGAGCCTATTCAGGCCCTTAATGCTCAGCCACTTTCAGACTCATTAAACACTGCACAGCCTGCTCCAGCGCCCCAGCCAGCAATGCCAGCTTCGCCGCCACCATTTAGTGTGCCATCGCCTACGTACGGCACGCCTGGCCAACCGCCGGCCAGCCCGCCTCCAATGATGCCTCCGGCGTATCCTCCGCAGGTGTAGTATAATGACGCCGTATGAATGGCATCTTGCTTGTTGATAAACCCAAAGGCTGGACCTCGTTTGATGTTGTCGGCCGAGTGCGCCGCATCGCGAGCCACTCACCGTTAAGCACGTCTAATAAAAAGCGCTTCCCAGTGGGGCATACCGGTACGCTTGACCCCTTGGCAACCGGCTTGCTTGTGCTTTTGCTTGGTACGTATACTAAGCAGGCGCCATCGCTTACTAAGCTCGACAAGACCTACGAAGTAGTGATGCATCTTGGCCAGACCTCAACAACCGGCGATTCTGAAGGCGAGCTTACCGATGTATCCGACAATCAGCCCAGCCAGAGCCAAATTGTAGCGGCTATGAAAGAATTTACCGGTGATATTATGCAAATACCACCTATCTACTCAGCGATCAAAATTAATGGGCAACGTGCCTATAAGCTGGCCAGAGAGGGTAAAGCTCCTCAAATGAAGCCGCGGCCGGCGCACATTGACCGCATCGTGCTTACGTCATACGAGTATCCCTTGGTGCATTTTACGACCGACGTTTCCAGCGGCACCTACATTCGGTCGCTTGTTGAGGACATCGGCAAAGCACTGGGTACAGGCGCCTATATGGCCGATTTGCGCCGCACACGAGTGGGGCGGTTTACTATTGAAGATGCGATTTCTATAGACGACAGTCTTACCGACCAGCAAATAGCCAGCGCCTTACGTAACATATAGATCTTACATAAGTGATATACTAGCAAAAAGGGGATGCTATGCCATTCAGCGACGTTCAGGTCACCGTCAAACAAATTGATAAGGATACCTGGGAGTTAGTTGACACCGTTGAATACATAGCTGCTACTCGTCATTTTGTCGTTCCAAAGGGTTTTAGGACCGACTTTGCTTCTGTGCCGCAATTGCTCATTTGGTTTGTGCCGCGCTACGGGGTGTATACCAAGTCGGCCATTTTGCACGACTATATGTATAAACGTGCCGACATTTCCAAAGCCGATGCCGATGGCATCTTTCGGCGCTCCATGCGTGAACTTGGCGTGCCGTTCTTACGCCGCTGGCTCATGTGGGCGGCAGTCCGGTTATTTGGATCACACTTACAGGGGATTAGCTTTAAGGGTCTGTGGCGGGTTAGCCTCCTAACGGTGCTCGGCTTTATACTCCTGTTTGTTCCGGTAGCAGTAATGACCTTGTCACTCCTTGGCTTTTGGCTGCTCGAGATGTTCCTTTTTATTGTTTTTTGGATTGCTAAAAAAGTGCATCACCGGCCGCAGCGGCAGCTCAATAAGCCAGATATCCTTGGCCCCCTCAACCGTTAGATGTTGCATAAATTATCCTTGCCACAGAAGGCGCTGCACGGTACAGTACGCCGAAATGCGTGAACTGACCGAGCAAAGAAACTACCAAGTATCACCGGAACGGCGGCAAGAGGTTGCCGGTTTTGTGCAGCAGCGACTTGGCCTCAACTCGCTGGAGATTATCGAAAGCGGCCATGACATCGACTTTGGCCAGACACCCGACAATGGTTTTCAGGCACGTAGTTATCAACTTGATGCGTGGGGTAGGCTCTGGGATCATCGCCAGGCAGGGCAGGATCGTCGGCTGTTACATATGGCCACTGGCCTTGGCAAAACCACTGTGGCTGGTATAGATATGCTTAAATTCCAAGATGAATGCGCCCGCCAAAAACCATCGCTAACGCCGCGCATGCTCTACGTTTCGCATAAGCGCGAGATTAACGAGCAGGCTGCCGAGTCTCTGCAAGGTCTTGCGCCAGACTTAGACCTGGCGATACTCGACGGCCGCAACCGGCGCTTGCCGGACGTAGACGTTACATTTGGTACTTTCCAGCTGTTGCGCAACCGGCTGGACCGGATTGACCCGCAGAGCTTCGAATATATTGTTTGGGACGAAGGGCACCATATTGAGGCCGACACCTATCGTCAGGTAGTAGATCATTTTACACCGTTAGACGAGATGGCCATTACCGCTACGCCCGATCGTGCCGACGGACGTGATATTCGTACCTATTTTGGCAAGGCGGTGTACAGCAAGGGGCTGGCCGAAGCTATGGCCGAGGGCTGGCTTTCGAGTGTCGACTACCGTGTGTTGCTCGATCAATCGGTAAAAGACAAACTCACTGCCAAGGGTGCGCCAATAACCGCTACTCGCGTCAAAAAAATACTTGCCGGCGCCAAGTTACCGCCGGATATTCTAGCTCAAGATATTCGTAACGAAATCGCCGAAATGGGCTTAGATAACCCCAAAACAATCGTTTTTGCCCAAACCATCGACCGAGCCGATATGCTGGCAGAAAGGCTCAAGGGTGCTGCATACCACGGCAATGTCCACCTCGCTAAGCGGCGCGAAATACTCGAAGATTTTAGGGCCGGTCGGTTGCAGACCATTGTTACCAGAGATATGTTCAACGAAGGCGTGGACATTCCTGACGCCGAGCTTATCGTTTTTGACCGCAGCACTCAAAGCCGAACAGTCTTTGAGCAGCAACTGGGTCGGGGCTTGCGCCGCGCACCAGGAAAGAAAAAGGTGTACGTTTTAGACTATGCCGGAACCATTGACCGCATCACTATGCTTCGCGACCTAAGCCAGCAGATTAGGCGCCATCCGGCTCGCCGCAAAAAAGTACAGGCCGACCGCACCAAGCATTCCTCACTTACGGTATATGACGAGGTGCCCAATGGCTTTACGTTCGATAAAGTGGCAGAGGATGTGGTTAAGAGGCTACAGCCAGTGAGTCGCGAAGAGTACCTCGAGCGCGCCCGGATGCTGATGGAGCAAAAAGCTCTAGCCCCACACTCAGTCCCAGAGCAGCCTACCATAATGAGTATTGGCGATTTTTGTCGTTCAACAGGGATAAGACAGGCTACTTTGTTGCGGGTGATCCGGCGCAATGGCATTCCGATGGAAAGAATTCCCGGTGGAACCGGCGTTGGCTTTAACGAACGGGCACAACAGATGTTAATGGAGCACTTCAAAATACAGTAACCTCTTGCATAAGGTGTGGATATCTGGTAAACTGGACGCAGTATGATTACAAGTGAGAAAAAACAAGCGGTTGTTAAAGACCTGCAAAGCCACAAAACCGACACCGGTAGTGCTGCTGTCCAGGTTGGTGTTGCAACCGAACGCATCAAAGAACTGACAGAACACCTTAAAAGCAACAAGAAAGATTTTGCTGCTCGTCGCGGTTTGTTGCAGCTTGTAGGTCGCCGCAAGCGCCTGCTTCGCTACATTGCCGATAAAGACGGCCAGGCATACCTTGACCTTATTGCTAAGCTCGGTATTCGCCGTTAGTGCATAGACTCCACGGCCTCGACCACTCGAGGCCCCAAGCTTGTGCACGTTAACATCGTTTGAAACTTCATTGATCAGCGAGGCGAACAACAGGGCATATAACGATATGTGTATGATATACACAGTGCCAATCGTCGCAATATGTAAGCAGGTACAGACCAGATATATACCTCCAAATAGCCAGATGCACAAGGTAGGAGCATATATATTTGCACCGTGTCTGCTTACGCTATCAAAAACTCAGACAGAAAGGTCTTATAAAGAACGTGGGACAAATCATAAACCCGTTTGGTAAAAACATCATCTCAGTATCGACTGACTTTTGTGGTCATAAACTTGAACTCGAGATCAATCGCGTCGGCTTTCGCACCAGCGCTTCGGTCGTTGCCCGTTACCGCGACACCGTCGTGCTTGGTACGGCAATGGTTGGCAATAAACCAGTGAGCATGGATTACTTCCCGCTCAGCATCGACTACGAAGAAAAAATGTATGCAGCAGGCAAGATCAGCGGCTCGCGTTTTATTAAGCGCGAAGGCCGGCCTAGCGATGACGCCATTCTTATTGGCCGGATCATCGACCGCCCAATTCGCCCATTGTGGCCAAAGGGCTACCGCCACGAAGTGCAGGGTGTGGCAACCGTACTTAGCATGGACCCAAGTTTCCGCCCTGATATGATCGCCATGATCGCTATGAGTGCCGCCTTTATGCTGACCGGCGCTCCATTTGAGGGGCCAGTAGCCGGTGTGCGTGTAGGCATGGTAAACGGCCAGTACAAGGCGTTTGCGACTGCACAGGAACTTGACGAAGGCAAGCTCGACCTTGTGGTTGCCGGTACCAAAGATGCCATTATGATGGTTGAAGCAGGCGCAAACGAAGCAACCGAAGACGAAGTCGCGGCTGCGCTCGAGTTTGCTCAAGAAGCAATCCAGCCGGCAATTGCTCTGCAACAAGAGTTGGTACAAAAAGCAGGCGTAGAGCCACAGGAGTATGAACTGAGTCTCCCGAGTGAGGATGTGCAAAAAGCTGTGGACAATTTCCTGGAAGGGAAGATGGGCGACAAACTGCGCGCACCAATGGCTGAGCGTCACCAGCGAATGCACGAGCTGCGTGAAGCAATGCTTAATCACTTTAAAGAAGAGCTTGGCGAAGACGAATTTGAGGCTGTAAAGCGCGACTACGAAGACGCCTTTGCTACCGCTGCCAACAAGGATGTGCGCAAGGGCATTCTGCAAGATGGCGTCCGCCCTGACGGCCGTAACTTTACCGAGATTCGCCCGCTTTCTAGCGAAATTGGTTTCTTGCCACGCGCCCACGGTTCCAGCCTGTTTACCCGCGGCCTAACCCAGGCGATGAATGTCGTTACTCTGGCGCCGCTCAGTTATGCACAGATTGTCGACACGATGGAAAAAGAAGGTGAACGCCGATACATGCATCACTACAACGCACCGGGCTATACCGTAGGCGAAGTAAAGCGTCTTGGCTCCCCTGGCCGCCGCGAAATTGGCCACGGTTACCTTGCCGAACGTGCCTTGGTAGCCGTACTCCCCGATGAGGAAACCTTCCCATACACCATCCGTTCGGTCACCGAGATTATGAGCCAGAACGGCTCAACCAGTATGGCGGCAACTTGTTCCAGTTGTATGGCACTTATGGACGCCGGCGTACCACTTAAAGCACCCGTTAGCGGCATTGCCATGGGTCTTATGAAGGACGGTGACACCATTGTGATTCTGAGCGATATTGCTGATGCAGAAGACTTTGCCGGTGACATGGACTTTAAAGTTACCGGTACCAGCAAAGGTATTACTGCATTGCAGATGGACATGAAGGTCCATGGCTTGCCTGTAAAAGTTTTGCGGCAGGCGCTTACGCAAGCAAAAGAGGGCCGCGCCCACATTTTGGACCACATGCTAAGCGTTATTGCTCAGCCAAAGAGCGACCTCAGCCCGTATGCTCCTCGTGTTGAGACCATCCACATTAACCCTGATAAAATCCGTGAAGTTATTGGTAAGGGCGGCGAAACGATCCAGAAGATTACAGCCGAAACCGGTGCCGAAATCGACATCAAAGACACTGGCGCTATTATGATTGCCAGCCCAGACGGCGCAAGCATCGAAAAGGCTAAGCAGTGGATCCAGAGCATCACCGAAGAGCCAGAAGTCGGCAAGATCTACAAAGATGTGCCAGTGGTGAGTGTGCTCGACTTTGGTGCCTTTGTGCAGATTCTTCCTGGTAAAGATGGCCTCGTGCATGTTTCGGAGATTTCTGAGGAGCGGGTGAACAAGCCCAGCGATGTACTTAAAGAAGGCGATAAAGTCACTGTCAAGCTCATTGCTATTGATGACAGGGGTCGTTTGCAGCTCAGTATGAAGGCTGCCGCCCGCGACGCTAACAAGAAATAACATGAGCAAAGCTGCAAACATCCGGCCAACGTCAAGCCTTTCGTGGCACAATCAGGTAGGTGGCGCGCTCGCGTTGAGCGTTGTGTTCTTGGGCTTGGCATACCTTATGCTCTCTCGGGCTATTTTTACCGGTAGTTTGCAGCAATACGTTATGACGTTTGTATTAGTAATTCTGGCGGGTAATCGTGCCGCAACTGGTTTCAAGAACCGCCAAGGAAAGTAGTATGAAACAGCAAGGCGCAGAAACGCGATACCACCAATCATTTTCTTGGGGAGATGAAGGCCAATTCCTTATGGCAACACTTCATGCAACACCGCACGAGGGACTTGTTGAAGCCCGGCGCCAGCCTGGTGTCCAGATTGTGGGCGGCGATCCGCTCATAGCAGGCTCGGCAGTAGCCATCGAAAGCTCTCGCAAGACAATTGAGTGGGCAATGGATACTATCGAAGACGGTCGTCGTATCGAGTTTGTTGCACAGCATAAGCAAAAGAGTGACTTGATGGGCGGTGTCGCCCTCGCTCGATACGAAGATGATATTAATGGCCCGGCCCGTGTTTCGCTCAGTTTTTGGCGCACGAGCGAAGTCGATGTTCGCACCATGGCTGATATGTGCCAAGCGGCTATTATGTTTACCTCCAAAAAAACGACTTTTGGAGCTGGCATTACTGATGCCGAATTGCGCATTCCCTCAAGCGATCATCCTTCGCAACGCGTAGCCGTAGAACTTGGTGCCCGCACAACCGGCCAGCTATTCTTTAACGGTATAGAGATGCAAAACAATCCAGCGCGTGCCGCGTACCACAAATGGAGCGTTAAGGTGGGTGAGGCTTAAATATGGGCAAAACCAAGCAGCAGTTGCTTGACGAACTAAAGGCTAGGATCCTGGCCGAAGGAGTTTGCTCCGAGCTGGCAGCCCAAGCCACACAGTTGGTGTTTGGCGATGGCAACCCTGATGCGAAGATCGTGTTCATAGGTGAGGCGCCAGGCAAAAACGAAGATCTTAAGGGCGTGCCATTTGTGGGCGCAGCCGGCAAGTTCCTCGACGAAATGCTGGCAACCATCAACCTCAAGCGCGAGGACATTTACATCACAAATATTGTTAAGTATCGTCCGCCCAACAATCGCGATCCGCTTCCCGAAGAAAAAGAAGCGTTTTTGCCATATTTACAGGCCCAGCTAGAAATAATTCAGCCTATTCTGGTCATTACCCTTGGTAGGCACAGTATGAATTGTTTCTTGCCGGATCTGCAAATCAGTAAGGTCCACGGGCAGCCCAAACGGTATAAGGGGATGGTATATTTGCCCCTCTTTCATCCGGCGGCCGCCTTATACAACGGGGGAATGCGTCAGACATTGCTTGATGACTTTAGTAGAATCCCAGACATCATTCATCTGATAAAGACAGCGAACATAATTACTAAATGACACTTCTGCAAGAAGAAAGGAATTTCATAATGAACGAACAACCAAAAAAGCAGGGCGGTAAGCGCCCAAACAGCAACACTAATAACAACCCGGGTCAGAACCAGAGCCGCCCACCGCGCGGTAATGGCGGCGGCCAACGCCGTGGCGGCCAAAGCCAGGCCAAGGGCGGCGCTGGTTTAAGCATTGCGAAGGCCACCGTTTCGCGCGGCGCAGCCGTGCGCGCCCAAAAACGCTCACAAATGGATGCTCAACGTGTTGCCAATCAGTATCTCTCGGCCAATACCAACAGTGCTCCGCGCGAAAAACGGGCTAATTTTATTGATGACAGCCCGCGTTTGCATGTTATCGGACTTGGCGGTATGGACGGCGGCGGTTCCAAAAACATGATGCTTGTTGAGTACCAAAATGATGCCGTTATTATGGACTGTGGTAACGATCTTGGTGTTGATTTACCTGGTATTAACTACGGCATTGCCGACACTAGCTACCTCGAGAGCATCCGCCATAAACTTCGCGGCTACATTATTACGCATGGTCACCTGGATCACATCGGTGGTCTGCCGCACATTGTGCCAAAATTTCCCGCACCAATCTACGGTTCTAAATTTACCATTGGTCGTGTAGAAGAAATCTTTGAGAACTTTGGCCTGCCAATGCCCGACGGTTTTGAACTGCGCACAGTTGTTATGAACCAGCACACCCACGAGCGCCTAAAGGTAGGCGAGTTCTTTGTAGAGCTGGTAGCAATTACGCACGCTATTCCTGGCTCAACGTGTATCGTGCTTGATACGCCCGTTGGTCGCCTTATTAACACCGGTGACTTCCGCCTTGATCCTCAGCCGCTCGACCACGATAAAACCGACACAGAGCGCCTAAAGGAGCTTGGTGACGAAGGTGTTTTGGCTCTGTTGAGCGAGAGTACCACCCCTGAGCGCCTCGGTCGCACACCGTCCGAGAGTACTTTGGAACAAAGCTTCGTTGACATCATGGATCGCGCCCCAGGCCGTATCTTCATTGCCATCTTCTCAACCAACATTAACCGTATCCAGATGATTATCAACGCCGCCGCTCATCATGGTAAAAAAATTGCCCTCGACGGACGCAGTATGATGAGTACGCTCGAAATGGCCGTCCGCCACGGATTTGTTAAGGTACCAAAAGGAACCTTCGTGCCAATTGCCAGCGTGCCAAGCCTCAAAGACACCGATGTTGTTGTAGTCTGTACTGGTGGCCAGGGTGAGCCAAGCTCAGCGCTGCAGCGTATGGCTTCCGGCGACCACAAACACGTTAAAATGAAGCCGCAAGATACCGTAGTGTTGAGTTCTACACCAATTCCAGAAACCGGCAACGATGCGCTCATCGGTAACATGATCGACGACCTCATGCGCAAAGGTGTACACGTATTCACGCATGTAAACCACGACCTCGAAGGTGTAGGGCCGCTGCACGTATCTGGACACGCTTCACGTGATGAATACGCCGACATGATCAACTTTACGCGGCCTAAATTCTTTGTGCCTATCTATGGCGCATATCGCTCCAAGCAGAGCCACATCGAGCTGGCTGTCGAAATGGGTATTCCCCGCAAGCACACCGTAAACGCCGAAAACGGTGATGTCATTTCAATGACCGCTGACACCATGGAAATCACCGGCAATGTGCCGCATGGTACCATTTTGGTGGACCAAACGGGTGCTATCGTAAACAACGTGGTAGTAAAAGATCGCGTTCTGTTAAGCGAGGAAGGGCTGGTCGCCGTTGTTCTTACCGTTGATAAACGAAGTGGCAGTTTGCTGACAAGCCCTGACATTATTAGCCGTGGTTTCATTTACATGCGCGACAACGAAGAAATTATGAATGGTTTGCGCCACGAACTGCGCCGTGCTGTTCAGCAACGCTTTAAGCGTGTTGACCTAGACCGCTTTAAGACCGAACTCAAGGACCACGTTACGCACTACCTGTTCGAAAAGACGCAGCGCAGCCCAATCGTCATTCCAGTGGTTAACGTTATCGGTGGCAAAGTAGAGGCTAAAACCGTACATCAGTCCAAGAACACCAAAGATTCCGAAAATATTGCCCGCGAACAAGAGCGTCGTTTCCAGGAGATGCGCAGCCGCTTGCTCAGCCAAGACGCCCGCGTCGACTAGTAGTGTAAATAATAATCTTGCAAATAACGATAGTAAGTAGTATAACTGTCGTTTATGAAGAGACTACCCGATTACCAACCGGGTCTTGGCGGCATCGAAGGTTACGGTGAACTGCCAGACCGACGCCACGCAGCCGCTATATGCGAAGCCCTCGAAACGCTGGCCTTCGACGAAGGCATGGGCCACCCAACAGAAGATGAGGCATGCTTCAAGCGTCAGCTTACATTACAGCCCGATGGTGTCATAACAAGGGCGGGTACCGATTTACTCCTTGATTCAGCTTTGCTAGACGCCTATGATCCTGACAAGAATATTGCGTCACCGTGGTGCAGCGTGGATGTATTTGCCCGCTATACCAAGGAAACCGACACCCGCTACACCTCGCTTACCCTCATGCTGGGCGGTTTTACCACTCTCGCAAGCGAGAATAACCAGCGCCGTGTACATGCCGTAGGCGAGGGCTACCGCTATGAAACCGAAGTGCAACCCATATACCGACGCCTGTTGGTGCCAGGCCACGTTACTCGTTCGCACAGCACTGCGGCACAATTCGAGGGCCGGCAGGAGCATATCCAAACGCTTCTTCGTGCCGAGCTCGACAACCCACGTCTCGATGATGCCCAGCGCGATTATGCGACACTGGCTCAGGCTCAAGCTATCGAAGATTTAGCCGAAGCACTTATTTCTGTATAGTATGAGTAACCGGCCTCCTTTTTTCCATGGTGGGTCAAACGGTAGGGACTCCTTTGGCGCTCCGGCCAATTTATTTCTTGCGCATCAGGCATACGAGGGTCTCCAGCAACTAGCCACTATTCATGGAAGCGAAATCGCCGGAGGCGTAGCTTGTGTAATGCCTCTGGACCTCACCGACAAACAGGTGAGGCTGTATGGCAACGATTTGTTGTGCGATTCTGGTTGGCTAGACGACCCAAACAATCTTTCTGATACGTGGGCAACCCTTAGCACCATGACCGTATCAAGCTCAGAAATGGGCTATCGTATGGCCGCCATGGAGTTGTATCTTGGGGGTGTGGCCTGTTTGCAGTCCGAGGACGCCGACATACCGCCACAAGACTGGGCTATGGGCATCGGCTATCGGTATGATCTCGACCTCAACCCGCCCGAAGCTGATTATCAGCAGCCAAGGCCATATATGTTACGATCTTACCAAACATTGCAGGCGCCTAAAGATACATCACGTAGGCAAATGCGCAAAACGCTTGCGAATCTTCTTTGCAAGCGACCCAGCGCAAGTCAGCACGACTTTGCCACTGCATCACAGGCCGTTTCGCTCCGTTCCTTGAGCGCTTTATTGATTGAGCAGCCGCCCGCATAGGCTCCTCCATCATTGACAAAAGTTGTAATTATTGCTATAGTTATTGTATAAAACCATCACGACAGGGTACCATAAGCGTGATACACTAAAAACAGATATGGCACAGAAGAAAAAAACCACCAGAACCAGAAAAAAAGTAGCTCCGGAACCAAAAGAGCGGTCTCCGTTTTGGCCGTTGAGCTTTGCCATAGGCTTATGCGTTGCGGCTCTTTTTGTATTATTGGGCGGATTTAATACGGGCGGACCATTGCCTCAGGGGTTGTTCGGCGCTTTCTTTTGGCTTTTTGGATGGGCAGCTTACCTTACGCCACTCGTACTTGTGTACTGGGCTGTTGGCAAATTCCGTAGCGAAGACCACCGTATGCATGCTGGCAAATTGCTGAGCGCCTTTGCGTTGCAGGCATTCGTTGCCGGATTCTTGTTTAGCGCTATTGCCGAGCGCCAGGGCGCCACCTGGATCGACAATCATGGTGGGGCGGTTGGTATGGCTCTGGGCAGCAGCGCTCTTAGCTTGCTTGACAAATTACCGGCATCAATAATGTTCCTTGTTCTTACAACTTTGGCGCTTTTCTTTGCGCTGGCAATCTCACCCAAAGTGCTCTTGCGCCTCGGTGACGTTTTTAAACAACCTATCGCCGAGGGTGATACCGATATGGCTGAACTTAAAGCGCGGGGTAGGGAGTCGGGCGGCTTTACATTGAATGAGGGCGTCCCTGTTGAGCATAATGCCGAACCAGCCCGTCCGCGGCCTCGCCTTTCATCCCTCAAGAATAGTGCTGCCGCCGAGAAGCAGCCGCCTGCCACTGATGCCGGCGAAGCACTCACTATGGCTAGTGATCCTAATTGGAAGTTCCCTGGTGTAGATTTGCTCGATCAGCGGCAGGACAAAGCAGACGCCGGTGATGTAAACGGCAATGCCCAAGCTATACGTGACACCTTCTCAAACTTCAACATTGATGTCGAAATGGAAGGCGCAAATGTCGGGCCGCGAGTTACCCAGTATACGCTCAAGCCTCCTACAGGGGTTAAGCTCACGAAGATTACTGCACTGGAGAATAACCTGGCTCTCGACCTGGCTGCACATGCCATCCGTATTGAGGCGCCAATTCCTGGCAAGCGGGCAGTTGGTATTGAGGTTCCAAACGTAAAGGCGGCAATGGTTCGTTTGAGCGCAATCTTCCAGTCAAACGATTGGACCGGCGAAAAAAGTACCCTTACCTTTGCCTTGGGTAAGGACATTGCTGGCAAGCCCGTGGTTGCCGATCTGGCTAAAATGCCCCACCTTTTAGTTGCTGGTCAGACAGGTTCAGGTAAGTCAGTTATGATAAACGACATCCTCACCAGTCTGTTATATCGCAATAGCCCCTCAGACCTTAAACTTATCCTCGTTGACCCGAAGCAGGTTGAGCTAACGCCATACAACGACATTCCACACCTATTGACCCCTGTCATTAACGAGCCAGAAAAGTGTATCAGCGCACTTAAGTGGGCTGTGGCCGAAATGGAGCGCCGATTGCGCACCATGGCCGAAGTGGGCAAGCGTAATATCGCTGAGTACAACAACCTCAAAAAAGAGGAAGGCATGCCGTACATCGTTATCGTGATAGACGAGCTGGCCGACCTTATGATGATGGCCGCCCGTGATGTCGAGAGCCTTATCGTACGCTTGGCACAAAAAGCGCGTGCTGCCGGTATTCACTTGGTACTTGCTACTCAGCGCCCATCGGTAGATGTTATCACCGGCCTCATTAAGGCAAACGTGCCTGCACGTATTGCTTTTACCGTTGCCAGCCAGATTGACTCCCGCACCATCATAGACCAAATGGGTGCCGAAAAACTTCTGGGCCGCGGTGATATGCTTTTCTTGACAAGTGATATGCCCAAGCCAAAACGCGTACAAGCTGCCTTTATAAGCGATGAAGAAACCGAAAAAGTGACGCAGTTTATCCGCGAGCAGCGTGAGCCGCAATATGATGATGAAGTTGTCAGCCAGCCGGTGCAAATTGGCAATGGCAAAGGAGGCAACGTTGTTGATTACGGCGCCAACGACTCCGAAGATGATATGTGGAAGGATGCAGTCCGGGTTGTTATCGAGGGGCACAAGGCTAGTACCAGCCTACTCCAGCGACGATTGCGTATAGGTTACGGCCGCGCCGCACGTCTTATCGAAACCATGGAGGAGCAGGGCATCGTCGGGCCAGCAGACGGGTCACGACCACGCGAGGTTCTCGTTAAGTCTATGGAAGAAGTATTCGATAGTGGTCAAGATTCTGCTGGTGGTAGCGATGACGGCGATCAGCCACCGCAACAGAGTGCGCGCGAAACCTTTCTCGTCCAATAATTATTGCACAGTAACCTTGTGCAGGGGTGGCACTGGCGGGGTGGCTCCCATACTATTTTGTTTCTACAAATAGTATGGGGCGGACCAGTGACAGGACCCCAGCTTTTAGCCTACATAACAAATAAAAAGTGTTGTCGTAAAGCTTACGTATGTGTATACTATGGGTTTTATCAAGAACCATATACACATATCATACGCATATGAATGCATTACATCCTCGTGAACCCAAGCACATCCCCTCGTTGGAGGGCCTCGTTGACCCTAATCAGGTGAGCCGTCATCTTGACGCCGTAGCACCTCCTGTCGAACAACAAGCAGCCGAAGCAATGGGGCGGATCGTGCGCGAAGAAGGACTCATAGCCCGACAAACCGGAGAGCACAATAGCCAACCCATTGTAGCTATCTCTACTCCCGATGGCGAGCCTCTTTACCAGGGGGGAATAACTAGCGAAGAGAGCGTCGAGCGTTTGCGCCTTGGCTTGGGCTTTGTTGCTGCGCGAGATGGTCACGACCAATCGCCGCCAAAAGATCTCGACGACATTTTGTTTGGAACTGGCGCTAATCCTATCATTCGGGGCGAAGTTTTGCGCAAAGCGCGTCCAACGCCAGATGCTACAAATCATCCTGCGGTTCCTGCAGAATCAAAGACTGGCCGGCACGCGCGGGACAAGCAGCGTGGCCCATGGCGTCGCCGACTGGTTGCCGGCACCATGGCAGCCGTAGCCTTGGTGGGCGCTTTTTTAAGCGGAGACAGCGGATCCACGCATCACAATGCCGCCCCTCGTCCATCTGCAACCACAACCCCTAGGCCCGAAGCTCCTCACAAGGTGCTGCCACAGCCACCCTCAGTATCACATCGCACAATCGGCCATAATTCGTATGAGTATACACAAAACAGCCAGGGTGAAATCACTACAATAACCGGTCACTTAGGACAGGGCGAAAGCCCATGGACCCTCACCGCAGGTGCCTTTGAATTGACGCATCAAGAAGCTTCGCCGCAGGCTATAGCCTCAGCCGATTACTACATGAGCCAGCCGGCCCTAAAAGAGGCGGCAAAGAGCCTTCCAACGGGCAGCGCTATGACCTGGCGGGTATCTGTTGCGGCAGGCAAGAGTGCGCTTTCCCCTGTTATGCAGTAAGCTTATGCTTTAAACTTGACTTTTTAGCCATTTTAGTGTTAGAATAATGTAAGTAAAGGTAAGCAAAAACTATGCGATTTAGCCACGACATTTCACCATCACAAATGCAAGCTCCAATCATCGAAGCTCCTATCTATCGGCGTGGTCCGGTTGAAATGCCTGTGATGCCAATCCCTGCGTACCCGCAGGTGCCTCCTATGCCAAATTACGCTCCTACAGTGGGTTTGGCCCAGCCCGAAGCGCCTGCACCAATGAGTGCCGAAGCAATGATCGGTGCTGCTGTTGATCAAGCCTACCAGGAAGCTGGCTGGGATCTAGCCAAGACTCCTGCCGCTCTAGGTATGCCTGAGCAAGAGCAGCTTACTCCCGTAATGGCTTCTGCCCGCGAAGAAAATGGTGACCTTAGCTGGTTCCCAGGCATGGGCAGCTCACTGCACGAAGGCGGCACAACTTCATATAGCCCTGCCGACAATGGTAGTGGTGCATCTAGCGGCGGCCGAGGCGGCCGCGGTGGCCGTGGACACGGTCGTGGTTGGTCAGGTGGTGGCGGTAGTGGCAACGACGACGGCAATAATTCTAGCAACCAAGGTGGCGAATCAGGGCCAAATGAACCCGATAACGAATTTATCCGTCATGCTGCCGATGCTGCGGTGTATGCCGTGCGAGTCGGCTCAGTCACCCCCGAATCTGTTCAGCGCGAACTTGGCGTTAGCGAAGACGAAGCGGCACGGATTTTCGTTGCTTTGCAAGACCAAGGAGTTATTATCTCCGACGGTAGGTGCGTAATGGTCAGTGATGGTGAGAGTGCTGCCGCTGCTAAAGTGCAGGTTGGTTTGCGCCACCAGCAAGTTGCAGTACCACAGGCTCCTGCTGCGCCACAATCACCTCAACCTGTAGCACCTCCGCGTCCTGCACAAGCTCCTACAACTCCTCAGCCAGATACGAGCGGCGACACATCTACAGGCGGCCGCTCACTTACCGGAGTCTTTAAAAACCTCGCGACCCGTACTGTCCGTGCGACGCGTGATGCTCTTATTGACTCCGGTGATAATGAGCACGAGCCTTTCAAAAACGCAGCTGACGTACTAGATACCTACACGGCACATTTGCCAAAGAAGGCATTTGAAACGCACAACGTATCAGTTGCACAAGATGCCGTTGCTGTGCGCGCTGAGCTTGTAGAAGAAGTCCAGTCTCGCCTAAGTAACAATGGTTGGCGACTTTCTAGTGACAACCTGCAAGTACTCGGATCTGACGGCCAGCCACTCCCTAATGATGACCCACGTGCCGTTGAGATCTTGGCATATCAAGAAGCTATTGCTGAACTTGCTCCTAAGATCGACGGTCTTGTTAAGGGCCTTTTCAATAACTATGACGCCAGTAACCCCGACACCTTTAACCAATTAGTGGCGCTTGGCCATAAGCTTG
Source organism: Saccharimonadales bacterium (SeqCode) (assembly GCA_035690865.1). Classification (GTDB taxonomy): domain Bacteria; phylum Patescibacteriota; class Saccharimonadia; order Saccharimonadales; family UBA4665; genus CAMLQK01. The sequence goes on from DASSKE010000003.1 coordinate 156,787, forward strand.
GCGAAGGCAAAGACGCCGAAGCGCTCGGCGAAGAGGTATTTTACCAGTATAACTTTAAATTTGATGCAAAGCAGGGCTTAGACCAAGTATTGCAAAACGCCGGGTATAAGGTAGAGAACGATACCTTGAGCAGCCAAGACGGTTCTTTGAATCTGCCAGTCGGCGACTTTTACCAACGCTTGCAGGCTGTAGCCTTGGCAGAATCCTTTAAAGCAAAGGGCTTGCGTGTTGAATGTGGCGTTGGTACCCATGACACCAAAGATCTCCGCGACTTTACGCTTAAAGTAACTGATGCTAGCGGTGCTGACTTGGTAAATATGCCTCACGTAACACCAAACAAATTGTACGAAGAATTAAGTTCCGTGGACCAAACAACTACGAATACAACAGGCAGCTTCCGTTTGCCACCACTGCTGCGCCGGAGCCGCACAACGGAGCCAGCAACGACTCCTGTAGTTCCTGCAACCCCTGAAGCTACTCCTGCAGCAGCAGAAGAGGAATCTTCATTGCCACAAGAGCTTGCCGACGCGCTTAAAGGCAGCAGTTTAAGTACCTATAGCGGCGAAGAGTTGGTTAAGGCCGCTGCCCGCATGGGTATCAAACGCGAGGAAGTAGATCGCCTCATGATTGGTAACGTTAATGATGACACAATTGTTATTGTAGACCCACGGGGCAACTTTATCTTCGCCGACCGTGAGATATTTGAAACCGAGGAGCTGTATCGCAACCGCATTCTTCGGCAGGTACAGTACTTGGGTAGTGCCGAACGTACTACCAACCCTGACGCTCGCCTCGAAATTGAAATTAACGAACCACTTCGTCCTAACCGCTCACGTTTGAATAATGGCAACACTATGCTCGATTATCTGGAAGAAGTACACGAGGGTAGTGTAATGGCTCGACTACGTAGCGGCCTCTATGGTTTGCGTGGCGCAGTGAGTGCCGCAGGCCAGGCGCGACAGGCAAGCCGCCGCCAGCGCCGTGCTGCCGCCGCTGCTACCGCTCCGGCTCCAACCCCTCCAAGCCCAGAAGATTTGCGTCGTAAGCGTATGCTGCGCCGCCGGGCTGCTACCGCTACTGCTGCGCTCGGCTTGGTAGCCAGCGCCGTACTTGGTGTATTTGCCAGCGAGAATAGTGGTTCCGAACAGGATTCTGCTACTAGCCAGCCTTCTGTAAGCGCCTCACAGGCTCCGCACGCAAGTGCTTCTGCCCACGAGTCGACCAAGCCAAGCCCTAGCCGTACCCATGCTAGCGAAACCGCTCCGGCTCCAACCACCGGCCCAACTTCTCGCCCAAGCGAGGAAGCTCCTCATCGCGCAGGTGGCGGTAGTGATAATCACGAGCAGCCTTCAGCACCTAAGGGTGAAACGCGAATTGTCCACGCGGGTAACGAAACAGTTACCTTTGCAGATGACGGTAGTGTAGTGATTACCCTTCAAAAGGGCGGTACTTTCTCGGAAGGTATTAGTGCTGCTCAGCAGGATATGGCTGAGCGTCACCTAAAGGTTGACACAAGCACAGCTGCCACCTATAACGCTGTCCAGTCTATGCACCTTAAGCCCGGTGAAGACCGCAAGCAGCACGTTGGTGCTACCTACACCTTTGCTGTAGGCAAGAACGGTCAGCTGAGCATGAAAGAAACCCGATAGCTTTTGCAGAAACCCTTGGTTGTTTACAATAACAACCAATGACCGAACAGATACAACCCGATATCCGTCAAGAAGTGATGGCTGCCAATTATGCCATCCTTGACATGGCAGAACAAACGCAGGCGCCCCCTGAAGCTGTGCGAGCACTTAGTGAAACCACCCGTGCCGCCTATGCAGCAGGGGGTTTTGCTTTAGCGCATGGTTATGTGAGCGAAGCCGTGGAGCGGCTATACCTTCAGCCTACAAGTAGCTTTGAGTTGTGGAATACGCTTTTTGCAGAATCGCGTAACGAGGAGGCGAGGGACGAAGCTCGTAAATCTGCCGGTGTTTGGCTCAATCCGCAAGAGAGTAATCTGACGCGCTTAGACTGCGGTACGCCAACACTGGTTTCGCGTATGCTCAGCCTTGCGGAGGCAGGTGACTTGGCGCTTATCTCTTTTGCCCGAAGAATTATCGAGGATGAGGACCTGGGGTCGGCGACGCCGCATCTTCTGTCTCGTTTGTACTGCGTAGGCAAAAGGGAAGTTTTGCCAGACGCCTTAGCAAGCATAGAGGAGTATTTGAAACAGCCGCATTGTAATGAGTCGGTCCTTTGGTCACAATATACTGCAATGACGCAGGCCGCCCTTGCCGGCAGCAGTACGGATGCGCTCACTATTTTGGGTGCCGTAAATGACCCTGTTGAGTCAGCGCTGATAACCGCCGATCTGCTCGAAGCTGGCTACACATATTTTATTCACCCATTACTTCATTTTATAAGCAAGCGTCCGCCTGATATGTTAACTATGTCGCTGGAACGCCTTCTGGCCCGCAGGGGCGTGTCCTCCATAGCGCAAAAGATAGGTGGACGAGCTCTGCATAATCTGCCACATCCGCACTACGACGACTATGCACAATCTGATGATTTGCGAGCGCTTTACGAAATTGACTATCCGGGTACGACGCGCCGCATGCTTCACCTTGCACGCCACGCAGATAGCCTTGCACCGTTCTTCGCAAATTTACAGGCAGTGGGGATGCAAAAAGAGGCGCGTGATTTAGCTTTGCGCCGTTACGCACTAGATCCATCTGTTGAGACCATGCATTACGTCTTGCACGCGGGCGTACTTGATATAAAAATTTGGCGCAGCCTTTTTGACTATTATTTGGGGGAAGCTCGTGATATATTCACTGCTAGCCAAATGATAAGCGCTTTGGCAAAGGGCGAATACAACAGGGGCAGCTAGTTGCTTTTTAAGGGGTAAAAAGGTATAATGAAGTCGTTACTAACTCAGTTCGCAGCATATGAGCGTGCGGACTATAACCCAAAGGAGTACCAAGGGAATGAACCAATACGAAATTGCCGTATTGTATCACCCAGATCTCGAGATTGATCTGGAAAAAGCTACTTCTCGTGTAGAGAAGATCTTTACTGATAACGGCGGTAAAGTAGCAAACGTTGACAACTGGGGCAAGCGCAAGCTGGCATACCCAATTAAAAAGAACGAGCACGCTGTGTACGTATTCTATACTGTAGAATTGCCAGCTCAGAGCGTTCGCAAAATCGAGAGTGTTTTGAACATTACCGATGAAGTGTTGCGCTTTATGGTTACTCGTCCAGACCTCAAGGCTATGGCTAAAGCCGAAGCTTTGAAGGCTGAAAAAGCTGCTAAGGCAGCTGCACGCGGCGAAACTACCGAAGAAACCGACAAAAAAGACTAAGCTTTTTAACTAACGAAGAATAAGAGGGGGATGGCCGACGCAGGTCATCCAAAAGAAGGGGAGCCAATTATGGCACGAAGTGTTAACCAAGTCATCCTTATGGGCAACTTAACCCGCGACCCAGAGGTGCGTCAAACACCGAGCGGTCAGAGCGTGTGCTCGTTCAGTCTTGCACTGAACCGGGCCTATAAAGACCAATCTGGCAACTGGCAGGAAGCAACTGATTACATTGACGTTGTCGCCTGGGGGCCACTTGGCGAACGTGTTGCACAATACGTTACCAAGGGACGCCGCGTTTTGGTCCAGGGTCGTCTGCAAAGCCGATCTTGGGAGCAGGATGGTCAAAAGCGCAGCAAAGTCGAAGTACTTGCAAACGACGTTACGTTCCTTGATGGTCGTGGCGAAGGTGGCGAAGGTTCACAAGGCGGTTCATTTGGCTCAAACAACAACGCCGGTAGCTCCAGCAGCAAAAAAGACGACGTTGTAATCGAAGACATTGGCGACGAGCCAGTTAACCTCGATGACATTCCCTTCTAACCCTAGTAATGCGTAGGAGAAATAACTATGGCAAAGATTTTTAAACACCGCACAGATGTTCCATACTTTGACTACAAAGATTTTAAAACGTTGCAACGCTACTTGAACGTTTATGGTCAAATTGAGAGCCGCAAAAAGACTGGCCTTACCGAGAGCCAGCAGCGTCGTTTGGCTACAGCAATTAAGCGGGCTCGCAATATCGCTTTGCTGCCATTTATTGCTAGCTAAGCAAAAGGGTAGGTGGGCTGCGTATGCAGGAATCACTCCATGAAATCGCGAAGGCAGTCACGAACGACGTGGGTGCCTTCGCTTCGCGTATCGACGTAGATAGTTTGCCGTTCGATCAAAAAGAGCGCATCGAACAGCTCAAACGTCTTACCGCAGACGTACGGCTCGATTGCCGTGATTACCAGTATGCCCAAACGCGCCAAGAGCAGCTTACGAGCGCGGCTGAAGCCAAACAAAGGCTTGAGCAGCTCAACAAGCTTCTTTTGGAGTTAAGTGAACACACTATTTTTAGCCCGGCTGATATTGCCTACTTTTCGGCAAAAATTCAGCAGCTCCGGGCATTATTAACGTAGTCGAAAGGAACATAACGATGGCTCTGAGCATTACTAACCTCAAGAAAGGTACAATCTTTCAGCTTGAAGGCGTACCCTACCGCGTTGTTGAGTACAACCAAAAGGTAATGGGCCGCGGCGGTTCAATTGTGAACGTACGTATTAAAAGTTTGCTCGACGGCAAGGTGCTCGAAAAAACTTTTAAGGGCAACGAACAACTTGATAGTGCAGACGTATCGAACCAAAATGCTCAGTATTTATATACTGATGGCGCTGTATTCTACTTTATGAATGAAGAAACCTTCGAGCAATTTGAGGTTTCGGCAGATTTAGTAGGCGATGGGGCAGGGTACCTTAAAGAAGGCGATCGTGTGCAGCTGCAGTTCTTTAATGGTCAGCCAATTACTGTTGAGCTTGCCAAGAATGTTCCACTTGCAGTAACGTACACCGAAAACGTGGTTAAGGGTGATACAACCAGCAGCGTACTCAAAGATGCGACATTGGAAACAGGCATAACCATAAAAGTGCCTGCATTTATTAAGCAAGGTGATATTATTAAAGTAGATACCCGCACCGGCGAGTATCTTGAGCGGGTAAAAAACTAGTTACTTTTTGGGCTTATGGGGCAGACTACCGATAACTGGCTGAAGATAAGCTCACTGATAAGGGGGGTTATTATAGTGGGAGTAGTTCGGCTGTTCCGAGCCGTGCGACGATGGAAATATAGGCACACGCGACAGATACGTCTAGCGGGCCTTGCTTTGCTGGGATTGGCAGGTCTGTGTGTGCTAGTGCAGCTCGCCTATCCTTCGAGCCGCATACGCCCTAATGCCTCAATCGAAGGCCAGACAGTGGGCAACAAAACAATTGACCAAGCTACTACTTCTTTACAAAAGACCTATCAAGACGCCGCGGTCACCATTAAACTTGGAAACGCGCAGCCTAAAGCAAGTTATAAAGAAGTGGGCATTACTATCAACGCAAAACAGGCGGCCAAAGAAGCGGCCAGGTATCCTGTTTGGCAGCGTTTTGTACCATTTAGTTTGTTCTTCCCCAGCGACCATAAGGTAACGGGCGACTTTGATGACGAAAGAATTGACTATTATGCCAAACAGCTTGCTGGTAAGTATTCAAAAGCAGCAACAAACGCAAGTATTAAGGTAAACGGTGATACGGTTGAGCTTGTTTCGGCCAAACCAAGCCAGGATTTTAGTGCCGCCGCCATCACTCAGGCTATAAAAAATGCCGAGTTAAAAGTTGTAACGCGAGCCGAAGTTAAGCCGACGGTAAAAAAGGCAGCACGTGATGATAAATCGGTGCAAAAAGCGCTGAATGAAGCAAAAAAAGTAATCAACACACCGATTGTACTCAAACTAAGCGGCGACAAAATTACCGTGGACAAAAAAATCGTGGCCAGTTGGCTCGATTTCCCAGAGAATCCCAGCACTAAGCAACTAGAGCTGAGCGTTAAGCAAGACGTAGTGCGAAGCTATATTACAACCCTGCAGGGCAAAGTATATAAGGCGCCTGGCGAAGTAAAAGTTTCGTTGTACGACGGGCAGGAAATAAGCCGAACCTCTGGCAAGACTGGTATTGGCCTTGATATTGAGGATGCAACAACAGAAATAGCTGATCTTATAACGCAGCATAAAACAGAAGCGATAACACTTAAAACAATTACCATTCCAGCTAAAGTGACCTACGTTCGCGACTATAGTGATACCCAGGCTGGTCTTTCGGCACTTTTAGGCGATATTAAAAAATCCGGCATGAGCGTTTCTGTCATTGAATTAGGAAATAAGGGCCGCTCTGCAAACGCAGACGGTGACAAGCAATATGTCGCAGCAAGTACCTATAAGCTGTTTGTTGCCTATGCCGTTATTAAAAAGATTGAAGCAGGGCAGATGAGCTGGACTGACGTTATCAGCAATGGCCGGAGTGCCGAGGCGTGCTTTGAGGCGATGATTGTGGTCTCTGATAACCCCTGCGCCAAGGCTTTTGGCGATAAGATCGGCTGGCTGAATGTTCAGAATATGATGCACGATTTAGGCCTAACGAACACGCAGCTTTCGGGCGGACTTTTTACTACCACAAATGACCTTGCAAAATACCTTCAGCAGCTGCAAAACGGGAGTTTGCTCTCGGCCAGTGGTACCGACCGGCTGATTAGCGCTATGAAGCGGCAAGTTTACCGTTCTGGCATTCCCGCTGGAACAGGACTTACGGTGGCCGATAAAGTTGGCTTTATCGACAGCTACTTGCACGACGCGGCTATTGTGTACGGTCCAAAGGGGCCATATATCTTGACTATCATGACGAGTGGCAGTTCGTGGAGTGCTATCTCTAGCGTGAGTGGCCAAATAAACGAGTATCTCAACCGCTAAGGGTAAAGAATTCTGCATATGAAGCGCCGTCTCGATCAGTTAGTATTTGAAAAAGGTTTGGTTCAGTCACGTAGTCAGGCGGAAAGCTGGATTAAACTCGGTAAGGTAACGGTTGGTGGCCAGCAAGTGACTAAGCCAGGTGCGAGCGTTGACGAGGATGCCGAGATTGAGCTGAAGGCCGATGAACAATACGTTTCTCGGGCTGGACTGAAGCTCGCTTCGGTGGCGCAGATTCTTGATTTGCATTTTGCTGGCAAGGTAATGCTTGACGTCGGTAGTTCTACTGGCGGCTTTACGGACTTTGCATTACGGCGCGGTGCAAAAAAAGTCATCGCTGTAGATGTGGGTACCGATCAGCTCCATCCCAGCTTGCGTCCAAACCCTGCTATTGAACTGCACGAACAGACGGATATTCGCTCAATTACCAGTACTTCTTCGCCAATTGACATCGTTGTTATAGATGTGTCGTTTATCAGCTTACGCGAGATTTTGCCACACATTGCTACGTTATGCGGACCGCAAACTATTGTTGCGGCCATGGTAAAGCCGCAATTTGAGGCGCAGCAAAGCGATATCAAGCATAAGGGTGTTATTAAGAACGACCGTATGCGGCGTGATGTGCTTAAGGATTTTGAGCAATGGGTTAAGCCGTACTTTGTGGTACTCGGCAAGGCTGACTCCGAAGTTGCAGGTTCTAAAGGCAACCGCGAACGATTTTATAAGCTTCGCTGCACAGCTCTTCCGCGTAGATAACAGGGGTTGTCAAAAAGAATATAGAGTGACGAAGGTGCTTATGGTACACTGCCAATATGTACTTCAAAAGCCGCACCGAAGCGGGAAAAATTCTTGCAGAAGAAATTGTAAAAAAATATCAAAGCCAACATTGCGCCGTTGTTGCTTTAAGTGATGGTGCGGTTATGGTTGGTGCGCAAATTGCCATGAAACTCCACTGTGTGCTTACCATGCTGCAAACAAACGCTATTCAGTTGCCGCGTGAGAATGCGGCGGTGGGGGGCATTAGCTCTGACGGCAGTTTTACCTATAATAGCGCATATTCACCGGGCCAGATTGAAGACTTTATTAGTGAATACCGCACATTCATTGAGCAAGAAAAGATGACGAAGATGCAGGAGATGCATCATGGTACTGGCGGCGGAACACTTATTCGAAAAAGCTTGCTGCGCAACAAAACAGTTATTCTGGTGTCGGATGGCTTGAGCAATGGGTTCTCGCTCGACTTGGCCCAAGAATATCTTAAACCCATTAAGACACACAAGATTGTGGTAGCTACGCCTTTTGCGAGCGTGCCTGCGGTGGACCGGATGCACGTGCTCGCAGACGAAATCTTTTGTTTATCGGTTATCGAAGATTATATGACTACCGACCACTATTACGAGACACAAGACGTACCCAGCCACGAATCAGTAGTCCGTGCCGTGGAAGAAATTGTTACGCACTGGAAGCAAAAAGAAGCTCGGGCTACTCAAGATACCGTCGCAAACGCTCAGCGTCCACAATAGTAATCATAGATTGTTTGCTGGTAATGAGTCCCTGGCGTTCAAGGGTGGCTAACTCACGGCTGGTAGTCTCACGCGTGGCACTAATTGAGCTGGCGATATCCTGGTGCCGCATTGGTACTTCGAGCAAAAGACCTGCCTCGGTTTGGGTGCCAAAACGCCGCGCTGTAGTAAAGAGAAAAGAAACCAGCCTTTCGCGGACACTCCGGTATTCCAAGTTGATAATACGTTCTGAATGAGAGCGATACATATCTACGAGCATGTCCACGAGCGGCAGTGCTGTAGCTGGATTTTGGTTTATGTGCTCTAAAAACTGTTCGCGCTCTACCCTAAAAACAGTAGTAGGGGCGAGGGCGGTGTAAATAATTTGCCGGTCATCGCCGGTAACAGCCCAGGTAAGGCCGAGTATCTCGCCAGTCTTACGGATAATAAGGAGATTCTCGTCGCCGTATTTAGTAATATCGTATGCTTTAACAAGCCCTTGCGCTATGTAAAAGATGCCTGAAGGTGGACTGCCCGGCCTGATTATAAAATCATTCTTATTAAACCGGAGTCTGGTACCTTGGTGAAAAAGGTTGATTAGTGCGTTGGTGGGGCCTTCAGCCGTCAACATATCCACAGTATGGCACAAGATAAGCCTCTTGGCTAGTACCAGAGGTAGCATAAGCGTTTTATACAACTAATAGTAGCGTAAAAGAGCACCAATGTATGTGATATAAATCTCTTATTCTGCGTGACAAAGCTAACCGTAGTAACGTAAGTTATTTTTTATAGTAATAAGTACCAACAATATCAATGTTGGAGTAAGGAGGGAGAGATGCTTAGCCTTGAGCAAATTGAAAGTCAGCTCAAAAAGGCGGGATGTCATTTCCGCTTCTGGGGCCGCGGTGAGATTCGCGAGCTTCGGAAAGTGCTGTCGTCGGACGAAGTGGTTGAACACTGCGTTAATGGACGGTACAGTAACGGATTTGCAATGCTCGTTGCCACAAACCACCGTCTGCTCCTGATTGACCACAAACCGATGTTCTCTTCGGTAGAAGATATCCGCTATGACATGATTGCCGAACTCGATTTTAGCTGGCAACTACTAACTGGTACGATCCGCGTACAAACACCAAGCAGGCAGCTCAGATTTATGAGCTGGAGCCACTACCATTTGCAGCAAGTTATTGACCGCACGCAGGCACACATGCAAGCCCTGCGCGATCATTACACTCAAACGGCCCAAGCAGCTGCGCCAAGCAGCGGCGGTCTACAGATGCTCTACGACGAGCGCACCGGCGTCGGGGTGCTTCTCGGCGGAATTGTGCTGCAAAACGGGGCCATCGGCCCTATTTTTTTACAACCTAACCCGTACTGGCGAATGGTTCCGCCAACAGTAATGCGGCGAAGGGTATATCCGCGGTTCTTTTAAGGCAATGAACTGACGGAGTAGGATTCACCGGTGTTCTCTTAAAAGGGGATGCCGGTGATCTGATATACTAAGCAGCATGACATACTTTGTTGGCATTGACGGCGGCGGCAGTAAGATTGAGTTTGCGGTGAGTGACCACGAATTGCATATCGTAGAGCGTTTTAGAATAGAGCAGGGGGTAAATCCTTGGCATTCTGGCATAGACCAAACAATAAGCTTGCTGCATGAAGGGCTAAATCGGCTCGAAAAGTATCGATCTGAAACAGATGGTTTGGTAGCGGGAATCGCGGGCTGTTTTAATGCTAATCAGTTTCGGCAACCCATTTTGAATGTGCTCCGAAGTTTTTGTGCAAATGCCGACTTGGTTGGGGATTTGCCCACAGGCTTTAGGGCGGTGAGTAATGCCAAAGCCGGCATCGTGGCTATTGCGGGAAGTGGTTCCAGCGCGGTGCTTTTTTACAGCACGGGCGACCATTATTTGTATGATGCCGTAGGAAATGGCGGCCGAGATGTTGGATATACGCTTGCCAAGGCTTTTGAGCGCGGCCAAATCGCTGAACCTGCAAAAAGCTTTTTGGCTGATAAGGCGCCAAGCTTAACGAATGGCTCGCTAGAAAAAACCGCTGATTATTACCATAGCCAAGAAGTGCGTGAACTGCCGCGACATCTTGCCGCTTTGCACGAGGACGATCCAGCTTTTGCGGCAATAAAGCCGTGGATTGATAGCGCGGCTGATCGTTGGCGATTCAAACTATATGGCATGATTACCAAATTTGGAGGTGTCGAGAAGGAGCTGGATACATTTCCGGTGGTGCTTAATGGGGGCCTTTGGAAGTTTGAATACTTTAGGCAGCAGGTTGTGAATCCTTTGCGGGCTGAGTTCCCGCACGTACATATTGTGTTTGATCCCGCGGCGCAACCGGTGATAGGTGCACTGCGGATGGCTAAAGATTTGACTGAGTAATCTATTTGCTTACATTAAAGCGGAATTCCACGACATCGCCGGGCTGCATAATGTAGTCTTTTCCTTCGGTGCGCATCTTGCCAGCTTGTTTGGCGGCCTGCTCGGATCCAGCAGCCATAAGATCGTCATAATCAACAATTTGAGCAGCAATAAAGCCGCGTTCAAAGTCGCCATGAATAACACCAGCGGCCTGCGGAGCGGTAAAACCTTTTTTAATGGTCCATGCCCGAACTTCTTTTTCGCCAGCTGTTAGGTAGCTTTGCAGGCCCAAGGTATCGTAAGCAGCGTGGATAAGCTGCACAAGCCCAGACTCCTTTTGACCGTAGCTCTCGAGCAACTCGCTAGCATCTGCTTCGTCGAGGCCTTGCAGCTCACTTTCGAGCTTTGCGCACACAAACAGGGCTTTGGCTGGCGCAACGAGTGCCGCTAACTCTTGCTTTTTATCATCATCGGCAAGGCCATTCTCGTCCAGGTTGAACAAATAAATAACCGGCTTTGCGGTTAACAGATGCAGGTCGGCGATGTGGTCCGGGTTAATGCCGTCTACGCTCGAAAGCGGCTGGCCGTCGTTTAGAATATCGTGCACCTTTTGCAGTGTTTCGGCTACGGGGCGAAGTTTAGGGTTGGCCCGCGATTCTTTTTCAAGCTTTGGCAGGCGTTTTTGTACGGTTTGCAAATCGGCCAGTACCAGCTCGGTGTTGATAACATCAATATCTTTTTTGGGGTCGTGCTGCTCGTCTACGTGCAGAACATTACTATCCTCAAAAGCGCGCACTACATGCACAATAGCGTTTACGGTACGAATGTGACTAAGAAATTGATTGCCTAAACCTTCACCCTGGCTAGCGCCGGCGACTAAGCCGGCAATGTCCACAAAAGTAGTCGTTGCCGGAATAATTTTTTGTGCATGATACATGTTAGCCAGCTTTTGCAGCCGTTCGTCAGGGACCGGAACGATACCGGTATTTGGTTCAATGGTGGCAAACGGATAGTTCGCTGCCAAAATATTACTACCGGTGAGGGCGTTAAATAGGGTTGATTTGCCGACGTTAGGCAAGCCGACGATTCCAATAGAAAGTGAAGCCATATTGCCTTGTATTATAACAGAGGTAACTCGTGCAACAAAATGCTACAATAGCAGATATGAAGCGGATGTATCTATTTACCCTCGAAGTGGTGCCGCTTGAGGTTGGAAAAGCGTATGATGCGCTGCCGTCGCACCTTACGCTGGTAAGCCGCTTTTGGAGTGAGAAAACGCCGTCGCAAATAGCACAGGCTGTCGAACCATTATTTGGTCAGACGCCGCCGATTGCGCTACGTTTTGGTACAACAACACAGCTTGGCCCAAAGCAGCTCACGGTACATATCGTTGAGCATTCGCCAGAGATAAAGATAGCCCACAACGGGATCTGTGACGCTCTGGATGCGCTTGGCGCCGAGTATGAGTACCCACAATTTGTACGGGAAGGGCACAAACCGCACGTTACGCAGCGCCAGCAAATGCATTTTGCGAATGGCGACAAATTGGTCGCAAAAGCGGCTTATCTTATTGAGGTAGTGGACCGGAAACGAGTGGTGCGGCAGCGGTTTCTGCTTGAAGGCTAACGGCGTGAGCGTGAGCTACGGCACAGCCGCCAAGGCAGGCTGCGGTATCTTGCATAGCCGCGTCAAACAGTCCTTGTACTTCGCCGGTAGCGCGTTCGGCCAAATTCTGGGCCAGCTCCTTTAGGCTGCTGTCGGCAGAAGTCATTTCCAGCGATTCGCGTACAGCTTCTTGGGTGGCGACCAGTTTTCCGAGGTGGGCGCACGGCTCCTTGCTATTAGGGCAAAGTCCATTTGCTAGATAGTGCTCGTAACCGGCGTTTCGTATGATTGGGGTGAGATCTCGTGCTGTCATGAGAGTTGACTATAGCATAGCCTCCCAAAGATGCATGTGGATTTATTTACGACTTTTTGCTTTATTACAAAGCGTTCCTATAACAAAGGTGGGAGTTGTTTTTTGTGATGAGGCTAGGGTACAATGAAGCGTAAGCATTATGGACGGATCAACTATGGACAAGAAGGGGTGGCGTAAGGGTTTTGCCGTTGTTGCAAGACTGTTTAAAAAAGTGATGTTTCCTTCGTGGCCAAAAACGCGCAGGCAATGGACGGTATTTAGTGTCGTTGTTATTGTGGCGCTTGCCGGAGCAGGTCTGCTTATATATAACGCTTCGCACAAACCGGCGGTCGAAAAAATGGACCCTGGGTATCAAGAGAATATTGCGCAAATTATGGCGACGCGTCCGGCTGATAACGCACCGGCAGTTGAGCGGGCTGATTATTACTCAACGTTAGGCGCTGCATATATGAGTGCGCAGCAAAACGAAGAGGCCGTAAAGTCACTTTTGCAAGCCGAGGCGCTTTATACTACTCCAGGTCAAAAGTACGGTATCTGGTTCAACCTGGCTCAGGCATATGAAAAGCTCGGCAACAAAAAGCAAGCGGTTATTTATTACCAAAAGGCGCTTGATTTTGCCAATTCTCCGCCAGAAGGTGAGTCGCCAGATACAGAGCTGCAAAGTTCACTTCAGAAAAAGATTAATCAGCTTGGGGGCTAGGACATGACGGTAAAAATGCACGAAAGGAACGTGGCCCGGCGCATCTTACTTATAATGAGTACGCTGGCTTTTGGTGTGACGTTATTTTCTTGGGTGCCCAAGGCGCAAGCAGTAGGCCCGATTGGCCCGGATCCGGCAGACTTTAACCCTACAACCAGGCGTGTGGAGTTGGTTGTTTCCCGCACGACTAACGTCAATAACAGCACCTCTTTAGTGAAGCTTTATTTTAACGCTCCATCAGGTTCAGTGCGTATAGAAGACACAAGGTTGTGTTTGGCTGCACAAGGTTCTTCGGGCAACTATTATGACATTAAAGGAAGTGCCGCATCTGGGGCTGACGCTACGCGCTATGACTTATATAATTCAAAGCATACCTACGTTGGCAACGCCGAAACGGAATCTCTTGGTGCGCTTCAGGTGAGTCATGCCAGTATTGCCAGCGGTTCTAGCACGTGTAAGGACGTAACGTATACGGCAAATCTGACGGGGCTTTCGTATTCGCAGGACGTAGGTAAGTACGTAGCTTATTTGCGCGCTACAAACCTTATCGCTTCCACACAAAACTCATTCCGTGCTGTGGTAACAACCAATGGTTATGCAATTGGTTATGACTCAACAATATCTGCGTCGCAATTTGGTATTAACCAGGTGAGTCCCCTCAGTGGATACACCGACTATCTTCTGAAGTTTGCTGGCGACTGCACCCTAACGAGTAGCCGAACTGAGACGTTGCAATGGTACGATGACGACAACGGTACAGCTGGTATTCAGCCGACTCCTATGCGCTTCCAGCTTCGTAAGTATCCAATTGCCGGTGGGGCATATACCGTGCAACCCTTTACCTCGATCAAAAGATCGGATGGGGCCGCTATTAGCTATAGTCAAAGTGGCGGCTGGTACACAGCCTATAGTGGTACGCGGCAAACGGTCAACGCCAATTTTACCGCTCAGCCTGGCTACAAATATATCTGGTATTGGGACAATGTGTACTACAACAACACGTTGCAGTTTAAGCTCGCCTTTGACAGTATTTACTACAATACGGGTTGTCAGCGGCCACTTGACTATAACCTAACACCGTCAATTCTCATGAAAGTCAACGGTGCAACGGCTGGCGCTAACGCTAGCGCAGAAGTAGGTGACACGGTTAACTTTACATATAGTGTGTACAACAACGGTAACGATGACAGCCAGAACACGGCCTGTAATATTGTGGGTAAATCTCACGCGGGCTATTACAACCCGGGTAGCACGCTTGATACTACTTCTGATGCGGGATATGGGCCGCCAGGAACGGGCTGTCCTAGGGACTTCCCAGGTAAGACTACCACGACGGTAGCCACCGAGAATTACACCGTAAAAGCGACTGATACAAATAAAACCATATGTAGAACCTTTAACGTTAACCCCTATAAAGACGGCGGCGGATCAAAGGGTACGATAGTGTGCTTTATTGTAGTAGCTAAGCCGTACGTAAAGATATTCGGCGGTGATACGTCGGTAGGTAACGGCTTTGGTTCAACCTGTGCGGCAAACCCAGACGGTTCCATAACATCATGGAATAAAGACTCCGGTGCGAGCGGTTACGCAGGGGCTGGCGGGCAATTTGGCGTGTATGCCTTAGATCGTATTCATAACTATGCCAGCGCCCAAAATACCGGAGCCGCTGCTGCTCCTTATGGACTTTCGTTTGCAAATACTGGTAGCGGCGTAGTAACCAGTGGTGGGTTCTACGGCGGAAACTTCGGGGGCTTGCCATGTACCCACGACTATTATGCCGATAAGCCAGCGACAACAACGCCATTATTGCCAACCTTTGATGCAAGTAATTTAGACCCGAGTGTTCACGCATTCTCAAGCGGTTCGCCTGGTTTGCCAACTCCTGTGACTATCACAGGCGGTAATATAAATCCGAATCAAAGTTCTACTCTGTATATTTATGGTGATGTGTTTATTACGGGTGATATTAAGTACCCGGCATCATGGGATCGCAAGAGCGTACCATTCTTTAAGCTGGTCGTAAAAGGTAACCTCTATATCAGCCCTAATGTTAGTCAGCTAGATGGTGCCTATATTGTGCAATCAACTGGCACGGGCGGGGGCACAGCGTATACTTGTGCGGTGGCTATGGTGCCACTGACGCCAAACGCTGCTTTACACAATTTGTGTAAAGGCAAACAATTGGTAGTGAATGGTTTGCTGAGCGCGCCAACAATTATGCTCTTGCGTACTTATGGCACCCTTGGCAACAGCACTGCCGGTGAGAACAGGGGAAGCACCAATGCCGCAGAAGTATTCAATTACAACCCGGCGTTGTGGATCTCCCAGCCAAACGACAGCTCCTCGAGCGGCGGACAAACGGGAACATATGATTCGGTGACGAGTTTGCCGCCGGTTCTCTAAAAAGGTGTATACAAACATAATGGTTATGCTATAATCGAGGGTAATATGAGTTTACTGAGTGGGGTATCTGCATTTTTCGGACTTGATATCGGGACTACCGCGATTCGGCTAGTTGAGCTGCGCGGCAATGGACCGGTAAAGAATCTAGTTAAATACGCGTACGTACCCGTAGATAGCAAGATAGTTTTAAGTGATTCAAAGGCTGACCAGCAAAAGCTGGCGCAGATTGTTAAGGACCTTATGGTTCAGGCGCGTATGTCAACACGTAGTGTTGCGGTGGGGATTCCGTCACAGCGTGTGTTCACCACCGTTGTTGACTTCGACCGATTGCCACCTAGTGAGCTAGCTAAGGCAATTCGCTACCAGGCAGACTCGCTTATTCCAACACCACTTGATCGTTCTAAGATTGATTGGGCGGTTATAGGCGACTCACCAAAAGATAAAACTAAGGTAGAGGTATTGCTGTCGAGTGTTGAGAATGAATTTGTCGAAAAACGACTCGATTTGCTTGAGTCAATAGGTTTGGACGTGATTGCTTTTGAACCAGATAACTTAGCAATTACACGCGCTTTGATTGCACAGGACAATCCTGCGCCTCAGATGGTGCTCGATATTGGGAGCAAAACAACCGACTTGGTTGTAACAATGAATGGTTCGCCACGACTTACTCGTTCGATACCAACTGGCGCTGAAGCAATTATCCGAGCAGCGGCACAAAACCTTAATATCGACGACAAGCAGGCCCGTCAGTTCGTATTTAAGTTTGGTCTGGGTAAAGACAAACTCGAAGGTCGTATTTACGATGCCATTATTGGCACTGTTGATATTCTGACGAGCGAGATCGAAAAATCTATTAAGTTCTTCCAGAGCCGCTATGTAGATACACAAATATCGCGCATGATTGTAACAGGTGGCGCATCGGCACTTCCCGAGTTTCCGTTATATATGGCAAACAAGTTCGGTGTCGAAGTTGAAATTGGTAACGCTTGGCGTAATATTTCTTTCTCACCCGATCGCCAAAATGAATTGTTGGCTGTGTCTAACCACTTTGGTGTTGCAGCTGGTTTAGCGGAGCGAACAGAATGATCCAGTTTAACCTCTTACCTGATATTAAGCAGCAGTATCTCAAGGCTCAACGCCAGAAGCATTTGGTTATCTTTATATCTACAGTGGTAAGTATTGCTTCTTTAACGCTGTTTATTGTGCTACTGCTGGTGGTTGGTGTGTGGCAAAAGAAGAGTATTAGCGATTTGAACTCTGACATCAAAAAATATAACAACCAACTTAAAAGCACCAGTGATCTTGATAAGATTCTGACCGTCCAGAACCAGCTGCGCTCGCTCAATGGATTGCACGATAAAAAGCCGGATGTATCGCGATTATTTGGCTATCTTGAGCAGGTTACGCCGGCAAACGCCAGTATTACCAAGATGGATATTGATTACGAAAAGAACACTATTAGCGTTTCTGGCAGTGCACAGTCACTCGAAGTTGTTAACACCTATGTAGACACACTCAAGTTTACCGAGTACAAGATTACCGGTGGCGAAGGCAAGACCAACAATACAAAGAAGGCGTTTGCTGACGTAGTACTCTCTAACTTTGGCCGCGCCGAAGCAACTACCTATACTATTGAAGCAAGCTTTGACCCGGTAATCTTCAGTCAACTGAGTGACGTTGAACTTACTGTTCCTCAAAAAACGACAACCCGTTCGACTACCGAGCAACCGACCGACCTGTTTACGCAGGATACCAGCTCCGAAACAACTAACCAGACTAATCAATAGGGCAAAGTAATGGCACGTACAACATCACACACCAAACGATCGCTTATCGGCAAAGCCAATAGCACTATTGTGACGGCTACTGCAGTCGCTGCTTTTGTGCTGATCTTTTCGCTTGTTGCTTCCAAGTCGCTCTTTAGTCAAATGAGCTACCAGAACCGTGTTATTAATGCTAAGAAGAAGGCGGTAACACAATTACAGGATAACCTGTCGGCACGTGATTCGCTTGTAACTTCGTACAAATCTTTCGTTGACCGTCCGCAAAATATTTTAGGCGGCGACCCGAGTGGCAGCGGTCCTCAAGATGGCGACAACGCCAAGCTTATTTTGGATGCTTTGCCCAGTGTATATGACTTTCCAGCGTTGGCCACAAGCCTCGAAAAGCTTATAACCAGCCAGAACCTTCAGATTGTAGGCATTACTGGTACAGACCAAGAAGTAGAACAACAGTCAGCTACAACAAGCGGCGACCCGCAGCCAGTTGCGATGCCGTTCCAGGTACAGGTTGCCGGTTCGTATGACTCAATTAAGAATCTGGTGGATTTGTTCGATCGCTCGACTCGTCCATTCCAGGTGCAAACAGTGAGCCTTGGCGGTAACCAAAGCAACATGACTATGACACTTGCAGCACAGACCTACTACCAACCTGCCAAGTCGTTTAAGATCAAAACTGAGGTAGTAAAATGAAACAAAAAGATATAGCACTCATTTTAGTCATTGTTGTTTTTAGCGGTGTTGTGTCGTTCATAGTTTCTGGAGCCGTGTTTGCGCCCGCTAAAGACCGTCAGCAGAATGTAGAAGTAGTTGATCCAATTACGGCTAACTTTACCGACCCTGATGATACATACTTCAACAGCAATGCTGTTGATCCGACCCAGCTCATTCAGATTGGCACAAGTACAAACCCAACGCCATTCAATGGGACCACGCAGTAACCGTAGCCGAGGCTTTGCCGTATGAGTGTTTTGTCCACAACCGCCCAAAAGCAGGTTGAAGATACGCTGGTTAAAGAGGGAATACTCGCCCAGGATAAGCTGGACGAGCTTAAATCTGAAGCCGAAAAACAGCATACGCCGCTTTTGAGCTTTCTTGTGGCCAACAAGCATGTTTCTGACGAGGCGATGACCAAGACTATCGCTCATGTCACAAAGGTTCCGTATGTAAATTTGAGCAGCGCTCATATTGACCCTGAAGTGCTGGAGCTGCTGCCACAGGAAACCGCCGAGCGGTATATGGCTGTTCCTTTGGGCGAGATGCAGAATCGTCTGGTAGTGGCCATGCTTGATGCCGATAACGTGCAGGCAGTAGACTTTTTGTCGAATAAGATCGGCCGGCCCCTCAAAGTGTATGCTGCCAGCGAAGCGGGTATTCGCCAGGTATTGCACCAATATCAGGCAAATCTTTCTAAGCAAGTAGTTGGTGAAATTACCAGCATGGATGATGTCACGGCCGCTGCCGAAGCGACTGAACTTGATAATATCCAAAAAAACGTTGGCGACAAGAATATTAAAACCATCGTACAGGATTCGCCAATTAGCAAGGCACTCTCGACTATCCTTGAGTTTGCGGCTAAAAATGGTGCCAGTGACGTGCACATTGAGCCACTACAAGATGGTCTTAAGATACGTTGCCGCATTGACGGTATTCTGCGCGAGATTCTGCGTTTGCCAAAATCTATCGAACCACCGCTCGTTTCGCGCATTAAAATTCTTTCTAACCTGAAGATTGACGAACATCGTGTGCCGCAGGACGGTGAATTTAGTATTGCCGCTGCCGGCCGCACAATCGACCTTCGTATCGCTATTTCGCCGGTAGTGTGGGGCGAACAGGTGGTTATCCGTTTGCTCGACAAAACGGGCACAAGTCTCAAGCTTGAGGATATGGGTTATCGCGGTCGCGCGTTGCGCTCTATCCGTGAAGGTATCAAGGGCTCAAATGGCATGATTCTTACCTCTGGTCCAACCGGATCAGGTAAGTCAACTTCGCTCTATGCGCTGCTGCAAGAAGTAAAGAGCGATGGCATTAACATTGTCACGCTTGAAGATCCAGTCGAGTACAAAATGGACGGCATTAACCAAATTCAGGTCAATGCTGAAGTAGGGCTAACGTTTGCGAGCGGCTTGCGGTCTATTCTGCGTCAAGACCCTGACGTTGTGATGGTGGGGGAGATCCGTGATAAAGAAACGGCTGAGCTTGCCGTGCAGGCTGCCTTAACTGGACACCTTGTATTTAGTACATTACACACCAACTCAGCGGCCGGTATTTTGCCCCGTTTGCTCGATATGGGGATTGAGCCATTCCTTATTGCCTCAACCGTGCGCACGGTTATTGGCCAGCGTTTGGTGCGCCGTATTGCTAAGGACAGCGAAACATATCAATCGGATAAGGTAGAAACCGAGGCAGTAAAAGCGGCGCTCGGGACACTTTTGCCCAAGACCAAAGAAGAAATGGCGGCAGTGGCCAAAGATCTTGGCTACGAGAACTTGCCACTTGCGGGTCAAAATGCTTATACTTTAACTAAGGGCATTGATAGCCCGGCCGCACCTGGGGGATATAAGGGGCGTATGGGAATCTATGAGGTCTTTGGCATTACGCCAGAGATTCAGGATCTTATCCTTAAACGAGCCACCAGTGCAGACATCGAAGCTCTCGCAAGAAAGCAGGGTATGGTGACAATGCGGCAGGATGGCTATCTGAAAGCCTTAGCAGGCCAAACTACAGTAACAGAAATTAACCGCGTGGCAAGTGCGGATAGCGCGTAAACAAAGGGTGGAGAGAAGTAACATGCAAGGGCAACCGCGAATCGAAGTTTTACTAGAAGAAGTCGTTAAGAAGAAAGCTTCCGACCTGCACCTTCAGGTTGGTTTGCCGCCAATGATACGAGTGAATGGTGCATTGACGCCCGTAAGTGGGGCAAACCCCTTAACTGATGAAGATGTCGAAACGCTCATTTTTGCTATTTTGGACGAAGATCAGAAGCAGATCTTGCTCAAGGACAAAGAATTTGACTTCAGTTTTGCATTTGGTGACCTTGGCCGCTTCCGTGTTAACGCCTTTCATGAACGTGGCAACTTAGCCGGCGCTTTGCGACTTATTCCTAACGAGATTCTTACTATCGAGCAACTTGGTTTGCCGCCTATTGTGAACAAGTTTGCTGAGTACCCACGGGGCTTAGTGTTAGTAACCGGTCCAACCGGATCAGGTAAATCTACTACGCTTGCAGCCATGATCCATAAGATTAACCTTGAGCGGGCAGAGCATATTATTACAATCGAAGACCCAATTGAGTACACACATCGCTCTAAGCGCTCGGTGATTGTGCAGCGAGAAGTGCACTACGACACCTACTCATTCTCGGCAGCCTTGCGGTCTGCCTTGCGTGAAGACCCGGACGTTGTGCTTATTGGTGAGATGCGCGACCTCGAAACTATTGCGTCGGCAATTACTATCGCCGAAACCGGTCACTTAGTCTTTGCAACATTGCACACCAACTCGGCAGCGCAATCTATTGACCGTATGATCGACGTGTTCCCGCCACACCAGCAGGCGCAAATTCGCTCGCAGCTGTCTAATATCCTTATGGCGGTTTGCTCGCAACGTCTTATCCCAGCCATTGGCGGAGGCCGTATTGCTGCTGCCGAGATCCTGGTTGCCACTCCGGCAGTGCGTAATATTATCCGCGAAGGCAAGACGCACCAGCTCGAAGCAGTTATTCAGACCGGTGGTGAGTTTGGTATGCAATCTATGGATAAGACACTCGTCAACCTAGTACACAACGGTACCATTAGCTATGATGAGGCTCGTCAGTTCGCTGTAGATCAAGATGAACTTGATCGGTTGATGAGGGGATAGGTAAGGTATGCTTTCGTACAAATATACGGCGCGGGATCCAGCAACAGGTGGTGTCGTTAAGGCAACTGTCGAGGCCGAGAGTGAGCAGGCAGCAGCTAAGCTCATTCATAAAGAAGGGCTTGTACCGATAGACATTAACCTGGCCGAGGGTGGAGCAACAGGAATACGCGCTCGCTTTAATCGGGTTAAGGTCAAGGATAAGGTGCTCTTTTCGCGGCAGCTTTCCACTCTTATCAATGCTGGTTTGCCATTGGTGCAAAGCTTGCGGAGCGTATCGGAGCAGACAACCAGTAAGCCGCTCAAAGTTGTCCTAAGTAAAGTTATCGCAGATGTGGAATCTGGCTCTACATTAGCAGATGCTATGGCAAAGCATCCCCAAACTTTTAACCAGGTATATATTAGTTTGATTGCCGCAGGTGAGGCTTCGGGTACGCTGGATAAAGCTTTGGAGCGCTTGGCGATCCAGCAAGAAAAAGATGCTGACCTAGCCGGAAAAATTCGCGGTGCTATGGTGTACCCAATTATCGTACTATTGGTAATGATTGGTGTGTTAGGGTTTATGCTTGTTAAGGTGTTGCCTCAGGTGCAACAACTATACCAGGACTTGCCAGGTGCGAACCTGCCACTTATTACGCAGATACTACTAGCGATATCGAACTTTATTATCCACCGCTGGTGGCTAGTGATTATTATGCTCGGCTTTTTGATCTTCCTGACAACTCGCTGGGCGCGAACGGCAGGTGGTAAGCAGCTTATCGACCGCTGGAAGATGGTTGCCTGGCCGGTTGGCCCATTGTTTATGAAGATGTACATGGCACGTTTTGCCCGTACAGGGACAACGCTTGTTGCAAGTGGTGTGCCATTGCTGCAAGTTCTTAACATTACGAGCAACTCCATTAACAATATCCACATTGAGCGGTCAATTACTAAGGCAGCAGACAAGGTAAAGGGTGGTAAGTCGCTTGCTGATGCCATTCAAAATGACCAGAACTTTCTGCCGCTTGTGCCGAACATGATCCGTATTGGTGAACAATCGGGTTCTATGGAGCAGATGCTTGCTAAAACTGCTGAGTATTACGAGAAAGAGGTTGATAACGAAGTTAAAGCCATTTCGACTATTATTGAGCCAGTTCTTATGGTGATTATGGGTGTCATGGCCTTTATTATCGTTGCTGCCGTATTGCTGCCGATTTACGGTTTGGCAGGCCAGTCGTTCGTATAAGATAAGTTTATAAAATCTCTTGCTTTTTAAAGAAGATACCGGTATTATCCAAGCATAAGCGTAAAAATTAATGCAAAGGGGGCATTTGCACATGTCTAACATAAAAAATCGTAAGGATGGGTTCACCATCATCGAGGTATTGATCGTTCTGGCGATTGCTGGTTTGATCATGCTGATCGTGTTCCTAGCCGTTCCCGCTCTACAGCGAAATTCCCGCAATACCCAGCGTAAGAACGACGTAGCGAACATTCTCGGTGCAGTGAATGAATTCACAAACAACAACGGTGGTACCTTGCCAGCAGCAGCTAGTGACTTTACTGGTAACGCGAAGCTTGGTTACTACTCAACCAGTGACGTTACGTATGTTACGAGTGGTACAGCTGGTACTACTACCTCAACGGTTTACATCGTAAAAGGTGCTAAATGTACAAACGCTACTACAACGCCTGCAACTGGATCGTCCCGTCAGTTCGCAGCCTGGTACTACGTTGAGACCAGCAGCGGTACAATGGGTCAGTGTCAAGAAGGTTAGTTTAACGCTTAAATAGCCTTCCAAGCACAAACAAGCCTCGATGTTTAGTCGAGGCTTGTTTTTTAGTTTTTCAGCTTGACGCACCTAAGGTGGTAGTGGTTACAATAGAGTCTATGGAACATCGCCACCGCAGGATAGTACGAATTATGGTTATTATGACTACTATTCTTGCGGGGGTGGTCTTAAGTACTGTACGAGCAGGACAGATTCCTTACCAATCCACAGATACCACGCCAGCAGTGGCTTATACGGACCCCACCCTAGCACAAGCCCGGCAAGGTAATCGTGGCAATACCGATGAGCAACCACAAAAGATTCCGTCACCTGATGTAACTCTGCCAATGCGGAGGGGTGCAGAGCAGTGGACTAAAACTGTAGGGGGCACACTCCGGCAAAGCCAGCTATGGAATTTCCAGCAGGTGTATAGGCTCAAGGCGCAGGTGATTATTCCTAGAGGGGTGACGCTTACTATAGACGCCGGAACGCTCGTAGAAGTCCAGGATGCGGTAACAACAGCATTTGCCGTCCAAGAGGGAGGTAGCCTTATTATCCGTGGCGCAAGTAACAACTATGTTTCTATTGTGGGGGCGTCCAGCACGACTGCCGGCAGTGTTGCGGTCCAGGTTAGTGGCGGCACCTTTACTGCTAATGGCGCGCATATTGTAGGTTTTGAACGCGCCGTGCAGTTAACAGCCGCCGGGGGCGCCACCGAAATTGAAGGTAGCAATTTAGAGGGAAGTATTGTTGCGCCGTACCCGATATCGATGCGCGACACAATCTTGCAGCCGCAAGGAGGATACCCTTATGCAGTCGATCTGCGGAATAATTCCGACGTAAGCGGCTTTGCTTTGGGCGGTCCTCATGCAAATATTCTTACTGGCGAGGCAAGCAGGCGGGTCGTTGCAGTTGGCAGTGCTGAGATACCTCAAGGTAGAGAATGGCTGATCGATTCCTCAAGCAGAGCCGTGCTGTATAGCGACGGAGGGCTGGAAGTTGCTGGCAGCCTTACTATGAAAGGCGGCACCTTTCTTAAAGCAACGCAAAGTTATGCTCTTATCGCTCGCGAGGGAAGCCAGGTGATATTGGCTGGCGATGCTGATAATCCAGTATATATTAGCAGCTTTCGTGATGACACCCTTGCCGGTGATTCTAATGACGATGGCTTAAGTCAAGGCAGCGACGGTGATTATGCGAGTGCGTGGTATGAAGGTGCGGGGGCAAAGATTCAGGCTCAGCATGTTCGTATTCAATATGCGCAATCTTGTGCTTCACAAGCTGCGGATAATACGGAGTCTTCTTTAGCTGACGTTTCATGTCATGCCGCGCCAGAAGCAGCCGCAAGTTCCACCACATCAAACCTGTAGGTGTGATACTATAAGCGGTATGGAAATGTCGTGGCTTATCGCTTTAACAGGGTTAGGACTTATATTCGGTAGTTTTGTGAATGCACTAGTATGGCGTTTGCACGAAGGCCGTGACTGGGTCAAGGAACGCTCGGAGTGCAACCACTGTCATCATGTGCTTGGCCCGCTCGATCTTATTCCGGTTGTCAGCTGGATCGTTCTTAAGGGAAAATGCCGGTATTGTCACGAGAAGATCGAAGACAGCCCCTGGATTGAGATTTCGCTAGCTGTGTTATTCGTCGTATCTTATATTGCTTGGCCTATTGCATTACATGGCGTTGGGCTGTATCAATTTGCGTTCTGGCTTGTTTTATTAGTCGGTTTTATGTCACTCCTGGTATATGATCTGCGCTGGATGTTGCTGCCAGACGGAGTCGTGTTCACGCTTGTGGGTATAGCTCTTATGGAATTGGTTGGCCAAGTCATTTTTTACCACTTTAGTATCTCACAAGTGATGTCGAGCCTTGCAGGAGCAATTGTACTTAGTGGAATCTTTTACCTTATCTTTCAGGTATCAAAAGGTGAGTGGATTGGTGGCGGCGATGTAAAGCTGGCAATTGTGCTCGGTTTGTTGGCGGGTGATCCGCTGCGTAGTACATTGCTTCTTTTCGTTGCATCGTTCCTGGGGTTGTTTGCGGCACTTCCTCAGATTGTACAAAAGAAGGGCCAGTCGCTGAACCTTAAAATACCTTTTGGCCCCTTCTTGATTGGTGGGCTTATTGTGGTGCAGCTTTTTGGCACGCCTATCATCAACTGGTACGTTGGTCTGTTTGCCTAAAAGCTAAGAAAAAGCCTTTGCCCGACACTGCTTATGCTATACTGGAACGTATGAAGGGTGGTTCCCACATTCACTTCGGTCAGGCTGCTGAGCAGCATGATTCGCGGCTACGAGAATTGTCGCGAAGTGCTGCGCCGCGCGCTGGTTTTACCATAGTCGAAGTAATGATCGTGTTGGCGATTACTGGTCTGCTCTTTGTGAGTGCTGTTGCACTTATATCTGGACGCCAGAATCGCACAGAATTCCAAACGTCCATTAATAATGTCAAAACACAGCTCCAACAGGTAATTAGTGACGTCGAGACTGGCTTTTATCCAACCACCAATAACTTAGTGTGCAGTGTTGGTGGAAGCGGCGCGCTTAGTTTTTCAACAGCGAGCAATACGCAAGGATCCAGCCAGGACTGTATATTCCTTGGCAAAGTCTTGCAGTTTGGTGTCCAGAATACCGACCCACAACAGATTATGGCTTACTCCATCGCCGGCAGACGGCAGCTAAATAAGGTCGACGTGACGTCTTATGCGGATGCAGCGCCAGCGGTAATGACCACGAGTGCTTCTAATCCGACCAATATTCCTACTTCTATTTTAAAGCTACAATATGGCCTTACTATTAAGCCGAATAGCCTCACCTATACGAGCGGCGGAACAACAACCCAGATTGGTGCTGTAGGGTTTATGAGCACACTCAATGCTTTTGACACAAACAAATCAGGCGCACAAAGTGTACAACTGGTTCCTATTAAGAACACGAGCTTAAATCAAACACCGGCTGCGGCAGTAACGGCGATAAATGCTAATTTACCGACCAGCACAATTAATCCAAGCGGTGGCGTTTCGATGTGTTTTGTAAGCAACGGCAGTGACCAATCTGGCTTAATCACCATTGGTGGCAATGGTCGTGAGCTTTCGGTAACGCTGAGTATACGGGGGAATAACACATGTTCATAAGACCAAAGGTTTTAGGACAGCGCGGAGACACCATAGTCGAAGTGCTTATCGCTATTGCCGTAGTGAGTCTTATCTTGGGCGGAGCCTTTGTAACAACCAATAAGAGCTTGGTGGCTACCCGCACCTCCGAAGAGCAGGGTAACGCCACAAAACTTACACAGGGACAGATTGAATTCCTTAAAAGTATCATAGCCAGTTCGCCAAACACTATAGACACCGCCCCCACTAATTTCTGCGTAACGAGTGCCAGTACAGTTGCGGCATCAAGTAGCGGAGCATGTAAGGTTGACTCTACTGGGGCGCCAACTACTGCAGAACCTATCTACAATTTGAATATCTCACGTTCCGGCGACACATTTACCGTAAGAACAACCTGGAATTCACTTTCTAAAACAGGCACTAATACAGTACAAATGGTGTACAGGATATACGACTAATGAAGCGTTCTGCACAAATCCACAAATCAAAAGGGTTTACTATCATCGAGTTGCTTATTGCAACATTGGTATTCTCTACCGTGCTTTTGGTGGTGACTATTGGCATTATCCAGATTAGTCGTGTGTACTATAAGGGCATTAACGAAACTGACGTGCAAAATACGGCACGCAGCATAATGGACACCGTTACGCAGGGTATACAATTCAGCGGTGCGGACATTACCGAAACCGCTTCGCCCCAGCCAGGCAACTTACAGGCTTTTTGCATTGGCAACACACAGTATAGTTATCGTTTGGGTTATCAGCTTGTAGATAGCTCGCCAACAGGCAACCAAACAATTACCGGCCTTGTGTCTAAGAATATCTCTGCTTGCCAGAGTGCAGCTGCCACAGCCGGAGGCAAGGAATTCCTGTCGCCTAAAATGCGATTATCAAATCTTTCGGTCAAAGAATTAGTGCCAGGATCTTTATACAAAGTGACCGTGCGTGTGGCCTTTGGCGACGACGATTTACTTAACAATCCAACTTCTCAAAATGCAAGCTGTAAAACGACGACTGGATCACAATTTTGTTCAGTTTCGGAGTTAACCTCAACAGTTTATAGGCGAGTAGGAACAGATTAGGGGAACGTATGAACACAATAAAAACAGCCAAAACAACGTCGGTCGCTCACAGCCAGGCAGGCATGGTTTCTATTATGGTCACAATGATTCTTATGATCGTCATTAGTCTTTTGGTCCTTGGGTTTGCACAAGTTTCGCGCCGGAATCAACGCACCACACTTGACCGGCAATTAAGTGCCCAGGCTTTTTATGCAGCAGAGTCAGGCATTAATGACGCCCGCAAGCTTATTGACCAAACAGTCACAGATGGCAACACCGTTGAGTCCAAAACTACCTGTGCGCCGGCCACAAACGGCATCTATACAGCACTTCCGTCAAATGTGCTCAACAGCGCTACCGATGTATCGTACACCTGCTTGTTGGTTAATCCGCTGCCCACGTCATTGCAGTACGATAATATTGAAGATCAGTCGACGATTATTCCGATTCTCTCGGGTAATGGCAACATCCAATCACTGACACTTACATGGAAGACGGGCGACAAGAACAACACGACCCCCATTAACGGTTGCTCAACATCGTCGAGTATTGTCAGCCAATTTAAAGTAACGGGTAGCTGGAACTGTGGCTATGGTGTCCTCCGCTTTGACTTAGTGCCCGTTGCGGGTAACTCGCTCACAGCTGGAACTCTCCAGGATGCGACCATGACGACTTTTGCGATTCCTACCTCCGCCGGAGTCAGCACCGTTAACTTTGGTGCTAATGCTAATGCGGCAGTGGCTGCACATTGTGACAATACGAATTGCTCGCTGCAAATTAACAATTTGGGCGGCGCAGAATACTACATGCGCGTCAAGACCGTGTACAAATCGGGCCCACTGCAAATTGATGGCAAAACAACAGCTGGCAGTGACGTGCAGTTTAGCGACTCACAGATTGTCATTGACGTAACGGGCAAGGCCCAGGACGTCTTGCGTCGTTTGCAGGTGCGGGTGCCGGCACGTTTGAGCGGTAGCCAGAACCAAGTGCCCGATAATGCCCTCGAAAGTAACGACTCTGTCTGTAAGCGTTTTTCAGTTATGGATAATTACTATACCAGTAACGTGCCCGGTACCATTAGCGGCAGCAACGTACTCTGTCAGCCGTAGTTACTCAACAACGTTATCGCTGTGAAATCGATCGTGCACATCTTTGAGATGCGGGTCGGTAAGGTGGGTATAAATTTGCGTTGTAGCAATATTGCTATGCCCAAGCATGGCCTGAACACTCCGTAAATCGGCACCGTTCATAACGAGATCAGTTGCAAAAGAATGGCGAAGCGTGTGGGGGCTGACGTGCTTAGTTACGCCGGCCAGCCGGGCATATTGGGCAACAAGCCGCTGAATACTCCGAGCAGTTAGACGGTGATAATCGCCACTATTGTCGAGTGCTTTTCGACCGCTATACCGTATAAAAAGCGGCGCTGTATTGTCGGAGCGCTTATCGAGGTAGGCGCCGACCCATGCCGCCGCCGCTTCGCTAATAAATACCGGACGATCCTTTTGGCCTTTACCACGCACCATAAACTCACGACGTTTTAAGTTAATATGACCTTGGTCAAGCCCGACCAGCTCAGAAACACGTAGGCCACTGCTAAAAAGTAACTCCAAAATAGCCCGATCGCGTAAGCCAATTTCGGAAGTGATATCCGGTTGCGAAAACATCCTTCCCAGCTCATCTTCATTTAAAAACGTGACTTGCTTGCGTTTAACGGTAGCGAGTTCAATCTTATCAGGCGGCAGGGCGGGAATATCGCGTTTGTGGCAGAATTTTAAAAAATTGCGCAAGGCTATAAGGTGATAGTTTTGCGTTGATTTTTCTAGTTCATCACTCGTATTGGTGCCCAGCCGGGCAAGCCATAGGCGCCATTTACGCACAAGCTCCGGGGTAATATCCGCAACGCTAATCTCGCCTGCATAATCGAGCAAACGGGTTAAGTAGTGATCGTAATTGGCTATGGTTTTTTGTGAGCGGTTTTGCTCAATCTCGAGATATTCCAGAAAATCAGTCTTTGCTTTACTAAAATGCATATAGCTTATTCTAGCATCTGCGCGGCACATTGGCGATGATGGTTGTAATCTGTTACAATAAGTGTCGGAAAAGAATTAGATAAAAAGGAAAGCAATGCAACGAACGTTAATTATCTTCAAACCAGATGCCCTGCAACGCGGTATCGTTGGCGAGATTATGAGCCGCTTCGAAAAAGTAGGCCTCAAAATGGTTGGCGCTAAAATGGCTCAGCCCGACAAAGAGCACTTCTACCACCACTACGAGAACATCGGTCAAATGATCTCTCGCCGAGGTCAGCAAGCCTTTGATGTAACACTCGAGATGATGCAGCTCGGCCCTGTGTTGGCAGTTGTACTTGAGGGTGTTGGAGCCGTAGAGATTGTACGCAAAATGGTTGGCGCAACAGAGCCAAAGTCAGCATTACCTGGCACCATCCGCGGCGATTACGCACATATTAGCTTTGGCCATGCTGATGAGCACGGTGTAGGTATTCCTAATCTTATTCATGCATCGGGAGACCCCGAAGAAGCTGCTAAAGAGATTGCTCACTGGTTTACCGAAGATGAGCTTTTTGGCTACGAAGCCGCTCACGAGAAGTTTACTCAAACTCGCAAAGAACACCTTAAAAAATAGGTAATTTGGCCTCTCTCATTCGAGAGGCCAGCATATGCTCCGGTAGCTCAATTGGATAGAGCAAGCCCGTCCTAAGGGAGAGGTTGTAGGTTCGAGTCCTACCCGGAGTACCATTACAAGAAATCATGAAAAATAATGTTGCACCCCCGTTGCCTCCTTTTGTTGTCATAACCGGCCGCGAAGGTAGCGGAAAAGATTCTTACGCTCATCACCTTGCAGAAAAAGGGTATTTGCATATTGCCGCAGGTGATGTCATCCGCGATCGCGCCCGCAAGCAGGGGTATAGCGATCCAATCCCGCGGAGTATCCTGAGCAAAATAGGCGACCAAATGAAGCAGGAATTGGGAGACAGCCCAATTACTGAAAGTGCCTGGCGAGCTTATGAGCAGCAAGATCATCCGGTTGGCCTTGTCATTAGTGGCCTCCGCCGGGTGGGAGAAATAGAGGCCTGTAAGGCGCGCGGGGGTGTTGTGCTGTGGATTGACGCCAACGATCGCCGTCGCTTCCAGAATCTGCAAAAAAGAGAGAATGCTCCTTCTTGGGAGGCGTTTGTGACAGTGGGGGAGAGTGAATATAATGGCACCACTACCGGCGGGAAGACTGGGGTCAATCTCCATGACATACAACTCATGGCAGATTGCCATGTTGCCAACAGCGGTACGCTCGAAGATTTATTCAGGAATGCTGATCTGACGCTCGCCAGGGCGGTCTGATATACTAAAAACAATGCCACACAAGTACTTTGCTGACCAGTTTGACGACGAAGAAGTTCTGTTTGTGTTTCGCAAACACCCGATAGTTATGCGCCGCGGCCTAGTCTTTGGTATGCTCGCTATTTTACTAGGGGTAATCCCAGTGCTCTTTAAGCCAGAGTACTCTGTTCTGGCCTGGGGCCTTGGCCTGGGCTTCTTGTTGTTCTTAATTATTCTGCTGCCCTCCTGGATAGCCTGGCACTTTAGTATTTACATTGTTACTGATCAGCGATTTATTCACATTACCCAAAAAGGTCTCTTTCACCGAAGTGTGGTGGATATGTCACTTAAGCAAATCCAAATGGTTAATTACGAAATTGCCGGTCTGCAGCAAACGCTGCTAGGATTTGGTACAATAAATATGCAGACTTTGGTGGGTGATCTGGTGATTCATGAAGTACACCATCCGGCCACAATTCAAAAGAAAATACTAGAAGTACTGCGTGACAAGGGGATAACGACAATTGCTAGCTCAACGCCAGCACCCGTAGACGAAACCTATGAAGAAGATTAAGAAGTTCATTGCTAAGCACGGGGCGCGCAAAAAGCTCACCCCAGAACGGTCACTCGAAAAAGCAATTCGAGGTATTCCGCGCATTACCAATGAAACTGTTGCCGAACATCGCGAAGAAGTTTTAGGCAGTGCCCGCAAGTATATTTATCCGTTGCAACACTCGCCGCATCGCGTCATTATCGTGTCTGCTGCCATTACCGCTGCTGCACTTATTACGTTCTTTACATACAGTTTATTGGCGCTATATCGTTTTCAGTCCAGCTCAACATTTATTTACCGGGTCGCGCAGGTAATTCCGTTTCCTGTTGCTAAGGCCGGCTCTTCGTATGTTTCATACGAAAGCTACTTATTCGAGCTGCGCCACTACATTCATTATTATCAAACGCAACAAAAAGTTGATTTTAAGAGTGATTCTGGCCAACGTCAGCTTAAGGAGTTTCGCCAGCAAGCTCTTGACGGAGTTATTCAGGACGCCTACGTTAAGCGGTTAGCTAAGGAGCATAAAATTAGTGTTTCGAACCGCGAAGTGAACGACCAGGTCGCGCTTATTCAGGCGCAGAATCGCCTCGGAGACAACCCCAAGGCATTCAGCGATGTACTTAAAGAGTTCTGGGGCTGGTCACTCGATGACTTTAAGCGAGAATTACGTCAACAGATGCTTGCCCAAAAAGTAGTTGCTACTCTTGATACTAAGGCGCAGCAGCGAGCCAAAACAGTACACGACCAACTTGTTGCCGGAGCAGATTTTGGCGACCTCGCAATGAAGAACTCAGACGACCATACAACAGGGCCCGATGGCGGCCGATACGGATTTGCCATTACCCGCACAAACCGAGATGTTCCACCAGCCGTACTTAATGAAATGTTTCGCCTGAAAGCAGGAGAAACGTCAGATGTAATTAACGCCGGTAGCAGCCTGGAAATTGTAAAGGTTTTTGAGACTAACGGAACAGAAGTTCAAGCAGGACACATTGGCTTTGCCTTTCAGCCACTTTCTACGTATGTTGACCCAGTGCAAAAGCAGAGTCCAGCCCACAAATACATCGCTCCGTAAGGTTATGCAATAATTTGAGTAAGGCACTGCAAAGGTGCAAAAACAGTTGCTTTTATCGTTAAAACTTGGTATCATTACCTCTGTTGAGTTAAAACTCACTTGTTTGAAGGCTTTGGGCTCGTAGTGAAGTTGGCCTATCACGCCTCCCTGTCACGGAGGAGATCGCCGGTTCGAATCCGGTCGGGCCCGCCAAATTGATTTCTCTGCTACAGCGGTAGCGTGTATGACTCCTTTGCAGGAGTCATTTTTATTTCCTGGCTATAAGTTGACCGTACCATACTATCTCGTTACCATGAATAGGATGAGAACGAGCTGCGAGATTTTATGAAACTAAGGCCAGCAATTGAGGCTGACGTACCAGCAATGGCGTATACGCTCGAGCATGCTAACGCCTATCGTGATGGTTATCCGCCAGCTACATTGCAATCACGATATGAAATGTGGGGCGATTACATTCTTGAGCGTATGGCAAAGCCTGATGCCTGGACACACGTTGCTGAACTGGGGCAGTCTGTTGTGGGTTTTGCCTTAGGGTATAACTCATTGCATGTGGAGAGTGAGAAAGTGCGCGACGCTCGCCCTGAGCTTGAATATCTATCATTGCTTATGGTGCATCCATCTGCGTGGGGGCGTGGTGTTGCGTCGAGCTTACTTGGTGCTGTTTCTGATACGGTGCGTGATGCAGGGAGAGAACAGGTGTTTCTGTGGACCGGCAGGCAGAATAGCCGGGCCAGGGCAGTTTATGAGCGCAATGGCTACAGGGCTGTCCATGATTTTACTCGGAGCTCATCGTATGGAGAGATGGTGTACTACCTACACAGTGTATAGGTTTGCCTAAAGAGCATCAGTATTTTATAATATGCTTTAATATGACCGAACACTTTGAACAAAAGATAACCCCAAAAGTTGCCGCTGCAGGTTTTGCCGGTCAAATCCTTGAGATCATGGCTCCGCAAGATGGACAGCTTTTGCCTGAGGGCGAGCAACTTGTGTACGATGGACCGTTTGGGGCAGGTACTATCGAAGCGAGTGTTGTGCGGACATTTGTACAGCACAACATGCCTCCGCTTGGCGAGTATCCTGGCCCCTCAACAAAAGAATGGGAGGATACCGGTGGCCATGTGCGTGAAGCATCGTTGCATTGGCTTATCGACGATTGTAGTCAGATTGGTTCTGTAGCGGTGGCCCAGCTTACCGGTCTTTGTTCTGATAAAAGTTCCGCCCCCGCTGTGCAGTTTCGTATCCGTACGACAGGCATTGTTGAACGTGATGCCTATGATATGGAAGTCTGCGTGGGTGTAGCCGATGATGAAGGAAAGTTTATGCCACACGAAATTGTGCATTATGAATTCAATGATTCGCACCAGGTGTCCGCTGTGGCCGCCGCAGATAGTTGCGTCGAACTTCTAGAGGGCGCGCGCAGCGTTTTCACACTTGCTGATATTCTGCCCGAAGTGTCAGTGTCGCGACGTCCACTTAGCTAAAACAGACTCTTTTTTACAACAAATCTGCTATACTAATGCTATGGCAAAAAAGCACAAGCGCAGTTCAAAAAAGAAGCAACCATTAGCGTTTATGCCCAATATCCTTATTTTGGGCTTTGCCTTATTTGTGCTTGCCGGTGTGTTCTTGTTTAGTAATATCGCCAGTGGTTCCACACTAAGAGGCAAGATTGTATGCTTGCCCAAAAAGGGAACAGGGCCACATACTCTTGAGTGTAACTTTGGCCTTCGTACTTCAGATGGTCGCTATTATACGTTGCGGAGTGCCGATGGCTCCCCAATGCAGCTCTATCAATACGATACCGCAAAACAGGTGGAGGTAAGGGGTAGTATCCGTAGCTATAATAGTGATGTGTACAACGTCAACGGCATTGTCGACGTTGATTCTATAGTGGTCAAACAGTAGAACACTGAACACATTTATTGTTCAGTGACTATAAGTGAGACAAGCGGGTTGGCGTAACAGAAGGCTATTTGATATAATCATCGCCAGTTGCCACCTTAGCTCAGTTGGTAGAGCAGCGCATTCGTAACGCGCAGGTCGCCGGTTCGATCCCGGCAGGTGGCTCCAAATGCGGGTATCGTATAGCGGCTAATATGTAGCCTTCCCAAGGCTGAGCGCTGGGTTCGACTCCCAGTACCCGCACCAGAGTAATGGCAAAAGTACTACCGAAATCTGATATAAAGCCTTACAATGGATAGCATCACTATGGCATTATCAAAAAAGATACTACACGATAAGCTTGTGTTGACGCTTTTAAGCGCTAACGCCTTCTTAGCTATCGCCTGTACCTTACTCGTACTGTTGCGATTTGGTGCAGATGGAAGCAGCGACTATATTGTGCAATTCCGCGAGAATCTTGGCATCGGTGCATTTAAAACAGGAAGCTTGGGCGGCATACTAAGTTTTATCGTATATGCAGTTTTGGTGGCTTCTCTTAATATATGGTTGAGCTTGAGAGTATATAAAATCCGTCGCCAGCTAGCGGTGTCCATCCTCGCATTAGGCGTCATTCTATTGACTCTCGCTTTCATTATTAGCAATTTATTGCTGGGCTCACGATAATGACCGATATCGAAATCCCTCTTGTTAAAGACCGCAAAGGCCACTATCGTTTCTTCGAGATGCTGCCAGCACTCCTTACGTACTTTACATTGCTTCTGCCACTGCTTTTGACGCTCATTAACGTTACTATTGCGGCGATCTTTATCATTTTGTATCTATTAATCTATATTACTCGAGCTATTGCCTCGGCCATACGCGTGCTAGAGGGGTATCGGGAACTGCGAAAGCACCAAAAATTAGATTGGCCGCAGCTCGTTACTGAGCTGCAAGCAGGTGAAGTTATTGACGCAAGCGCCAAACGACCCAAGTGGCATTACGAGAATCTGTTGCGCCTTACGGTGCAGCCCAAGGTTGTTGAGCCAAACGATGTGATGCATGCAATCTTTATTGCTGTGTATAAAGAAAGCCGCGAGGTTGTTGAGCCCACTATTAACTCTGTCATTAATTCGCACTATGACATGAAGAAGGTCATTCTGTATATTGCCTACGAAGAACGAGGCGGTGAACAGACCGACAAAATGGTTAAGCAGCTCATCAAAGAGTACGGTAAGCATTTTTATCATGCCGAAGCTGTAAAGCACCCGGCTGATATTCCAAATGAGCTTATCGGAAAAGGCGGGAATGTTACCTTTGCAGGCCGTCGCTTGCAAGAATATGTCGCCAAGCAAAAGATTGATCCTCTAAAGGTTATTGTTACTACCTTGGACGCGGATAACCGTCCAGACAAAAATTATCTTGCAGCACTTACGTATGTTTATTGCTCGTGTCATGATCCTTTGCGTGCTTCTTTTCAGCCAACGGCCATGTACACCAATAACATCTGGGACGCTCCCGCTCCTATGCGCGTGCTGGCAACGGGTAACTCAGTTTTCCATATAATGAACTCACTTCGCTTTCATGCATTGCGTAATTTCTCTGCACACGCCCAAGGTCTCGCTTCGCTTATCGAAACGGACTTTTGGAGCGTACGCACAATCGTGGAGGATGGGCATCAGTTTTGGCGCTGTTATTTTCGGTTTGAAGGGAATTACCGTGTATATCCAATATTCGTGCCCATTTATCAGGATGCCGTTCTTAACGACAGCTATGTAAAGACGCTCAAGGCACAATTTGTGCAATTGCGGCGCTGGACATATGGCGCTTCAGACATCGCCTACGTTATAGATAAGGGGTTCTTTAAAAAGAACAAAGTGCCTCGCATGAATCTTATCGCTAAGACCGCCCGCCTTATTGAAGGGCACGTTTCCTGGGCTGCGGCACCACTATTGGGCTTAACGGCCGGTTTTATACCTGGTTTTATTGACCCGCAGAGCTTTGCTGCTAATGAGCTGCCGCTCATTGCCAGCCGTGTGCAAACCGTTGCCTTGGCCGGTGCACTCACCTTAGTCTTTATTTGTCTAAAAACATTACCTCCACGCCCCGAACGATACCGCAGACGTCGTACATTCCTCATGCTCATGCAATGGGCCTATTTGCCAATAACTACGATTGTCTACAACTCATTTGCCGCCTTATACTCTCAAACGAGGTTACTTTTTGGGCGATACCTCGATAAGTTCGACGTGACCGAAAAAGCCGTAGTCAGCACCACAGCCAGCGGTCAAAAAGTCGTCCGCAAATAGACTTAAGAGTGGTAGGCGCTATAAACTGTCGCCGCCGTGGCATCAAAGCGTTTAAGAACGCTAAGAGCAGCCGTAATAACGACCTTACGGTCAACCAGGCCATCCTTAGCTTTATTGTTGCGCACAATCTCATTTACTATCGTACTGCAGAGGGCTGAAGCATCCGTGAGGGCTGTGTGCCGGTGTCGGCAGGCTTCGTAGATACTAATAAATAATATATCTCTGTCGAAGGGTATGAGTGTCTTGCCAATGGCAATGCGTAAACTGCTCGCTAGATCGACCTGTTCGGTCGTCGTAAAGAGAGCGCCGCACGCTTCGCAATTGCGACGACGCCAGATAGCATTCTGTCGCTTTTGCGGCCTTGAGTTAGTAACGCGCGTAGAGTTGCCACAATATATACATACCATGTCTATATGTTGACATAACGCTTTAAAAATAGCCAGTGGAAAACTTGCGAATTACTGTGGGAAACGCACCATAACAGATGCAGAATATATAAAAAGAACCCCTAGGAAGAATACTACCAGGGGTCCTTTGATTACTTAGCGCTGGAAATGCGTAAGCGTCTGATACGACTTGGGGTTGGTGAGGAGAAAATTAACTCCTCGTAAAATAGCTTGAAGTTATCAAGCGTTGTCGGTTTCTTGGTACTCACCAATAAATCTCTTAACCTGTCTATACTATCATAGTATGCCCAGTAGGTCAATGATTCTACGCACAAGGTACTTATGCTTGTTCGGTGGCGTAGCTTGCAAAAACAGGGGAGATGCGTTATATTTAAGGGGTTATAGCGCCGGGCTCTTAGCTCAGTTGGCTAGAGCGCTTCCTTGACGTGGAAGAGGTCAGAGGTTCGAGTCCTCTAGAGCCCACCAAAAAGAGTTCGTACCTTCTAGTACGGATTCTTTTTTATATCCCCCAACCGTCAGGTGACCCCACGCGGCATGTCGCACAATACTATCTACAGGGCTACTGTAATCATAAGCCATATATGATATAAAGGTTGCAAGGGCGCCGATATGCGTGGAATGCGGAATATATCACCGGTGATAAGCTAGCAGTAAAAGGCTAGTACAAAGTTATCCCCATGCATGGCACAAAAATGACAACGTTTTAAGGCTAGCCGCATTGTACCAACCTTGCTATAGTAATACGTGGAGATGAAGTTTTGCGATGTGTTATACTAGACACAAGGCAACAGCCTTATGTCGAAAGATAAACATCGAGCAGTGAAGCGGCCTCACCAACCGTAGAGCTCCGTGGGCAGTTAGAACGTACGTAACGTGCTATCATAAGAGCCTCATAAATGAGGAAGTCCGGTGGAACCACCCGCAAGTAAAAAGAAGTTTGAGCGCTTCCAATGCAACCGGGTCCGAGACGCAAGCAAAGATTGAATATCATGCGAGAATATTTAATCAACAACGCTTGCGTCTTTTTATTTATCAGTAAGGAGCAGACATGCAAGAAGATAACCAATCACCAGAGCAGCAGTTACACGCAATGCGTCATAGCTTGGCGCATATAATGGCAACGGCAATAACTCGCAAGTTTCCGCACGTAAAGCTGGGAGTGGGGCCCGTTGTGCAACACGGCTTTTATTACGACATCGATCTAGGCAAGGCCGGCCTTTCGGAAGAAGACCTGCCGGCGATTGAGGCCGAGATGAAGAAGGTCATTGCCGAAGATCAGCCTTTTGAGCAGTTCTCGATGCCTATAGATGAAGCGATAGCCTGGGCCCAGCAAGCTGGCCAGACATATAAAGAAGAGCTGCTTAACGACTTAAAGCGATCGGGGACAACAAGCGCAAAAGACATTGACAGCGAAGAGCTTGGTGTGGCGACAGATGGTGACAGCCAGGTCGCAAACGTTTCGTTCTATCGAAACGGGGATTTTACTGACTTATGCCGTGGCCCTCATGTGGCATCTACTGGCAAGGTAGGCGCGTTTAAGCTTATGCGCGTTAGCGGTGCATATTGGCGCGGCAAAGACACTAATCCGCAGATGCAGCGTATCTATGGGGTTGCTTTTGCAACCGAGAAAGAGCTGCGCCAACACCTGGCTTTGCTCGAAGAAGCTAAAAAACGTGATCACCGTAAGTTGGGCCAGGAGCTTGATCTGTTTGTCTCTTCAGACTTGGTCGGCGCGGGCTTACCGCTGTTTACCCCCCGTGGCACCGTTCTTCGTGAAGAGCTAGCCCGTTTTTCAAATGAACTGCGCGAGCGTAATGGATTTCAAAAGGTTTTTACGCCACATATAACTAAACAAGAGCTGTACGAAAAGTCTGGCCACTGGGCTAAGTTTGGTGATGAGCTTTTTTTGGTAAAGAGCCAGGAGACCAGCGATAATTTTGTCATGAAGCCCATGAACTGCCCGCACCATACACAGATATTTGCTTCAAAA
Organism: Saccharimonadales bacterium (SeqCode); assembly: GCA_035690865.1. Taxonomy (GTDB): domain Bacteria; phylum Patescibacteriota; class Saccharimonadia; order Saccharimonadales; family UBA4665; genus CAMLQK01. Next base: position 195,623 of record DASSKE010000003.1, read on the forward strand.
CCGCGTAGCTATCGTGACTTGCCAATTAGATACCTGGACACCACTACCGTGTACCGCGATGAGAAAACTGGTGAGTTGGGCGGCTTGAGCCGCGTTCGAGCTATTACGCAAGATGATAGTCATGCTTTTTGCCGCCGCGATCAGATTGAAGGTGAGATCAACGCATTACTTGCTGCTGCCCATGAGATGTATGAAACCCTTGGACTCCAACTGCAAGTTCGCCTTTCCTATCGTGATGATAGCGATGCCTATATTGGCAGTAAAGAGCTGTGGCAATCCGCCCAGAACCAATTAAAAGCAGCTGTCATGGCTAATAATCTCGACTATTTTGAGGAAGAAGGCGAAGCAGCCTTTTACGGTCCCAAGATAGATATGATGGCGAGTGATGCGCTTGGGCGTCAGTTCCAGGTTGCTACCGTTCAGCTCGACTTTGTAATGCCTCAGCGTTTTGAGCTTGAATATACCGATGAGCATGGCGTAAAACAGCCACCCGTTATGGTCCACTGTGCTTTGTTGGGTTCCATAGAGCGGTTCCTTAGTGTTTACATTGAGCACACCGCGGGTAAATTCCCGGTTTGGATCGCCCCTGAGCAGGTCAGGATAATTACTGTCAATCAGGAGGATGTAACTACTCGTTTTGCCGGCAAGATTGCCCAGCAGGCTCGCGAACTTGGTCTGCGAGTGAGCATCGACAATGATAACGAGTCTGTGGGAAAGAAGATTCGTGCCGCAGAGGTCATGAAAGTACCATACACACTAGTAATCGGCGAGAAAGAGATGCAAACAGGCGAGATAACGCCACGTATCCGCAGAGATATGGTCGTCAACGAAACGCAGCAAAGCTATACCATTGACGAGCTGCTTAAAACAGTAGCGCATGAGGCCAAGTCGCGCGTTTCAAAGACATCTTTATAGGAGGTAAAAGATGTCACGTGTAGATGCCGACTTTGCTCAAAAAGTATATGATCTTGTCGCCCAAATACCCAAAGGTAGAGTAATGACCTATGGCCAGCTTGCTGCGCTTTGTGGTGCTGCATGGGCCGCCTGGGAAGTAGGGCAGATTGCCAATAAAGGGCCAGAGGACTTGCCATGGCAACGGGTGGTTAACAAACAGGGCGGTTTGGCAAAGGGCTGGCCGCACGGCGGGATCAACGGACATAAGGCGGCACTCGAAGCCGAAGGTGTTGTAGTTGATGATGACTATAAGATAAACGTTGGGGAGCTACTATGGCATCCAAATCAAACGTCGCTCCTTTAATAGCTATCGTTGGCGAAACCGCCTCTGGCAAGACGGCGCTCGCTATAAAGCTTGCCAAGCAATTCAATGGTGAGATCATCGCAGCCGACTCCCGCACTGTCTACAAGGGGTTAACGATTGGCACTGCTAAGCCTACACCGCAAGAGCGTGCTGGTATCAGGCATCACTTGCTGGATGTTGTTGCACCCAACGAATCTTTTACCGTGGCAGATTTTAAACGATTAGCCGAAGCTGCTATTACTGATATTACAAATCGTGGAAAGCTACCCATCTTGGTCGGAGGCACGGGCTTGTACGTGGATGCCGTATTATATGACTTTACATTCGCAGCCGCTCCAGACCCACAGCTACGCCAAGAACTTCAGACGCTGAGCGTTCCCGAGCTACAGAAGCTGATACAGGACCGCGGTATTGCAATGCCAGAGAATAAGCAGAACTCGCGTCATCTGATACGTACTATTGAACGCAACGGAGAGATGCCTAAGCGACGCGATCTCCGGCCGAATACCCTTATAATTGGCCTTTCTATAGAGAGAGAAGAGCTACGCCAAAAGATCAGTCAGCGCATAGATGAAATGATAAGTCATGGTCTTATAGACGAGACTCGTCGGGCTTGGCAAACCTATGGTGCCGTTCCTGCTTTACAGGCGCCGGCTTATAAAGCATTTGGCGCCTATCTGGACGGAAAATGTACACTTGAGGAAGCTAAAGTATTGTTCGCACGGAGTGACTTACAGCTTGCCAAGCGACAACGTACTTGGTTCAAGCGCAATAAAAGTATTCACTGGGTGCATAAACAGGCTGAGGCTGTAGATTTAGCAACAACATTTCTGAACAAATACTACTTATAGTTTTTCCATCAGGTGGTACAATAGAAGTATGATTGAGCAATTGTTTGGATCAAAGACCCGTGTAAAGCTCTTGCAGCTTTTTTATAGTAACCCCAATCGCTCGTTCTATGTCCGGGAGATAACCCGTAAAGTTGACGAGCAGATTAACTCAGTCCGTAGAGAGTTAGCAAATTTGCTCAATGTGGGCATCATTGTGTCGGACACTACCAACAACCGTCTATACTACGAAGTAAATCAGAACTTTGAGTATTACCGCCCTCTAAAAGAGATATTTGGTGCCAGTTCTGCGAGCGGCAGGTCGACCAGTCCTGTTAGGGCAAAAGCCAAGGCGGCACCAGGCGCGCCTGATCACGATAAACTTAAGGGCATTGGCAATGTAGAGCTAGCACTGCTGACTGGTCAATTCACGAGAGATGAGTCAAGTGGTATAGATCTCTTGGTAGTTGGTGACGTTAACCAAAACGCATTGCAGAAATTTGTAACAGATATGGAAACGCAAGAGGGTAAGGAAATCCGATATGTGTGCATGCCCCCGAGCCAATTTGACTATCGACAGCAAATTAAAGACCGTTTTATTATAACGGTACTTGAGTCGAAGAAACAGGTACTCATTGATAAGAATAATATTCTGCAATAATCCGGAGATATAAGGAGAACATATGGACATACAATTTTACGGAGCAAACTGCATAACATTTGCAACCAAGCAGGCACGGGTTGTCATCGATGATACATTAGCTGATATGGGTGCTAAGTCAGTATCTAAGCCAGGCGATATCGCACTCTTTACTGATGCGCATGGTCAATCAGGTAACTCGCCTAAGATTGTCATTGATGGCCCTGGGGAATACGAAGCTTCTGGTGTATCGATTTATGGTATTGCAGCACGCAGCCACATGGACGAAGCTGGTCAAAAGAACGCAACGATGTATAAGCTCGTTATCGACGACTTTAAGATCCTTGTTACGGGCCATATCTATCCGGAGCTTACGGATAAGCAGCTTGAGGCTATAGGTATGATTGATGTAATGGTAGTGCCTATTGGTGGTAACGGCTATACACTCGACGGGGTAGGCGCCTTGAAGCTTGTTAAGAAGGTGGAGCCTAAGATGGTTATTCCTACTCACTACGATGATAGTTCGTTGTCATTCCCGATGGTACAGCAGCCGCTAGCAGACGCACTCAAAGGCTTGGCGATGGAGCCAAAAGAAACAGTTGCTAAGCTCAAGCTTAAGGCAGGTGACCTTAGCGATGTGACGCAGCTGGTTATCGTAGAGAAGTCGTAAAGAACTTCAGGTTACTAAAAAGCCCCTCGATACGAGGGGCTTTTTCGATAAACCAGCGCTAGACTAGGCTTTTGCTTCAGCTTTCTCGGCTGTTGCAGGCTTGCCAGAAGCAATGATGCCCTTCTTCTTAAGGGTACGGATCGCTTGGGTGCTGACCTTGAGGCGAACTTTCTTACCATCAATGATCAGAGTCTTGGTTTGCAGGTTTGGATTCCAAACTTTTTTGGTGTGGCGCTGTGAGAAGCTCACGTTGCTACCAAACTGTTTGCCCTTACCTAAAATGTCACATTTACGCATTATTTTGTCCTCTTCTGTATTCAAGGGTATATTTTATAGGTTTTTCTCTAAAACGTCAATATAGGAGTGTTCGTTTTATAGAGATACCTTGGTATACTGGGTGTATGTTTTCAAACATTCAGACCTCAGATATCATAACTATTCTTGCATCTTTGCTTGCTTCTCTTGTTATCCACGAAGCTATGCACGCCTATACGGCGCATAGGCTAGGGGATTACACGGCGCACGAAGAAGGGAGATTAACCCTTAACCCAGCTAAGCATCTCGACCTTTACACCTCTATATTGCTGCCAATGATGTTGCTCTTACTACATCTGCCGCCGATATTTATTGCTAAACCGGTGCCATTCAATCCACACAATGTACGCTTTGAGGAGTTTGGTGTAGCACTTATTGGCTTGGCTGGCCCATTTACGAACCTGATCCTCGCTGTTCTAGGGTCTATCTTTCTGCATGTTGCGGGCATTGGTTTGGGCACCGATGCTGCCCACATGGTACTGATATTCATGCAAGTCAACGTTGCACTATTTGTTTTCAATATGATTCCATTTCCACCGCTTGATGGGTCAAGATTACTCTATGCCTTTGCTCCAGACCCTGTGCGCAGGGTAATGGAAACAATCGAGGGTGCAGGTTTTATAGGTCTGATAGTCTTTATCCTCGTACTAATCCCACTTGTTGGCCCGATTATAGCAAATATTACCACAGGTATAATGCATCTCCTACTTCGTTAATTGCTTTATCAGGGGTATAATGTCGTTGTGGGCTGGGTAGGTCAAAAATGATAATCTGTTATCTTTATGCAAAGGGAGTTCAACATCCGTAATGGCCGTGGCTGTTACATGCGAACACCCACCTGGTAATGCCAGGTTACTCATGCAGGCCTGTCCAGTCCTATAACTATCGGGGTGTGGCGCAGTTGGCTAGCGCGTACGGCTGGGGGCCGTGAGGTCGCAGGTTCAAGTCCTGTCACCCCGACCAAATTGTTTGCACAATAAAACAGAAAGTAACAAGCAAAATAATGAAGACTCTTAAGTTTGAGCACAACCAAGCAATGTTGATTCGCCAGGGCCAAAAGACGGCTACCTGGCGTATTTTTGATGATAAAGACATACACGTTAATGACTCGATTGATCTTGTAGATAAAGTTGACCCACAAAATCCCGCGTCGTGGGTAAGCCTAGGACGTGCCCACGTCACAATGATTGTTGAGAAACGTCTTGGTGATATTAGGCCGGCTGACTTTGAGGGTCACGAGCAATTTGAGTCGACTGACCTAATGCTGGAGCACTACCAGAAGTATTACGGTCCTGATGTGATGCTAACAACGCCAATTAAAATGATCCATTTTGAACTAGAAGAAGCGCAGAAGAGAACACCTGCTAATGATGACATAAGAACAACGTTGCGAGAAATAAAGATGTACGCCGATGGAGGATCAAGGGGTAATCCAGGCCCATCTGCGAGCGGATATGTACTTCTTACAATGGACGACAAGGTTGTTGTGGAGAAAGGTATATATTTAGGAATTACAACAAACAACCAAGCCGAGTACCATTCTTTAAAGGCAGGACTTGAGGATGCTTTAAAAAGAGGAGCAAGTGTTGTGCATGTGTACATGGACAGCATGCTTGTTGTAAATCAGATGCGTGGTATCTTTAAGGTAAAGAATAGGGATCTTTGGCCGGTACATGTTGCAATTAAAGAGATTGTTGCCTCCTTCAAAGAAGTGACTTTTACCCATGTGCCTCGTGAGTTGAACAAACTAGCTGATGCTCAGGTGAATGAAGCTCTTGATGCACACCTAGGCAAGAGTAAGAAGTAGTTACGCTTAACTGCGCATCTTATGGTATAATAGCAGGGTCAGATCATTTGCTGGTCGCTTGCAGTAAAATGTAAGAGGAAAGTCCGGGCAGTATAGGGGAAGGTAGTTGCTAACGGCAACCAGAGGAAACTCTAGGGAAAGTGCCACAGAAACAATACCGCAACAATTGTTCTTACGAGCAATATGCAAGGGTGAAAAGAGTGGGGTAAGAGCCCACATTTTATAACGGCGACGTTGTAAAAAGGTAAACCCTACCTGCTGCAAGGAGATGCTACCATACGGGCTATGGACCCGGGTACCCCTGCCGGTAGCATCATAAGAACCGCTTGATCCTCGGTGGCAACACCAGGACTAGATAGATGATCAGCCATGACAGAACCCGGCTTATCGGTGGTCTGACATAAAAATACCCGCTCATATGAACGGGTATTTTTAATGCAAAGAATTATCGAGCTATTTTGCAGCTTTGGCGGCAGTCTCTACGACGGCCTTGAAGGCTTTAGGTTCGCTAATTGCTAATTCACTCAGAACCTTACGGTCAAGGCTAATGTTTGCAGCCTTGAGGCCAGCAATTAGCTTGCTGTAGGTGGTGCCATTCTCACGGGCGCCAGCATTAATGCGTGCGTTCCACAGTTGGCGGAAGGTGCGCTTGCGGTTGCGGCGATCGCGGTAGGCGAATTGCAGTGCCTTAGTAAGAGCTTGTTTACCACGCTTAATGCTTACGCGGTTAGAGTGGGTCATGCCTTTAGTTGCACGACGGATTTTTTGGTGCTTGCGGTGTGTAGCAACGCCTCGTTTAACACGCATGTTAGGCTCCTAGTCGTAGTTTTAAGGTTTTTGCGTTGGTGCTCCCCAGCGTCTGAAGACCAGCAAGCTTACGCTTGGTAGCTGCGCTCTTCTTCTGAAGGAAGTGGTTGCGGCCTGAGCGACGAACGCGTGCTTTGCCGTTCTTGGTAAAGCGCACGCGGTCTTTAGTGCCGCTATGACTTTTTAACTTTGGCATTATTGCTCCTTATAACGAAGTTAAGCTGTTTTCCGGCGAATTGCGGTGTTTGTTCAACAACAATATCTTCACCAAAACTAGCTATTACCTTATCAGCAAGTTTAAAACCAACATCTTTATGAGCCAACTCGCGGCCACGGTAGAAGATGGTGATTTTGACTTTGTTACCGGCTTCAAGGAAGCTCGTAACTTTTTTCATTTTTACCCCAAGATCATGATCGCTGATCTTAAGTCCAAACCGCATCTGCTTAACTTCCAGGGCTTTGGCATTGCGTTTGTTCTTTTGCAACTGCTTAGTGCGCTGGTAGTTAAATTTTCCCCAGTCCACAATCTTAGCGACAGGTGGCTTGGCATCTGGTGATATTTCAACCAAATCTAAGCCTTCTTGCTCTGCGATCTGCAAGGCCTCATTGCGCGAGAGGATGCCCAGTTGGCGACCATCCGAACCGATTACTCGCAGCTGAGGTGCCCGAATATCTTGATTCAGGCGAGTGTGCTTGCTGATAAGTGACTCCTTTAATATATTGTTAACGTCCGTATTGTAACAGATGATTAAACAGGGGTCAAGCGCGCACCACTCAGTGTTGTATATCTGAGGGCGGGCGATATTGCAGTGCCTCTGCTATATGAGCGTTTCGTATCATGGGATCGTCGTCTAAATCGGCTATGGTTCGCGCTACCTTAATGGTCCTCATAAAGCTTCGCGCTGAGAGGCCCATACGACTTGCTGCAGCAGTAAGGAGCTGTTCGGCATCAACGGTAAGGCGGGATAAGCTACGCACTTCCTGATTATTAAGCCGTGCATTTGGGACGGCCCCTTGTCGTGAGCGTTGACGCTCACATGCGGCAGCAATCTTTTTATGGTGTGAGGCAACAGTTTCTACCGACGGGACTTTTGCAAGGAGGAGGGAATGCTCCACAGTATGAACAGAAACATGCAGATCTATGCGGTCGATGATGGGGCCTGAGATCTTTTGTTTGTACCGGTTAATGCTGTGGGGCGTGCACGAGCAGGCTTTATCGGTTCCGTAGTAGCCACAGGGACAGGGATTGCAGGTCGCCACAAGTAAAAAGTCCGCTGGATAGGAGACGGTTTCGTTTGCCCTGGCAATGTTGATAGCTTGATCTTCTAAAGGCTGTCTAAGGACCTCAATGGTCGCACGACCAAACTCGGGCAACTCGTCCATAAGCAGTAGGCCGTGGTGCGCAAGTGACATTTCTCCCGGACGCACCGGTGAGCCACCACCAACTATGGCTTTTTGACTGGCGCTGTGATGAGGCGCTCGAAATGGACGCTCTGCCACCAGATCTTCAAAATTGGTCTGCGCTAAGCTATGCACATGTGTTACGGAAAGCATTTCTGGAGAACTCATTGGCGGAAGGAGGCTATGTAGTGCCTTAGCTAACATTGTCTTTCCGGTGCCTGGTGGTCCGCTTAATAGAATATTGTGTCGTCCAGCCGCAGCGATAATTAACGCACGTTTTGCTTGTTCTTGACCCTGTATTTCGTGCAGTGTGTTTTTACTGGCGGTATTTGCAGATAATTTTGCGACGTTTGTAGTTGCGCTAGGTTGTACAGTTTCAGACGACAAAATTGTATACAGCTCACGGATACTTTTGACGCCGAAAAGTATCGTTTCGGGCACCAGACAAGCTTGCCGGATATTACCAGCAGGCACAAAAAAGCGTCGTATGCCTTTCTTTTTTCCGGCTATGATCTGGCCTATGATGCCTCGTACGGGTCGTATGCTTCCGTCAAGACCTACCTCGCCGATAAACGCATCAGTCTCGGCTTGAAGCTGTGTGAAGGTTGTGTCTACGGCCATAATTGCCGTTGCGATTGCTAAGTCAAAGCTCGTACTCTCTTTAGGCACATCTGCGGGAGCTAAGTTAACGGTAATGCGTTTTTTAGGAAAGGTCAGGCCGGACTGCGCAAAGGCGCTCCGGATTCTTTCTCTCGATTCTGTTACTGCCTTACTGCCTAATCCCACAATTGACATTGAGGGGAGACCATTTGCCAGGGTGCATTCTATATCAATGATGTATGTATTGGTTCCTCTTTGTAGAATGCTGCGCACGAAACTGCTTTTATTCATGGCTTAAGTACTACCGCAAGTTCCCCTCAAAAGTAAAGGGCTCCGCCTGCGATTAGCGGAGCCCCTGAGGAGTTTTTATTTTTACTATCTATGATTTTTAGCGGTTTTTCTTTATGGAACAACGGCTTGCGAGAAGCCGTTGTTGAGAAGTTTCGTTTTTGTTTTTGAGCACTTTTTTTATTCAAGTGCTACTGTTATCTTAAAGGGTAAAATAGGTAGTGTCAATAATAATTATGGCTATTTTTTCACAAACCTGTGTATAACTTTTAGTACCCCAAATGAGGCAGAAAATTGAATACTAAAAGCGTGTAGGTATTGACTTTTTAAAGCATATGCGCTATACTCATAATCAGTAAGTTAAAAAACAAAAACTTACCTTAACAACCAAAACAAGTAACGCTCCATCTTGCCCTAAAGGCAGGGGGAGCGGTCAGTCACAAGACCCATGTGGACTGCAAGCGCTAGTAATTTACACTTTGAGCGGATTTGCACCCTGGGTCTCCAAAAATACCACAAACACATATCGTGCTTGTGGTATTTTTTTGAATCACACGAAAAGACCGTATACTGGATGATATGAAATATCCTCGTTCCACGATGAGTCTTATTATATCTGCAACTTTGCTGCTTATGTTGACGCTCACCACCGACCCCACAAAATTGCCATCGGTTTTGCTTATAGTTCCTTTTGTACTATTGGCCACGATGCTTTGGTCGAGCGCGTTCTTGATCCTCCGAAGTGTGGGAGTAACTCGCGCCAGAAGTATCCGACTAGGCTTGGTAATTGCAGGCTTGCCAGCGGGGCTTTTAATTCTGCAGTCGATAGGACAGCTGACTATACGCGACGTTATCGTGATATTTACGTTTTTTGGAATAGCGTATTTTTACATTGCAAGACTTACAGCCAAACCAGCGGAATGAGCTTGATAACTACACATGGCAAAATAGTTTTAAACTGATATAATAGGCCTAGAATGAGTCAACGTGAGCTCCCTGATATACCTGGTCTAAATCTTCCCAACCCGGCAACCACTAATGGCGGGCCTATTCCTGCTACACCGCCGCCTATGCCGCCGCAGTTCATGGCGCCACCGCAATTTACGCCACCCGCCGTGCAGCCTTCTGCACCATCACCAGCCCCCGCAGTCTCTGACGCTCCAGCTCCATCACCAGCTGCTGCCAAGATTATGGCAGCAGAAGAGGCTTCTCACCCCACAGTGGCGGCTACAACCGACGAGGACTTAGACGACGAAAGTGTTGACGAAGAATGGGTCAATAAAGCCAAGGCGGTTGTTGAACAAATGCAGGCTGACCCGTATACAGAAGCGCAGACATTAAATAAACTGAAGGCTGAGTATCTTCAGCGACGTTTTGGTAAAAAGATAAAGATTGATTCGTAATGATAGCACTATTGTTTATTATTGTTTTGCTTGTCGCCGCGGCTGCTACCGCGGTGCCGGTACTTTATTCGCGCAATCAGCTTAAGGTCCGCGACCGGAAAAGCTATGAACGCGGTCTTAAAATGGTGCCACTGCTTATCCATTTGCCGCCTCCAAGCGAAGATAACGAAAATGCCGGCCGAGATGTACGCGACCTAACGGAAGAAAACATATCGAAGGCACAAGTTATCTACAATATCTTGGCGAGTATCGTTGATGATGATAAAAAGAAGGCAAAACTTTACGGTCAGCGTCATATTGCTTTCGAAATAGTGGCTGCTAAGTCGTCGGTTCATTTTTACGCTGCAGTTCCTGTCGCCCTTACTGAGGTGGTAAAACAGGCGATCGTAAGCGCCTATCCGTCGGCCCGTCTTGAAGAGGTTGCCGACCATAATATTTTCAATCCGGTCGGAAAAATGTCTGGAACAATTGGTGGTGACTTGGTTCTTAAAGAGAAATTCGCATTTCCTATTGCTACATATCAGGAGGTAAAGCGTGATGCGATGGAGGCTATCTTAAACGCACTTTCGACACTCGAAAAAGAAGACGGCGTTTGTATCCAGATAATGCTGCGTCCTGCCGATGAGAAGTGGCGTAAGGATGCTAAAGAAGTTGCAGAGAAGAAGCGAAAAGGCAAAGATAAGAGCAAGAAAACAGCCGAACAGATATTGGCTTTGGGTAAAGAAGTTGCAACTGCCTTTGTAAAGCCGCCTGAATCTAAAGACGACAAGAAGGATGACAAGAAAGATCTGTCAAACCTGGAACAGGCAGTTGTTGATTCTATTGATGACAAAACTCGCTACCCGGGCTTTGAGGCTAAAGTACGCATTATGGTGTCTTCGAACATTTCGCACCGCTCACAGGCTATCCTTAATAACGTTGTTGCTGCTTTTTCGCTTTTTGACTCGCCGGGCCGTAACGGTTTTAAATTCTCCGAGGCAAAAGATCTTGATGAATTTGTGTCCTCCTATATATTAAGGCTGTTCCCAATTACTGATAACGAAATGGTCCTCAACGCGGTAGAATTAGCGACGCTCTTCCATTTTCCTGACCAAAAGAGTATTCCTACGTCACAATTGGAGCGTCAGGGATCTAAGCAAGTTGACGGTCCGCGCAATATACCAAATGACGGGCTGCTGCTTGGATACAATATTTTTCGTGGTGCGCGTAAACCTATCCGTCTTGGCCTGCAGGACCGCCAGCGACACATGTACGCAGTGGGGCAGACAGGTACGGGTAAAACGACCTTCCTAGAGAACCTGGCATTTCAGGACATGTTAAACGGGAACGGTTTTGCTTTTGTTGATCCGCACGGTGACGTAACCGAGCGGCTTTTGGCGCTTGTACCTAAAGAGCGCACAGAAGATGTTATTTACTTTTGTCCTTCGGATACAGACTTTCCAATGGGTCTGAACCTCTTTGAGTATCAGACAAGCGATCAAAAAGACTTTTTGATTCAAGAAGTGCTAAACATGCTTTATAAGCTTTACGACCCGCAGCACCAGGGTATTATGGGTCCGCGGTACGAGCATCTTTTCCGGAATGCAGCGCTTACGGTTATGGCCGATCCTGAGGGTGGTACTTTTGTAGACATTCCTAAACTCTTTCGTGACCAGGAGTTTGTAAAGGATAAGCTTAAGCATGTTACCGACCAAAATGTTATTGAGTTCTGGCAAAAAGAAATGCCACAGTCGCAGCGCTCTAATGAGTTTGGTGAGGTGGTGAGCTGGTTCGTCAGTAAATTTGGCGCCTTTCTTTCTAACGAAATGATGCGTAATATTATTGGTCAGACAAAAAGCGCATTCGATTTACGCGATATTATGGATAACAATAAAATCCTGCTCGTTAACCTTAGTAAGGGTAAGACAGGGGAATTGAACTCTAAGTTGCTTGGTATGATTTTCGTGATGAAATTCCAGGCGGCAGCAATGAGCCGTGCTTCTATCCCCGAGAGCGAGCGAAAAGATTTTGCCTTGTATGTGGATGAGTTTCAGAACTTTTCAACTGACTCCTTTGCAACGATTCTCTCTGAGGCACGTAAGTATCACCTGAACTTGATTGTTGCGAACCAGTTCACCACACAGTTAACAGATGAGATCCGTGAAGCGGTGTTTGGTAACGTAGGTACCATCGTCAGTTTCCGCGTGGGTGATCACGACGTCGATGCTCTTGCCAAGTACTTCTCACCACAATTCGACGGTTCAGATCTATTGCGTATACCAAACCACAATACAGTGGTCCGCACATTAATCGGAGGTGTTCCTACTAATCCGTTTAGTATGGCAACTATTCCGCCTCTTGGCTCGCCAAACTATAAACTTGCCGAAGCGCTTAAACAACTGTCAGGAGCAAAGTACGGGCGTCCAAAGGCAACAGTTGAGAAGGAAATCTTTGCTCGTTTAGCTACCAAGCCCGAACCTCCGCGCCCAGCAGCGCCCGCCGGTGCTTCGAGAACAGGGTTTGGTCGCCGTGGCATGCCGCAGCCATCGGCAATGGCTCCATATAATCCCCAGCAGAGTCCGTATGGGCCAGCCCCAATGCAGCCAAGCCCGTACGCTCCTGCGGGTGGTTTTGCGCCACCACAGCCCGGGTTGCAACCCGCGGGTGCACCGCCTATGCCGGCTCCACAACGACGACCGGCGTCATTTTTGGACGACTGGATGCACAAACGCCAGAATCAGCACTTTACACAGCCAATGCCAATGCCACAACCTGCTTCACAAGCACCTGTTGCGCCACCACAGCCTTCGGCACATCGTCCTTTTAGCTACCAACCACTTGGTGCTGCGCCTGGGCGTAATATATCGAGCGGCCAGCTGGAGCAAGCCGAGGTGGACAGCATTGCCCATGAGTTGCGACAAGGGCTCAAGCCTGCACAACCGCCGTCTGCAACATCCCAGCAGCAGCCCACTGTTATTGCGCCAACAACCCCGCAGCCTACGGCAGAAGCACTTCCGCAGCCCGCGCCAGTTAAGTCTTCCCGCGATGGTGAGATTCCTCTTCAGAATTCGGACGATACTATATTTATTGACCAGGAGGGCGTGCTGCACTCTCGAAACGATGAAGCTGCCGCACCAAAATGACCCCATATTGCGCAATCACCGAGGGTGACCTATAATAAGAGGCAAGTGGGTAATTCTACATCTATAAAGCAAGCAAGAGGGTGACTTAGAAGTGGCTAAACAAAAAGAATATTCTGCAGATCAAATTCAAGTGCTCGAAGGCCTTGAGCCGGTTCGAAAACGTCCCGGTATGTACATTGGTAGTACCGATGAGAAAGGCCTCCATCACCTAGTATGGGAAATCGTCGACAATGGTGTCGACGAAGCGTTGGCGGGTTATGCTACCGAAGTTCGGGTGGTAATTATGGCAGACGGCGGCATCAGGATTACTGATAATGGCCGCGGTATCCCAACAGGCGTGCATCCAAAAACAGGCAAGAGTACGGTTGAAACCGTGCTTACGGTGCTTCACGCAGGCGGTAAGTTCGATGGCGGCGGTTATAAGGTGTCGGGTGGTTTGCACGGTGTGGGTGTAAGCGTTGTAAACGCCCTCTCTAAGCGTCTTGTTGTTGTTGTGCACCTCGACGGTAAGATACATCAGCAAGAATATGCCCTCGGTGTGCCGCAGGGTGATCTTAAAGTCGTAGGCAAGACTGATAAAACGGGTACCGAAATTACTTTTTACCCGGACGATTCCATTTTTGAGACCACCGTTTTTGATTACGACACTATCTTGAATCGCTTGCGTCACCAAGCATATCTCACAAAAGGTATCCGGACATCAATATATGATGAGCGTACTGGTAAGAAGTACAGCTTTTACTTTGAAGGTGGTATTAAATCGTACGTTACCAACCTTAACCTTGGCAAAGAAGTTGTGGACGACGATGTATTTTACGTTGATAAAGTTGTTCATGACGTTCAGGTTGAGGTGGCCGCCCAGTACACTGATGGCTACACAGAAACAATTAAGCAGTTTGCCAACAACATTTATAACCCAGAGGGTGGTAGCCATTTAACTGGTTTCCGTTCGGCCCTAACACGTGTTATTAACGAGTACGCACGCAAAAACAGCCTCCTAAAGGAGAAGGAAGATAACTTAACTGGTGAGGACTGTCGTGAAGGACTTACGGCCGTTATTCTAGTTAAGCTACCAGACCCTCAGTTTGAAGGGCAGACCAAAAGCAAGTTGGGCAATCCTGAGGTTCGTGGCTACGTAGAGCAGGTGATGACCGAGTATTTTGCTTACTACCTCGAAGAACACCCTGCCATTGCCCGCAAAATCGTAGGTAAGGCATTGTTGGCGGCTCGCGCCCGTAAAGCAGCCCGCGCAGCCCGCGAAAATATTATCCGAAAGGGTGCTCTTGAGGGGGCAAGTATGCCGGGGAAACTCGCTGATTGCTCAAGCAAAGACCCGAGTGCATCCGAGATCTACTTAGTGGAGGGTGACTCGGCCGGCGGTTCTGCTAAATCTGGTCGTGACAGTAAAACGCAGGCTATCTTGCCGCTTCGCGGTAAGGTGCTCAACGTAGAGCGCGCCCGCCTGGATAAGATGTTGGCCAACAATGAGATCTTGAGCCTTATTAAGGCTCTTGGTGTGGGCATTGAGGATTCATTTGACCTAAATGGTCTGCGCTATAACCGTATTATCATTATGACCGATGCCGACGTTGACGGCTCACACATTAGCACACTACTACTGACTTTCTTCTTTAGGTTTATGCAGCCACTTATTGATGCAGGGCATATATACCTTGCCAAGCCGCCATTATTTGAGCTTGTTAAGGCCGGCCGCAAAGCAAGCGTATTCATTTATGACGAAGCCGAGCTTGAGACTGTGCTTGATAAGGCCATTGAAGACCGCAAAAAGAACGGTATTAATGTAAATGTTTCCGACGAGCGTTTTAGGCAAGCTGGATTCATCGAGCAAAAACGCTACAAGGGTCTTGGCGAAATGGATGCTACCCAGCTGTTTGAAACGACCATGAACCCAGAAAAGCGCGTACTTGTCCAAGTTAAGGTTGAAGACGCCGAGAAGGCCGACGCTATCTTTAGTAAGCTTATGGGTACAGAGGTGGAGTTGCGCAAGAACTTCATTCAGACACACGCAAAATTTGTGAAGGATTTGGATATTTAATATGGACGAACAAACAACACCAATGCCGCAAGATGAACAGAATATAGACGAGAATCCCATAGCCTTAGAGGGGGAAGTGCTTGAAGAGAATACGCACTCTCGTTTGGTAGAACGCCGCACGGTAGAAAATGTCATGGAGGATAGCTATTTACGCTACTCTATGAGCGTTATTATCTCTCGCGCCTTGCCAGATGTCCGCGACGGTATGAAGCCAGTGCATCGCCGCATTTTGTACAGTATGAACAACGAGGGTCTGCGTAGCAGTGCACGTCATCGTAAAAGCGCTAACGTTGTCGGTAGCGTAATGGGTAAATACCACCCACACGGTGACTCATCAATTTACGACGCTATGGTTCGTATGGCACAGCCATGGTCACTGCGGTACATGCTTATCAATGGCCAGGGTAACTTTGGTTCGATGGATGGCGATCCGCCCGCTGCCATGCGTTACACAGAGGCGAAGATGGCTCGTTTGGCTGATGAGTTGCTTGTTGATATCGACAAAGAAACAGTTGAGTTCCGCGATAACTACGACGGTACAACGCGAGAACCGTCTGTTCTGCCAGCAAAATTACCTAACTTGCTCCTGAACGGTCAGTTGGGTATTGCCGTTGGTATGGCTACCAATATTCCTCCACACAACCTTGGCGAGCTTATCGACGCAACGGTGCACCAGATTGACAATCCCGACGCTAACCTCGATGATCTACTTGCGTACATCAAGGGGCCGGACTTTCCAACGGGAGGTGTTGTATTTGGTAAAGACTCACTTCGTAGCGCCTATGCTACCGGTCGTGGTGGTGTAGTTGTCCGCGGTGTAGCCGAGATTATTGAAGGCGCTAAGGGTCGTCACCAAATTGTAATTACCGAGATACCATATGGCCTTAATAAGGCAAGCCTCATCGAGAAGATTGCCGACCTGCACAAAGACAAAAAGATCGCAGGCATCAGTGATATCCGAGATGAAAGTGCACGAGGTGTGGTGCGTGTTGTTATTGACCTCAAGAAAGACGCATACCCTAAAAAGCTGCTAAATCAGCTTTACAAACTGACTCCATTGCAGATGACCTTCCACTTTAATATGCTTGCGCTGATTGATGGCATTCAGCCACGCGTGCTTGGCCTGCAGGACATTATTCAAGAGCATATTAAGCACCGCCAGGTTGTTGTGCGTCGCCGCACCGAGTTTGAGCTGCGCAAAGCCAAAGAGCGTGCGCATATCTTGGAAGGTTTAAAGATTGCCTTAGACCACATTGACGAGGTAATCCAAACTATCCGTTCAAGCGAAACAACAGACGAAGCCCAGGCTAACCTTATTAAACGTTTTGGCCTTACCGAGATCCAGGCAAAGGCTATTTTGGCAATGCAGCTGCGTACGCTGGCTGGCTTGGAGCGTAAGAAGATTGAAGATGAACTTGCTGAACTGCTCAAGACCATTGCCGAACTTGAGGCAATTCTCGCCGATGAACAGAAGATTCTGGGTATCATAAAAGATGAATTTAAAGCGCTTAAGAAGCAATATAGTGATGATCGTCGCACTAAGATTGTGCCACAAGAACTGGGTAAGATCAGTGAAGAAGACCTCGTGCCGGATGAGCAAGTGGCAGTTATGCTTACGAGCGCTAACTACATCAAGCGCAGCTCGCTTGCTGAGTACAAAAAGCAGGGCCGAGGCGGTAAAGGCCGTCGAGGTATGACTACTCGTGACGAAGACGTTATTGAACACATTGTTAACGCAAGCACTCACGACTACCTCTTGTTCTTTACCAATAAGGGCCGTGTTTTCCGCCTTAAAACATACGAAGTACCAGCTACAAGCTTGAATGCAAAGGGTATTGCGATTGTGAACTTGCTGCAATTGCAGCCCGAAGAGACAGTGAGCGCAGTCATAAACGTAAACAAGCAAGAACAAGAGGGCGGCAATCTCTTTATGTGTACTGTCCGCGGTACCGTTAAAAAGACGCCATTTGAGCAATATCGAAATGTGCGAAGCTCAGGTCTGATTGCTATTAACCTCGATGAAGGTGATGAACTTAAATGGATCCGCATGACTAACGGCGACAACGAAGTGGTTATTTCAACTTCACAAGGTCAGGCTATCCGCTTCCACGAGAAAGATGTACGCCCTATGGGTCGTGCATCACGCGGTGTACGGGGCATTCGCCTGCGAACCGGCGACCGCGTGATTGGCATGGACGTAGTGCAGCCCGGCTCAAGCATCTTTGTCATCAGCCAGTCTGGTTATGGTAAGCGCACCAAGATCGCGCAATTTACTGCGCATGCCCGTGGTGGTGTCGGCATTCGCTCAGCAATCGTTAACAGCAAGACCGGGAATTTGGTTGGCGTTAAGACATTAACCACCGCTGACGATCAGGAAGTTCTTATAGTGTCATGTCAGGGTCAAAGCATTCGGCTTGGACTTAAGGACATTCCTGAGCTTGGCCGCGCAACGCAAGGCGTGCGTATTATGCGGTTAAACGACAAGGACGAAGTCGTTTCATTAGCACTTGTAGATGCCTCCGATGAAGAGATCGACGAGAGCGAAGAAGAAGCTAAGCCTAAAAAAGATAAGTAGCCAATCTTATCGCAGGCAAAAAGGCACCGCGCAATGCGGTGCTTTGTCTTTATTCAACAATCCAGTAACTGAAGTTGTAGGTGGTGTTGTCCGCACCTCCGGCCGAAACGCCAAAATCTGTCGTAAAAGTAGTTGCTGAGCTGTTGCTAACATACGGCTGGCGGGCCGAAGAGACGGCATCCGTTTTTCCTACGACAATAATAGACTTAGGCGCGCCGCCATACCCCGTGTTAAAGGTTATGGTTGTGCTGCAGGTGGACGCTGAACCGCCTGTGCCAGTTGTTATGCTAAAAGACCCCGCAGAGTCCGTTGAGCCAGCTGTAATGGCGGCTGAAGGGCTTGTTCCGCAGCTCGATGGCGTACTAATGGTCGGCGCAGTCGTTTGAACTGAACTAAAATGGGCATCTTCGAGTGTTAGTGAGGCAAATGAACCACTTGCGCCTACAATCCGAATAGTTTTACTTATTGAATTTGCCACCAAGAAGGAGGTTCCGGAGCTGTTCTGAATTTGGAAAGCAGTAGCTACATCGGTCTGGGGCTTGGCAATGATGCTGCCTGGCAGGCCGCTCCCATTCTTGGCTCCGCCCTGAAGAATAAGATCACCTCCGTCGTTGTTTCCGTCACTCCCTCCTTGTCCTCCGCGTAGCGTGAGGTCACCTCCAGCGCCAGATGAGGCGGTGCCAACTCCCCATGTCGCACTAGCAGCAGATGTTATAGTCAGTGCTCCGCTTGTAGTAGCAAGCGAAGATGCCGCATTACCGGTAAGGTTAAGTGTGCCTCCCTCGATTGTGGTGGCTGCCGCGCCGCTCTGGATATCTATGCCGCTTCCTCCTCGGATAGTCGTGGCACCAATCTGATTAAGATTGCCGATGGTGATAACTTTTGCATTTGTACTGCCGATATCAATCGAAGAGATTGCAGTTCCTGAGCTTAAGTCGGTGATGCTTACGTCATCAAAGTAGTGAATATCGCCCGCTGCTCCAGTGCTACTTTGCATCCTGAACGAGACAGAGGTGGCGCCAGCGGGAGCGGGAGCGGTGAGGGTCATCTCTGTCCAGCCAGTGGTATTGTCTATAATTGAGGTGAATGAAGTACTGGAGCCTGCGCCTTGCCAAACTACCGAGGCATTAATAGTGCGTGGCGTCGTTGCTGCCCGTACCCAGATGCTAAAGTGATACTGATGACCGGCAGTTACTGTAGTTCCCGGAAGAATCTCAATAATGCCCCAGAAGGAGCTGCTCGGTGTTACCTCAAGACTTTGGGTGCCGCTATGAGCTTGGTCCGTCGTGGTCGCAAGCGTGGTATTAAACCAATCTTGCATAGAATCAACGCCGCTTTCAAAAGTCTTATCTTCAACTACCTCACCGTCAATAATTCCTGACCCGCTATCAATAGTTATATTGCCAGAGGCGGTAGTAGAGGAGTCACCAGTCGTAATTGAAATGGAACCAGTTAGGCCTGTGGAGCCTCCGGTGCTTAGGCTTAGTCCTGCCGTTCCTCCTTGCATGGTAGTAGAGCTGCTGCCCGCGCCCGAACCAACGGTCACTGCATTAGTGCCGCTTGTGGCTACCTGCAGGTTGGCGCCGCTCTGTTGAATTAACGAGTCGCCTAGAGCATCACTCGCCGTGAACATAGCCAGGCTTCCCGTAGTGCCGGTAAGTGTTATGCTCCCGGCAGTGGTGTTGAAAACGTTTGTTACATTGGTAACGTCGGTCACATTAGATACCGACCCGCCCGTGGAGATGTTTGAGATATTGTTGATCGTCGATCCGCTACCTCCTTGAAGCAAGACAAACTGACTGCCATCGTAGTACAGCATCTGTTCGCGGTCCTTATCGAAATAAAATTGGCCGCTTATTGGGTTCTGAGGTTGTTCCGAGGGGGACAAGGTAAGTGAGCCGCCGACCGCCAGCTCTCCGCGTACTTTTAAGGTTGTAGCATCAGAAAGCTGACCTCCAAAAGGTATGTCTGTAAGTGGTAGACGGATATCGTTAAAATCGCTGGCCTGAAGCGCGGTGGGGCTTTGCCTCTGAAAGAAAAAGAACGTGGCGGTCAGGGCAATGAGCAGGGCGGCAAATCCACCAAGAGAAATTCGCGAAATAGTAGACAAAGACTTTTTTTGCGCAACAAAAAACGGATCGCTTACCGTATCGGGCGTTTGAGCCGAAGTGTCGCGTATGCCAGTTTCCAGATTGCTCAGGGAGTCTTCCTGACTGAAATCCGATCCTCGGGGTGGATTTTCCATTTTTTCTTTGTCTTTGTTTTTTAAAACCTACCTGAATTTTACAACAAGCACGAGCATTTTACAAGGAGAAGCGCCCCAGTTATTACACAGTCAGAATTACATAGCTTGCCAGGAGAGTACAGCCTGTGATTACAAGAGATATTGCCAGTATCTGGTAGAGGCCTCGGCGGATGGCGGGTGCAGCCAAGGGGTTGCGCCCCAAGGAAGTCATGGCTGAACGAGTCGAAGTGTATACCAAAATGATAACAGCGATAAATCCGAGGAGCAGGAGGATGCTGCATATCAGAACTCTTATAAGAGATACGGGTCGTCCGGCAATACTATTAGCGGCGTTCTGTAAAAAGGGAGGCAGAAAATCGCTGCCAGATGCTTGATATGAAGTAACGCCAATCTGCGTGCGGACGTATCCTATATGTATGTTATGCCGCTTGCCGCCACGGTCAGAGATACTTTTAGTAGTGGTAGGGGTGAAGCCTTCTTGAGCTGTACCGATAATTTGGCTATTGTTTGCGGACTTCATAGCAACACCGGCAATGGGAGAGATAGTAAGTTTATCGCCACTCCCAACAACGCCGTTTATGTCACTTACGAGAACTTCAGCAGTGCCGCTGAGCACAACTTCAATGCCTTGGCCGCCCTCCGAAAGGCTCACAAGGGGGCTGCCATCTACTACTCCAACGAGTTTGTTTGCAGTTTCCTGGGTTGTGAGCTCAACAGTGTTCTCGCCGTTTTTTATGCTCACAAGCGAGCCGCTCACAATTTCGCCCTGCGCGGAGCTAGCCTTAAAGGTCTGAGCGATGGTACTGCTGCTCTGGGCGTCCGAAAGGGGTGCAAATGCAAAAATAATTATGTACGAGGACAATGCTCCAATGACTATTCTTGCTGTTGTTGACCGTATCTTCATGCCCACCTGCGTAGTTATATACTAAGCATAGCATGCCGGGTCGGGCGTAGTGCCAACCTGTTATTACCCCTTGGCGCAAGGTGTTTTACTGGGGTGATGTAACAATCACCACTTTTTTTGCAAGAATATTCTTGACATAAGGGGCGCTTTCATCGTAAGATCAGTCCTAGAGTTTTTTAGAGGACTTGAAAGAGGTATCTAAGAGGTTCATTAAAAATTAAGTAGTGCAAATCAACGTCAATTGATTTTTGAATTGTTTTAAAGTCAGTAATTTAGTTCTTCGGAACTAGTTCGACTGAAGTTAGAGACAAATTCTTTTTTGGAGAGTTTGATCCTGGCTCAGGATGAACGCTGGCGGCGTGCCTAATACATGCAAGTCGAGCGGCAGCGCGAGTAGTTTACTACTTGGCGGCGAGCGGCGGACGGCTGAGTAACACGTAGGAACGTACCCCAAAGTGAGGGATAAGCACCAGAAATGGTGTCTAATACCGCATGTGCTCTAAGGAGTAAAGCTTCGGCGCTTTGGGAACGGCCTGCGTCCGATTAGCTAGTTGGTGAGGTAATTGCTCACCAAGGCGACGATCGGTAGCTGGTCTGAGAGGATGATCAGCCAGACTGGGACTGAGACACGGCCCAGACTCCTACGGGAGGCAGCAGTAGGGAATTTTCCACAATGGGCGAAAGCCTGATGGAGCAACGCCGCGTGCAGGATGAATGTCTTCGGATTGTAAACTGCTTTTATATGTGACGATAATGACGGTAGCATATGAATAAGGATCGGCTAACTCCGTGCCAGCAGCCGCGGTCATACGGAGGATCCAAGCGTTATCCGGAATTACTGGGCGTAAAGAGTTGCGTAGGTGGCATAGCAAGTAGATAGTGAAAGCGTGTGGCTCAACCATATACACATTATCTAAACTGCTAAGCTAGAGGATGAGAGAGGTTATTGGAATTCCCAGTGTAGGAGTGAAATCCGTAGATATTGGGAGGAACACCGATGGCGTAGGCAGATAACTGGCTCATTCCTGACACTGAGGCACGAAAGCGTGGGGAGCAAACGGGATTAGATACCCCGGTAGTCCACGCCGTAAACGATGGATGCTAGTTGTTAGAAGTATCGACCCTTCTAGTAGCGAAGCTAACGCGTTAAGCATCCCGCCTGTGGAGTACGGTCGCAAGACTAAAACATAAAGGAATTGACGGGGACCCGCACAAGCGGTGGAGCGTGTTGTTTAATTCGATGGTAAGCGAAGAACCTTACCCAGGCTTGACATCCTTGGAA